>JANMGQ010000253.1:0-25009 GCA_031374735.1 Hyphomicrobiaceae bacterium | reverse complement strand
TTGATCATGATTTGCGCCAGACACACATGAGTCGGACTGACGCACTCCATGGGTACAATTGCAGACGCCTGAATTCGCGGAACCGTTTGATGCGCTTAAGCAAAGCAGTGCGCGTTCGCTTTTTGAGCCGGGGAACTTCGGGCTAAGGAGATCTGCACGGCGATCGAAGCCGGGGTGAAACAGATCTGCCAGGATCCTGTCCTGAAGCAGCGCCTGTCGACGCTGGTCTCAGAGCCGGTGGGTCTTGGCGCGACGGAGTTTGCGGCTTTCGTCGCGGCTGAACGCGTCAGGTGGGGCAACTTGATCAATGAGCTCAAGATCAAAGTCGATTGAGCCAAGCCAGCGGTTCTCAATGTGGCCGACTGCGCTTCATTGTGGTGTCTGACCTCGGTCAGACACCAACATAGGCATCACATTGAGAATTGCTGGAGCCAACCAGGGCAATCGGGTGACGTTCACTCTCCCCGTTCTTCACGGGAGAGGGTTAGGGTGAGGGACGGCATCCGCACAGACGGAGATCGAACAGCTGGCAGATTGTCGATTGTATGCCAGCGGAGCAATCTCCATCCGAGCAAGCGGCCGCCCCTCACCCCGGCCCTCTCCCCGTGAAGTACGGGGAGAGGGTGCAGTTTCGCGTTCACCCGATAACCCGGTGGAGCCAAGCGAATGCCGCAGCCAAAGCCATCAAAAGCCATAGAGGCGCGCTGGATTGTCGACAAGCACCGCGCGGCGCGTGTGCTCGTCGGGGATCCAATCGGCCAGATGATCGGTCAGGTCGCCGTCATTTGGCATGGCGACGGGGCAGATGGGATGCGGCCAATCGGTGCCCCAGAGGATGCGATCTGGCCGCCGCGCAACCAGCGCGCGGGCGAACGGCGTCACGTCAGCATAAGGCGCGGTCTGATGCGCCGTGGTGCGATAGGGCGCCGTCAACTTCACCCAGCATTTGCCGTCGTCGACCAGGTCGAGGAATGCTTGATACTTGGGATGATCGACGCCCAGACGCGCGGGCATGTAGCCCAGGTGCCCGACGCTGAAATCAACGGGCAGGCGGCGGATGTCATCGATCACGTCGTCCATCTCATGGACGTGCAACAAAAGTTCGATGTGCCAGCCGAAGGCCTTCAGCCGATCTGCGAAGCGGCGCAACTCGGCAAAGGACGCGAACGGATTGCCGCCGGGATCGGCAATGTTGACGCGCATGCCGCGCGCGCCTTGCGCATGCATGGCCGCGATCGTCGTGTCATCTGCGTCGGGACCAATGGCGACGACCGCGCGCATGTGGCTGGGATGGCGCGCCACGTAGTCGAGCATGCAACGGTTGTCGGTTCCATAGACGCTGGGCTGTGTCAGCACACCACGGCTGACGCCAAGTGTTCGATGCAAGCGCTCATAGGCCTCCGGCAGCGCGTCCGGCGGCGTGTATCCGCGCGCCGGGTTCCACGGATACTTTTCGGCAGGCCCGAAAATGTGAGCATGCGTGTCACAGCTGCTTTCGGGCAGCGTCAGACGCGTTGGCACCCGTGGCGAACTGTCGGGAGGCGGGCAGGCTTTCATGGCAACCACTCGCACGTGCGATCCGGGGACGTCTTGCTGGTAGCAAGGTCGCCGGCGAGATCAATACCGTTTCGCGCAATGCAGGCGCGTCACCATCGAGGACAACGCTGATGAGATTGCTCTATGTGGCGCTCGCTGCCGCGCTGATGGCGACGACAACAGAAGGACATGCCCAAGTGCAAAAGACGCCCGTATTGTTTGCCACGGCGACACCTGGTGGTGGTTTTCCGTTGTTCGGTGATAACGCCGCGGCCGTCATCAATACGACGGATGCGACGCTGCAGGTCGAAACCCGCAACACAAAGGGCAGCGTTGAAACATTACGCTGCTCGAACAGCGCAAGATCGACATCGCCTTGGTCGCCGGCGAGCCTGCCTATGAGGCGTTCGCGGGCATCGGGCGACAGCCGGCCAAGCTCCTGGTGATTGGGGCCATCTACTCCAACCCCGGCATGTTCGTCGTCAAAGGCGATAGCCCCGCGAAGTCATTGCGCGATCTCGTTGGCAAGCCGATTGCCTGGGGCACGCAGGCCTCCGGCCTGACGTTGCTCGGCCGCTACGTCACCGATGGCCTTGGCCTCGACCGCGAGAAGGACTTCATCCCGCATTATCTCGACAAGGCCGGCGACGGGCCGGACATGGTGGCCGACGGGCGCGTTGCGGCCTTGTGGGGCGGTGGCATTGGCTGGCCCGGATTCACGGCTGTCATGAAGTCCGGCGGCCGCTTCATCGGTCTGACGCCTGACGAAGTCGCGCAAGTCAGCGCCAAGCACAACTTCCTCAAGCCCATCACGGTTCCGGCTGGCACGTACCAGGGCCAAAAAGACGCTGTCAATTCCGTGGGCTCGTGGAGCTATATTCTAACCCACCCGGACCTGCCCGATGATGTTGCCTATCGCCTCGCGAAGGCTTTGCACGCGGGTCATGCCGCGTTGGTGCAGCGGCTTGCCCAGGCGCGCGAGACAACGCCGCAAAGCACCAAGGCCACCGCACCGTCGCCGAGCCACATCCATCCCGGCGTGCAGAAGTACCTGCGCGAGATCGGGCTGTAACGCCACGAGAAGCAATGCTGATCCATCAGATCGAACGTTGTCGCGCTGGCTCCGTAGGCCGGTGGTCGATGCAGAAGACACGTCGATCAGATCCAGAGTGGATCGTTTGCTTCTGAGTCTTTTTTCGGCGTCTTCGGCGCGGGCTTGGTGGTTGCGCGGGGCTTGGGCGCTGCGGCTTCCGTGCGATCAGCGGGAGTCGGCGCGGATGGCTTCGTCGTGTCCTGGCCGGCTTTCTGGCGCAGCGAGCCGGTCTTGACGGACGCACGTGTGTCGGTGGCTGCGACTGGGGACTTGCGGGCAAGCTTCTTTTCGGCGTCGTCAGCTTCGGATGCCACTTTCGCGTCAGGCGTGCTCGAGGTCGTAAACTTGTCCCACGTCACAAGCACCGAAGCGCCTACGTTCACACGCGGATAAAGATCGAGCACATCCTGATTGTACATGCGCACACAGCCCTTCGAAACGGCTGAACCGATGGTCCAGGGCGCATCGGTGCCGTGAATGCGATAGGTGCTCGAGCCAAGGTAGAGGGCGCGAATGCCGAGCGGGTTCATGGGGTGGCCACCTGGGACCCACGAGGGGAGTTTTGAATTCTCCGTGCGCATAGATGGCGTCGGGGTCCACGACGGATTCTCACGCTTCGCTGTCACCGCGATTGCGCCCTGCCAGCGACTCTGCTCGCGAGGCACCGCGATCGGATAACTCAGCGCTTCGCCGATGGCCGTCACGAAATAAAGCTTGCGATCGCTGAAACTGACGATGATCTCGCCCGGCTTTCTTGCAGCGGCCATGCGCACAAGTTCGCGGCCAGAGCCGTCCACCTTTTTCTCGCCACCCCAGTCCCAATTCAACGTTTGTGCAGATGCGGTCGATGCACTCACCACAGTCATGGCAAGGCAAAACGTGGCGCGGCGCGCAAAGGACTGGGCGCAAGCGAAGGACTGGGCGAAGGCGAAGGACTGGGCGAAGGCGATGGGCATGACTGGATTCCGTGCGGCGTGCGCCAGCGAAGCGCATACGGAATTAGGCCCGCATACGGCGCTCGCAGCTGTCTGTTTCTGACGTCCGGTACACGCGCCGCAACACGACTGTCGGCACGACTCAACGCGACGTGCGGTGGGTAGCACAGCATCTAGTTTCGTTCATGGGGCATCTGTAGAAGGAGATATCCAGACACTTTCCTGTCGATAAACACGCCACGTCCGTTGCGAGCGTGGCGTGCCGAGGTTCAGCGCGCGAGTGCTTTCAAGAGGCTCTCGATGTCGCTGCCGTCTTGCTCTGTTTGCGTGCGCAATTGATCGCTGAACAGCGGTACGACGGCGACGTGCTTGGCTGTGTACGGCTTGATCTCGCCCGAGACAGTCTGGATCTCCACGTCACGCTCAACCGTGGTGCCGTCCGAGAGCAGCGCGATGATCCTCAAACGGATGGCTTCGACGTCGACAGGACGCTCGCCTATGAGAACACTCGGGCCGGCGCGATCCAACCAAGCCGGCAAAGGTTTGCCGTTGGCCTGCACGACCTTGTATTCAACCACACTGGCATGATCGGGCAGCGCTGTGCTGGACAGGTTCACGATCAGAGTGCGATCGCGAACCATGCTGTCGAGCACGATCTGCGCTTTGCCCTGGTCGACGTCGGTCGCAAACGTGTAGCGCAGCGAGAAGCCGGTGAGCCCTTCCGGGTTCCACGTGTCCTGCGAGCGACCGTATTCCGTGCCGATCATTTGCTGCAGACGCCAGACAGGATTGAGTACACGCGGATCGAGAGCGGACGTGCTGGAGCCGAGCGGGCTGATGCCGTTGGCCGCTGCGACGACGATCCCCGACGTTTTGAGGCCACCGTTGCCGGGCGGAAGCGCGCTGAGTGGCTCAACCCCGTGCACGGTCGAGAGCACAGCGCCTTCAGCTGTGATGCCCGTGTTGGCTGGCAAGCCAGCTTCAATGGACGGCGGCACGTCCACCGATGGTGCCGTCGGATGGATGTTTGGCGTCACAAGTACGAAGGCGGTCGCCGTCGATGTTCCGCCTTGGCCGTCGCTGATCGTGTAAGTGATCGTTGCGAGACCAACGTAGCCCGGCGTCGGTATGAACGTGAGCGTGCCGTCCGGATTGATCGTGACAGTGCCAGTGCTCGGCGTGGCTGAGATCACCGTCAGAGGATCACCGTCCTGCCCGCCGTCACGGTCGTTCGCGAGCACAGAGATGACCACCGGATCGCCCGGTTGCGTGAAGGTGTGGTCGTCGGTTGCACCGGGCGGCACGTTGGTGAAGGTGAAGGTGACGAGCGTCGCGACGGTGCCGCCATGACCATCGCTGGCCGCGACCGTCACCACGTAGACGCCGTCGCCGTTCGGTCCGCCGACAGAGGCGGTGCTGGCCGGGACGCCCGTGAAGGTGCCCGTAACAGGATCAAAGGCGATGCCAGGCGGCAGTGTCGTGGGATCGACACTCAAGGTCAGTGTATCGCTGCCGTCGGGATCGCGGAAAACGTCTGCGACTGAGAGCGGCGCGATCGGCGTGCCGTCTAGGCCGGTCACCGGCGCGACGACGTGGTTCGGATCGGACACGGGTTGGCCGGGATGCGTGGGATCGACGATGACGGGTGTGTCGTTCTCACCGACGACGGTGATCGTGACTGTGGCCGTTGCGAACCCGCCTTGGCCGTCGCTGATCTGATAGCTGAACGTATCGGTGCCGGGCTCTCCGACAGCGAGAGATACGAACACGCCATTCGGGTTGTAGATATAAGTGCCGTCGGCATTGAGCGTCAGGATCGCGCCAGATGGCAGTGTGATCGGATGGCCGACAGCATTTGGCTGGCCATTTACCTGCGTCACCTTGAGCGGATCGGTGTCGCCACCGCCGTCGCGATCATTCGTCAGCACGGAACCTGTTGTCGTGCCGTGTTCCTGGACGGCTGCGACGTCGCTGGTCGCGGTCGGCGTGGCGTTGCCGATCGAGAACGTGACGATGGTGGTGACTGTCGCGCCGTGGCTGTCGGTGGCCGTGACAGTGACGGCGTAGGTGCCGTCGCCATTGGGTCCGCCCTGCGAGGCAGCAGCCGTCGGTGTTCCGGAGAACGTGCCGGTGGCTGGATCGAAGGTGATGCCCGGCGGCAGGGAAGATACCGAGAGCGTGATTGTATCGCTGGTGTCGGGGTCCTTGAAGAAGCTGGTGACGTTGAGCGGCGTGATCGGGCTACCATCGTAACCCGACTGTGCGGGAACAACGTGCACCGGATCCGTTGGCTGCAAGCCCGTGATCGGATCAATCACGATCGGCGTGTCGTTCTCCCCTATGATGGTGATCACACCCGTCGCGGTGTCGAAGCCGCCTTGGCCGTCGCTGACTTGGTATGAGAACGTGTCCGTTGCGGTCTCGGTCTGGCTGAGGCCGTTGAACGTGCCGTTTGGGTTGTAGTCGTATGTGCCGTTGGCATTCATCACCAGCAGCGCGCCGGAGGGCAGCGTGATGATTGCTCCGGGGATAAGGGCAACGCCGTTGACCTGCGAGACGTGTAGCGGATCAGTATCGCTGCCGCCGTCGTGATCGTTACCGAGAAGACTGACGGCGCCGGTGATGGTGCCGTGTTCAGTGACGCTGTTCGTGTCAGCTGCGGCAACGGGCGCCGGGTTGCCGATCGTGAATACGACGACAGTCGAGATCGTGCCGCCGTGACCATCGCTGGCAGTGACGACGATGGGGTATGTGCCGTTGTTCGACGGACCACCTTGCGACGCCGACGGATCAACGGTGCCAGAGAACGTGCCCGTGTTGGGGTCGAACGTGATGCCCGGTGGCAGCTCAGTCGGGTTGACCGAAAGCGTCAGCGTGTCTGTTTTGTCAGGATCGCCGAAGACGCTCGTGACGTTGAGCGGTGTGATTGGGCTGCCATCGCGTGCGGGTTGTGTCGGTATGACTTGCGTCCCGGGTGCGACGGGGTCGCCCGGGTGTGCAGGATCGAGCACGACCGGCGTGTCGTTCTCGCCGTTGATGGTGATGGCGACGGTTGCCGTTGATGTGCCGCCCTGACCGTCGCTGATCTGGTAGGTGAAGCTGTCAGCCGCCGACTCGCCGAGCGCCAGGCCGTTGAAGGCGCCGGTTGGATTGTAAGCGTAGGTGCCGTCGGACTGCATCACCAGCGTTGCGCCGGAGGCGAGCGTTATGGTGCTGCCCGGCGTGAAGGTCGCGCCGTTGATCAGCGTTACCGTCAGCAGATCGCTATCGGTGCCGCCGTCGTGGTCGTTGCTGATGACAGTCGCGCCAGTGATCGTGCCGTGTTCCGTGACTGTGTTGACGTCGTTGCCGGCGGTCGGCGTTGGATTGTCGACGTTGAAATTGAATGTCGACGTGACGACATGACCAGTCGGGTCTGTTGCCTTCAGCGTGACGACATAAGGGCCGGTCTGCGATGCATCCGGAGCCAACGTGCCGACGATATGGCCGTTGACCAGCGACAGTCCTGGCGGCAGGCCCGAGGCTACGATCGTGAGGACATCACCCGGGTTCGGGTCCTTGAAGACGTTGGTCACGTCGATGTTGATCGGACTGCCGTCCGTCGACGACTGCCCTTGAACCGGCTGGTTCACCACCGGCGGCAGATCAGAGAACGGCACCGTAATGGTCAGTGTGGTGAGGGATGTGCCACCGTGGCCGTCAGAGATCGTGTAGGTGACGCTGGTGGATGCCTGCGTGCCGGGCTGCAAGCCATCGAAGGCGTGGCCGGTGTCGAAGGTGTATGACCCGTCGGCGTTGATGACAAAAGTGCCACCGGCGGTGCCGGTAATTGCAGCGCCCGGTGCGACGGTTGTTGTGCCGTTGGTGATGCCGGTAACGGCCAGGAGATCGTGCTCCGGATCCGTGTCATTGGACAGCACCCCGAGCGGGGCGACAACGGCAATAGTGCCGCCAGCGACACCGGCGTTGGTGTCGCCATTGGCTGTCGGCGCGTCGTTCTCACCTGTCACGATGATCGTCACGCGCGCCGTGCCGAAGCCGCCCTGGCCGTCGCTGACCTGATAGACGAAGCTGTCGGTGACGCTCTGGCCGACCTGCAGATGCGCGAACGCCCCGTTCGGATTGTAGTCGTAGGTGCCGTTCGTGCTCATGACCAGCAGCGCGCCTGACGGCAGCACGATGGTTGCGCCCGATGTCACGGCGACGCCGTTGACCTGGCTGACCGACAGCGGATCGCCATCGGTGCCGCCATCGTGGTCATTGCCAAGGATGCTGAGTGCACCCGTGATCGTGCCGTGTTCGGCGACGCTGTTGCTGTCGTCGATTGCGGCTGGTGCCGGGTTGGTGATCGTAAAGCGCACAACGGTTGTGACCGTGCCGCCATGGCCGTCATTGGCCGTGACTGTGACGTCGTAGACGCCTGGGCCTGCGTTGCCACCCTGTGAAGCAACCGACGTCGGTGTGCCCGAGAACGTGCCGGTCGCGGAATCGAAAGTGATGCCTGGCGGCAGTTCTGTTGATGGCACCGAGAGTGTCAGTGAGTCGGCCGTGTCGGCGTCAGCGAAGAACGGTGTCACGTTCAGCGACACGATCGCTGTGCCGTCCTGGCCCGTTTGAGCCGGAACGACGTGATCGGGGTCGAGCGGTGTTCCTGGGTTCAAGGGGTCGACGATGACAGGCGCTTCGTTCTGGCCGGTGATCGTGATCGTCACAGTCGCGTCTGCAACACCGCCCTGGCCGTCGCTGACTTGATAAGTGAACGCATCTACCGACGACTGACCAACCGAGAGGCCATTGAACGTGCCGTTCGGATCGTAACTATAGGTGCCATTGGCGTTCATCACCAGCAGTGCGCCTGACGGCAGCGTGATGGTGCCGCCTGTTGTGTAAGCTTGCCCGTTGATCAGCGAAACAGTCAGCGTATCGGTATCGAGAGCGCCATCGTGATCGTTGGTGATTGCCGTCGCGCCAGTGATCGCGTCGTGCTCGGCAACGGTGTTGATGTCATTGCCGGCAATCGGCGCCGGGTTCGAGACGTTGAACGTGAACGTCGACGTCACCATACTGCCTGACGGATCTGTGGCGGTGAGCGTCACCGTGTATGGTGTGCCGCCATGCTGCGAGGCATCAGGCGTGAGCGTGCCCTCGATTGCGCCCGTAAGCGGATTGTACATCAAGCCAGGCGGCAAACCCGTTGCCTCGATTGTGACGACGTCGCCAGGGTTCGGATCGCCAAACACGCCGCCAAGAGGGATCGAGACGGGGCTGCCGTCCGTCGCGTTCTGCGTCGAGATCGGCTGCTGCACGACGGGCGGCAGGTTGGTGAATGGGACCGTGATCGTCAGCGTCGTCGACGATGTGCCGCCATGTCCGTCGCTGATGCTGTAGGTGACCGACGTCTGACCACTGGCGCCAGGCGCCAAGTTGTCGAAGGCTGTACCGGGATCAAAGGTGTACGAACCATCTGCTGCGATGACGAACGTGCCGCCATTTGTGCCAACGATCGAACCGCCTGGTGCAACGGACGTCGTGTCATTGGTGACGTTCGTGACTGACAACGCGTCGTGTTCGACATCGGTGTCGTTGCTCAACACGCCGTGCGCGGCGTCGACTGAGATGGCGACCTGCGGTCTCGTGACGTTGGTGTCCGCGGTGGCAAGAGGCGCGTCGTCCTGGCCCTGTATGACGATCGTTGCCGTTGCCAGCGACGTTCCGCCCTGGCCGTCGGAGACGATGTATGTGAACGTTTCAGTTGCGGTCTGATTGGCTTGAAGCGACGCAAATGCGCCAGCGGGATCGTAGCTGTAAATGCCGTTGGCCTGCATGACGAGATGCGCGCCGGAAGGCAACGTGATTGTTGCGCCCGGAACGAGCGTCTGACCGTTGACCGCCGTCACGGTGAGTGCGTCGCCATCACCGCCACCATCGTGATCGTTGGCGACGACGTCGCCTGCTGTGGTCTCATGCTCGTTGACGGTGTTCGTGTCGTTGACGGCGATGGGCGCCGGATTCGAGATCGTGAAGGTGACGGTGGTTGAGACCACACCGCCGTGGCCATCATCAGCGTTGACGAGAACGGCGTACACGCCGTTATTCGCAGGTCCGCCCTGCGATGCCGTCGCCGATGGCGTGCCCGAGAACGTGCCGGTCGTTGCGTTGAAGGTCATGCCAGCAGGCAGCGCGCCCGTGACCGAGAGGGTCAGCGTGTCACCGTTGTCGGGGTCCTTGAAGAAACTCTTCACAGCCAGCGGCGTGATGCCCGTGCCATCCTGTCCGGCCTGCGCCGGGATGATGGTATTCGGATTCGCCGGAGGTATCCCAGGGTTTGCGGGATCAACAACGACCGGTGTGTCGTTCTGGCCGTTGATCGTGATGACCGCTGTCGCCGTCGCAAAGCCGCCTTGGCCGTCGCTGACCTGATAGGTGAAGCTGTCAGTGGCAGCGGCGCCGAGTGCCAAACCGTTAAAGGCACTATGCGGATCATAACTATACGAACCGTCAGCTGCCATGACGAGTTGCGCGCCCGAGGACAGCGTGACAACGCTGCCCGGCGTGTACGCCGCGCCGTTGATCTGGGTGACTGTCAGTACATCGTCATCGGCGCCACCGTCGACGTCATTTGCTGTGACTTTGCCCGTCGTTGTTGCGTGCTCGCCGACGGTGTTGATGTCGGATGTCGCCGTTGGTGCGGGGTTGCCGACTGAGAAGTTGAAGGTGGTGGAGATCTGGCTACCTGACGGATCTTTCGCCGTCACGGTAACGACGTAAGGGCCCGCGTGCTGCGAGGCGTCAGACGTCAGTGTGCCGACGATGACGCCTGCGGCGTTCACAGACAGGCCAGGCGGCAAACCAGTCGCCGTGATGGTGAGATTGCCCTGATCCTGTGGGTTTGGATCGGAGAAGAGGCCGCTGAGCGGGATTGAGACGGCATTGCCGTCCTGTGATGTTTGCGCCAGCGGCGCTACGGCCACGTACGGCGGCAAGTTCTGGTAAGGCACCGAGATCGTCAGAGTCGTGGTCGAGATGCCGCCCTGACCGTCGCTGACCGTGTACGTGATGCTTGTTGTCGCCGACGAACCCGCTGGCTGAGTGTCAAAGGCTGTACCGGGATCGAAGCTGTAGGAACCGTTGGCATTAACTGTGAACATGCCGCCGTTTGAGCCTGCAACCGGCAGGCCTACGGCTGCGCCGCTGCCGCCGACAGCGGAGACGACGAGTGACGCGTGCGGCGTATCAAGATCCGTATCGTTGGTGAGCACCCCTTGTGCAGCTGTCGTCGTGAGCACGACGCGCGGACTGGTCGAGTTGGTATCGGCAATTGCCAGCGGACCGTCGTTGACGCCTGTGATGGTGATCGTCGCCGTGGCCGTCGCCAGACCGCCCTGGCCATCACTGACCTGGTATGTGAACTGATCAGTCGTTGTTTGACCCGCGACCAGCGTGTTGAAAGCACCATTTGGATTGTACGAGAACGTGCCGTCCGCGTTTTGCGTCAGGATCGCGCCTGTTGGCAGCATGATCGGCGCGCCTGGCACCAGCGCACTGCCGTTGATCTGCGAAACAATCAGCGATGCATGCGTGGTGTCGACATCCGTATCGTTATTCAGCAGGCTGGTTGCGAGCGGGACGACGAGCGTTGTTTTCTCGCCGGTGGCGTAGCCGTCATTGAGCGCAACAGGCGCGTCGTTGACCGGTGCGATGGTCAGGTTGACCGTCGCCGTCGATGTGCTGGTGCCGTCGGTGATGGTGTAGGTGAAGCTTGCCGGGCCAAAATAGTTGCCATTCGGCGTGAACACCGGACTGCCGTTGACGAGTGCAACAGTGCCGTTCGTTGCACCTTGCACCGACGTGATCGTCAGTGTGTCGCCGTCGAGATCTGTGTCGTTGGCGAGCAACGTCGACGCGGGGATCGTAATCGGCGTGTCTTCAGTCACGGCAACCGGGTCGGTATTGGCAAACGGCGGATCGTTCACCGGCGTGACGTTGATCGTGACGGTCTTGATGGCCGCGGATTGCGCGCCGTTTGACGTGGTGGTGCCGTTGTCCTTGCCATCGTCCGTGATGGCGATCGTCAGCGTATCGCCGCCGTTGTAGTTGAGACCGCCCTGATATTTCAGGCCCGCAATCGCAGCGTTGACCTGTGCAATCGCGCCGGTGAACGAGACGGTGCCCGTGCCGTTGCCGGTAAGACCCGTGATACCGGCTGTTGAGCCCAGGATGAGGGTGCCGTGCGCAACCGACAGCGTAACGGTTTCGACGCCAGCCGCGCCGGCATCAACGTCGCTGATCACGATGAGATTGCCGTTGCCACTCGAGAATACAAGTTGCGTGTCTTCAGCAACGGTCTGAGCCGCCGGAACAGTCGAAACCGGCGCGTCGTCGATCGGCGCGACGTTGAGCGTGACCGTCGTCGTCTCGGTGACGTCGCCAGATGTGACGGTGTAGTTGAAGGTGGTGGTGCCGTTGAAGTTGCCGTTCGGCGTAAACGTCATGGTGCCGTCGGCTGCGAATGTGACAGCGCCGCCCACAGGTTGCGTGACACTGGTGACCTGCGGCGCACCTTCGAAGGTGTCAGCGCCCGCGGAGCCCGTGAGGACATTGAACGTGATCGGGGTATCTTCGAGAACTGCGATGACGTCAGGTACGACGTCGGCAATGGCGGAGACGTTGAACTTGAACGTGTTCGCAGCTGCCGCTGTGTCGACGCCACCATTGGCGGTGCCACCGTTGTCTTGGACGCGGAACGTGAACGCGCCGAGACCCGTGCCGTTCTTGTCGGCCGCAGGGGTGAATGTCAGCCGTCCGAGCGATCCTGCCGGGATGACGTCGCCGAGATTGACGGCAACGCCATCGAACTTGAGCACGCCGTCGGCCGATGACGGCAACGTCGCGACAACGATCGCCTGCAGGCTGTTGGCTGGTGTGTCGGAAGGATCGGGCATAGCGAAATCGGCGGCAGCGAACGTGTACGGCGTGTCTTCGTCCGTAGTGCGGGTCGCATCAGCACCAATGGGTGCGTCGTTCACGGGATTGACGGTGATCGTGACGGTCGCGGTGGATGTGAGACCTGCGGCGTCCTTCATTGTGTAGGTAAAGCTTGCGGTACCGACGAAGTTTGCGGACGGCGTGAACACAGGATTACCGCTGACGAGCGTGACAGAGCCATTCGTCGCACTCTGCACGGAGACAATCGACTTCGTATCACCCGCGTCGACGTCCGTATCATTGGCGAGCAGCGTGGCCGCCGTGAACGTGACAGCCGAGTCTTCATAGGTCGAGCCGATATCGTTGGTCGCAAACGGAGCATCGTTCACAGCTGAAACAGTGATCGCGACTGTCTTTATCGCGGCCGCCTGCACGCCGTTCGATGTCGCGACGCCGAGATCCTTGCCGTCGTCCGCGACGGAGATCGAGAGCGTATCTGAACCATTAAAGTTCAAGTTGCCTTGGTATTTCACGCCGGCGATGGCCGCGTTCACCTGTGCGACTGTGCCGGTGAACGTAACGCTGCCACTACCGTTACCGGTGAGGCCCGTGAGGCTCGCCGTCGAGCCGAGGATGAGGGTGCCGTTGGTGACAGACAGCGTCACTGTTTCAAGACCCGTCGTGCCGGCATCGACATCGCTGATCGTCAGCGCGTTGCCATTGGCAGTCGAGAAGACGAGTTGGGTGTCTTCGTTGACGGTCTGGCTAGCGGGGCCAGCTGTTACTGGCGCGTCGTTGAGCGCCGTGACATTGAACTTGAATATGTTTGCGATCGGGTCGAGATCAACACCGCCGTCTGCGATACCGCCCGTATCGCGCACCTGGAAGGTGAACTGGCCAATGCCGCTGCCGGTCTTGTTGCTGGCAGGCGTGAACGTGAGGTTCGCGAGGTCGGCGACTGCGATGTCCTGGCCTGCGACGATTGCTGAACCGTTGAGTTTAATCACGCCGTCAGCGGCAGACGGCAGCGTCGTGATGACGACCGATTCCAACGAGTCGGCCGGCGAGTCGACCGTGTCGGAGAAGCCGAAGCTTGCCGCGGAGAACGTGTAAGGCGTGTCCTCGACAACCGTGACCGTGTTGTCAGCTCCAGCCGGCGCATCGTTGATGCCATTCACGGTGATGTGCAACACCGCGCTCGTCGTCAGGCCTGCGAGATCCTTGATGCCGTAGTTGAAGTTTTCGGTGAGAGTTGCGCCAGCCGGCAGCGCTTTGACAGCCGGATTGTTGTTATCGACCGTGTAGGTGTAGCTGCCGCTCGATGCGATGACGAGCGTGCCGTACGTGCCAACGACACTTGTCGTCCCAGTCGCGGCGATGGTGGTGCTGTTCACGGTGACCACGAACGGTGTGTTTGGATTCTGCCACGACATATCGGTCATGCCGATGACGTGGTTGGCAGGGTTTGCGCCGGTGCCTGTTGCAGCAAGAGAGCCGTCCGTGAATGTGATCACGACGTTGTCGACGGGCGAGTCAAAGATCAGGTGGACGTTGCCGTCGGTGTCGGCGGCATTGACGTTGATGTAGCCCGTCTCGCCAAGGCCTTCGAAGCCATTGGCGCCGACTTGTACCAATCGACCCGACATCTGCGCGGTAAACGTAACGGGAATGACAATACCGCCGACCGTGCGCGTGCCTGTAATGATGACCTTATCCTGCCAGTTCGTTGTCGCCGGCGTGCCGGTTGGTGCTCCGGCAATGTCGAGGTCGTTCAACGAGAATTCGAGATTGATGACAGGTTGGCTGAACGCGAAGGTCGTGGTCGGCGCCACATAGGGGTTTTTGGCGGGATCAAGGGCCCAGTTGAAATAGCCGGTGTGGCCACCCTGAGTGCCCGTGCTGACCGTGCGCGAGTTTGTGCCATCGGCAGCGGCCATTGCGCTGGTCGTGATGGTGACAGTGACGCCGTCGACCGTCTTCGTGCCGGCCACGTTGGCGCCGTTGGCATAGAGCGTTTCCCACACGAACTGCGAGACTGGACGGTCGATGGTGTCGATGCCCACGCCGTCGCTGTCTGTCAGAATATTGCCGGAGGCCGACGGGGTGCCGACAGCAGTGACAGTATTGTAGTTATCGAAGGCGATTGGGGTTTCGCTCACGCCCGTTACAGTGACCGTGAGATATGCATAGTCGATTGCGCCAGTGCTGTCCTTAACAGTGTAGCCGATGATGTCGGTGATCGATTGCGTTCCGGACAATCCGCGGACGGTCGAGTTCGAGTTGTCGGCGGTGTATGTGTACGTGCCGTTGGCGTTCATGACGATGGAGCCGTAGGCCGTCGTCAGTGATTGACCCACTTTTGTGTCGAAGCCGTGCACTTGTGTGACGGTTTTGGTGGTGCCCGTCGTTGTGTCGTTGGTGACGACGTTGCCTGAGACTGTTGGATTTGCCGCCGGCGGGATCGTGGCAGTGATCGCTGCTGTGTCATTGTTTGCAGTTACAGCCAGCACATGAGCCCAATCACTTGCCGCAATCGTCTCGGTCTCAATCGTGCCGCTCTTGGTCTCAAGCACCCAGTTCCCGCCAAGCGCCGACGCGCCTGTTGCGTCGCTGGATGCAGCGACGTCATCGCCCGTCATGCGAGCAATGTCGCCGACGAATTGCTGCCCTGTTGCACCCGCCGCAACGTCGCAACCGTAAATGAGAATGTCGCCGCCCGGTTTGAGCGCACGGCCGATCGCCGCAAGGTCCGCCTGATGCGCAAGCAAGGTGTCGCCGGTTATCCGTGCGCCACCGAGCTGGAGCTCACCTGACGCGCCGTGGGAGAGGATATGAATACTGGCAATGTCGTGGTCGTGGCCGGCGAGATAGGCCGCGATCTGATCGAGACCATCCGTCTCAGCGTTGAGCATCACGATTTCTGTGCCGGGGGCGATCGTACGAATGATCGCTTCGCTATCCACGACGCGCGGGTCGACGAATACGATCGATTTGGTGCCTGGGCTGACATCAGCCGCAACGGTCTGCGTGATACAGACATCAACGCGGACGACATCCGTCGTCGGATGGTCCGCACCATCATCCGTCGGCGCGACAGGCGGGTCAGAGACCGGAGTGACGGTCGGCATGACGCACACCCGACCACGCGCGATGTCATTCGTCGAAGGGCCGGGAAGGATGTCTGCTGACGTGACTTTTGGGTCAGTGACCGGAGCGACGGTCGGCATGACGCACACGATGCCCATCTGGCCGATCGGCGCTTTGAGCGCCGCCAACAGATCGGCTGTTGGCGTTGCGGCGAGCACGGCTGCAGCGTCCGACGGCGGCGTTTCAGACTGAAGCGCTTCCGCGAGTGTCGCCATAACCGCCGCATCGAACACCATGCGCGGCTCAAGCAGACGATAAACAAGACGCACAGTTGCAGCCGCAGACGCGCTCTTCTTATCTACTGCGCTCAAAGCGCCAGCAGTGTCGACGTTGGTGCCGAGGTCGCGTGCCATGGTGATGTCCGTGGATGTGCAGGAGAACCGCGGGACAACTCCCGCCGTGTGCGTCACCCTGAGCGCATCTCACTAACGCCGCGTTTCCAATAGCTTGTTGATTGTATCATCTCATTGCATAGCAACTTCCACTTCTAAGCGTGCTATTCACATCAGAGATCTTGCCGCTGCCAATTGCATGCTTTTTTTTCATGGGTCCTTCGTCGCCAGCCCACGGGTAAGCCTCGTCGAATCGGACTAGCGCTTTGGCACTCGGTGAACGCCAGCACTCTGCACTGGCTACTCACAACAATGTTCATCGCGTCGTTGCGCGTACGCCGCCTGCACCTGCTTTCCACACTCCAAGCAAAACCCTGGTACTTGCCATGTCGCGACCCTTGTGGTTGCCACTCGTGGCCGCTTTGAGCGGGTGCGCAGTGGTGCCGTCTCCTTTCGATGACTCGCATATGATGGGCCTGACGCAGATCAACCTTGATCGCGTGACGCGCGGCAATGAGCCGATCTCTGGCGCGATATCCGTGTACGAAGCGGTCGCACGTGCGCTCAAATACAATCTGGATGCTCAAATAGAGACCTACGACGCGGCGCTCCGGGGCGCTGAAGCGCGACTCGCTGGAACGCAGATGCTTCCAGGCCTGGTGGCAACGGCCGGATATTCCAATCGCAGCAATGACATTTCGACCGGCAGTCTCGATCTTGCGACGGGCTTGGACGTCCCGGCATCGTCAGTGTCCACCGATCGCGGCTTTACCTCGGGCGATGCGACGCTGAGCTGGAACATTCTCGACTTCGCCTTGTCGTATGTGCGCGCGCAGCAAGCTTCTGATCGGCAGCTGATTGCCCTTGAGAACCGGCGGAAAGTTGCACAACGGATCGTCGAAGATACGCGCATCGCCTACTGGCGCGCGGTCAGCTCCGAGCGGCTTGCGCATCGGTTTGCACGCATGGAAGAGCGCGCAAAACGCGCCATCCGAAACACGCGTGCGGCGAAGGCGGCTGGTGCTGAAACGCCGATGACAGCGCTCTCCTACGAGCGCGAGTTGGTGCAGATTCTGCAAACGGCAGAACGCCTGCGTCACGAGCTTGTGCTCGCCAAATCGCAACTTGCAGCTCTCATCAACGCGCCGCCTGGAACGCCACTGAAACTCGTCGATGTGATCGAACAACCCGATCCCGTTGTCGGGCATCTCAGCTTGGAAGACCTGTTTGCGGAGGCGGTGTTCAATCGCCCGGAGATCCGCGACGTCGCCTATCGCCAGCGCATCAATGCCAACGAGGCGCGCGCAGCCCTGCTCGATTTGATGCCGTCGATCGGGATCAGCGCGACGCGGTCGTTCAGCGACGATCACTTCCTGCTGCACAATGATTGGACGGGGCTTGGTGTTACGGTCGCTGGAAACCTGCTGAAAGTCGTGCAGCTGCCTGCACGCCGTGCGGCGGTAGACGCGGAAGCCGACGTGTTGCGCGAACGCGCACTGGCGGTGACGGCCACTGTCATGACACAGGTGTTGATCAGCCGCGTGCGCCAGCGCAACGCCGCAGAACAACTTGCAACCGCGCGCGAGTATCGCGATGTGCAATCGCAACTCGTCAAACTGCTGATTGCTGAAAAGAGCAGCGATCTTATTGGCGAGCAGACACTCATCCGCGAAGAAATGAACTTACTGATCGCGGAGATTCAGCAAGACATCGCGCTCGGCGGACTGCAGAGCGCGAGCTCGAACGTGATGGTGTCGCTCGGCTACGATCTGCAGGGTACCGACCTCGATCTGAACGGTGACGTGGCAACGCTGGCCGCGCAGATCCGGGCCCATTGGTCAAACCGCAGCGCCGTCTCTGATCGCGGCCGCTATCTGGCTGAGCTTGAGAAGGCCCGACGCGAGGCCGAGCGCCTGCGGCTCGAAGCCGAGCAGCGTCGTGTGGCTGAGGCGCGCCGCCTTGCCGACGCGAGCAAGAAAGCCGCTGCAGAGGCCACGATGCTGCGTCAAGCCGAGGCCGCGCGTCTCAAGCGGGACGCAGAGCGTGCTCGTGACGAGACCCGGCGCACACGGCGCTCCGGCGCGCAAAAGGCACCATCGGCTGAACCAGCCCCGTCGATTTGGTCTTGGCAGTGGCCGACGCCGGAGACACCGCGCTCGGATGGCCTGAAGGATTCCGCGACCCCACGCCGCTCTACGCGTGATGGTCAGCCAGCGCCCAAGGGCGTCGGCGTTTACACCGGGACGAAGTGATCATGACGACACAATCAATGGTCTCAGCGCAGCCCAACAGCGGCGGTCCATCACGGTCCGTAGCGCAGGCGTTAGCGGGCGTGTCGATGCTCGCGATGACCGTCTTACTGAGTGGATGCGCCATCGCGCCGGAGCCGTGGAGCTTTGGGCAGCTGGAAGTGATCACCGAGAAAAACCTTGCCAACGTAACAGCTGACCAGGAGGCCGCCCACGGCGCCATCAGCCTGCATGAGGCGATGGCACGCGCCGTGAAATACAATCTCGATCATCGCGTCGAGATGATGCAGGCGCAGTTGCGACAGACCGAATTGCGTCTGGCGCACTATGCCTTGTTGCCGAACGCGGTTGTGAACTCGGGATATTCTTCGCGCAGCAATGATCTGTCGTCGGGCGAACGCAGGCTTGCCACCGGCATCGAGACGCCGGCAGTCTCGACGTCAACGGATCGCAATCGCACGGTTTCAGATCTGACATTCAGCTGGAACATCCTCGACTTCGGCTTGTCCTACGTGCGCGCGCGCCAGTCAGCCGACAAGGTGCTGATTGCGGAAGAGGCGAAGCGCAAGGTGATGCATCGCATCATCGAAGACACACGCACGGCCTATTGGCGCGCCGTCAGTTCGGATCGCATGATCCACAAGTTGAAGGGCCTTGAGGCACGCGTTCGCACCGCGCAGGCCAACGCGCGCAAACTCTCGCGGGAGCGGGAGACATCGCCGATCACCGCTCTGACGTACGAACGCGAACTGATCGAGATCAAGCGCACGGGTCAGCAATTGCAGCATGATTTGAGCGTCGCGAAGGCACAGCTGGCTGCCTTGATGAACCTGCGTCCCGGGGTCGACTTCGGGCTCGTCGGCGGCAGTCTTGATGCGACGGCACCGGTCATAGAGATCGATGCGCAGGACATGATTTATGCGGCGCTCCTCAACCGCGCCGAACTCAGAGACATCGCCTATCAACAACGCATCAACGATCGTGAAGCGACGGCGGCCTTGCTTGAGCTGCTGCCAGGATTGCAGCTGTATGCGGGCGCCAACACCGATACCAACCATTATCTGCTGCACAAGGAATGGGTGACCTGGGGCGCCAAGACCTCGTGGAATCTCATGCGCACCTTCCAGTATCCAGCCAAGCGCGGCGTGATTGATGGACAGGATAAGCTGCTGTCGGCTCGTGCTCTGGCGCTGACGATGGCTGTCATGACGCAGGTGCATGTGAGCCGCATCCGCTATGGCAATATGGTGCGTGAACTGCAGACGGCACGCGAGTTCCTCGACGTGCAGAGCCGGTTGGTGCGCCAGATGCGCAACGAAGCCGCAGCAGATCGCATCAGCGAACAGACTCTCATTCGCGAGGAGTTGAACACGCTCGTCGCCGAGGTGAAGCGCGATATCGCGTTTTCGAGCATGCAGTCGGCGTTTGCGAACGTGTTCGCGAGCGTCGGCCTCGACCCCTACGCGAGCGACGTCTCGACATCGGCGCCGGTCGCCGAACTCGCGACCCAGATCAAAAGCCTGTGGTTCGAAAGAGGAGACTTCGGTGCCAATCGCAAAATATCCCTTGCGCTTCGCTGAGGGTCTCGGCGCTTCGCTTCTCGTGTGTGGGCTCAGCATGTTGGCGGGGCCTCAGCGGCTTGCAGCAGGCCCATCGCCAAACGAGAGCCCGGTACGTGGCATTGTGCGTGCCGTGCAGCAGGCATCGATTTCCACCGACCTTTCCGTGCGCGTGTCAGCCGTGCACGCGCGAGAAGGCGAGGCCTTTGAAGCGGGCGATAAGCTGGTCGAGTTTGATTGCCGTCGACAGATTGCAACGGTGGCGGCGGCGGATGCGCAGCAGCTCGAAATGCAGCTGACCGTCGACAAAAACCGCTTGCTCGTGCGCACGCAATCCGTCGGCAAGAATGATCTCGAGGTGTCTGAGGCGCGGCTTATGAAAGCGCGGGCCGAAGCCGACGCCCTGCGCAGTCAGCTCGATCAGTGTGTGGTGATTGCTCCGTTTCGCGGTCGCGTGCTCGATCTCAACCTACAGGTCCACGAGGCGACGCAACCGGGCAAGCCGTTCATCGCGCTGATTGCGCACGAGCGGCTGGAACTTGAACTCATCGTGCCGTCGCACTGGCTGCAGCGCAGTGCTGTCGGCACTGCGTTTTCGTTCCATGTCGACGAGGTGCGTCGCGCCGTGCCGGCCACGGTGGCGCGCACGAGCCCCGCAGTCGATCCAATCAGCCAGACGATCAAGATCATCGCTGTTTTCGCCAACACCGACGGCGCCATACTACCGGGCATGAGTGGCACGGCAACCTTCAAGCCGGCCAAAGAGTGAGCCATGCCGAGCACATCTGCTAAGCCGATAGTCGTCGCGCCTTCGCCCCAGGCGGCGACCGCTGGGCCGACAGTTGCAGGTGGGCAGAAAACCGGTTCGGATCAGACGGCGCTGGTGCGTCTTTTGCGTGTTGAAGGTGAGGCGCGCGCGACGACGTCGCTGGATGAACTGAAGACGCTGATTGCCAATGAAATACAGGCCTTGTTGCGGGCGCGCCAATGTTTCGTCGCGGCTCCTGGCGTGACGCGCCGGCTCGAGATCGTCGCGGCGTCATCGCTCGAGCGTGTCGATCGCAATGCGCCGCTGCTGCAAGAGCTCGAGCTGCAGTTGGCCAAGCTCGTGCCGGATGGGGTGGCAGGCGCCATCAGACCGGTGCAGCTGTGGCAGGATGAATCCGGCACGGCGTCCGGGACGACATCAAAAGAGTATCCCTTTCGGGATGCATTGTGGATGCCGCTGATCGGTCGCAACGGAGCGCTGCTTGCGGGCGTGCTGATGCTGCGGGATGATGCCTGGCAGAAAAACGACATCGTTCTGGCGCAGCGCCTCGCGCTTGTTTTCGCACACGCGTGGCATTGGCACGTGAGCGACGGCGCTTCGCCCGGTCGCTTCACCATCAATCGAAAGCGCACCGCGCTTGCAGGTATCGCCGCAGTGCTGGTCGCGGTGTTTCCCGTTTCATTGACGACGCTTGCACCCATGGAAATCGTGGCGCGAGAGCCGTTCGTTGTGACGGCGCCGATGGACGGCATCATCGAGAGCATTCCCGTCGCGCCGAGCAGTGTGGTGGCCAAGGGTGATGTGCTTGTGCGCTTTTCAAGTACGATGCTGAGGAACCGTCTCGAAGTGGCGGAGCGAGAAGTCGAGGTGGCTGACTCGCGCGTCAAAAAAACCATGCTCGCAGCCGTCTCGGATATGCGTGCGCGCCATGATCTGGTTGTGGCTCAGGCCGAGTTGACGGTGAAAAGCGCCGAGCGAGACTACGCGCACGATATGCTCAGTCGCACGGTCGTGAAGGCCGAGCGCGCGGGGCTGGCCGTGTTTGGCGACAAGCGGGATCTGCTCGGAAAGCCTGCAGCGACAGGCGAGCGCATCATGGAAATTGCGGATCCGAAAGATGTCGATATTCGCATCAGCGTTGCCGTCGGAGACGCGATCATTCTTGGGGATGATAAGCGCGCCAAGATCTTTCTGGATTCGGCGCCACTGCAGCCACGCGCGGCCACAGTGACGACGTCGGATTACCACGCCAAGTCGCAAGATGGTGGACCTGTCGCGTTTCGCATGACAGCGCGGTTTGACGATCAGGATGCGCCGCCGCGATTGGGCTTGCGTGGGGCTGCGCAACTGTATGGCGGACGCGTGCCGCTGGCCTACTATCTGCTGCGGCGACCGCTGACGGCCGCGCGGCAATGGATCGGTCTGTGATGACGGCGCCGTCAGCATCCGAGGCAAAGGACAAGCCGCTCGCGCCGTTGCGCGAAGATCTCGTGTTGTCTGATGGCCCACGCGGGCCGAATGGTGAGGCGACGTGGCGGATCTATGATCCACTTCGACATCGCTTCATTGCGATCGAAGGTGCCACCCGCGCGGCGCTTGATCTGTGGCGCACGCACCAGACGGTGCCGGCACTCGCGCAGGCTCTGTCGCAGCGCTTGAGGAAGCCCGTCGACGCAGCAAGCGTCGAGGCGTTGTCGGTCTTCCTGCGTCGGAGCCATCTGCTGCAGGATGCCGACGAGAACGACTGGCGTCGGCGGCTGGCGGCCGACGACTCGAACCGACATGGCGCCGTGATGCAGCTGGTGCACAACTATCTGTTCTTCCGTATTCCGCTGTTTGCTCCGGCGGCGTTTCTGGCGCGCACTGCGCCGGCGGTGTCTGTGTTGTTTCACCGGCGCACACATCTTGCGGTGCTCATCGTTGGCCTTATCGGACTGATCTTTGTGTCGCGGCAGTGGGACGTTTTTCTCTCCGATGCGCGTGCGCTGATGACGGTGAGCGGTGTTGCCCAGTTCGGGGTGACACTCTTTGTCGTCAAGATTCTGCACGAATTCGGGCATGCCTATAGCGCACATCGGCAGGGGTGCCGCGTTCCGGTTATGGGCGTGGCGTTCATGATGATGGCGCCGGTGCTCTACACCGATGTTACGGACGCGTGGCGCCTCACCGATTGGCGGCGCCGGTTTGCCATCGACATCGCGGGCGTTGCCGTTGAGCTCTCCATCGCGTGTCTGGCCACGTTTCTGTGGGTTTTTCTGCCGGAGGGCGCATTGCGCCAGACGGCGTTTCTGCTGGCGAGCACGAGCTGGACGATGAGTATCGCCATCAATCTCAATCCGTTCATGCGTTTCGACGGATACTATATCGCCAGTGATCTACTTGGTGTCGAGAACCTGCAGTCCCGCGCGTTCGATCTGGGTGTGTGGCGCATGCGCGAGTGGCTGTTCGGGCTTGGTCGACTGTCCCCCGAGCCTGATCTGTCGTCACCTCGCGTGCGTTTGCTGGTCGCTTATGCCTGGGCCATCTGGGCGTATCGCGTGATCATGTTCACGGGCATCGCGCTCATGGTCTACGCGTATTTCTTCAAGGCGCTCGGCATCGTCATGTTCCTGTTTGAGATCGGCTACTTCCTGGCAAAGCCCGTGTTTGCAGAACTCACGACATGGTGGAGCATGCGCAAGAGCATTCTGAAGTCGCGACGCACGGCAAGCACCGGCGTCTGCGTTGTCACAGCGCTGCTGGCTTTCGTCGTGCCATGGTCGACGAGCATTCGCGTGCCGGCGGTACTCGACGCGGCCGAGACCGCAAAAGTGTTTCCGCCACGCGCCGCCCAAATCGTCGCGATTGTAGCCATGCGCGGCCAAGCGGTGCGGCGAGGCGATGTCCTGGTGCAACTCACGTCACCTGAACTTGAGAACGAACTGCGCGTGACGCAATCGCGCCTGACGTCCTTGGAGCTGCGGCTGGCGCGAACGTCAGCGGACAAGGACGATCGCGACGAGCGACAGGTGCTCGCGTCGAGCCGCATTGCGCTCATATCAAAGCTCAAGGGTATCGAAAGGGAGCGCGCGGAGTTGCAGGTGACAGCGCCGTTTTCCGGCTACCTGGTGGAGCTCAATGCGGATCTGCATGTGGGCCGATGGGTTGGCGTTCGAGAGCAGCTCGCTCTTGTGCGGAGCGCTGACGGCGGCGCGATTGTTGGCTATCTTCGAGAGGCTGATCTGTGGCGAGTCGAGCCCGGTGCTGCGGCCGTGTTCATCTCGGAAATCCCTCTTGCGTCCAGCGTTTTGGCCCGCTTGCTGCGGATATCGAATGCGAGTGCGGCAGAGGTCGAACCTTCCGAACTGGCCGCGCCACATGGTGGCTCAATCGACGTGCAGAGCGACGGGCGCGGCGTGCGGCTTGTTCCAACATCGTCGCAGTATCAGGTGGCGCTGAGCACTACCGAGCCCGCCGGTGTTATGCGCACCCGCGGGGTTGTGCTGATCGAGGGCAAGGCGGAGAGCTATTTCACCGCACTGTGCAGGCATGTGTTGAAAGTGCTGGTGCGCGAGAGCGCGGCGTGATGTGACGCCGCGGCGGGTTCTCACTCCGCCGCAACTTTCGCGGCCCCCGCATCGTCCCCATGGTCTGCCAGGAACCCACCGCTCTGGCGGCTCCACAGGTCGGCATAAATGCCGCCCTTGGCGAGCAACGCCTGGTGCGTGCCTTCCTCGACGATTTTGCCCTGGTCCATGATGATCAAGCGATCCATCGCGGCAATGGTCGAGAGGCGGTGCGCGATCGCAATCACGGTCTTGCCCTCCATGAGATTGTACAGCTGCTCCTGGATCGCCGCTTCCACCTCGCTGTCGAGCGCGCTGGTGGCTTCATCAAGAATCAGGATCGGCGCGTTTTTCAGCAGAACACGTGCAATGGCGATGCGCTGGCGCTGACCGCCGGAGAGTTTCACGCCGCGCTCGCCGACATGGGCGAGGTAGCCCTTGCGGCCTTTGCCGTCTTCGAGGCCGGCGACAAAACGGTGAGCCTGAGCGCGTTCCGAGGCCGCCAGCAGGTCCGCCTCGCTCGCGGTCGGGCGGCCGTAGAGAATGTTATCACGCACCGAGCGGTGCATGAGGGAGGTGTCCTGGGTGACCATGCCAACGGAGGCGCGCAGACTGTCCTGAGACACGGTTGCGATATCCTGGCCGTCGATGAGAATGCGGCCACCCTCGAGGTCGTAAAAGCGCAAGAGCAGATTAACGAGCGTGGACTTGCCAGCCCCAGAGCGGCCGACCAATCCGACCTTTTCGCCCGGTTTGATCGTCAGCGTGAGGCCGTCGATGACCCGGGACGCGTCCGCGCCAGGCTGCCCCTTGGCTTTGCCGTAGTTGAATTTGACGCCCTCCAGGGCAATCGCGCCAGCTGGCACTTTCAACTCCACGGCTTCGGGTCGATCGAGGATACCGTTGGGTTTGGCGAGTG
>JANMGQ010000235.1:0-134238 GCA_031374735.1 Hyphomicrobiaceae bacterium | reverse complement strand
CCCCCGGCCGTGCCCAGCATCCGACGGCGAAAACGCAGAAAATCGGTGGCCCGCTGACGCAGGCGATGCGCAAGAAGATCGACGATGGCGGCTTCGACTCGCCGTACCGCTTGCGCAAACAAGTGGTGGAACCGGTGTTCGACCAGATCAAACAAGCCCGCGGCTTTCGCCAGTTTCTATTGCGCGGCGTCGAAAAAGTTCGTGCAGAATGGTCGATTGTCTGCTCCGCTCACAACCTCCTGAAGTTGTTCCACAGCACACTTGCGTCCTGAGGGGCGCTTTTGGGCAAAATTTGGCTTGCGCCGAGGCTATCTGGACGGGCTCCTAGGGGTCATGAAGGTCGGTCGACGGCCAGCGCGGCCATGTTTGATGTTGCGCGGTCACCTTCCGTCGGCCATGGTTCGTTCCGTGACCGGAAGCTCGGCCCACAGGATCGAGCGCCGCTGACGGCGACCGTTCCGATCACAGCGGGCCATAAGGGGAAGTCGCCAAGCACGCCGATTGATGCACTGAAAATGTCGACTGACCGATCGTACAGCTGACGTTCGGCGACGATGCAGCGAGGCCGATGTCAGGCATCTAATGCCGCTGTCAGATGATCGCTTTCGGCTTCTGCTGTGTCGCACAATGGATGCCGCCTCCAGCCTCACCAATCGGATCAACATTGAGACTGACGATTTGCCGTCCAGAATAAAGTTTCCGAAGGGTGGCTTCGGCATTTGCGTCGGCGGTATCGTCGCCGAATTCCGCACCGATGACGGCACCATTGCACACGTAGTAATTCACATAACTGGACACGAACGTTGTCGACTTGGAGCGGATGCGCACGGACTCTGGAATGACCACGATGTCGAGGGCCCGCCCCTGGGCATCACGGGCTGACTTCAGGATCTGGTACGTTTCAAAGGCAGCGACCGACCATGGATCGCTACGGTCGGGTCTCTTGCCAATCTGAATGAGCACCTGGCCCGGCTTCACGAACCGCGCCAGTGCATCGATGTGATAGTCTGTGATGTCGGCGCCCTTAATGCCGGGGGCCCAGATCATTTTCTCCGCTCCCAAAGCATCCAGCAACAACCTCTCGACAACCGCCTTGCCCTGCTTGTTGCGGTTCTTGTTGATCCACGAACTCTCGTGCGCGAGCGCGGTCCCGGCTCCGTCGACCTCAACACCTCCCGCCTCGCCGACGATACCATTGGCAAACAGTGGTAGCTTGAGTTGGTTGGCGACGCGTCTTGCAATCAATCCGTCATCCGCGTGGCTCTGTTTCCCGCCCCAGCCGTTAAAACCGAGATCCGAGACCGCCATCCGACCATCGCGAGAGAGCACGAATGTCGGCCCCGCGTCACGGCACCATAAATCGTCCGTCGGGATTGGCCATACAGCGATGCCAGAGCCAAGAACCTTCGCTGCGGTGTCGGTTTGATCGGCCCGGGCGAGCACAACGACGGGCTCGAATTTTGCGATCGACTGAGCAATCAGCGCGATTTTTGATCTGACCGCCTCAAGTTCCCTTTGCCCACCGTAGATGGCGGAGCGCGCCGGCCATTGCATAAACGTCAGCTCGTGTGGATCGCTTTCAAGTGGCGCTCGGAAGCCGGCGGCCTTGGCTGACGTTTTGCTCGCTGCCGCTGCCAGCGTCATCGCAGATTGTTCTCCAGCAACAAGTGCGGCCAATCCAGCACTGCGGTTCATCAGGGATCGGCGGTCTATCATTCGACTTGTCTAGCCGGATGGGTCCGTCGGGTCGAGAGCGCCTGTGTGCGAGGGTAGGTTCACTGAGCACGGTGAGACATCTGACGCGAATTTCAGAAGCGGACACGCCGTCTTCCAACTCTCACTGTGGTCTCGACTTCGCCTTTGGGTCACGCCCTGCCAGCCTCAGGTTCAGCCAACCTTCAGCTCACCTACCAAAGACCGGACGAACAACAAGCGCCTCGCACGCGTATCCGCGGGCTCCGGCGTCATGGGCTGGGGCTGGGAACGTTGCGTTCGCCCCTCCTCACAACAAGTGTCCCGCACACAATCACCTTCCCCCGCCGATCCGCTTCCGCTATAGGCGGCCACTCAAACCGGCAGAAGCGGAGCGGAACGATGGCCAAAGTGGCTTGGATTGGCCTTGGCGTGATGGGCTATCCCATGGCGGGGCACATCCGCAAAAAGGGCAACCACGACGTCACGGTCTACAACCGCAACGGCGCCAAGGCCGAGGCGTGGGCGAAGGAATATGGCGGCGCCACCGCCGCGACGCCTGCGGAGGCCGCCAGGGACGCCGACTTCGTGTTCTGCTGCGTTGGCAACGACGACGACCTGCGCTCGGTGACAACAGCCAAGGGCGGCGCGTTTGAGAGCCAGCGTAAGGGCACGATCTTCATCGACAACACGACGGCCTCGGCCAATGTAGCCCGCGAGTTGTATGCAGCAGCCAAGACCAAAGGATTCGACTTTATCGATGCGCCCGTTTCAGGTGGTCAGGCTGGCGCCGTGAGTGGCATGCTGACCGTGATGTGCGGTGGCGACAAGCCCGTGTTCGAGCGCGCCAAGCCGGTCATCGACCTGTTCGCGCGTATGTCGACGCTCATTGGGCCGTCGGGCGCGGGCCAGGTGACCAAGATGGTCAACCAGATCTGCATCGCAGGCCTTGTGCAGGGCCTCGCTGAAGGCATCCACATGGCGCAGAAGGCGGGTCTCGACCTGCCGGCCGTCATGGAGACCATCTCCAAGGGCGCGGCTGGCTCCTGGCAGATGGAAAACCGCTGGAAGACCATGGGTGAAGGCAAATTCGATTTCGGCTTCGCCGTCGATTGGATGCGCAAGGACTTGTCCATTGCGCTCGATGAGGCACGCAAAAACGGCTCTACTCTTCCCGTTACAGCCCTTGTCGACCAGTTTTATGCCGAAGTGCAGAAGATGGGCGGCAACCGTTGGGACACTTCGAGCTTGATTGCGCGCCTGAACAATGCAGATAAGGGCCGCAAGGCCTGACGCCTGTCGACTTGAAGTCAACGACCACAGAACCTTGAGAGAACGACCATGCCGAAGATGGGTGACCAGCGCCGCAAGAAGATCCAGGCGCGCGCGCGCAAGACCGAAAATGCTGTCAAGCGCGCCGCCAAGATCGCCAAGAAGGCGCGCAACAAGGACTGAGAGGCGGGCGCCTGCGCGTCAGCCGATCGAGCGCCCCAAGAGCACCACGGGGCCTCCACTGCGGTCGGTGCCGTCGATCTCAATAAAACCGTTGCGCGCGTAAAAGCCGACATTGCGCGCCGCGGCTGATGTTACAACGTGCACGCCTGGCAGCCGCGCCGCCGCAACATCGGCGACGCAGGCTTCGATTAACCGTGCGCCAGTGCCTGAGCCGCGGGCTACCGTTGTCAGGTTGATGTGCAGGTGAGCCGGATAGGAGCCGCAGGCCCTGGCGAACGTCTGGAAATAGGCGAGAGAGGCAAACCGCGGCGATGTCGCAGGGTTTGCGTGGCAGCCCACGAGATAGCCGATAACGCGGCCTTGCGAGACCGCCACGTGCGCCAACTCTGGCTCATGACGCAGGTATTGCCCGAGCCAAAGGTCATAGAAGGTCGCGCGTGCGGTTGGATCAGCGGGCGCCCGTGGCGCCGTTTCATAGAAAATGGCATCCATGTCTGCCCGAGCGGAATTGATCGGGCGCAGGTCGGTCAGGCGCACAATGTCGATTGGCTGTTGCATGCCGTGATCATCGCGGGAGATCGTAGTCGATGTCCAGGGCCGACAGGACTTTGCAGATCAGTGTTGTCGAGACGCCTGGCGGGGCATTGCTCGGATTGAGCCATTGCCCGGGCCGATGCGGAGGCACCTACGGACAGCGCGAACTCTCGGCTGATTTGGCCAGCATCGAAGACTTTGGCGCCGATGTGCTGTTAACGCTGATTGAAGAGCAGGAGTTCACTCGGCTCGGCGTCCCGAACTTCGCCGCTGACGCGCGAGATCGTCAGTTCACGTGGCACCACGTTCCGATCCCCGATTTCGGCGTGCCGTCTGCTGCAACTTGGGCCGCCTGGGGCACCGCGCGCGACGACGTGCGCCGCGTGATCAAGACAGGTGGCCGGTTGGCGTTGCACTGTGCGGCCGGCCTTGGGCGCACAGGCACCATCGCTGCAAAAATCCTGTCCGAGAGTGGGATGACGGTGGATGAGGCTATCGCCGAGGTCCGTCGCTGCCGGCCCGGCACAATCGAGACAGCCGCACAGATGGATTTCGTGGTGCGCGGACCACAGCTGCTGTGATGTTTCTGCACTGGGCATTGTTCTGCCCGTGAAACATGTGGACAAATAAAGGAAAACGCTGCGCCTTCGCCCCATCGACCCGGCCAACGGCTAGACTGTTCTACGCAATGCAAAATGCTGCGCCACGATGTTGACCACATCGAGTGACAGCTGTTGTGTGGGTTCGTCCGGTTGTGCTGCACGTGGCGTGTGCTGCTCGGAGCACGTCACCGACGTAGTGGGATGGGGAATGGCGCAAGACACGACACGCGGCGCGCGATCGCTCATGGATGCCGTTGCGACTGTCGCGCCGGACCTGGAGTCGCGCCGGGTGGCAAAAGATGGCGGACCGAAGGGGGCCCCGCCTTTGCCAGGTGCCGCCGTCGCACCACCGCCGCTCGCGAAGCCGTTTGAGGTATCGATCTCTGAATCCGCCAAGACCGCTGAACCTGCCGCCAAGACCGCTGAACCTGCCAGAGCGGCGGCGCCTCAAAAACCAAACCTCACGCCCCCCCCATCGTCTCAGCCTTCCCAAACAGCGGCCGCCAAACCGACCCCGCAGCCGACAGCTGCGTCCGCAGCCAGTCTTGCGGCTCCCACGGCCAAGCCAGCACCGAGCGCAATAAAGCCGGCTGCATCTGACTTGACCGAGCTTAATGTCGCCATTCAAATCGCGCTCGCCGATGGCGATCAGCAGCGTCCTACAGCCGCGAAACCCATGACAACCGCGCCGCTCGCCGCAGCTCAGGTCGAACGCGCCAAGCCCAAAGTCGTCGCCACGACGGACGTTGCGCCCCCAGTTGCGCCCATAGATACGCCTGTTGAAAAGGCAGCCAAGCGCCGCCCGGCGGGCCCGTCTCGGGGCACCACGGTGGCGGCTAACGATGATGCGCCGACGATCGGCGGCCTCATCTATGCCCTTAATCAGAAACCATCGCGTCGGATCTACACGATTGCCGCGGCCATCTCGGGACTGTGGCTGGTCGTCGGTGCGTTGCTGTCGACGCTGATGATCTTGCCCGAACTGGCCAAGGTTGGCGGCGCTGCTGAATTGTTCGGCAAGCCCGTCATTCTCATTTCATTGGCGACGGTTGTGCTGCCGATCGCGGTTTTCTGGGTTATCGCGTGGCTGGTCTATCAGGCGCAGGATCTGCGCTTGCGCTCGTCCGCCATGACGGAGGTCGCGATCCGCCTCGCCGAGCCCGACCGGCAGGCCGAGCAAGCTGTCGCCTCCCTCGGCCAGACCGTGCGCAAGCAAGTCAACTACATGAACGAGGCCATCTCTCAGGCCATCGGACGGGCAGGCGAACTTGAGGCGATGGTGCACAGTGAAGTGTCGGCGCTTGAGCAGGCCTTTGCCTCCAACGAAACGCGCATCCGCGGCCTGCTGAACGAATTCGCCAACCAGCGCAACGAGCTGTCCGGCACCGGCGAAAACGTCCATCGCACCTTACGCGCCATCAGCAGCGAAGTCCCGCAGCTGCTGGAGAACCTGCAAAACCAGCAAGCCAAGATCGCGCGCCTCGTCGGGGACGCCGGACAAAACCTGATCGCCCTCGATACCTCGCTGACCAAGGCAACCGGACAGTTTGAAAATACGCTGGATACGCGCACGACTGCACTTCGCAGCGTGCTGACCGATACGACGTCGCAGATGCAGGGCATTCTTGGCCAATCCACTGAGCAAATTCAGACCTTGCTCGGCGATCGCACCACACACCTGCAAACCGTCCTCGACGAATACACCTCCGCCCTGCACACCACCCTTGGCACCCGCACTGGCGAATTCCAGACCGTGTTCGAGACCTTCACCGCCGCGATCGACCAGACGCTGGCCACGCGCTCCGACGCGATCAGCACCAGTCTACTGGGCCAGACTGAGGCCTTCGATCAACGCCTGCTTGAGCGCACGCGCGCCATTGACCTCGCATTCGCGACCCGTCTCAATGCTTTCGACGACTCGATCCGCACGTCAACGCAAACGATCGACAGCACCGTCGGAGAAAAAGCTCGCCTTCTGGCCGTTGCCATGGATGCGCACGCCAAGAACCTGTCCGAAACTCTCAACCGCCAATCGCAGCACCTCGACGAGCAGTTGGTGCAAGGCATCGCATCAGTCCGGCGCACGAGCGAGAACATCACGCGCCAGTCGGTCAAGGCCATCGAGGGCCTCGCCGGACAGGCCGACATGCTCAAGACCGTTTCTGAAAACCTGCTCACCCAGATCGGCTCGGTCACCAACCGCTTCGAAAATCAGGGCCAGTCGATCATCCGCGCCGCCAACGCGCTGGAGCAAGCCAACCACCGCATCGACAGTACCCTCCAAAACAGGCACCGCGAACTCACCGATACGCTTGGCCGCGTAACGGAATCGACCGATCAGCTTGGCAAGCAGATGGTCAACTACAAGAGCACCATCGAGACGTCTCTCACCGAGGCCGCGCAGAAAACACGGGCCTTGACCGACGACTTGACCCGCGGGGCGCAAACACACGCGCAGTCAGCCTTGAACGATCTGCAGCGCCTGCGCACGGACACGGAGCAGCAGCAAAATCGCGCGCTCGATTCGTTGCGCGATCAGTTCTCGACCGTGTCGCAGGAGATGAGCCAGCAGGTCGGATCGCTCACCAGCCGCCTTGCCGAGACGACCGATGAAATCCGCGCGCGCACACGCACGGCCGCCGAGGAGCTTGGCCGCGAACAAGAAGCCCTGCGCCAGCAGGCACAGGCCATCCCAGATGCAACCCGCCAGAGCACAGACGCCATGCGCCGTGTGCTTGCCGAGCAATTGAAGGCGCTCGACGAGGTCGCCAGGATCGCCGATCGCGAGAAGCGGACGCTCGACATCGCACCGCCCGTGCAGCACGCGATCGCACCGCCCGCCGCGCCCGTGCAGCAGCCACAGCGGCCAAATCCGCCGCCTCAGCAAGCCGTCGCCTCCTCTGGGATGCCGCCCACGGGCTGGTCTTTGGGAGACCTTCTCGCGCGCGCCTCCAAACCCGAGGCTCAGGCCGTCGTACAAGAGCCGCACCAGGCGCCCGCGACCAACGCGCCGATCAACCTGGAGCAGGTCGCAGCTGCCCTCGATCCGCCAACAGCTGCCGCCATCTGGGCGCGCTTCCGGTCTGGCCAGCGCGGCATCCTCGTGCGCAGCATCTATTCGGCCGAGGGACGCGCAATCTTCGACGATGCCCAGCGCCGCTATCAGACTGACATGCCCTTCCGTGCCATGGTCGACCGCTTCCTCAGCGAGTTCGAGCGCGAAGTGCGTGACGTCGAGGCGCGCGATCCAAGCGGCCAGTCGCTGCAGGCGCATCTCACCTCAAGCAGCGGCCGCGTGTATCTGTTCCTGGCACATGCCTGTGGACGGATTTCCTGATCTGGTAACCCGCTTCTCCGACTAGGCAGGAATAAGACCGGCGGTCAGAATTTGTGACTGACCAACCCATCATCGTCATTCCGGACTGCCTGTCGCGCCGAGGCGCGGCAGGCATATCCGGAATCCTTACCGCTCGCGTATTGGCACTCGTGTTTTTTGGACAGTGGTAAATCCCGGATCTGCGATCACGTGGGGCGCGTGATCGTATTCCAGGATGACGTCGTTGGATGTAATGGGTCAGAAATTTTGCTCGCTGGTATAAGACCGGGCAGGAGTGACGTATGCAGCACGACGTCCAGCACTTCGTCGATGAGAGCGCTGCGCTCCATGCCCTCGCAACTTCGCTCGATGCGCGCGATTTCAGCCGCCCGACAGCGTTCAAGGCGTGGACGACGGACCGCATCCTGCAGCATCTGCACTGTTGGAACACGGCCGTGCGCCTCGCCCTCGCCGATGGCGCGGGGTTTCGCAGCTGGTATGAGACGACACTGCCGGCACGTGTCTCTGGGACGTTGCATCTGTTCGAGCGTGACCAGTGCCAGGGATTGACGGGGCACGCGCTTGCGGCCGCCTGGCGTGATGGCGTTGACGATACGGCACGTGCCTTCAGCGCAGTCGACGCCAAGACACGCGTGCCATGGGCCGCCCTCGACATGAGCGCGCGCTCGTCGGTCACGGCACGTCTCATGGAGACGTGGGCCCACGGGCAAGCCATCTATGACCTGATGGGCCGCCGCCGCCTCGATACCGACCGTATCCAGGGCATCGCCATCCTCGGCGTGAACACGTTCGGCTGGACGTTCAAGAACCGTGGCCTCCCGCCACCGGGCCCGCAGCCCTACGTGGCTCTGACGGCACCATCAGGCGCGGCATGGACGTTTGGCGATCCCGCGGCAGCGGATCGCGTCGCGGGAGATGCGACTGCGTTCTGCCAAGTGGTCACGCAGACGCGCAACATTGCCGACACATCGCTGTCCGTGACAGGACCTGTGGCGCACGCCTGGATGACCATCGGCCAGTGCTTTGCTGGCCCGCCGGAAAACCCGCCGCAGCCGGGAGCACGACGGATGGCCTGACGTCCGCGGCCAACTATCCCGGCGGCAGCAGCGTCGCGAAATGTTCAAGCGTGGTTTTGCGCACCAAACGGGCATATGTGGCGTAGGCGTCGTGCCCTGGGCTGATTTTGCCGAACGCAGGCGTCTCGCCCTTTGAGATCGGCCGCAGAACGATGGGCGTCGCGACAGGTGCCAGGTGTGCGCCACGGCCGGCCTGCAGCGTCATCAGCAAACCATGCATCTCACCCGTGATCACAGGGCGCGAGACGATAATCATGCGGTGCTGGCCGTGCCGGTTGGTGACCAGGTAGATGTGGCCCGATTGGTGCGGCACGGCGACATCGCCGAACTGCACATAATCGCGATCGACCCGTTCAGCCTCACGGAACCGCAATCGACTTGCCCCGTCATCCCAGGTGATATCGGTGCGATAGGCATAGACAGATTTCGGATCGCCGAACGAGGGTCGGATGGTCAGGTGCGGACCTTCGAGCCACGACACAGCCGCACGATTATAGTTGCCGAGTTCGTCCGGCGCCGTGCCGGTGGCCGCACCTGCGTTCGCCTGAGGCAAGCCCGGCGCGCGCAACACCACGCCAAAGGCTTCCTCCAAGCGGACGATCGTTTGCAGGGTGAACGGACGCCGGCCGGACAGCGCTTTCTCAAGCGTCGATAGGCTAACCTTGGCCATGTCGGCAACGGCCTGCCGGGACAGCCGCCGCCGCGCGATCTCCTCGCGCACGCGCAGGGCAAGCGCTGCGACATCATCCGTCACTTTGGTCATCGCTCTGCGCCCCGATCGGCGTCCAGTACCGTGGACGCGGACAAAACCTCACATACCGGCACGCGATCACGCCGCCAAGGCAGAGATTGCCACGTTCACACGCCATGTAGACCTGTAAAGTGTTGGTCGCCCCTTCAGGAGATCACATGGTTATGCCCCATCGCCGCCGCATCTGGACCGACGCAAACACCCACCTTGTGTTCGGCTTGCTCGTTTTGGCCTGCGGCATCGCGATCCTGCAACGGGCGTCGAACGCAGAGAACTGGGTGGTGCTGAGCGAGACGAGTGTGGACACACAAATCACGCAACATGTGCAATAGGGACGTAGCTGCAATCCCGCTCCGAAAGAGGTCGCGTTTGTGCGGGATGACGGTTCATGCCATTGCCCTGACGGCCGACCGGGTTGCGTTGGCATCGCGTCCTTCACGGGATAAATGGGCCAGAGATAGAAAGCGGGCGAACAGCCCTCTATCGGTCGCCCTGCGACGCAGTGTAGGTCGACGCCTGCGCCACCCGCGCCGGCGGGTTGTGCAATCCACGATGTCACTGAGAGCCCCATGAAATTCTTTGTCGACACTGCTGACGTGGCCGAAATCAAGGATCTGGCTGCGGCCGGCTTTCTTGATGGCGTAACCACCAATCCGTCCCTCGTTGCCAAGGCGAACCGCGACTTCAAGACCATCATCGCCGAGATCTGCGCCCTCGTACCCGGTCCCGTCTCGGCCGAGGTTGCAAGCACCGAATACGCGCAGATGCTGAAAGAGGCGCACGTGCTGGCCAAGATCGCATCCAACGTGTGCGTGAAGCTGCCGTTGACCTGGGACGGCCTCAAGGCCTGTAAGGCACTGACCAGCGAGGGGATCCAGACCAACGTGACGCTCTGCTTCTCGGCCGGCCAGGCGCTGATGGCCGCCAAAGCCGGCGCGACGTTCGTATCACCTTTCATCGGCCGCATCGACGACATCGGCTACGATGGCATGCAATTGATCCGTGAGATCCGCCAGATCTACGACAACTACCCGGACCTTGAGACCGAGATTCTCGCCGCGTCCATTCGCACGATCGGACATGTGCGTGAGGCCGCCCTCATCGGTGCCGACGTCTCGACCGTGCCACCGTCGGTGCTGAAAGCCCTCGTGCAGCATCCCCTGACCGACAAGGGCTTGTCGCAGTTCGTCGCCGATTGGGCCAAGACGGGCCAGAAGATCGTTTGAACCCGACACAGCAATGCCCGCAAGGACGCGAACGGCTCCTGCGGGCGCGTCGTTCTGCTGTCTGCGGGGGAAGGCGGTCACTTTGAGAATTGCTGATTAAAAGTGACTGAGCATTGTAGTTCGTCCGGTCTCTGGTAGGTTTGCCGAGACACTTGCACCCAACCGGCCAGGTTTCTTTTCCAATATCTACGCGCCAGCGAGCGGGCCGGCGGCTACGATTTTTTCGGCCTGCTTTTCGGCCCGCGCCCTTTGCTCGATCCGGAGACGACGCGCGGATGGTGGCCGAGGACCCGGTGACAGGGACGCGCTTTGGTGACGGTGAACTGCTCGACCAGATCGCTATGCTCTTTCTTGCGGGCCATGAAACCTCGGCCGCAGCACTCGGCTGGACACTGTATCTGATCGCCAACGATCCCGCGATCCAGGATCGTATGGTTGACGAGGTGCGTGATCTGGTCTGACCCGCACGTGTTCGATCCCGATCGCTTTGCCGGGGAGCAGGACCGTCACGCCATCCGGCAGACCTACATGCCCTTCAGCATGGGACCACGGGTGTGCGTGGGCGCGGCCTTCGCGCTGCAGGAGGCGACGCTGATGCTCGCCGAGCTGGTCCGGCGCTATCGTTTCCTGCCGGTTGACGACCACGTGCCGGAGCCGGTTGCGCGGCTGACCCTGCGCTCTGAGAACGGGATCAGGCTTGCCGTGGCGAAGCGGTCATGACGCCTCAACTGGCCATCTCGCGGCGGTCACTGTCTGGCCGCTGGCATTACAAGCCTTCGCCTTTGAATTCAGCCGGCTGGCATGTCACGCCGCGCGATTTGAGCGCGGCACAAGCCTTGGCGGCGTCAGCGGCTGAGGCAAACGGACCGGCGACCAACTGATGCGTTCCCGGCTCCGTCGTCACCACACGTGGCTCGAGCGATCCAAGTGACGACTTGTGCCGCTCATTCAGCAGGCTCCAGCTCAGCCGCAGCGCATCGAGCGAGGGCCCGCGTGCAAGCAGGATCGCCGCCGCTGGCGGCGTGGGCTGCACTGATGCCGCCGCGGGCGCAGGCTCGGCACGGCGCGCTGCCGCAAGTTCGCGCTGCGGGAGCACATTCTCCTTGACCAGATCCTTTGGCGGCAATGCGCCGGTCTCGATCGCAGCTCCGCCAGTCGGCCGCGCCGCCGCAACGGGTCCGGGCGCGCCTTTCTGGGGTGGCGCTGCCTTGGCAAACACCTGGGCAATCTGGGCGCCGAATTTCTCGACGCGCGACTCGACCGCGTCGATCCGCGCGGCCGTCGCCTGTTCGCGCCCATCGGCCTGCGTCGCGTGCGTCTTGACGCGCGTCATGTCGGCCTCAAGCGTGCCGACGCTGCGCTGCAATTGCGCCACTTCGGACTGCGTGCGAGCGAGCGCCGCCGCCATTTCGGTGGTGTCGCGTTCCTGCGCGGACCAGCGACCGGCTATGTTCGTGACCGGCTCTTGGCCGACAAGAACGGCACCGACATAAGCCGCTGCCGCCAAACCGGCTCCGGCCCACACAGCCGTATATCGGCTGCCGCTTTTGCGCGCACGCCTTCTCGGTGCAGGGGTCGCAACAGACGACGCCAGGCTTTCGGCCGCACTCGCCCGCATGACCGGGGCTGGCATGACAGGAGCAGATTGAGCGCTCGGCAGCGGCAACTGCGGTGATGTCGGTTGGTCCCGCATCTCTCAAGTCCTCACAGCGGCGGCACAGCTGTGCCGAACGGATAGGATCGGAGCGGGAAAGCGGAAACGAGGGTCCGCGCACCTCAATGGACGCTGGTTCGCAAAAGCCGCCGGAGCCGTCAACGCACGAGCCGCATCGCAGAGGCCCTTAGCGGTGCGCAACTTGTGGATTTGCGGCGGTGTTGCCGGATTGCCGCGATCGGGCGGCCTGCGCGACGTCCATCGACACCGACAACCGAACGCCGGCGCTTCTCATACAAGCGGCCAAAACATGTGACGGAGCGCCCATCATCGTCATCCCGGAATACCTGTCGCGCCGAGGCGCGGCAGGTGTATCCGGGATCCTTACCTCTCGTAGTCAGACACGCGTGCTTTACGGACAAGGTAGATCCCGGATATACGATCACGCGGGACGCGCGATCGTATTCCGGGATGACGCCGTTGGAGATGATAGATCAGAAATTTTGCAAGCAGGTATCGTCGATTATGCTCGCCGCAAGCCTTCGAACTCGCCGGCATGATTGACGATTCGGCCCGCCGCCCCTTGCTCCAGCATGTCGCGGTGCCTTTGCTCGAGCGGCGCTTTCACCCAGGCGTCGGCGACGCGATGCGTGTGCACGTTGACGGTCTCGCCAGTGACCAGGATCGCGTCTGATCCTGCGCGGCGGATTTCAAAACCGAGCGTGAATGAAGAGGTGCCAAACCGCGTCGGCTGCACCGCGATCTCGACGACATCGTCGAGCAGCGCCGGGCCCTTCCATTCGACCACGAGCTTCACGACTTGCATCTCAAAATCGCCGTTGAACACGCTGCGCGGATGCAGCGCCGTGCGCAGATACTCGGTCGCGGCGAGATCGATGTATTCGCCATACTTGGCGTTGTAGACCACCTTCTGGCCGTCGCAGTCGCCATAGCGGACGCGCAGATAGTAGCGGAATGGCGCAGCAGTCATGTCAGCACTCCGGGACGATGGCGGCGGTAGATGGTCATCGTGTCAGACCCGATGACGCGACGAACGGCGCGGGTCCAGCCGGCACCGTCGAAGGGAGCAAGGCCGCGCGGGCCGAGCGGTTCATGGCCCTTGGCACCAAGCGGCGTTGGGCTTTGGAACAGCACCACTTCATCGACGAGATCCGCACCGAGAAAGCTCTGCGCCACCATCGGTGCGCCTTCAATCAGGACGCGGCGGATCGGATCTCTGGCGAGGCGCGTGAGCACAGCTGCGGGATCGATGTGACCGCCGATCAGCGGCAAGATCTCCGTGGTCGTCGAAACGGCGAGCATCGGCGCCGAGGGCTGTGCACCGGTGAAAATCACCGTCGGTTTGCCCCGCAGCACGCGCGCGGTTGGAGGTGTGCGCAGGTGCGTATCAAGCACGACGCGCAGCGGCGAGCGATCAGCCATGCCGGGCAGCCGGCACGTCAAATCTGGATCATCTGCGAGGATCGTGCCGACACCCACAATGATGGCGTCAGACTGTGCGCGCAGCCAATGGCCGTAACTGCGCGCTTGCGGTCCCGTGACCCAGACCGGCGATGCTCCCGTGCCGGATGCGATCTTGCCATCGGCCGAGACCGCCAGCTTCAACTGCACGAACGGACGGCTGTGCAGCGTACGCAGAATGTGCCCGGCTGTCACCCAGCGCGCATCCGCCGCGAGCAATCCGACGTCGACGTTTACGCCGGCCTCCACGAGTTGCTCGAACCCGCGACCGGCGATGATCTCGTTTGGATCGGCAATGGCGCACACAAGGCGCTGCAATCCGGCCGTCAATACGGCATCGGCACAGGTTGGAATGCGGCCCGTGTGTGCGCAGGGCTCCAACGTGACATACATCGTTCTGCCGCGCGCCTGATCGCCCGCGCGGCGCAGCACGTCCTTTTCTGCGTGTGGGCGTCCGCCGGGCTGTGTCCAGCCGCCGGCAATCATCCGGCCGGTTGTTTCGTCCGCAATGACCGCGCCGACCGACGGGTTAAACGCCGTGCGCCCGAGACCCCGACGCGCAAGACCAAGCGCGATGCGCATCATGCGCATATCGAAGTCGACAGACGACGCTGATCGGCCGGGCAAACTGGTCATGGGGCGCGCGGCACCTTCGGCGCCTCCCCCACATCCGGCTTCGCGTCGACCAGAGGCGCCTCGCTGATCTCGCCAAGCACACTGTGGAAATCGGCCATGGCGCGGAAATCCCGATACACCGAGGCAAACCGCACATAGGCGACGGCGTCCGTCACCTTCAGCGCCTCCATCACCATCTCGCCGATGGCGGTCGAGGGAATCTCGTTCTCGCCCATGCTTTCGAGCTGGCGCACGATACCGGAGATCATGCGCTCCACGCGTTCAGGCGCAATCGGCCGCTTGCGCACGGCGGTCGCCACAGACCGATTGAGCTTTTCCCGGTCGAACAGCACGCGGCGGCCCGATCGCTTGATCACCGTGATTTCGCGCAACTGCACGCGCTCGAACGTCGTGAATCGGCCGCCGCACGCGTCGCAATGGCGCCGCCGCCGGATGGCCTGGTTTTCCTCGGCCGGCCGACTGTCTTTCACTTGCGTGTTTTCCGACGCGCAATACGGACAGCGCATGACGTCTCCTCGGATCGCCCGATGTAGTAACCCGGCTGGCGTGTACACCAACTCGGCAGGCAGGCCACACCGCCGATCCTGAATTCTGCACATTGACGCAAACGTCAAGCAGGGATGATCAGCGCCACGCGTCCAGCACCGTTGCGAATTTGCAGGGGCGTCGTGCCGAACACGTCGCCGTCGATTTGTGCCGGGACGGGCACCTCGGCGTAGATGTCGGCCGCCACGCATGGAATTGCCGTCACCCAGTCAGGGTCGATTGCTGCCCGCCGGTCCAGGTCGCCGCGGGCAAGGGCAACAGCCTGAGCCAGCAGCTCAGCGCGCGTCTGCGGCCGGAACAAGATAGCAACCAGGCCCGGCGATCGGATGGATGTCTGCCGTGTCAGCTGAAACGCGCCGCCATAACGCGCGGCTGACGTGACGATGGCCCAGGCGCAAGTGTGTTCCGCGCCGTTGATCACAACACGCAAGCGGTCGAGTGGCGCACGCAACGCACTGAGCGTTGCCGGTCCGTAGGCGGCGCGCGCAAAACGCTGTTTCAGCGTGTGATTGAGGTTGGCGACCACGCGGCCGTCGAAACCAGCGCCCGCCATCAGCAGGAACGGCTCGCCATTGGCGCTGGCGAGTTCGACATCCACTGTCGGGCCATCGCACAAGGCCGCGGCAACTGCCGTCGGCGCACGCGGCAAGCCAAGCTCGTGGGCGAGGACGTTGCCGGTGCCCATCATCACCGCCCCGACGGCACACGATGTCCCGAGCGCTGCTATGGCCGCCTGTCGGACTGTGCCATCGCCGCCGGCCGCGACAAGGGCCTCGTACTGCCCTGAGCGCGCCGCGTCTGCAGCCTCGCGGCGCGCGGCGTCGGCGCTGCTCGCGCGCGCGCGCGTTGTCTCAGCGCCACGGCCCTCTAATTCAGCGACAACGGCCTCGATGTAGCGGCGGCGATCCCGGCCCGCTGTCGGGTTGTAGATCAAAAAGAACCGTCGCCGCATGGATCGCTCCCCGACGCGGCCGTTAGACGCGTCGCCGCACAGGGTCAATGCGCGTCGGGCCTGCGCGGGCCTGCGCGGTGTCACAGCCCGCACTGCCTTGCCGAAACGCGGGCGAAGCTGCCACAAGGCGGCTCAACATCGGCCGCAGGACATCTCCCATGAAAACCCGCTCGTTTGGCAAGCATGGCCCCCACGTGGGCGCGATGGGCTTTGGTGCCATGAGCTTTGGCGGCTTCTATGGCACGACCAACGAAGCCGAGAGCCACGAGGCACTGGCAGCCTGCCTTGATACCGGCACGACGCATTGGGACACCTCCAACGTCTACGGCCCCGAGATCAGCGAGACCGTCATCGGCACGTTCTTCAAGGCCACCCCCGGCGCACGCGCCAAAGTACACCTCGCGACCAAGGGCGGCATCAAGCGCAAGTCCGGCACGATGGAGCGCGTGTTCGACAATTCAGCCGCCTATCTGCGCGAATGCCTTGAAGGTTCGCTCCGGCGCATGGGCGTTGATAGCGTCGATCTCTACTATATCCACCGCCGTGACCCATCGTTGCCCATCGAGGCCATCATGGAGACGCTGCTGACCTTCAAGCGCGAGGGCAAGATCGGCGGCATCGGCATGTCCGAGATCGCACCTACGACATTGCGCGCGGCCGCAAGAACCGGCCACGTCGATGCCGTGCAGAGCGAATACTCCATCTGGACGCGCACACCCGAACTCGGCCTCATCCAGGCCTGCAAGGATCTCGGCACGGCGTTCGTGCCGTTCTCGCCGCTTGGGCGCGGGATCTTCACGGGCAAAGTCCGCTCGATCGACGCCTTCGGCAAGTCCGATTTCCGCCGTGGCAATCCGCGCTTCACGGAGCCGAATTTCTCAGCCAACCTGCACGCGCTTGAAGCGCTGAACGCCTTCGCCAAAGCACGCGGCGTGACGCCCGGCCAGGTCTCGCTCGCCTGGGTGCTGGCCCAAGGCGATCATCTGATCCCGATCCCGGGCACGCGCTACGCGGCGAACGTGCACGAGAATGCCGGTGCCGTGGCGCTGACGCTGACCGCAGCAGATCTGGCCGAATTGAGACGTTTGTTGCCCGCTGGCTTTGCCCACGGCGACCGCTACACCGCTGACCAGTGGGTCGGGCCGGAGCGGTATTGTTGAGGGGCCGGCTATCGGGCGGCTGCGTCACCGCTCGCGGGCAGGCGACCGACGTCATGGGCCAGTTCCGAATAGAGATCGGTCATCTCGTCCCGGTCACTTCGCGTCCGGAGGTGATGGATGAGAGACTGGGGCTGTTCGAACGCCTTCGCCCGCAAACTACAGAATCAGCTGGTGCTACGCTTCAGCCCTATTGACCACGGCAAAACCGGCGGCATGTCACATGCGTGTCCTGTGGATTATCCAATGTTTCACGAACACGCTGGTGCCGCGACCGCTCGCCCAATCGATAACCTCTCCACAGAAAGGGCACAGCTGGCACACCCACCAGCCCCTTCAAAACCGCCAATACGTACCGCTCGCATGCTGCACGCGGCGCAGCTGCGCGGAGCGCGCGTCAGGCGGGCGCTGACCTTGTTTCAACAGCGTGGCCATGTCGCCGAGCACGAGCGGGCTGTCGAGAATGTTGCCGGTGTCCTTGCCCGACGTTGCGGCGCTGACGTCGATGCGGTCGCTGCAGGCGTCGATGTAGGGTGCCTTGTCTCCGTCGGGACGAACGCCGCTCGCGATCGTGTTGTCGCGCTGAATGGCGCGCTGCGTGTAGTTGGCGCGGTCGGTGCCGCTGACGTAGGTGGTGACGCCGTCGGCGAACGGCTTGAGGGCGCGGCAGGCGGCATCAAACGACTGTGCCGGCAGATCGGGCAGCGTGAGCACGACCTCGCCCAGCCTCCATGGCGGAGCCGCGCTATCGCGCAAGGCGTTCATGGTGATCGTGGCGCCGAGCGTGTCTGCGATGATGTGCACCTTGCGCCCCGCCAGCGCCGGCACGGCGGTTTCCAGGAATTCCCGGAACGCACCCGTCGAAGCGAGTGCTGTTTCGCGATCGCGGATGTACGCCGTGACACTCGCCGACGACGGCCAGCTGAACACGACGACGGGGCCTTCGATTTTGAGGGCGTCGGCCAGAGTCGCGGCCCGCGAGAGCGCGTCGGTGAACGACACATTACCACCGTGCACGAACACGAGCGCCGGTGCCTCAGGCGGTGCGGAGACCGTGCGCAAAGCGGCCTGAAAATCACCTCGCGTGGCAAGGCCGACCTTCGAAACTTGCGGCCGCCCAAGAGGGATGGTTGCGATGACGGTCCGCAGTTCCCGCGCGGCGCTCATCTCGCCGGTGCCAAAGAGCAGCTCCTGGCCGCGGCCCGGGGGCGGTGCGTCCTTGCCGAGACTGCGGACGTCGTCACCCAAACGGTTTGACACGAAATATACGGTGCGTGATTTCGGCGCCGGTGAAACCCCAGCCGGATTGCGCAGCAGTGCCGCGGCAGCGCGGGCTTCCACGAGATGCGGCGAATCCTGGAACCGCGCCACATAGCGCTCGACCAACCCGGCATTCTTCTCGTCGTCGACAAACTTCCACACGCGCCCATGGAGGTCGACAACGCCACCTGCCGACCCACCAGGGCCAATACCGGGTGCGCTTCCAGCTCTCGGCGCATCCGCCTGTGGCATCTTGAAGATGAAGTCGCCGCGCGGCCAGCCGAGCATCCGCAATGGTCCGAACTGTGGTTTCGCCGAACGCTGGAGGTTGTCGACGAGTTCCTTCATCAGGAACTGCGTGAGTTCCGTCGCCGTGAGATAATTGTCGCGGTCACGGTCCGCAGCCGTCGTGCCGGAGAGTGCTGCCAGGAATACCTCGCGGAACTTGCCGTCGTCGGGCACCGTTTGCCCAGCCGCACCCGAGGTGATGACAAAGCGCGTCGGATGCGTCGCGTTGAGTTCAATGGAGCGCGGGGGCGAGGGCGCATCCCCGCGCTGGTCGACGAAGATGTTGCCGGCAAAGCAGCTGTCGAACACCATCATCAGGTGCTTGGCCTGCGACTGCCTGATCAGCGGCTCCAGCGACTCGAGAAGCAGCGATTTTTGCAGCATCTGATTGCGCGCGCGGCGCTCGGCTTCACCGGTCAATCCCGCGGGATTGGGAGCGTCGGCACCGACGAGATAGCCGATTTCGACGGGACCAACTTTGTGCGACACGCCATGACCGGCGAACCAGATGAGTAAGCGCGCATCGACTTCCGGCGCAGTCGTGATGATAAACTCGTTGAAGATTTCCTCGATGCGCGACTTCGTGAACACGATCGGTTTGCCGCTCGCTTCTTCGAGGTCTTCCGACGTCCTGAGCGTCACATCGAAACCCTGTGCCTTCAGTCCTTTCGCGACTTCCCTCGCGTCCTCCACTGCCTTTTTCAGCGGCCGCCAGCCGTTGGTGTAGGCATCGATACCAATCACGAGGGCGAAGGACTTCTGGTAGAGTTGCGAGCTGCGTCCCGTGTCCGGCTGCACGAACGTGACCGCGCCGCGGTCGTCTTGTGCGGCCGCGGAGGAGAGGGTGGCGTATGCGGCAAGGAAAACGGGTAGCCAAGAGAACGTGCAAGTTAGCGTGCGCATGGTACACCCCAGCGGTGGCTTCGATAGTAAGTGAGCGGAGGAAAGCATCGATCTAATCTGTCCAAATAGGCACGCAAACTTTGCGCTGACAAGCTCAGCTCAACCAACACACTCAGGGCAAGATCCGCATACCGCTCATGCTGCGCCGAAGCGTCATAACCGCACATGACCGCTCATGACCAAGCAACCATTGCGTCGTCTTCACGAGCCGTGCCAACGTTGCCCCAAATTACAGGGGGTCTGGATGCTGTGCTCGTCCGCGTCTCGCGCCATTGCGCTCAATCTCATCGCCGCCTTTCTGGTCGTCGGCTTTTGCCAGCCGGCGCGTGCCCAGGAGCCGCGCTGGGTGCTCGTGCAGACGATCGACATCGAGCCGGGTCGAGAGACCGAGCGCGCGATTGCGTTCGCAGACGACATCGCGCGTTCGCGCGCGCTCCGCCTCACGCCGCGCCAAGGCGCGATCACGCTGACGCGGCTCGCAATCACGTACGGCAACGGGCAGCAGCACATCGAAGATCGCCGCATCACCCTCGACGCTGCCGACGGCAAGCCGACACGCGACATCAATCGCACGACTGAGGCACTGGTGCCCGCGTCCCTGCTGCTCACAGTCCTGCCATCAACGATGCGCGCGACGCTTGAGGTCTGGAGCCTGCAGGCGCCGTCGCTCCCCGCAGTGCGTCGCCCCGCGGATATATCCGACGTCGGCAAACCGAAGTTCCACGAGGTGCTGGTCCACTTCGCGACCAACAGGGCGCGGCTCAAGGATCGCACTTTCAAGAAGGATCAGCGGGAGATCACACTTGCCACCTTCGGCGGCGACGTTGGCGATGCGCTGGCGTGGGGCGAGGCCGTCGTCACCATACCGACCAGTCGCGACAAGGGCACCATCCCGCGGCCGATGAAGGATTTCTACGTGTTCTCCTTTCAGTATCGCAAAGAGGACCCGGCGCGAGACTTCACCATCGCCGCCGTTGACGTGATGGATGGCGCCGCGTTCGCGGCGTCCATGGCGCGCGTCACCAACCAGGCGACGTCGTTCCCCGGGCACGCGCTGGTGTTTGTCCATGGCTACAACGTGTCGTTTGACGAGTCGCTGTTCCGCCTCGCGCAACTGGCGCACGACATGCAGTTCGATGGCCCGGTCGCCGCCTACAGCTGGCCCTCGCGCGGGGCCACGCTCGACTACCGGCACGACATCGATGCCGCGCGCATCTCGCGCAGCGGTCTGACAGAGATGCTGCAGCGCATCGCAAGTGTTCCCGGTATCACGCGCGTCAGCCTCATTGCCCACAGCATGGGCTCCGACCCGACGCTCGAAGCGCTGGCCCGCCTGCGCGATATTGCGGCCGCCGGTGGCAATATCCCCGACATCAAGCTCAACGAAGTGATATTCGCGGCCCCCGACGTGTCACGCCACCTGTTCAATGAATCTGCGGTGCGGCTGGCTGGCACGGTTGCTGCGGGCGTGACGCTGTATGCCTCCGCAAACGATATCGTGCTGCAGGTGTCAAAGAAGGTCGCAGGCGGCTTCGTGCGCGCCGGTGACGTCCCGCTCGAAGGGCCGCCGCTCGTCGCCGGCGTCGACAGCATCGACATCAGCAAGGTCAGCACGTCCTCGTTCGCCGCAAACCACAGCGAATTCGGCGACCGCCAACCGCTGATCGAGGATCTGCGCCGGCTGCTCACAAAGCGCGAGCCGCCAGCCGCGCGCGGGTATCTCGCGGCCGGCGCAGCATCGGGCCGCTATTGGCGTTACGACAAGAAGTAACGGCAGCGCGCTTCAGCCGGGACCTGAACCCGGGCATCAGTCCGCAAACACATCGCCGAGCAATGTCTGCCCTTTGGATTGGATGGCGGCGACGGGCCCTCCGTCCTTGTTGGCTTTCGCGGCAAACTGCTGTGTCATCCGATCCCGCCGCTTCTGCAGCAGTGCGACCTGATCGGCGGTCGCCTTCGGATACAGTTCGGGCAGGAAATCGCGATCGCGCTGCGAGATGACGACGTTCTCGCTGTCGATCGCACACCGCGCCGGGGCGCTCGCCTTGAAGATCGACTTCGGCAGCTTGTAGTACATGATCGACTTGGCGTCGGGCTGTTCGCCGTCAACCAGCACGCCCGCGTCGGCGAGGAGATCGAAGTTGGTGCGGAACTTCTGCAGATCCCAGCCCAGATCCGACAGAAATTTCGAGAGCCCCTCGTCATCGAACTCGTTCACACACGCATTGCGCGGGTGCTGATGTTCATGTTCGAGGCCGAGGGCATGGCCGAATTCGTGCGTGATGATGCGCCGCGCTTCCGCGACCTCGCCCGCGTTGTGCATGCGCGTGCGCTCAAGCCCCTGCAAGTTCATGGACGGGTCAAAGGTCGATGTCATCACTTGTGGGTTCACCGACTGGCTGCCGATCACCGACCAGCGGCCGGCGTTGAAGAAAACGCGGATGTCGTGGGGCTTGTCGGGCTTTGTTGCGTTGGGCGTGCCTGGCTTCCAGCACGCGCGTGGCACACCGTCGGACGACAGTCCGAAATCGAGCGGAATGTGCACGCGCGGATCGCGCGTCCACTCCATCGCCGCGTCGACGACCATCTTGCGCACCGGCACAGGCGCCGTGTCGTCGACGCACACGGTTATTTTCCTCTGCATGTCCGTGCGCCAGATCCAGAGCATGGAGGCGACGCCTTTGGGCGCGCCTTCGGTCAGCAGGCCGACGTCGTCGCGAATGCGCTTGCGGTAATTCGAAATGGCCCGCGCGAGATTGAGTGGATAGCCTTCAAGCACAGCGCCGATACCCTCGGGCTCGCTTTGCGCGGCAGCGGGGGGCGTGAGCAGTGCGGTTGCCGTCGCGACGACCAGTGTCGATAAAAGTGCTGGGATGCGCATGGAATCGCTCCGTAATGATGTGTTGTGCCGATTGCGTAGACGCCAATTTGCAATGTTTTTTGGTGCGATATTGTGAGACGAGCCTGCGCATGTCCAGGGGGACGACGCCACGGCAACAATTTTCAAGCTGTACGGCATGCCGGACTTGCGGTGGTGACTGACCTCGGTCAGACACCCAGTCGACGGTCTCGGCAATTTATTCCGCACTGCTCTGACTGGAAAACTCAGGCTGGTGCCAGGGATCATTGCCACAGACCGCTGATTGACCCCGCGCGGGCGATCTGCTGACATGCCCTCAGCATTATTCATTCTATCGTGCATTTCTAGGGGCGCTGATCATGATCCGCATCGTGACCATCTTTGCCTGCGTCGTGGCGGTGCTTGTGGCTGCGGCCCAACCGGTGAGCGCGCGGCGCATCGCGCTCGTCATCGGCAACGAGAAATACCAGCCGACCGAGGCCGAGAAGGCCGCGAGCCGCAGCACCGCTGCCAGCCAATCGACACGCGAGCGCTTCCTCGATCTGAACAACCCCGTGCGCGACGCCGAGGCGATCGCGAAACTCCTGGAAGCGAACGGGTTCGCGGTTCAATTGCACAAGAACCTCATCCAGAAGGACTTCGAGGTCGCCATCTCTGATTTTCGCGAGCTCGTCGCCAAGGGCGCGGACGAGGTGCTCGTCTTCTACGCTGGCCACGGCATGGTCGCAAAGCAACGCGGCAAGGAGGCCAACATCCTCGCCTCCGTCGATGCCGAACTCGATTGCGCCCGCAGCGAGGCCTACAGCGCCATCTCGATGAACGATGTCATCGAAGCCGCACGCGGCGTGCCGAAGCAGATCTTCATTTTTGATGCCTGCCGGGACAATCCGTTCGCCAACTGCAAGCGCCGGTCGGGCAGCGACTTCAGTTTCCGCGCGGCTATGCCGATGGCGTCCTACAGTGACAGCCGCGTTGTCATCGCGCACTCGACCGGCGACGGCGGCAAGGCCGGCGATGGGCCGGCGGGGAAGAACTCGCCCTTCGCCACGGCGCTGCTGGCAGTCATGGAGGAAAACCGCCACGCGCCCTTCCGCGAGTTGCTGGAGATCGTCTCGGTGCAGGTCGCGCGCGAGTCGAAGGACACGCAGGTGCCAACCGTGCTCGGCCTCGGCGGTTCGCCGGATATGTGTTTGGCGGGGAAGGAGTGCGTGAGCATTGCGGTGCTGACCGAGCAACTGAAGGTGGCTCGCAACACGATTGGCATTGCACAGAACGACCTCGAAACCGCCTCGGCGAACCTCAAGAAGGGTCAATTTGAGCTGGCCGTCCGCAATGCGCACTTCGTCGCCCGCGTTTCGGAAACCTTGCTCAAGGAGGGCCGTGCTGTTGACGCGGCGCTGATCGCACTCGAAGGCATCCCGGACACTGCAGACACCTATGGTCGCGAACGCCCTTACGTGTCAAAAGCGACGGCGGCGCTAACCTCCAGTCTGTCGGCCGGCAAAGTCTTGGGCGAAAGAGCCGTGCTGGCGCATGAAGGCAGTGTGAACGAGGTCGCCTTCAGCCCCGATGGCCGACGCATCGTTACCGCGTCGGACGACACAACTGCACGCGTGTGGGACGCATCCGGGAGAGAAGTCGCCGTCCTGCGAGGTCACGAAAGCGGGGTACGCACGGTCATTTTTAGTCCTGTGGGCGACCGTCTGGTCACTCTCTCAAATGATAAGACAGCGCGCCTGTGGAGTGGTGACGGGAACGAGCTGGCTGTATTGCGCGGGCATGAGAACTGGGTCCGTTCGGCGACATTTAGCCCGGATGATCGTCACATTCTCACCACCTCAAACTTGAATCCAGCACGCGTATGGGACATCAATGGCAAAGAAATAGCCGTCCTCCGTGAATATGAAGGTAAGATCATCAACTCTGTCGCCTTCAGCCCCGATGGACTCCACTTTGTGATTGCGTCGGAAGAGAGTGCAGCACGGGTTTATCGTTTTGATGGCAAGAAAGTTGCGGTCCTCACCGGGCATACCGAATCTATCAATTTTGCCATATTCAACTCAGATGGCGGGCGCATCGTCACCGCTTCGAGCGATAGGACCGCGCGACTGTGGAATGCCCAAGGGCAGCAATTGTTCATTTTGACAGGGCACGAGGCGCCGGTCGTTTCAGCTTCCTTCGGCCCCGACGGCAGGATCGTCACCGCTTCAAGCGACCATACGGCGCGCCTTTGGGGGGGAGATGGTAGGGCAATCGCGGTGCTTCGCGGGCATGTGGGGGAAGTGAAGACTGCCACGTTCAGCCCCGACGGTCGTCGCATCATCACCGTGTCCGACGACAACTCGGCGCGCGTTTGGGATGCAGATGGTAAGGAGCTTTCTGTTATCCGTGGCCAAGGCGCTGAGCTGTTTCGGCGCGGCTGGGGCGACAAGCCCGTCACCTTTAGTCCCGACAGTCAACGAATCGTCGCCACGTCCGCTGAAGGGACACCGCGAGTTTTGACCGGTGACGGTAAAGAACTATTTATCTTGAATGGTCATCTCAGTCCGGTCACTCGGGCATCCTTCAGCCCTGACGGTCGTCGCATCATCACTGCCTCAGACGACAACACGGCGCGTCTTTGGGATGCCGAAAGCGACAATATAGTCATTCTCCGCAGTCACGATGCAGCGGTGAATACTGCCGCAATCAGTCCCGACAGGCGACTCGCCGTGACGGGTTCGGAGGATAACACTGCCCGCATTTGGGACGCTGCGGGCCGGGATATTGCCGTCTTGCGTGGACACGAAGGTCCGGTTTGGTCTGCCCAATTCAGCCCGGATGGCCGACGCCTGGCTACGCTCGCCCGCGGAGACGCCGTGCGCCTGTGGGGCGCCGACGGACAGGAAGTCGCGGTTTTGCGAGGGCATATGGAGTGGGTGAACTCAGTCGCATTTAGCCCTGACGGCCGCCGAATTGTGACCGCGTCAAATGACAAAACGGCGCGCCTTTGGGATGTTGACGGACGGAACATCGGAGTTTTGTCTGGTCACCGCGAAAAAGTGAATATGGCCCGTGTGAGCAATGACGGGCGCTACATCGTTACGGCGTCTAGCGATGGCACCGCTCGCGTTTGGGATATCAATGGCCGCGAAGTTGCGGCGTTGGTTGGCCACACCGGCGATGTCACTGATGTGGAGCTTAGTGCGGACAGCAATCGGATTGTTACGACCTCCGTCGACCGCACAGCGCGGGTGTGGGACACGACCGGTAAGCAACTCGTCGCCTTTAGTTTGCCAGACAATACTTTCGTTCGTGCTCGGTTCAGCCCGGATGGGAGACGACTTCTTACGGGATCGTGGCTAGGGGGGAGCCAATTGTGGTCCGCGACCGGTGAACGGCTGGCTGAGCTGCGAGGGAGCGCTGGAGAGGCCTACAGCTTTAGTCGAGATGGCAATCTCATCGTTACTGGGGCGGACAACATTGCAATTCTCTGGGACAGCAACGGCCGCGAAATCGCTGTCCTCGCAGGACACTCCGATTTTGTCTTGTCGGTGGCCTTCTCCCCCGACGGCAGCAAGATTATCACCGCATCCTCAGACAAGTCAGCTCGAATCTGGCCAGCATTCACGTCCACACAGCATCTCGTCGACCATCTGAAGGCCAGCATGCCCCGCTGCCTCACACCCGAGCAGCGCAAGGCGATCTATATCACCAATGTGCCGCCAGTGCCGCAGTGGTGCATCGACCTCAAGAAATGGCCGTATCACAACGGCCCGATCGAGGCGGCCGCCAGCAAGCCGTGACGTCGTGCGCCCCCGGACATTCCCCATGACCAAGCCGCAGATCCACGCCCCACTTGCCGCGCTGCTCCTGCTCGCGGCCAGCCTCCTCTTCGCCGCCCCCGCGAGCGCCAAGCGCTACGCGCTGCTCGTTGGCGTGTCCGACTATGAGCAGCTGAAGCCGGTGAAGGGATCGCCGCAGGCGCAACGGGGCGAGCGGGGGCTGCAGCCGTTGAAAGGGCCCGGCAACGACGTCGCGCTGATGTGGCATGTGCTGCGCGAGAATCTCGGCTTCAAGGCCGATGACGCCGTAATCACCATTCTCGCCGACCGGCTGCCGGCGGGCGCCCCGCCAAAGACCGGCGAGCCGACCAAGGCCAACATTCTCAAGGCATTGAGGGATATCCGCGCCAAGGCCGTCGACAAGGACGATGTCGTGGTCGTCTATTTCTCCGGCCACGGCGTGCAGGTGCCCGAGATCACGGACTCGCCGGACAAGCCGGGCCAGGAGCAGGACGGCATGAGCGAAACGTTCCTGCCGTCAGACGCGCGCTTCGACGACGAGGGCCGGCCGACCAACTTCATCCTCGACAAGGAGCTGAACGCGATCTTCTACGGCTCGCCGACGGAAGCGGGTTTCCGCGCCAACGTGTGGGCGATCTTCGACAGCTGCCACTCCGGCGATCTCACGCGCAGCAACAATCCCGCCGGCATCGTGCTGCGCTCGATCGACCTCGCGGCATTGGGCGTGCCAGACGCCAAGCGCACGCCGGCCGTCAAGCCGGCGGCGACGCGCTCGCTGCAGCAGCCCGTGAAGACGTCACTGCTGGATGCCAGCCGCGACGGCAACATCGTCGTCTTTGCAGCGGCGGGGCCGACCGGTTCGGCCATCGAGACGGCGATCAAGGAGCGCGGCGACGGCAACGAAGGCCCGTGGCACGGCGGCTTCACGCACCTGCTGGCACGCACGATCACACAGCATCAGCCCGAGAGCTACGCCGCCCTGTTCGACCGGCTGCAGGTCGCCTATGGCGGCTTCAACGTCACGCTGCCAAAACCGCACGTAGAGGGCAATCTGCATCTCAAGCTCGCCGGCACGGAGCGGGTGTGGACGGCCAAGCGCGCCGACGGCGGGCTTCGTGTCGATGCCGGGAGTATCCTCGGGCTCAAGACTGGCGATCTCGTGTCGTTGCATCGCCAGGCACGGCTCGACGGCTTTGCCCGTGTGAAGGAGGCCACGCCTCTCACTGCCCTGGTCGAGCCGTTGCGGGATCGTACACCACGTCAGCCCGCCACCTTGGACGATAACGCAAGCTGGACAGTGCGGCTCGAGGTGTCCGTCGGCTTCACCATCACGGTCGCGAAGCCGCCGTCGACGGGCCGCGAGACCGAGGACTGGATCACGCAGGGACGCGCCGCGATCCGTACGTTCGAAGCCCGCAAGACGCTGAACATCCATTGGCTCGAACCTGGAGCACCGGCGCGCGCCGACGTGCACCTGGCGTTCCCCACCGTCGGCCGGGGCGTGCTTCAGTTCCTGCCATCGACGTCGTCCAGGACCGAGCGCACACCGCCGGCCGTGCGCATCGAGGGCACCGCCGATCAGATCGCAGACGCCATCGAGGTGCATATGCTCGCCCAGCTTGCCCAGCGCAATCTGCTGGACGTGGCCGATCGCGCGCCGAAGACGGCGTTCGCTGACAAGGTCACAATGAACGTCTGGGTCTACACCGACAACCGCCGCGCGGAAGACAAGGCGTGTCCGAACGCGATACCGGATTGGAGCAAAGCGGAGACGCAGCGTGCTGCAAAGCTGCTGGACCCGCGCGATGGCGGATTGCTGTTGCATTGCGATGTCGTGTTTCTTGTCATCGACAATACGGGAGATCGCCCGGTCGATATCACCTGCGCCTATCTCGACGCCGATGGCGGCATTGCAGCCGGCATGGCGGATGGCATGCGCGAGCGGCCGGCATCGGGCACGAGTTCGTGCCCGGATGGCACGAAGCTGATGGGCCGCACGATCGGCAAAGCGTTCCCGCTGGCGATTGTGACCCGCTGCCACGTGGACTTCGCGCCGTGCAAGGAGAAGTACAAGAGTGATCTCCGGCAGCTTCCAAAGGATATGCCGGTCGGCATCGAGCGATTGATGATCATCCTCGTCGAGGCCATCGAAGGGCAGACGATCAACTTCGACACGGAAATCAGCCGTCAAGCTGCAGACCGAACCCCGCCGAACATGCGCGGATCACCGCAAGCGACCTCACGGCCAGAACTCGACGTCTTGCGAAATCTGCTCGGCGAGGCGGTCCGGCCTACGACCCGTGGCAGCGAGATGCCACGCGATGCCGCGGTACACTTCAAGACCTTCACGTGGACGGTTGCGCCACCGCCGTGATCCGAAATTGCCCCCCGCACCACCCACCAAAGTCCCGTGGCCATCAAGTCACAAAAATGCATTTTCCACCAGAATATTCAGTTTTTCAATGCGCGACCCAATCGGTCCGCATAGGCTGCAGGCAATTCGGTAGCTGCTGCATTGTTTTTGCGTGAGTCATCCGATGCGTATCCGGGCCATTGTTTTTTCGGTCGCCGCCGCTCTCACGTGCGGCGCCGCCAATCCGATGGCGCAAACATCGCGCCCGGCGCCGAAAGCGCAAGCCGCGCCCGCGGCGGTCGTTATCATGCCGCGCGGTGTTGTGCGGAGCCCTGCTGATCCCACCTGCATTGCGGCGCTGAGACTATACGTCTCGGATACTGCTGCGCGGTTGCAGCAGAAGCCACCAGGACAGACAGCACCACCGAGGCAGGCGGCACTCGCGTGCGCAACCGATGAGGCAACGCGTTCCGGGGTCTGCCAGCATGCACTTGGCGCGGCGCATGCCGACGTTGCCGCGACGGCTGCAGGCGGCACAAAGCTGACGGACGCGCAGGTCGCGTCCCTCGCAGCCTCCATCGCCCAGGACATGCACAGTTGCGCGCAGCCGCAGCAACCACCGGCGGACGCGTGCCGCACAGCTCACGAGATCGCCGAGTTCGATATCGGCAAGCTCAGGCGTGCCGATCCACCACCGGCACACGATGTGCTGGAGAAGGAAACGGCGCAGCTGCGCAAGGTGGCGGCAGACGCGTGCAACGCCGCGCTTGATTTGCAGAGGGCGCGCCTTGAGCAGAGCGTGTGCGACTACAAGCAACGCCACCTGACGGATTTCCTGCGCTCCTACTATGGGCGCAACGCCCTCGATGTGATGGCGGGAAACCAGGAGACGACGTCGCGGCTCGAGATCACCAAGGCGACCTTCGGCGATCTGCGCTACGGGCACACGTGTGACGCCACGCGCTACATGGAGCGCCGCTGTCGCACGCTGCAGGGCTCGGTACCGGCTGGCGCCGCCGATACGGACGAAGTCGCCGGCGCCGGGTTCTGCCTGATCCGGCGCACGGGCAATGCGGATCAGGAGTTGCGCACGGACCTGTGCGGCTACGATCCCTCGCCGCAGGCTGATCTGCGCATCAGGATCGAATACACGTGCGGCGGCTCCGAGCAAAAACGGCTGGACCTGCCGTCCGAGGCGGCGAAGATCAATCTTATCTGCAAACTGCCGGACAATCCGCGTCATCTGCGCCTGCTTGAGACGAGCGCGAGCAAGATTTCCGAGGAGTTGAAGTTCTTCAAGGCACCTCCGTGCCCCGTGAAATTCGAACCGTAAGGTGGGTGATGGTTGACAGGCGCCCAGTTCGAGCCGTGTTGCTCGCCATCGTCACGGGACTGACGGTCGCGGCGTGTGCGATGGTCGGCTCCTCGCCCCTTGAGCGGACGGGCGGGTTCCAGTGCGACAGCAGTGCGGGCGCGTACTTCCTGCCAAAGACCGTGTTGCTGGCCGAGGTCGAACAGACCCACAGTGACGTGACCGCTTTCAAGGAAGGCGACAAGACCACGACAGCCAAACGCAAGGACTACGCGCTGAAACTCAACTTTCGGCGCGTGCCGGATAACCGCTTCGGCTTCTGCCTCGACTACCTCGCGCGGGCGACGTCGGACGACATCGTCAACATCCGCAAGTACACGGACACGCACCTGCTCGGACTGGTGTCGACCGACGCGGTAGATGAATCGAAATACATTTTCCAGACACTGATCCGCTCGGCGTTCATCCTGGCGTCTGGAGATCCGACGTTCGGCCAGGGCTTTGGTCGCAGCTTTCGCGAGGGCACGGGCACAGCAAAAACCATCGTGTTCAAGGGCGAGTTCGACCCGTTCGACCCCAGGCGCACCGCTGAAGTCAATCAGGCACTCAAGGATTACGGTTTCTGCATCGACATCCCAGGCATCTCGCTCAATCGTACCCAGCATGGCCAAGGCAGCTACTGCGAACACCCGCGCATCGTACTCGACCGGTTCGGCGCACCCGATCTCGCCTATCGCTACAAGAACAGCGAAGGGCTGGTCGAGAAGGGCCAACGCCGGGGCGAGGGCGGCATCTTTTATCGACCGCGCCTGCCCGTGCCGATCCACGTCTATGTCAAAGATAACTTGAAGGTGCCGCACTGGCGCCTCGGCATCACGCGCGTTATTGAAATGGAGAACATCTCGCCGGTCGTTGCGGTCGGTGTCGAGCGCACGATGTTTGCACAGCGCCGCACGTCGCTGATCTTCTCCGAAGGTCATCTCGACAACGTCTGCATCTTCAAGGGCAGCGAGCTGCTCGCGGCTGCCTTCATTCCACTGCAGATCGCCCAGAGCGTCGTTCAGCTGCCGGCGTCGATCCTGCAAGTCCGCATCGATCAGACGAAGGGGCAGTCGGAACTCGCCAAAGTCGAGAACGAACTCATCAAGACCCAAATCCAGCATCTGAAATTCCTGGATGATATCGCGAAGGATCCGACCAAGACCGGGACGTTGCCAACGTACACCTCGACAAACCCGAACACCGTCGTGTCAGCCAACTCAGCCAACAAAGCGGCCGAAGATGCGGCCTTGTACACCAAGGCGGCCGTCGCCGGACGCAACACGGCCCAATACTACGAGGAGCTATGCGGGGCACGAGGGAAACCTGACGCCACGCTACCCCCGGCCGGTTTGCAGTTCCAGAATGTCATCACGCCAGCTTCGTCACAGTTGGGGGCGACACCATGAAGGGGCCCATCATGCGCACGACCGCCCTGCCGACGCGCTCGCCCGCAGGCCGCCGCTTCGGTGCCATCGTGCTTGTCGCCATCAGCGGCCTGCTTGCGGCCTGCGCGATGTCTCAGTCCACACTCGTCTCGCCCAAGGACGCCGTCGGCTGCCGCTCCTCGGCCGGCGCTTACAATCTGTCCAAGAGCTACATCGCCTTCGATATCCACAAAGAGCCGACCGGCATAGGTACGGCCCAAGGCTACTTCCTGCGCGTCCCGGGTGCGCCACAGAGCGGCATCGCCGTCATGGTCAAACCGGATCCGCAGTACACCTACTGTCTCGACTACCTCGCCTCCGCGACATCCAACGACACCTTCAAGGTCGAGAAGGACAAGCATATCCTCAAGAAAATCTCGTCGAAGGCGGACGACCAGTCGGCGGTGATCGCCTCGACCCTGATCAAAACCTTGTTTGTCGGCCTGTCGGAAAACCCGAACTTCGACCAGACGCGCACGATGGCACGCAGCCTCGGACGCGCCACGCTTGGCGGCACGCTCGTTTTCTCCGGCGTGATCGACCCGTTCGACCATGATGACGTCAATCGCATCAACGACTCCATCCGCGACTTCGGATACTGCCTGTTTCTCGAGGGCGAGCCGGTTGATCCCGGGCATGACGATGTCGATGCCTATTGCGAGAACCCGATCGCCTGGGCGCGGAACCGCTCCCGCCGCATCACCGGCCTGCACGGCGTCCCGCAAAAGGCCAGCAACGCCCCGAAAACGATTGATCGCGCAGGACAGGACGTCGCCCCGCGCAACTACGCTCAAGGCGTTTTCTATCGGCCGCGCATCGGCGTGACGTACTATCTGTATGTGAAGGAAAACCTCAAGCTGCGGGGCGTGCGCGGTGCCTGGAAGATGCGCGCGACGGCGACAGCCTTCCTGGAGAATGCGGCGCCCGTCTTCTCGGTCGGCGTAGACCGTACGTTCTTCGCCACGCGGGAGACCACCCTCGATTTCGACCAGGGCGTCTTGAAGGACGTCACCATCTCGAAGACCAGTGAGGTCGCCGGTTTCGTGACCATTCCGCTGCAGGTGGCCCAGAGCGTCGTCGCGCTGCCAGCCAACATCATTCAGGTCAAGATCAACCTGACCAACAACAACGCCGCGCTCGTTATCGCGCAGGACGCCCTGGTGAATGCAAAGATCAACCTCGCCAATAGCCAAAGAACGCTTGCGGCAACGCCTGTGCCTGGCGCAACGCCGGGGGGCGGACAGCGCAGCCTCGGGGACGTGTCCGGGCCCCAGTCGTTCGCGGCCAACGGTGGCTATGCGCAATGCATGAGCCCCTGCCTCTCGCGCGGGCCTGGCAACAGCGAGCCCGCGTGCTCGCGCTATTGCACGTGCAAGGTCAACCTGTGCGCCGGCAAAGGCGACGATCTCGCCTGCGAGAACAGCTGCCGGACGTATCTCGACCAATGACCGCAAGAGGACACGCGATGGCGCGCACCGCACGACATGGCGTGAGTTTCGCGCACCGCGTGCTGGCCGGGATCGCACTGCTCATCGCGGGCGCGGGTGAGGCACAGGCCCAAGCCGTGCCCGTCGACGAGCGTGAGGTCGCTGCATGCGCCGTCCCAGGAGCGCCCGGAGTACCAACCGACACGACCTCGCAGCCGCCGTCTCGGGCGCAGATCGCAACTGGGCCGCAGAAAAAAACTTTGGGCCCATCTGTCATCGGCGTGCGCGCGCGAGCTGGATGGTTCAACGATGCTGTCGCCATCGACATGGGCGAGGGCAAGCAATGCACGGGCGTGATGGTTGCTGCGGATGCGGTTCTCACGGCCGGCCATTGCGTGTGCGATGGCAATCTCGACGATCCGACACCCCGCGCGACTCCGCCAAAGATCGTGCTCGGCACGTCCATGAAACAAGCGCGTGGCTCTGACACGTACGCCCTCGACCTCAATCTTACCACGCTTTACGATCCGTCCTTCTGTCGCGGCTATCGCGCGATCGGCGGTACCTATATGCACGGCAACGACTTGGCGCTCCTGTTCCTGCAGGCCGAGGACGCGAAAGCCTTGCTCCCCGACGTCCCACCGCAGGGAGACGGCACAGAGACAAACACGCGGTTCCAGGTGATGGCAGGCCGCGGCTTTCTCGGGCCCACGAGATCGGCCCTCGTCTACCCGGCGACGCCGGCGACCCCGCAACTCTATCTCTCGTCGTCACTGCGCGGCATGATCGCCGTCGGCTACGGCCTCGGTCGCGACCCCGGAACACGCGATCCGCTGAAATCGGGGGAGAAGCGACTGAGCTGCGTCGATATCCGCAGCCGCATCTGCGGTTTCCCTGAGGATCGACAGCGTTATGGCTGCGCGGCGGGGCGCGAGTTCGTGCTCGCCGATCCGGTCGCCGATCGCGATACGTGCAGCGGCGACAGTGGCGGGCCGGTCTATGCGGCCGTCAAGCGTGGCAATACCTACTTCTACTATCTGACCGGTATCACCTCGCGCGGCATCTCGCGGGACGACTGCGGACCCGGCGGCGTTTACTCGCTCATCACGCCCCGCGTGGTCGAATGGATGCGCTCGAGGGGCGTTACGGTGCCGAACTACGAGAGCCCGGACCAGTAGCTCGTCTACGAGCATCCATCCGATCGCCCCGATGACTGGCCCTTCAACGTTGCCGCTCAAATTTTGCGCCATCTGCAAACGGCGTCACGCTGTCGGCGCCCGTCACGGGTGACCAATCCGGTCCAAATCTCCCCACACCTCACCGCAGCTTGGCGTTGATCCCCGCGAGCGCCTTGTTGCCAGGGCACAGTTCGCCCATCGGCAGCGCGTTCAGCGGGCGGGCGTCGGTGTCGAGCACATCGTGCAGGTCTTGCTGGTCCTTGTCGACGTAGAGCAGGCCCGTGGCGATCTTCCCGGTCTTGGCGTTCGAGCGGATGGCGTGGATCGCTGCATCGGCGTCCGTTGCATCATGGCCGCCGTCGAGCTTGTGCAGGCGCAGGATGCCGCCATCGTGCAGCGTGATGCTGGTCGACGTGCCCTCGGCGTATTCGGCCGTGATCTCGTCCTGCGCCTCGACGAAGTCCAAGGGGTTACCGACAGCTTCGTTGTGCTGGCGCACATAAGTGTAGCTCTTGGTCGAGCCGACGTGGTCATTGAAGGTGACGCACGGGCTGATGACGTCGAGGAACGCGAAGCCCTTGTAGCCGATGGCAGCCTTAAGCAGAGGGATCAGCTGTTGCTTGTCGCCCGAGAACGAGCGCGCCACAAAGCCCGCGCCAAGTTGTATGGCAAGCTGGCACAGATCGATTGACGCGAATGGGTTGACGTCGCCCTTTTTGGCTTTGGAGCCCTTGTCGTTCGTCGCCGAGAACTGGCCCTTGGTCAGGCCATAGCAACCGTTGTTCATGACCACATACGTCATGTTCAGCTGCCGGCGCACGGCATGACAGAACTGGCCGAGACCGATGGAGGCCGTGTCGCCATCGCCTGAGACGCCGATGTAGGTGAGGTCGCGGTTGGCCATGGCGGCGCCCGTCGTCACCGAGGGCATGCGGCCATGCACCGAGTTGAAGCCGTGCGAGCGGGACAGGAAATAGGTCGGCGCCTTCGACGAGCAGCCGATGCCTGACACTTTAGCGATGCGGTGAGCGGGCAGGTCCAGTTCGAAGCAGGCCTCGATGATAGCTGCCGTGATGCTGTCGTGGCCACAACCCGCGCACAGCGTCGACATGGAGCCTTCGTAGTCGCGGTGCGTCAGCCCGAGCGCATTGCGCTTGACTTGCGGATGATAGGCGGACGGTTTGGCGATGTAGGACATGAAGTGGCCTGAACCCCACAATGGATCTCGCCGGCTCACGGTCCCCCGCCCAGCGCTGCAACACTACCGCGCCCTGCCTGCGCCTGTCTATCGGCCTCGATCCTGCCCATCGCTCCCGCCCTATCGCGAACGTCGAATTTGCTGTCCTCGATGACCGTGCTACAGCGGTTCCAGATTGAGGGGGCTTCGCGTGATCCGTTCTCTGTTCAGGGCAGCCTGCGCGGCAACTTGCGTTGCAGTCCTTGCCGCATGCGCGGCGTCGCCGCCGACCTTGTCGACAGGCGCAACCACGGCGGCGGCACCGGCCGGCGCAGCGCGGCAAGCAACGGGTTCGGGTACGGCAAGCCCACTCACCACACCCGCCCGCAAATCCGAGACGGTCAAGGTCGGGCTTCTGCTCCCGCTTTCAGGCGGTGGTCAGGCCGGATTGGTCGCCGAAACCATGCGCAAAGCCGCCGAATTGGCCGTCACCGATCTCAACGCGCCCCACGTCACCTTGCTCGTCCGCGATGACAAGGCAACGCCGGAGGGCGCTGAAGCCGCCGCCCGTGAGGTCACGACGGCTGGGGCCGAAATCATCCTTGGCCCCCTATTCGCGCGCTCGGTACAAGCCGCGGCATCTGTGGCGCGACCGGCCAATGTCCCACTGGTCGCCTTTTCCAATGACCGCCAGGTGGCCGGGCCGGGCGTGTCTCTGTTGAGTTTCCTGGCTGAACCTGAAGTCGGTCGTGTGATCTCCTATGCCGCAGCCCAAGGCAAGAAGCGACTGGTCGCGCTCGTGCCCGACGATGCCTATGGCAAGATCGTCGAGATCGCCTTGCGCCAAGCCGCCGCCCGGGATGGCGCCCGGTTGCTCGCCATCGAGATCTACCCGTCCCAGGCCAACGGCATGCTGGATGCCGTCACAAAACTGCGGGATGCGATGCGCGGCATCGAAGAGCACGGCGACCCCATCGATGCCCTGTTCATCGCAGGTGGTGAAGAGGCGTTGGCTGCCCTCAGCCCACAACTCAAGCAATCCGGCATCGTCACGCCACGTTTGAAGGTTCTTGGCACAGGCGCACTCGACTACGCCAATGCTGGCCGCGACCCGATCCTGCTCGGCGCCTGGTTTGCCGCGCCCGATCCGAAGGGGTGGAAGGACTTCGCCGACCGCTATGCCCGTGCCCACGGCCACGCGCCGCCTCGCATTGCATCCCTCGCCTATGACGCCGTCGGCGTTGCTGTTGCACTGTCGCAAGGCCCCGATGGTGCCCGCTACATCCCCTCCCAGATGCTCCGCCAAAGCGGCTTCACCGGGGTCGACGGCCACTTCCGTTTGACCAGCGATGGCCTCGCCGACCGGGCGCTGGCAGTCCTTGAGGTGCAGGCGTTCGGCGCGCGCGTCATCGACTTGCCGCCGGCCCAGTCGGCCGAGAAGGTCGCCCGCCTTCACTGAGCCCGTCTTAACTGAGCAAGACGTGAGATTTTCACCCTGCGGGTGAACCGTGAAGGGCATTCTGCCCCTCACACACCCCGGACCAGGGCTGCGCCCTGGACCTATTTGGACCTCAAGCACGCTTGTCAGTCCACCCGCTTGCCGCGTACATGCGCGGCCATGGCCAAACGTATGAACATCCTGAAAACTCCTGCTCCCAAGGCGCGCCGCGCCGCGGCCAAGGCCACAGGTGCGAAACGCAGCGGCGCAGGCCCGACTGTCGGTCTCGTCTCGCTCGGTTGCCCGAAAGCGCTCGTCGACAGCGAGCGCATTGTCACACAGCTGCGCTCCGAGGGCTATCGCCTCTCGCCCGACTACAAAGGCGCCGACGTCGTCATCGTCAACACCTGCGGGTTCCTCGATAGCGCCAAGAAAGAGAGCCTCGACGCCATCGGCGAGGCCATCGCCGAGAACGGCAAGGTCATCGTCACAGGCTGCCTCGGCGTCGAGGAAGCGCGCATCCGCGCCGAACACCCGAAGGTGCTCGCTGTCACCGGGCCACACCAATATGAAGCCGTGGTGCGCGCCGTGCACGATGTCGTGCCGCCCGACCACGATCCCTACATCGACTTGGTGCCGCCGGAAGGTCTGCGCCTCACGCCGCGCCACTACGCCTATTTGAAGATCTCCGAAGGTTGTAACAACCGCTGCAGTTTTTGCATCATCCCGAGTTTGCGCGGTGATCTCGCCAGCCGGCCGGCCAACCACGTGCTGTCGGAGGCCGAGCGGCTGGTCAAAGCCGGCGTGAAGGAACTGCTGGTCATCTCGCAGGACACCAGCGCCTACGGCGTCGACATCAAATACGCCGCCAGCACATGGAAGGGCCGCGAAACCAAAGCCAAGTTCTACGATCTCTCGGCGGCGCTGGGCGATCTCGGCGCCTGGATCCGCCTGCACTACGTCTACCCCTATCCCCACGTCGATGACGTCATTCCGTTGATGGCCGAGGGCAAGATCCTCCCCTACCTCGACATCCCCTTCCAGCACGCCTCGCCCGCGATACTGAAGGCGATGCGGCGCCCGGGCAATGCCGGCAAGGTGCTGACCCGCATTGGCGATTGGCGCAAGATATGCCCGGATCTCGCGATCCGCTCGACCTTCATTGTCGGCTTCCCCGGCGAAACCGAACGCGATTTCGAGGAATTGCTGTCGTTCGTGCGCGAAGCCAAGATCAACCGGGTAGGCTGCTTCAAGTATGAACCCGTCGCCGGGGCCAAAGCCAATGACCTCGCAGGCGCCGTGCCCGAGCCGGTGAAGGAAGACCGCTGGCACCGCTTCATGGCGGCTCAGCAGGAGGTCTCAGACGCCCTCATGCAGACACGCAAGGGCCAGGTGATCGACGTCATCGTCGACGAAGTCGATGAGGACGGTGCCATCGGCCGTTCCAAGTGGGACGCACCCGAGATCGACGGCAGCGTGTTTCTCAACGGCGCGAGCACCTTAAAGCCTGGCGATATCGTCAAGGCCACGGTGCTCGAAGCCGACGCATATGATCTGTGGGCGGAGCACGCGTAACAGGCGCGCGACGGTGCTACCGCAGAACATCCGTCACGACGCCGGCACGGCGCAATTCGTCGGGCGTCGGATGCCACAGGCTCGATGCCGGTGTGCTTGACACTCGCGCGATGAACTCCGCCGGCAGGCCATAGGCAGCGAGCGCCGCCTCCGAGCGCCGCTGGGCCGACGTGGTGGCTGTGGTGTCGGCACCGAACACATTTGCGACGGCGTGAAACCCCAGTTGGCCCCGCCCCTGCAGGACGCGTCGCTTGCCAGCCAGGAACACATAGGTGCAAGCGCTCGAGCATTCAGTGTTCACCAGCGTGTCGAGACCACGCGCTTTGACGATGTCGGCGAAACGATAGCCCATGGGCACGATACCGCCGGGGCTGTTGAGCACAACGGTCCGAACCTGCGGTGCGCCCGCAAGCACCGTCTCGATCGCGCTCAAGGCCGGCCAGGCGAAGTACCCCGTGTACACAAGCGTGCTGCCTTCAACCGTCACCCGATAGCCCCCGCGGCCGATGGGGTCTGTGCCATTTGCCAGGGCCTGCAATTGCGCCAGTCCACTTGGTAGCGTTGCCAGCACCAGGACACCGACCGCGCCAACGCCGAGGGCCAACAGCCGCGCAAACCACCGCGCGATGAAGCCGCGGTGTGGGGGTCGCGAGGCAGCGCTGCCCCGCCATGTGCCAACGAGTTGCCAAACGACGACGAGTTCGACCAAGACGACGGCAATGAGGTTTTCAATCATGCGCGTGCGCGGTGCATGGTCCACAGCCAGCGATCCCACGGCAAAGAGTGCGGTCAGCGCAACGAGCGCCGGCACGAGCAGCGTGCAACCGAGCACACCCAGCCAATAGCCAGTCTCACCGCGCCAATGGCGACCGATAATGCCCATGATGTCTGCTTCCTTTGAGAATCTGCTGTCTGCAGACGCCTGCTGTACCTTCAGCTGCGCTCAGTAATAGCGGCAGACCTTTTGGCAGCGCCCATGGACGACATTGGCGTAGCAGGCGACGGCGCGGTTGCTCGTGCAGGCGACACGACACCAGGGGCCGTTCGGCGCAATGCACGCCACGCTGTAGCGGCCAGCGTGGGCCGACGGCGTGCTTACGGAGCAAATCGCAGCAATTCCAGCAATAAGCAGTAGACGACGCATCGCGATGCTCCGGTTTTTGAGTTTCAAATGCTGCGATTGAAAAGGGCGCGCGGGACGCCGAACTCTTTGTCCCAGGTGTCCCAGGCGACATCGGTCGGGCCAACGGCAAAGGTGACCACGCGCCAACCCTGGTTCGTGCGGCGGGCCAGAAAAAAGGAGCCGGCGGGATCGAATGCGCCGTCTGCCTGGGCTTCGGCATATTTCGTTCGCTTCCAGTCGATGGGGCGGCCACCGGGCCTTTGCAGTGTCACGTCGCCAAACGCCCAACTCCCCAAGACATTGAGCCGCCGCACGACGAATTCCACTTCGCCGTTTGTCTCGGCCTCGAACACAGGACGCGCACCGTCGAGAACATCTTTGCGCAGGGCGGAGCCGCGCGGCGGCTCGGAAATACCTTGCGCGAAAGCTGGATGGCTCATCAGCCCGAAACTGGCGGCCAATTGCAAAAAGCGGCGACGGGTGGTCATGATATGTGTCCTATATGCGTTGACAATAACAGTTTCCACAAACGACAAGATCAGATTGACAGTCGAGAGTTAATTCTACTGTTTCGTTACGTATTGACACGGCTTGCAAGCTGCCACGAACGGGGAGCATCTGCCAAGTCTGGACATGTGTCTCGCAATCGAACATTTGGCACGTCGGGTTTGGCTGGCGCGAAAGCGCGGAGGATGCCCGTGCTCCGAAACAACAATATAGATACAATTTTAGTGCGCGCTTTCAGAAGCCCCTGACGCTTGTCCGGCATTGTGGCCCTCGGTCGACGATGTGTGTGCGCCAGTGAAGAGAGCGGTCCAATCCGCCCGCGTGCACGTCGTCACTGAAAACAGGGACATGCCGGCGGGGCCCGGCGCGTGGGAGCGTCAAATTATGAGTATGCTGCGTCCTCTCTCCGAGGAACAACTTGCCACGGCCACACCCGTTCAAGGGTGGCCGCTGTCGGCGGCCGTCGAAACGGACAAGCCGTCAATCTCAGTCATCGGCCTCGGCTATGTCGGCGCTGTCTCGATCGCTTGTCTCGCGAAGCTCGGCTTCCGCATGGTCGGCGTCGACATCAGCCTCGAAAAGGTGCGCGCCATCAAGGAAGGCCGCAGCCCAATCGTTGAAGAGCGTCTGGGCGAACTACTCGCCGATGGCGTCGCCCACGGCCGCATCGAAGCAACGCAAAACCTCGTCGCAGCCGTCCTCGACACGGACGTGACGTTCCTGTCGGTTGGCACACCAACAGCCGCCGACGGCTCGTGCGATCTGACCTACGTGCGTCAGGCCAGCCGCGCCATCGGCCAGGCCATCGCCATGAAGAACAGCTTCCACGTTATCGTATTGCGCTGCTCGGTTCCGCCTGGCACCACACTTGATGTGGTCGGCCCGGAAATCGAAAAGGCATCAGGCAAGAAAGCCGGCGTCGACTTCGGCCTCTGCTTCAACCCGGAATTCCTGCGCGAAGGCGTCGCCATTGCCGATTTCTACGCGCCGCCGAAAACCGTCATCGGCGCAACCGATGTGCGCTCCGAGCAGGTCGTGTCGAAAATCTACGGCGCGGTCGACAAGCAGATCCTGTTCACGACCATTCCGGCCGCTGAAATGGTCAAGTACGTCGACAACGTCTGGCACGCCAACAAAGTCGCCTTCGGCAACGAAGTCGGCCGCATCTGCAAGGCGCTGAACATCGACAGCCACGCCGTCATGAACATCTTCGTCAAGGACACGAAGCTGAACCTGTCACCGTATTATCTGAAGCCCGGCTTCGCATTCGGTGGTTCGTGCCTGCCCAAAGAAGTGCGCGCTGTGGCCCACCTCGCCGACGAAATCGGCGTCGACGTGCCGCTCATCCAGTCGCTGACGCTCTCCAACAAGCGCCACGTGGAAGAAGCCGCCCGCCTGTTGGAGCCGTTCAAGGGCCGCACCATCGGCTTCCTCGGCGTCACCTTCAAGCCGGCGACCGACGACCTGCGCGAAAGCCCGACGCTGGAGCTGATGGCGATGATGGAAGCTCGCGGCGAGACCATCAAAGTCTACGATCCGAACCTGCGCTTTAATGACAACCTGCAGGGCCAGATCGCCTACGTGCGCCATTCGTGTCCGTCGCAAGTGGTCGTGATCGACAAGCTTGAGAGCCTGCTGTGCACGAGCGCCGACCAGCTCAATCGCGAATGCGACGTGCTCGTCGTCAGCCACGCCACCGAAGAGTTCCGCCAAGCCGTCCGCAATCGTCGTCCGGGCACGGAAGTTCTCGACCTCGCCCGCCTGTTCAAGGATCTGCCCGAGAACGACGCGACCTATCACGGCATTGCCTGGTGACGCATCCCACTGTCATGGCCGGGCTTGTCCCGGCCACCCATCGAGCCGCGAGCGCGGCGGTAGTGAGCGTTGAACCGTCTCAACGAACTAACAACCACTTGCCTGCGTTGCACAATGGGTGGCCGGCACAAAGGCCGGCCATGACATTTGGGGGAGGCGCGTCCGTCGATCATTCGAGCCGCTCGCACAATACTATGTTTGCCTGAGTGACGGCCGCGTGCAGGCGGTCGTCTCCCACCACCTGACTTCCGGATCTGATTGATCACGCTCCCGGCCGGGATCGAGCCTCTCCGTGTGGAGCAGCCTCGACGCCCCGGCCGGTTGGCGTTTCAGCCACCCCATCACGCATGAATGGCCCGCTTATCGATCGCCATGGCCGCTTCCTTGACCGCTTCGCTCATAGTCGGATGCGCGTGGCAGGTACGCGCCAGATCCTCGGCCGAACCGCCGAATTCCATCAGCACGGCTGCCTCGTGGATCAAGTCCCCCGCGCCCGCGCCGACGATATGCACGCCGAGCACGCGGTCGGTCGCCGCATCCGCGATCACTTTGGCAAATCCGTCTGTCGTGCGGTTGGCGCGCGCGCGGCCATTGGCTGCGAAGTTGAACTTGCCGACCTTGTAGGCGACGTTGGCGGCCTTCAACTCGTCCTCGGTTTTGCCGACGCTCGCCACTTCAGGGAACGTGTAAACCACGCCCGGAATGACGTCGTAATTCACGTGTCCCGCCTGGCCCGCCAGGATCTCGGCGACGGCGATGCCCTCGTCCTCGGCCTTGTGCGCCAGCATTGGCCCCCGCACGACATCGCCGATGGCGTAGATGCCTGACACGTTGGTCGCGAAATGATCGTCGATGATCACGCGGCCGCGCTCGGTTTTCACGCCGGCCGCCTCCAGCCCGAGACCATCCGTGTTCGGACGACGGCCCGTTGCGACCAGCACGATATCAGCAAACATGTCCTTGCTCGGCCCGCCCGCAACAGGCTCGAAGTGTACGCCGCAGCCGCTCTTGTCCTCGGTCACCTTGGTAACCTTCGACGACAGATGGAACTTGAAGCCCTGCTTCTCCAGTATGCGCTGGAACTGCTTGGCGACTTCCAGGTCCATGCCCGGGAGAATGCGGTCGAGATACTCAATCACCGTCACCTCAGCCCCTAGCCGCTTCCAGACCGAGCCGAGTTCGAGCCCGATCACGCCCGCGCCGATGACCACCATTTTCTCAGGCACTGCCGTAAGCTCCAGCCCGCCCGTCGATGTCACGACGCGCTTTTCATCCACCGTGATCCCCGGCAGTGAGGCCGCTTCCGAGCCGGTGGCGATAACGATGGTCTTGGTCTCCAGCACCTGGTTTGTGCCATCCGCCGCCGTCACTTGGACCTTGCCCGCGCCAAGGATCGTGCCGAGCCCAGTGAACGCGTCGACCTTGTTCTTCTTCAACAAGAACGCCACCCCGCCGACGTTAGCCGCAACCGTTTCATCCTTGTGTTTCATCATCTTGACCAAATCGAGCTTCGGCGACACCTCGATGCCGAACGCCGCAAATCCGTGGCCGGCTTCGTAAAACAACTCCGAGGCATGCAGTAGCGCCTTGGAGGGGATGCAGCCGACGTTGGCGCAGGTGCCACCGTGGGTCTTGCGCTTCTCGACCACAGCCGTCTTGAGCCCAAGCTGAGCCGCGCGGATGGCGCACACATAGCCGCCCGGGCCGGTGCCGATCACGATCAGGTCGTACATGGAGATCCTCAGATGCGCTGTTTGCGCCCTGATACCCGGTCTCGCCTCATTGGCAAACAGCCCCTGTCGGCGCAGCTGCTCCGCCGGCACGCACCACAAACGCTGCCAAATCAACCATGATTTGCAGAACCCGCAACTCAAGCATGGCCGCTCAAGCCATTGAACACGCGCGGTATTCAAACCCGCTCACCACACATGCAGCACTTCCCGCATCACATCACCGCGCCATGGTCCGCCCCATCGCCGATCGGACCACCGCTGCCCCAGATGTCACCCACCGCCACCCTGTTGAAACTTCTTGGCCTCACCCAGGCGCTGCAAGCCTTGAAAGCCTCGTTCGACAGCCTCGAGTCCGCCAAGCGCGAGAAGATTGCCGCCTATGCCGAAGCCGTTGCCGCCACGTTCGCCCGTGCCGCAGCAGCCTTTGCGATCCTGGAAAAGCAACCCGACGACGCGCCCGCCCGCCGCGACGCCACGCGCGAAATCGGCCGCATCGCCGCCTATGTGGAGGACATCGTCGAAACGCTCGGCGCGCATCTGGATGGCCGCCGCCGCGCGGGCCTCACCCGTCGTCTGGCTGATCTCGCAACGAGCGACCTAGCGCCTCTGGCGAGCCCAGGACGGCGCCAGAAGCCATCCATTGACCGCCTGCTCGAAGCCGAAGGCTATTTCCGCGCGTTGGCGGATGGGTTGCGGGCGTGACCCGAGGTCACTCCATCGCCGTCACGATATAGCCCGCGTCACGCACCAGCTGAACGATGCCGGCCTTGCCCGGAAGATGCAGCGCGCCGACGGCGACGAACAAGCCTCCGCGATCCAGATGCATGGAAAGCCGGCCGAACATGCGCTCGTTGCGGTCCGTGACCAGATGCTGTTCGAAGCTTTCGAGCACCTGTGGGTCGACGCCGGCCTTCTTGGCGAGTGCGGCCTGAAGCGGCCAGATGGCGCCCATGTCGCCAGCCAGATAGAGCTGGAGTGTTGTCTCGATCGAGTCATTGACGCGCGCGGGATTGGCGAGTTGCGCTTTCAGCAAGGCCAGTTGGTCTTTGTCGGGAATGGCCGACATGGCCATATACTGCAATTCCAACGTCTCCAGACCGAATGTCCCCATGCCGCGGCTTTCCGCACGCTCAGCAATCAGTGTGTCGAGCGCATGGCGCCCAGCCATAAGACGGCTCTTCTCGCACTCCGGCGTCCCAAGCATGACGAGTGCCACCCACGGGCGCACGCGGGTCAGCATCCCCTGCTCGATGCCGGATGGCGCCAGAACCTTTGCTGCGACCGCAAATTCTGCCGGCGTCAGTTGACGAGACAGGCCACCGTCCTTGGCGAGCACAGCGCCCCGGCGGTTGACGGTTTGGATCGCTTCCGCCACGCGCGGCGCCGACAGATCTTCCACCTCAACGGCGACGCGAAGCGAATCGCGGAACGCCAGCTCGACGACGGGCGGCAGTTTAGCCAACCGGTCGTCGGTGAGATGCATGGTGCCGAACAGATACGAGGGCGCACGATCGGGATTTTCTTTGTCCTCGATCTTCCACAGCCGGCTCTTGGCGTTGACCATCGCATCGGCCGACTTGCGAACCTCGGTGTAGAGTGCCGGGTCTGACGTCTGCATATCGGTCAGCAGATTGCGCCCAGTGCAACCCTTGGGATTGGCGAGCGCAGGGGCTGCGGCAAGGGCCGCCATGAGGGCGGCAGCAAGTGTACGAACGCAACGGGACACGGGGCAGGTCCTTCCTTCGGGTCTTCAGGTCAAATCCGACAAGGCGTATCAGGCGCGCGGGTGTGCCGCGCTGTAGACAGTGAGCAGACGATCGCGATCGACTTCGGTGTATACCTGGGTCGTCGCGAGATTTGCGTGGCCGAGCAGTTCCTGGATCTGGCGCAGGTCGCCGCCGGCTGAAAGCAGATGGGTCGCGAAAGAGTGGCGCAACGCGTGCGGCGTCGCCGTGTCGGGCAGGCTCAACTCGTCGCGCAGGCGTTCCATGGTCAGCCGCACAAGGCGCCCGTCGAGCGGGCCACCCTTGGCGCCGCGAAACACCGGCTCATCGCGCTCAATCGTATAGGGGCACAGGCTCAAGTAGCGCGCCATCGCTGCACGCGTGATAGCCAGAACCGGCACCAATCGCGTTTTGTTGCCTTTGCCCGTCACCCGCAGAGTTTCGCGGTCCGCCAGCGGCGCATCGGCACGCGTGATCGAAAGTGCTTCAGCGACACGCAGCCCCGAGCCGTACAGCAGCAGCAAAATCGCTGTATCGCGCGCGGCGATCCAATCGAGATCAGCTGCCATGCCGCCATCGACGACAGCGCGCGCCGCAGCCACCGTCAGCGGCTTTGGAATGGAGTGGGCGACCTTGGGCGACGAGATCAACCGCAGCGCGCCATTGGTGCAGCGCTCGGTCACCTCGAGCCAACGAAAGAACGTGCGCAACCCGGACAGCGATCGCGCCAGGGACCGGCTTTCGACGTTCTGGCGACGACGGGCGGCGAGGAACCCGCGCAGTGCGCGCGCATCCAGCCGCTCCAGATCGGCCAGCGTGACAGGGTGCCCAATGTGCTTGGCGTACCAGGCAACAAACTGCCCGATGTCGCGCCCATACTCCCGCTGCGTCGCGGCAGCGAGCCCGCGTTCACCAACCAGATGCGCAAGCCAGCCCGACACGGCGCTGGCGACATCAGGCGCAACGGGAAGCACGCCCGCGGCCAAATCATCAGTGCTGGCGTCAACGCCCGGCATAAGGTTTCAGCCCCGATCAGAGGAGACTGTACCTTGTTCTTAAAGTGTTAATGAGGCGTTAGCGACAAGCATTGCCGCCAGGCACGCGAACACGGCCCACCGCGGCACGGCTGCCAGCTCAGCCGCCGCGCTTATCCACGTACAGATCCTTCAGCGGCATGGAGGAACCCATGTTCGACTGATAAGCCGGCGTCGCGCGTTGCACATGGTTGCGCGTCACGTCGCTGAAGGACGCACAGCCGAGCAGGGCGAGATCCGTGATGATCTCCTCTTCGAGGATTTCGAGCAGCCGCACAAGCGCGTCCGCGCCGCCGGCAGCAAGGCCCATGCAATAGAGCCGCCCGATGCCGATGGCATCGGCGCCGAGCGCGATGGCCTTCAGGAAGTCGGTGCCGCGGGTGAAGCTGCCGTCGATGAAAACTTTCGCACGGCCACGCACAGCCTCGACCACTTCAGGCAGCACGTCGAGCGAGCCGCGACCATGATCGAGTTGTCGGCCGCCGTGGTTCGACACGTAGATCACGTCGACGCCGTGCTGGCAGGCGATCTCGGCATCTTCACCCGTGCCGATGCCCTTGAGAATGAGCGGAACGCTCGGATGCCTGTCCTTGAAGCGCTTGACGTGGTTCCAGTTGAACTCGGCCTGGAACGCTGTGCCGGTTGCCCACGTCCGCCATGATTTGACAAACCGACGGGTGATGTCGCGTTCCCGACGGCTGTAGGCTTGGGTGTCAACGGTGATGCAGAATTCATTGAAGCCTGCCGCCGTGACGCGCTTGACGTAGTCGTCAACGAACGTGTCGTCGCCACGCACGTACAATTGAAACAGGCGATGGCCGTCGCCGGACGCTTTCGCTGACTCTTCGAGTGGCGGTCCCGTGACGGAGCTGACCATGATCGGCACACCGAACCGGGCGGCCGCGCGCGCCGCTTCTGCAGCTCCACCTGGATGGATCGATTCAAGCCCACCAACGGGCGCCAGAAACAACGGCAGGCGCGCCTTGCGGCCAAAGATCAGGTGTGAGGCGTCGATCTTGGACACATCACGCAGCACGCGCGGGCGAAAGGCGATACTGTCGATGGCATACCGGTTGCGCCGCAGTGTCGTCTCGGTCTCGGTGCCGCCGACCACGTAATCCCAGATCTTACCGGGCAACTTGGCTTCCGCCGCTTCAGCAAACTCGTGCAGCGCTTGAAAGTCCATCGTTGCTTCGGGCACAGCGACCGCCGCGACGACGGAGGGTTTGGCAGCTTTGGGCATGAGATCCACGGGGCAATGTTGTAGCGCCACACGCTTAGGCATTGCCGCACGCAGGTCAAGGCTGCAGACGCAGGGAACCTATTCGAAACCGAAAGGCGTCACGTCTTGCGGCCAAATCCGCCAGCCTTTGCAGCGCTCTGGCGCGGAGCGGGCTCGCGGCGCGTTGGGCGCGGCTGGAGCTTTGCCACTCCAGGACGAGATTTTCCCAGCGTCTTCTGGCCGGCCACCGCGTCTGGCGGCAGATCGACCTTGTTCAGCCAATCGCCCGTCGGCGCGCCGGTTGTTTGCGCGCCATGGACGACGTGCGACAGCCAGGCGAACCCGAGCAGACAGAGGCCGAAAATGTTGATCAGAATTGGCAACTGGAGCCCGCGCATGCCGTCGTGCAGACGGATCGTATCGGGATTGGCAATGGCATAGTCGATGGTGAGCATCCGCCCGAGGTCGGCCGTCTGCGGCAGGCGCAGGCCTGCGCCCGACGTTTTCGAGTGCAGCAGCTTGCCGTCCGGACTCGCGAACTCCAGCAGGAAGGTACGAGTTGTATTGATCTGATAGGTGTATGCTGAATGTTGTTCTTTCTTCGCGGCCACCTCGGCGCAGGGAACAATACCGCCCCAGACCGCCTGTTTCTCATTCGGAGGGATGACGGGCAGCATGTGGCAGAGATCTTCGATCCCTGCGACCCGCGCCTCGCTCGTCACCCAGGCCCGCTTCTCCCGCATGCCATTGGCGCCGAAAATCATGGCTACGATAAAGCAGCCCACGGCGCACAGCCATGTGTAGTTGCGAATGAAACCGACGACGGCCATTGTGGTGTCACTCCTGCATTCAGTCTTCATCAACTTAATCAGTGATGGTTGCAGATGGCTGAAGATGGAGTAGGCGCCGCGTTACGATCTGTGCCAAGGCGGAAAAAGCCGCCGCGACCGCCAGACAAGACACCAGCCTGACTGCGCGCTCGTCAGCCCAGTGATTTTGGCGTCCACAATCCCGTCCGATCCGTCGCCTGCCCGACACCACCGCGCGTGCGCGCCGCATCGAGCCCGGCGAGCGCAACGCCACTGAGCTTGCGTGCTTTGCTTGTTGACGCCCGTGTGTCCCAGGCTGCCGCCCCACGCGCCCGTACAATCGCGCCGATATCGCGATACACACGCCGCGCCGCCGCCACCGCCCACGCCGAGCGAAACGGCAGATGCGGCAATCCCGCCTGCGCGGAGGCATAATAGCGTTCCGCCTCATCCAGCAGCGCGCGCGTGGCCGCAAAGACCCGCGCCCGGTTTTCCGGCACAGCCAAATTCTGCTCCGTCAACCCATGCGCCGCCATAAGATCTGCCGGCAGATAGAAGCGGCCTTCGGCTGCATCGGGCACCACGTCGCGCGCAATGTTGGTCAGCTGGAAAGCGATGCCGAGATCGCTGGCGCGGCGCAACACAGACGGCTCCGTCGCACCCATCACCATGGCCATCATGACGCCCACGCAGCCCGCCACATGATAGCAATACTCGAGCACATCGTCGCGGGTGCGATAACGCCGTCCGGCTGTCTCCATCTCGACGTCCATTTCCATGCCGCGGATCAGCTCCAGCGCATGGGTGGCCGGTATTTTGTGCTTCTCCACCACACGCTGCAGGCCGATGTAGATCGGCTCTGTCGCTTTGCCCGCGGTTGCCGCCAGCGTTTTCTCGCGCAACTCCACCAGCACCTCGCGCGGCGGGCGGCGACGATCCTGGCGCGCGTAGCCAAGCACCTGGCCGTCGATCTCATCATCGCAATGACGGCACCACGCATACAGCATGAAGGCGCTCGCCCGCGTCTCCACATCGAACAGCTTGGCTGCGCCTGCAAAGCTCTTAGAGCCCTTGGCGATGCGCTCTGCCGCCAGGGCAACGATGGGATCAGAGGCGATCATTTTGTTGTCTCGTTGGCCCGCGCAAAGCGCCAACCGCTGCTGGCCGGAAAGGACTGCAACGCCGCGCTGATGGGGATCGGCGGCTTGCCCGATACAATGCGTGCCTGATCGAGCAAGGTCAGTTCGGCCGCATAAAAGCGCCGTATCAAAGGTTCAGATAGCCCATAAAAGCGCGACATCACGCCGATCCGTTCGTCTGGCGTCGCGGCAACGAACAGCATGCGGTTGAGCAGGCGGAAAAACCCGCGCTGACGCCAGACGGCTCGGCCATGCTCGGAGATCAGCCGCGCAATGAACGCCGAATCGATCTGCGGCGCCGCGGCAATCTTCTCGGCCATGCGCACGGCATCAGGCAGCGAATATCCGGTGGTCGGATGAAACAACCCAGCGCGCAGGCCAACGCGTGGCAACCCGCTGTCACGCGCCCAGAACACATCCATGTCGCCCGCAAGCACGATCGGGAGCACGCCTGATTCCTCTCTGAGGTCCCGCGCGACCCGCCAGCCCTGCGACGCCGCATAGCTGTCGATACCACCACGCAGATGCGACAGATCCAGGTCCGGCCGGTCGGAGTAATAGGTGTCCTCGATCAGCAGCCGGCGCTCATCCAACGGCAACGAGTAGACAAAGCGATAGCCATCCTTCTGCGACACCGTCGCGTCCATGATGATAGGCCACGCGAGGCCGTGCGGCTCCACCGTCTCGATCTCGCGACCGATGAACTTCTGGAACCCGAGCGCCAGCGACGGATCATGGCGCGGCCCGCGCCCGTCGATCACGCAACGCGCTGTCAGAGTGGACTGATCTGCGAGGGTGACACGCTCAGGCGTGACGTCGACGACCTCGATATCAACGCGGGCGCGGCTGCCGAGTTTCGCCCGCAAAACCATATCAAAGTGATCCGACGGCACCGAGCAATAGCCGGTATCGAGGACGCGCCGGTGGGCCGGAAACCGGATCTCCTGCTTTGCCCAGCGATGCGCCACATAGGGCGCCAGCCACGCATGCTGAGCGGCGGTAATGTCCGTATCATGGAACGACCACGTGTGGTTGCCGCCGAGCGTTGCGCCCTGCTCGACGACGAGGATGCGCAACTCCGGCCGCAAGGCCGACAACCGGTCCGCGATCAGGCCGTTGGCCAATCCGCCGCCGACAAGGATGATGTCATAGTCGGTCATTCCGCTCTGCGTTCCACGTCCGTTGCCATCTGTTTTGTGCCACCCAGACGTTGTCTCATGTGTTCGCGCGCTGGTCCATCTTGCGCGGACGGCTCAGCTGCGCGACACGAAGGCCATGAGCACACTGACACATCTCAACGCCCGTGGCGAAGCGCACATGGTTGACGTTTCGGAGAAATCCGTCACCTCGCGTACCGCCATCGCTCGAGGCTTCGTCGCCATGCAAGCCGCAACGCTAGCCCTCGTCAGCGATGGCCTCGCCAAGAAGGGTGACGTGCTCGCCACGGCCCGCATCGCTGGAATCATGGCCGCCAAGCGGACGCACGAGCTGATCCCGCTGTGCCATCCCCTCGCCATCAGCAAGGTGACGGTCGATTTCGAACTCCAGCCTTCGCCGCCCGGCATCCGCGTCACCGCACTGGTCAAGGTCGGCGGCCAGACAGGCGTCGAGATGGAAGCGCTGACGGCCGTCTCGGTCGCGTGCCTGACCATCTACGACATGCTAAAAGCCGCCGAAAAAGGCATGCGCATCGAAGGCGTGCACCTCGTCGAGAAAACCGGCGGTAAGAGCGGCGACTATCGGGCGCCGGTGTGAGGCCCGTAGTGAGCCGACACCGACCGCGCCCAGATCTCAGGCGAGCGACCGCAGGGCTCGATCCATTGCGCGCAAGCGTGCGGCCGGTTCCCGCTGATCCTCAATGGGGACGAACAGAACATTGTGGGACTGGTCGAAGTGCGGTCGAAGCCAGCGGTCATTTTTGTAGCGAGGGAAGGCCGCTTCCGACAGGTGCGGACACACTCAGTGTCGGACCCGTGACAAGCGTCGCCGCCACCATGTCTTCACGGATCATCTTTCACCGGATCTCAATCTACCGGCAATACGCTCAACCCATCGGTTGGGGAAACAATCATTGCGGCGCCTATGCAACGCCCCCTGCATGTCGGTATCGCGACCAGGTGATCCTTTCGCGCGTGCTCACCACCCGCGCGCCTGTCGATGCGATGTGACGAGCCACCCGAAGCTCGAGACCGCGAAGGGACTGTTCTATATCTTCGTCTTAGCCTTTGTCTTCGTTGTGCCGTGGCTCGCTAAACCCTGCACTTTGCACTTGCGCATCGGCCGGTGACCGGCAACTCTCCCATAGGTGGCCGACGGTCGGGCACAGGGAGATATCGATGCAAACGAAACGTATGCTTCTGCGTAGCGCGGCGATGGCTGCAGCTCTCGCGATGGTCACGTCCGCAGCCGTCGCGCAGACAACGACCTGGGACCTCTCCACGGTTTGGCCGGAAGCAAACTTCCACACCAAGAACGCCATGCGCTTCGCCGACGAAGTGAAGGCCGCCACAAAAGGCAGCGTCGTCATCACAGTGAAAGCCGGCGGACAGCTCGGCTTCAAGGGACCCGAACATCTGCGCGCCGTGCGTGACGGACTCGTGCCCATGGCTGACGTGCTCAACATCCAGCAAATCGGCGACGAACCCGTGCTCGGCACCGAAGGCATTCCGTTCCTGGTTGGCAATGCCGATGAGTTGAAAGTGCTGCACAAGCATCTGCGCCCCGTCTACGAACAGGTTGCCGCGAAGAACAATCAGAAGATCATCTATATGGTGCCGTGGCCGACGCAGTACCTGCATCTGAAGGTGAAGGTCGACACGCTCGACGGCTTGAAAGGCATCAAGATCCGCGTGCCGGACAAGGGCGCCTCCGACATGCTCACCGCCGTTGGCATGTCCCCGGTCCTGATCCCCTGGGGTGAGACGATACCAGCATTGGCTTCGGGCGCTGTTTCGGGGGTCTCGACCTCGGCCGTATCAGGCGTCGATGGCAAGTTCTGGGAGTTCCTGAAGACTGTCTACCCGACCAACCACGTCTGGTCCTCGCAGATTGTCACAGTGAACCTCGACGCCTGGAAGAAACTCAAGCCCGAGGAACAGAAGGCGATCGAGGATCTCGGCAAGACGCTTGAGCCAGACTTCTGGGCCACGTCGATCAAGGCGGATAAAGACAGCCTTGCCCGCCTGCTCGAGAACAAGATGGAAGTGGTCACCATCCCCGAGCCGATGATGAAAGACTTCCGCGAGAAGACCGCAAGCATTTTGGGAGATTTCATCAAGCGCGTGCCGGCCGCCGAAGCGCCGATCAAGGCGTATCTCGCCGAGATGAAACGGTGACGTTGGTGTCTGACCTCGGTCAGACACCTCAGCCCCGCTCTCGGCGTGGAGCGGGCGCAACACAAGATCGACGCCTGTGAAACGGTGTCTGACCGAGGTCAGACACCAAACTGGCATCAACAATGTCCCACCCCTCCGCCAACGCCGCCGCCCCACAGCCATTGCGCGCGATCTTGAATGGCATCGACTACGTCTCCCGCCTGGACGGGTGGCTCGGCGCGCTGTGCCTCGTGCTGCTGACGATGCTGATGCTGGCCGAAGTGTTCCTGCGCGCGCTGTCGAACGTCACATCGCTCGTGCCCGCACACATCCCCGTCGCCTGGGAGTGGTCGTCGTATCTGATGGCGGCGACCTTCACGTTCGGTGCGGCCATGACGTTGCGCGGCGGCGGGCACATTCGCGTGTCGCTGCTGATCAACAATGTGTCGCCGGGCGTTCGCCGTGTGGTCGAGATTCTGTGCGCGGCCGTGGCGCTCGCCTTCGTCGGCTTCCTCGCCTACGCCATGGTCAAGTTCACCTACGGCAGCTTCTCGCGCGGGCAGACCTCCATCTCAAGCAACACGCCGGTGTGGATCCCGCAGGCCGTGGTCACGTTCGGGATGTTCCTGCTCGCCTTGCAGTTCCTCGGCCGGCTGATCCAGGCGCTGCTCGGATTGCCGCTGGAAGACCACAGCTTCAAAGCCGGCGCGCCGGCGGATTGATCCAAAGCAACATCGATCGGGAGATCGCAACCCATGCGCCGCATCTCAGCACTCGTTGCCACCCTTGCGCTCCTCTTCACAGCGCCGCATGCGGCGCAAGCCCAGAAGACGCTGCGCGTCGTCGCGCACTCGGACTTGAAGATCATCGACCCCATCTGGACGACGGCGTACATCGTGCGCAACCACGGCTACATGATCTACGACACGCTGTTTGCGCAGGACGCCAAGGGCGAAATCAAGCCGCAGATGGTCGGCGACTACACGGTGTCGGCGGATCAACTGACCCACACCATGATTCTGCGCGACGGCCTCAACTGGCATGACGGCCCCCCCGTGACCGCTGAGGATTGCGTCGCTTCCATCAAGCGCTGGTCGGCGCGCGATCCGATGGGCCTGAAGCTGCAGGCCTTCGTCGAGACGATCACGGCGAAAGACGCGCGCACCATCGAGATCAAGCTCAAGACGCCAACGGGGCTGGTCATACAGGCCCTCGGCAAACCGTCGTCGAACGCCCCATTCATGATGCCGAAACGCGTCGCTGAAACAGATCCGAACAAGCAGCTCGACGACACCACAGGTTCCGGCCCCTTCATCTTCAAACGCGACGAGTGGAAAGCGGGCGACAAGGTCGTTTACGTCAAGAACCCGAAATACGTGCCGCGCAACGAACCACCCTCGGCTCTTGCCGGCGGCAAGGTCGTCAAGATCGACCGCATCGAATGGCGTTCGATCCCGGACAGTCTGCAGGCGGTCAATGCGTTGCTGGCCGGCGAGATCGATCAGATCGAGCTGATCTCGTTCGACCTCATTCCTGTCGTCGAGAAGGACAAGGACGTTAAGCTGTTCACCTGGAACAAGGCGGGTTCGGCCTTGGTGTTCCGCCCTAACGTGTTGCACAAACCGTTCGACCATCCGAAGATCCGGCAGGCCCTGTGGTACGCCTTCAATCAGAAGGATTTCCTCGACGCCAATGTCGGCGATCCCAAGTTCTACACGATGTGCAAGTCGATCTTCGTGTGCGGAACCACGTTCGGTTCAGACGCTGGTGTCGCCGACAAGCTGACCGGCAATGTCGAGAAGGCTAAGGCATTGCTCAAAGAGGGTGGCTACGACGGCACGCCTGTGGTGTTGATGCAGGCGACGGATCTCCTCAGCGTGCGCAATCTCGGGCCCGTGGCGAAACAACAGCTGGAAGCCGTCGGCTTCAAGGTCGACCTACAGATGATGGACTGGCAGACGGTCGTCGCGCGTCGGACCAAGAAGGATGCGCCGTCAGCCGGCGGGTGGAACGCCTTCTTCACGTCCATGGTCACGGCGGATGCACAGCATCCAATCGCCAATCAGTTCGCCGCCGGCACCTGCGACAAGGCGGGCCCCGGATGGGCGTGCGACGAAGAGCTCGAAAAGTTGCGCGATGCTTTTGCGCGCGAACCCGATCCAATGAAGCAAAAGGCGCTGGCTGAAGCCGTGCAGGCGCGCTCGGCCGAGATGACGACGTACATCCCGCTCGGCCAGTTTGTGCAGATCGGCGCACACCGCAAGACCGTCAAGGGCTGGCTCGAATCGCCGGTGCCCGTGTGGTGGAATGTGGAACTGGAGTGAGGGTTGTTGGCGTGAAATACGTCATCGAACTTGTCGAATACCTGCTCGGTTTCATGGCGCTGACGGTGTTTTCTGTTCTGGCCTTTCGAAGCGTCACTCCCACCGATGCGACATGGCGAACGGCATTCATCGTCGGCGGCGCTTTGGCGGCCGTCGAGCTTGCAGTCCTGCTGTTCCGTTCGAGACCAGCAAACAGGCTCATTCTCGGCGCCAACGCGTGGCTCATGGGCGGCGCGGTGGCCTTCGTGACGAAGCAGTGGTGGATCTTGCAGGTTTACGATCGCTGGCAAGCCGCCGGCTTGGTCGGCTGCATGCTCGGGGCAGGCCTTATCGCGACGGTGGTAAGCCGCGCTGGATTTGTTGCCGTGGAGGGGGAGCGGTGGAAAGTACTCGCAGCATCACTGTTGTTGATCGCGGCAACCGGTGGCCTTCTCTGGTATGTGCTGGTTGCAACAGGACCGATCTATGCGGTTCTCGTGGCACCGTTGACCGCGCTTGCGCTGTTGGCTCGCGTGCTGCGGATCTGGGTGGACAGCACGGGTCCGAACATATCAGGCCCAAATACATGAGGCTCGTAAACATAAAGCGCATGGCACGCACGGCGGAGGTTCTGTTACGGCCATGCAGCCCGACGTCACCATCGCACTTTGGCGGGGTCCAGCCTCGTGCGGTCCGCGTGCTGGTGCACGATGACAAGAAAGCGCAGCCCGGTGTCGTCGAAGCGCTTGCGGTAGAGATCGCCTGCAACTGACCCGCCGACAACTGACCTGCATGCCCTCAAGAGAACACGCAGCCCCCATGCTCCTCGTCACCCTCACGCTTTTTGCCATACTGTTTCTGCTGCTCGCATCCGGCCTCTGGATCGGGCTGACATTGGCGATCACCGGCACCGTTTCGCTGGCGCTGTGGCGCAACATCCCGCTCGATAAGCTGTTGCCGCAATACGCCTGGAACATCCTCACCACGCAGGAGCTGCTGGCGCTGCCGCTGTTCATCCTGATGGGCGAGCTGCTGTTCCGCACGCATCTGTCGAAGGCGCTGTTCTCAGGTCTCGCGCCGTGGGCGGGATTGTTGCCGGGGCGGTTGTTGCATGTGAACGTGTTGGGCTGCTCGATCTTCGCGGCCATCTCCGGTTCGTCCGCCGCGACGACGCAAGTTGTCGGTCGCATGGCGCTAACGGAGCTGCTGAAGCGCGGCTACTCCAAGGACATCGCCATTGGCTCACTGGCCGGGGCGGGGACGCTCGGCTTTCTCATTCCGCCGTCGAACATCATGATCATCTACGGCGTGCTCGGCGACGTCTCGATCCTGAAACTGTTCACCGCTGGCTTCATCCCTGGCGCGTTGCTCGCCATGACGTTCATGGCCTGGATCATGATCCACACGACACTTCGACCGGAACTGGTGCCCGCATCGGAACGCGCACTGAGCAATGTGTCCTGGCGCGAACGCTTCGCGTCGCTGAAAGACCTCGCGCCCGCGATGTTTCTGATCGCCTGCGTGCTTGGCTCCATGTACGGCGGTTTTGCCACGCCCTCGGAAGCGGCGGCCGTCGGCGTGCTCGGCGCTGTCATTGTGACGGCCATCTCGGGATCTCTCACGATGACAGCCATGCGCGAGGTGGCCATCGGCGCCGTCGTCACGTGCTCCATGATCGCACTGATTATTCTTGGCGCCTCCATTCTCGGCAATGCGGCCGCCTTCCTCGGCATCCCCAAAGCCGTTGCCGATTGGGTCGCGGCCCTTGGCCTGTCGCCGTTCATGCTCATTCTGGCGCTGATCGTGTTCTATCTGATCCTCGGCTGCTTTCTTGATGGCTTCTCGATGATCGTCATGACTCTGCCGATCGTGCTGCCGATCATCAAGACCGCCGGTTATGACCCGATCTGGTTTGGCGTGTTCCTGGTGCTGGTGGTCGAGATGGCTCAGATCACGCCGCCGGTCGGCTTCAACCTGTTCGTCATCCAGGGGCTGACCGACGACAGCCTCGGCTACATTGCCAAGGTAACGTTCCCGTATTTGATCATCCTGATCGGCTTCACGATGCTGCTGACGGCACTCCCCGAGATCGTGCTGTGGCTGCCGCGCGTGCTGTGACGCTCAGACCAGCGCGTGAAAGGCACAGCTGTCGGCCGGCGCCTGATCTCGCTCCGTCATGCCGTAGTCGCGAACAACCCCGGCAACACGCAGCCGGTAGTCCTTGAATACCCCGCGTCGACCCGCCGATTGTGTCGCACGATGCTGGCTGTGATTGCGCCACGCCGCAACAGCTGCCTCATCACGCCAGAAGGACAGCGACAGCATCTTTTGCGGGTTGGTCAGGCTCTGGAAGCGTTCGACTGAAATGAAGCCGTCCATTTTCTCGAGATCGCCACGCAGCTTGGCCGCGAGATCGAGATAGGCGTCGCGTCGGCCGTCTGCCGGCCAGACTTCGAAGATGATGGCGATCATGGGTGGCATCCTTTTGGTATGGTCACTTGCATTACACGGCGCCTGTACTGGACACTTCGGCCTTGACCGTAACGTCGCAGCTGACCCCATGCTATGTCAGCCCTATGAAAGACGGTCCCGACATCGCCATGATCGCATCCCTGGTGGGCGATCCTGCGCGAGCAAACATGCTGTGCTCACTCATGAGCGGGGCAGCGCTGACAGCGGGCGAACTCGCCCGCGACGCCGGTGTGACAGCACAAACCGGAAGCGGACATTTGGCCCAGCTTCTCGGCGGCGGACTGCTGACCGTTGAGCAGCAAGGACGCCATCGGTATTACCGTCTTGCCGGCCCTGACGTTGCGTCCGCGATCGAGGCGTTGATGGATCTTGCGGCACACGCTGGCAAGCGCCGCACGCGGCCAGGTCCGAAGGACCCTCAGATGCGTCTGGCGCGCGTTTGCTATGATCATCTTGCCGGCACGCGCGGTGTTGAACTGTTCGGGCGGCTCACGGATCACGGCATTATCGCGCTCGACGGCAGCGGCGTCGTCGTCACGCCGAAGGGTGAGACGCAACTGAGCAACTTTGGCATCGATATAGCGACACTCGCGAGCACGAAGCGCCCGCTCTGCCGCACGTGCCTCGATTGGAGCGAACGGCGGCCACATCTCGCCGGCAGCCTCGGCGCTGCTTTGCTCGACCGCATCTTCGCGCTCGGTTGGGCGCGCCGGCTTGACGGCGGCCGCACGGTGCATTTCAGCCCAGGCGGCGAGCGGGCGTTCGTGCGCCTGTTCATGTCGTGAGCGGCTCACGCGGCGTGTGACGACGCGCCCCCGGGCGCGCGTAGCCAAAGCGAAACAGCAGGCGGATCTCCCGCCCCAGTCCAAGGGCCCGCTGTAGATGTAAGCGGATATCGTCAAACGAGACCGCGGCGGTGATCATTGCGTCAACCATCCCGGCGCCGCGCAGCAACAATGCCACGCGCTGGTAAGCGCGGCCGACATTTACGTCTCCGTCGGGCGTGTGCACGTCCGACAGGATCATGCCGAACCCTGCGGAGTGCGCGACCACGCGATCCGCCTCGTCAGCAACCAATTTGCGCAGCAACGGTGGATACACCTGCAGCAGCGGCGGTACGATGATCGATGGCAGCGTGGCGATATCAGCAACAAACCCCGGCATCCCGCGCATCTGTTGCGTCGTGTTGGCGCGCAGTTGAGAGCCGAGCTCGCGCACGAAAGCGCTGTTCGATGTCGTGATGTCGATGGCACGGTGATGCGCATCGATGACCGCGCGTTTGCCAGCTGCCGTGGTGACAAAGTGGACTGTGGCATCAGCTGCGCTGACACTGTCCGCAATTTCGTGCAGAACCGACGTTGGTGCTTCACGATCCAGGTACGGGCGCTTGTCCGACAGACGCGCGACGATGGTGTCAGGTGAGATATCCTGCTCGGGCACGGCGCCTGGGCCGATGTCGAAATGCACGGTGCCGTCTGCCTCGAAACGAGTTGCAACGGCAAAGCCAAACCAGCGCGCGGCGATCGCGATGTTTTCCGCACACATGCCAAGGCTCATGCGTCTGTACGCGCCGTCCGGGTCAGCGACCGGCAGTGCGCGCGCGGCATCCGGCGCAATGCGGACGCCTCCGTCTGACACAGAGATCAACCACGGCTGCGAGTTGTGCACCGATGGCGCCAGCACACCGAAACGCGCAAAAAACCTGAGCTTTTCGCGTATCGCACCCTGCGCCGGAAAATCTCCGGCGCAGAGGGACCAAGCAGCGTAGTTATCAGCAACACGCGAATTAGACATGCGGACGCCCCATCACTGCTGAGAGCGAAAGCGTATAGCGGCCACTGCGCAGGTGGGGATCGCCGAGCAGGATGCGCCGGTAGATGTAGGGCGCGAGCCCCCCATCGAGCGCGACTGTGCCGTACAGCTGCGGCCGGCCGACAAGATCCTTTCCGATGGCATCGACCGAGGCGTAAGCGCGATCCGTCAGCAGCGCTTTGTCGACCAGGCGGACCGAGAAATCCTTCATGATTTCACGGTTCATCTCACCGGCCTTGATGCGGGCGAGCAGCGCGTCGTCTGCCAGCCCGAGGAAAGGCTTCGTGTCGGGTTCCGTATCGTAGCGTTCAATGTCGATCGACACGCTATCGACCAGATTGGTCAGCATGACAAAGGCAATACCGGCGGCCTTCGCACGCTCGCGCAGCACAATCTTCATGCGGTAATCATCGACTTCTTCAAAGATCACGCGCGCCTTGCCATTGAAGAAAAACGTGTCGACGTCAGCATCGGTGAGCCGCTTCGCCATCGCGTGGATCTCGATGAAGGGGTTCATCTCGAAGGCACGTTGGGCCGCGATCTCGACTTTCAACTGATCGACATCGAGCACGGTCGCCTGCACACGATTGAGATTTGTCGTCGAGAACGTATCGCCGTCGGCAATCGTGAAGCGGCAGCCAAATCCACTGCCGACAAGCCCGTAGAGGAGCGCGCTGCCAACCGACATCCCCGCCATTGAGACCGACGCATTATAAAGCTGAGACTGCTCCGCACGCGTCAACAAATATTGGTTGCGGTTGGTCTTGAGTTCGTAGAATTCCGCGGCGGGCACCGTCTCAAGCACAATGCCGCGCCAAGGAAAATGCACGTACACAGGCTTCACCGTGCGCGCGAGGCGCACGGCTTCGGCGGCGGTTTCTGCCGCGCTGAGGCTCGGTGTTCGAGCCTCAACAAGTTCGCGCAATTGCGAATGGTAGATCGAGTGCACCGTATGCGGCTCAAGGATGTGCTGCGGCCGTTCGCAGATGGTCAACGCGTAACCCACGAATGCTTACCTCCAGGATTAAAAAATTCGGCGCTTTCATATGCATGCAAAACAACCACGGGCTTCACGACGTCACCGAGCCCCGCAAACATGACGGCATACTCGGGGCTATCCGTTATCAGTGCACGATGGGCGACGGCGCAGATTTCATCCGCCAACCCTCGCGAACCAATCACACCTCTAGCCAACTCGAAATGGATGGTCAGCCGCGCTTGCGCCCCATCAAAGCCACTGTGCATCGTGAATTTGTCCGTTATACGACCTTTCAATTCAGCGCAGGCGTATAGCGTTGGTTTTATCTGATCAGGTGTGATGTAAAACCCGTAGTAGGAGATCGAGGACTCCTGACGCTCATAGACGAACACAAATGGGAGCCGCCACAGCGTGTCACTGAGGCCTTCGGCCTGCAACTCCCGCTCCATGTCGAAACCGATAGACACGAGACGCTCTCGCATCTCGTCGTAACGTATGACGCCGCCATAGTCTCGCAGATCGTACCGAAACAATGGAAAGCCGCTATGTCCAGAGCAATGCAAACTACCGTTGCGGTGCTCAAAATAGAACTGGTCGGGCATGTACTGCGCCAATGTGGGTTGTCGGCGAGCTTCAGGGAAAATGTCTCCGAGTTTGTTGTCCTCAACGAGGCGGCGACGGATGAGCACGCTCAACGGCGTCTCATGCGCCATGGTTCCGAGATCTACAGTTCCATAGTGGTTCAGCGTGTCGCGATAGATGTTTGAGAAACCAACCTTGCTGTGGAGATAGTCGCGCAACTCTTCAGGAAAAGCTTCCGCCGAAAAAACGAACTTCGCGTTCACTGTGCGCCAATCGATGCCCGCGCGTTCGCCATCCTCGATGATGCTCTTGAGATGCGGTGCATACGCTCCGATGACAATCTGGTCGTAATGCTGGCGCAGATCTATGATGGCGTTCACCACTGCGGCCTTTTGCGTGCCAGCGGTAAAAATGCTGAGATCATAACCGCGACGCGCGACCGCCATAAGCGCTTCGTACGTAAAAACGCCGCCAATCCAGGGCCCCAATGCAAATGCCACGATGTAGAGTGTGCGCTTACTTTGGATCATGAAATTGGCACGCAGATACTGTTCGGCCATCACAGCATACTGCGTGTCTTGGTGGGCTTGTCGTGGAAAATACGTGGGCTTGCCGGATGTGCCTGACGTGGTGGATATCACCCACGCGCCGCGGCCGAAGCTGCTGTCCCAGCTGAGATCGCGAAACGGATACTTCAGCAGGTAGTTGGTCTTGTTGATCGACGGGATATGCTCAAGGTCCGCCAGACACCGGCACGGCAAAGGGTTGATGCCGTGATCGCGCAGGAAGGCCTTGTAGGCGGGGACATGTTTGAACTTGTGATTGAACAGGTCTATCGCGTGCGCCGGCCCGCTTTCGTCCCAGACAGAAGCCGGGTCATGCATGAGGCGCGCGCGGACGCTATCGGGGTCGAGGCCCCGTCGTGGAAATGGCATCGGTAATATGCTCTCGTGGCTTGAAAATAAAAAAATCAACAGTCGTCGTCTTAACACCAGATCAGGTAGGGTGCGCTTGAGGCGTTTCAAGGGCGATGGCGTGCGCCGCATCACAATTAATTGCCAGCGATCGAAGCCACACTATCCGGGGCCACTCACCCGTTCAGCGGCGGGCGCGCATCGGTCGCGAGCTGCTCCACAGCGCCAAGCAGCACACGTGCGCCCATCTCGGCGTCTGCCGCAGTCATGATCTCGCGCGGATCGTGGCTGATGCCACCGTGGCCGCAACGCACGAACAGCATGGCCACAGGGCAGATGTCAGCCATCGCCATCGCGTCGTGCCCGGCACCGGACGGCAGGGCGAAGACCCGCGTTCCCAAATCTGCAATGGCCCCCGCGAGCGCTGCACGCAGAGCGGCATCGCAGGCGATGGCTTTTGCGTCGTGCGTTTGGCGTATTGCTGATTTGATATTGCGGCGCTTGCAGATGTCGCCAAGTGTTCGTTTGAGATCACCCACCGCAGACTTGCGCACTTTGTCTCCTTCGGCACGCACATCCAGCGACAGCTCGGCAACGCCTGGAATGACGTTGGCAGCCCCACCTGGGATCGAGACGACACCGACAGTGCCAACGAGGGTCGCTTCGCCCGAACACCGCGCCTCGACAGCGAGGATGAACTCAGCTGCCGCCACAGCAGCGTCGCGACGGAGCGGCATTGGCACTGTGCCGGCGTGCCCGGCCTGCCCCGTCAGCGTGATTGCGAAGCGCGAGGCGCCTGCGATCGACGTCACGACGCCGACCGGCAGCTTCTCGGCAGTCAACACAGGCCCCTGTTCGATGTGCAGCTCGATATAGCCGCGCAGCTGGCCTTTTTTGCGCGCGACCGACGCGAGCTTGGTCGCATCACCGCCGAACGCCGCAAGTGCCTTGCGCAAGCTGATACCGTGAGCGTCCGTCAGCTCGAACACGGCGGGATCGAGCGTGCCGGCGACGGCGCGCGAGCCGATCAGTGTCGACTTGAAACGCACGCCTTCCTCGTCGCCGAAGGCGATGATGTCGATCGGGAACGGCAATCGACGCTTCTGCGCGTGCAGCGTCTCGACGACAGACAGCGCGGCGATGACACCATAGGGTCCGTCGTACTTTCCGGCGTTACGCACCGTGTCGTAGTGCGAACCGAGCATCAACGCGGGGGCCGTCTTGTCCATGCCCTCGTAGCGTCCGACGACATTGCCGATTGCGTCGAAGGATGCTGTCATGTCAGCCGCACGCATCCATGCGATGAGCTGCTCGCCGGCCTGGCGAAGCTCCGGCGTCAGATACGTGCGTGTCAGGCCATGACCGGGCGTTTCTGTGTATGCCGCCAACGCATCCAGCCGCGCCATCATCTCGCGGCCAGTGACCGCCAGATCTTTTTTTGCTTTGCCCACGCCAATCCCCACTTGGCACCCGTCGATCACCCTCGAATGGGCGAGGATCGGCCATTGCGCAAACCACTGTAGCCGCGCCTCGTCCAGGTGCCGAAACGGCGCAGGCCGTTCTTCCAGCGGCGCGGGCGCAGGCGGCCGCCGGCGTGCTTGCGCAAGGCCGCGATGCGGTCGTCGATTGGCGGGTGCGTCGCGAACAGATCACCGCCGTCAAACGAGATCATCATGGCTTGCACCGTAGGCGATGTAACGGGCACCTGATCGCGGCCGGAGATCTTCATCAGAGCGGCGATGAGCGCGTCTGGATTGCGCGTCAGCTCGACGGCCGCCGCATCGGCGAGGAATTCGCGTGAGCGCGACAGTGCAAACTTCACCATCAAGGCAAACAGCGCGATCACGACGACGAACAGAACAGCTGGTAGAATAGACGTGACCAGAAAGATGGCACCAACGAACAGGCTCGCTGGAATGAGAAAGCCTGTGTCGTCATTGCGCCATTCACCATCCACGCGCCGACTGCGCAAAGCCGCAAACAGGATCGCCAAGGCGCTCGCGAGTGCATTAGCAACCACCAGCAAACGAATGTCGCGGTTCAGGATATGTCCCATCTCGTGCGCGAGAACGGCCTCGAGTTCGTCGTCTTCGAGATCATCGAGGAGCCCCCGCGTGACAGCGATAACAGCGTCACTTGGCCCGAAGCCTGCGGCGTAGGCGTTCAGCTGCGGCGACGGCATGATCTCGATGCGTGGCATCGGCAGGCCGGCTGTGACGCTCAGGTTCTCAACCATCGTGTATAGTCGCGGCTGTTCGCGGCGCGTGACCGGACGCGCCCCGGTGGCGAGACGGATGAGCGCGCCGCAGAACAGCAGGCACCCTGCGGCCCAGACGAGAGCCGCGGCGATCGGGATCCACCATGTCGCCAGCGCCTGCCACCAGGCATCAGCGAGAACAGATTTGAAACGTGAGGTGAGATCGAACGATGTGCCAGCCGGGTTGCGCCAAAACACTGCCTGGTAGAACACGTGCAGAGAGAACCAGAGCCCCCACGCCAGGCCAAAGAAGGCCGCAAGCAAGACGGCGCTTTTCGCCGTGTTGCGCTGGATATGCCCGTAGAGGCCGGACTTTGCGATCATGCTCCACTGTATCGCGGTTTCCTTGCCCGACGACTAACGGCGGCGCGCCCAATGTTGTAGGCGCACCGCCCTTGCACTGCCGAAATGTCGAGCGTAGTTCAACACTGACTGCCCTTGAGAGGTCCGATGCCCGATCTGCGTTCACTTTGCGGGCTGCTTGCGGTGATGCTGCTCGCGACTTCGGCTGATGCCCAGCGCAAGGCACCGCCGCCGAGCCGCGAGGTGATGCAGTTCTCGTTCGCGCCGGTGGTAAAAAAAGCAGCGCCGGCGGTGGTCAACGTCTATGCGCGCGGCCGTGCCGTCGTGCCGCAGAACCCCATGATGGATGATCCGCTCTTTCGCCAATTCTTCGGCAATCGGTTCGGACTGCCGCAGGAGCGCATGCAGAACTCACTCGGATCAGGTGTCATTATCTCGCCTGACGGGATCGTGGTGACCAACACGCATGTGATCAAGATCGGCGCCCAATCTGAGATCAAGTTGGCGGAGATCAAAGTCGTTCTGTCGGACAAGCGCGAATTCGATGCGCGCGTGATCCTGGCCGACGAAAAAACCGATATCGCGATCCTGCGACTCGAAGGCGGAGCGACACGCTTCGAGTTTCTTGATTTCGAGGATTCCGACGGCCTCGAAGTGGGTGACATGGTGCTCGCCATCGGCAACCCGTTTGGCGTCGGCCAGACCGTTACGCAGGGTATCATTTCGGCTCTCGCCCGCAGCGAGATCGGCCAATCCGATGCGCAGGTGTTCATTCAGACGGACGCCGCCATCAACCCCGGCAACTCCGGCGGCGCGCTGGTCGACATGAACGGCAAACTGGTTGGTATCAATACAGCCATCTTTTCACGCTCCGGCGGCTCACATGGCATCGGCTTTGCGATCCCCTCGAACCTCGTGCGTGTGTTTGCAGAGAGTGCAGCCGCCGGCCGCAAAGTCGAGCGCCCCTGGCTCGGAGCCAAGCTCGAAGCGTTGACACGCGACGTCGCCGACAGCCTCGGCATCGAACGGGCCGCAGGCGCCGTCGTCACGAAGATCGCCGCCGGCAGTCCGGCGCAATCAGCCGGATTGCAGGTCGGCGACGTCATCACGATGGTCGATGGCACGGATGTCGCCGATCCGCGCGCAATTTTCTATCGCCTGACAACCCGCGGCATCGGCAATCAGACACGCCTTGACGTCATCCGCAAAGGTCGTCGCCTCTCCCTGCCATTGACCCTCGCGGCCGCGCCTCAGGCTGGCAAAGACGACGTGCGCAATCTCTCGGGTGTGCACCCCTTTGACGGCGCGCGCGTGTCAAACATTTTTGGCGCTGTTGCAGACGAACTCGGCATCGACGAGGACGGGGGTGTAGCGATCCTTTCGGTACGGCCGAACTCGGTCGCGGCCAATGTTGGCTTCAGACCCGGGGACGTGATCCTGCAGGTCATGCAGCAACCCATCGACAACGTGCAGACGATGGAGCGCATTGTGAAAGCCCGGCAGCGGCTGTGGCAGATTTCCGTCAAGCGGAAAGACCAAGTGCTGCAAATCCAGATCCCCGGATGAGGATGCGAGCGGCCAGTTGCGAAAGCCAGTGGCGTGTTTCCTTGCGCCGCGCAAAGCGCTAGCGTTCGGTGTCTCAGCTGCCGGAGCCGTCGATGTCCATTCCCCGCACTGTCTTCAATGAGGACCACGAGGCCTTTCGTGCCTCCGTGCGCGCCTTTCTCGACAAGGAAGTCGCGCCCCATCATGCGCAGTGGGAGAAAGAGGGCGCCGTCAGTCGCGAGGTCTGGTTGAAAGCCGGCAAGGCCGGCCTGCTGCTCGCCAACGTGCCCGAGGAATACGGCGGCGGCGGCGCAGATTTCGCCATGAGCGCTGTTGTCATGGAGGAACTGAACCGCGCGGGCTTCACCGGGCCGGGTTTCGCCCTGCACTCCGACATCATCGCGCCCTACATCCTCCACTACGGCTCGGAAGAGCAGAAGCGCTCAATCCTGCCGCGTATGGCCAAAGGCGAGATCATCGGCGCCATTGCCATGACTGAACCGGGCACGGGCAGCGACCTGCAGGGCGTCAAAACCAACGCCGTGCGAAAAGGCAACGAGATCGTCCTCAACGGCTCGAAAACCTTCATCACCAACGGCCAGATGGCCGACGTCGTCGTCGTCGTCGCCAAGACCGATCCGAGCCAAGGCGCCAAGGGCACGTCGCTGATCCTGGTCGAGCGTGAGCGTGCGGGGTTCACGCGCGGGCGCAACCTCGACAAGGTCGGCCTGAAGGCTCAGGACACATCGGAGCTGTTCTTCGACAATGTGCATCTGCCACCCTCGAACATCCTCGGCGAGGAGGGCAAGGGCTTTCAATATCTCATGCAGGAGCTGCCGCAGGAGCGGTTGATGATCGGCATCCAGGGTGTGGCCGCCATGGAAGGCGCACTCCAGTGGACCATCGATTACACCAAGGAGCGCAAGGCGTTCGGCAAGTCCATCGGCGAGTTCCAGGCCATCAAGCACAAGCTGGCGGAATTGAAGACCGAGGTCGAAGTGGCCCGCGTGTTCACGGATCGCTGTCTGGAGCTGCATTTGCAGGGCAAGCTCGATGTCGTCACCGCCGCCATGAACAAGTGGTGGTCGAGCGAAACACAGTGTCGCGTCATCGATCAATGTGTGCAGCTGTTCGGCGGCTACGGCTACATGTGGGAATACCCGATCGCACGCGCCTATGCCGACGCACGTGTGCAGAAGATTTATGGCGGCACGAATGAGATCATGAAGGAATTGATCGCTCGCAGTTTGTGAGGGGCGGGAGGTCTTGGCTGTGCTCGCCGGCGCGTCTCGGTGGCCCGTGCTGCTTGTGACCGGCTGGGTCGTAGCCAGGCGATATTCATGTAGCCGCCGCTTCCGCTTGCCCCCCAAGATCTGATACCGCAGCGCAACATCGCAATCGGGACGCCGCTCATGACCGCCATTCGCCCGCCGCATCGCTTCTACGCAGCCCTTGCGGCTGGCGCGCCTCAGCCCTTGCGTCAACTTCCCGTGCGGCTTGAGCGCATGATCCACTTCGTGCCGCCGCACATGGACAAGATGCGCGGCAAAGTCGGCGAACTGATCAAGCAGGTCGACGTCGTGCTCGGCAACTTGGAAGACGCGATCCCAGCGGACCAGAAAGCCAATGCGCGCGCCGGGTTCATCAAGATGGCGCAGGACAACGACTTCGGCGGGACCGGCAGCACGGGCGCGGGCCTATGGACGCGCATCAACTGCCTCAACTCACCCTGGGTGCTCGACGACATCCTGCAGATCGTGCCGGCCGTCGGATCGAAGCTCGACGTGATCATGCTGCCGAAGGTCGAGGGCCCCTGGGATGTGCACTACCTCGACCAACTGCTCGCGCAGCTTGAAGCGCGCCACAACATCGAGAAACCGATCCTCATCCACGCGATCCTGGAAACGGCCGAGGGGGTCAAGAACGTCGAGGCCATCGCAGCATCCAGCCCGCGCATGCATGGCATGAGCCTTGGCCCGGCCGACCTTGCGGCCTCGCGCGGCATGAAGACGACGCGCGTTGGCGGCGGGCATCCCATGTACGGCGTGTTGGCTGATCCCGGGGCTGACCCGAAAGCGCCGCGCGCGTTCGCCCAGCAGGATCTGTGGCACTACACATTCGCCAAGATGGTCGACGCGTGCGTGTCCTACGGCTTGAAGGCCTTCTACGGCCCGTTCGGTGATTTCTCGGATACGGCCGCCTGCGAAGCACAATTCCGCAACGCCTTCCTGATGGGCTGCGTCGGTGCGTGGTCGCTGCATCCCACCCAGATCGAGATTGCCAAGCGCGTGTTCTCGCCTGACCCTGCTGAAGTCGCCTTCGCCGAGAAGATCATCGCCGCCATGCCCGACGGCTCGGGTGCCGTCATGATCGACGGCAAGATGCAGGACGACGCCACGTGGAAGCAGGCAAAGGTGATCGTCGACTTGGCCCGGCTGGTTGCGAGCAAGGGGTAACGGTTGCGGCTCTTGATGTGTGCCCGCACACCGATGTCTCCGTACGCGCACGCGGCCGCCACCGCGCATTCGCACTAACACAGAAAAAAAATCGCACTGAGACATGCCATGCTCGACTTGACGCCGCAGAAATTCGAACTCGATCCGATCGAGATCGCGCCCATCGACGTGATCCGCGATCTGCAGCTGACACGGCTGAAATGGTCTCTTCGGCACGCCTACGAAAATGTGCCGCATTATCGCACCGCCTTCGATACTGCGGGCGTTCGCCCTGATGATCTCAAAAGCCTCGGCGACCTCGCCAAATTCCCGTTCACGGTGAAATCGGACTTACGCGAGAACTATCCATTCAAGCTGTTCGCCGTGCCGCGCGAGAAGCTGTCGCGCATCCATGCTTCGTCTGGCACGACCGGCAAGCCCACTGTGGTCGGCTATACCGCCGCTGACGTCGACATGTGGGCCGCAGTGGTCGCGCGATCGCTGCGAGCGGCTGGCGCGCGCAAAGGCATGATGATCCACAATGCCTATGGTTACGGCTTGTTCACAGGCGGCCTTGGCATCCATCACGGTGCGGAAAAACTCGGCATATCCGTCGTGCCCATTTCAGGTGGCATGACCGAACGGCAGGTACAGCTGATCACAGATTTCCAGCCCGACGTCATCACCGTCACGCCGAGCTACATGCTGTCGATCCTGGACGAGTTCAAGCGCCAGGGCCTCGACCCGCGCAAATCCTCGCTCAAGGTCGGCATCTTCGGCGCGGAGCCGTGGACCAACGGCATGCGAGAAGAGATCGAGCGTGCGTTTGATATGCACGCGGTCGACATCTACGGCTTGTCCGAGGTGATTGGCCCAGGCGTTGCGTGCGAGTGCGTCGAGACCAAAGATGGCCTGCATCTGTGGGAGGATCATTTCTACCCTGAAGTGATCGATCCCGAGACCGGCGCTGTTCTGCCCGATGGCGGAAAGGGCGAACTGGTCTTCACCTCTCTCACGAAAGAGGCGATGCCGATCATCCGCTATCGCACGCGCGATCTGACACGCCTGCTGCCCGGCACCGCGCGCACCATGCGGCGCATGGAGAAGGTCACCGGCCGCTCCGACGACATGATGATCGTGCGCGGCGTCAACGTGTTCCCGACGCAGATAGAGGAGCAGATTTTGCGCGTGAATGGGCTCTCCGGTCATTACCAAGTTGTACTGACGCGCGAGAGCCGGCTCGATGAGATGGAGGTGCTGGTCGAGGCGCTGCCGGACGCAGCCGGCGCCGAAGCGCGCAGTGCGGCCAGCGCCGCACTCGCGCGGTTGATCAAGGACAACATCGGCTCGTCCGCCAAGGTCACGGTGACCGAACCCGGCGCCGTCGAGCGCAGCCAAGGCAAAGCACGCCGCGTGGTGGATAAGCGGGGGCGGGAGTAATACCAGCGGCCAGAATTTTTGACGGATGCGCCTCCCCATACTGTCATGGCCGGCCAGTCGTGCCGGCCACCCATCGCGCAGCGCACGCGGCTGGTGTCAGCATGTAGAGACGTCTCACCTCCATAAACGCCGCCGCGCTTGTTGCGCGATGGGTGGCCGGGACAAGCCCGGCCATGACAGTGGGAGGGGGATAAGTCTTCAGTCAGAAATTTTCGCTGCTGGTATGACCGGCCAAACAGACCAAACGGATTGCAGTCCATCATCTGATTGTTTGCCCTGCCCCTCCGCTGTTCTCCGCGCCGCTCCTCAGCGTTCTGGTCAGTTCATGACGTCTTTTGGAGCCGCCGTTGCGCGTTTCTGGCGCGGCTTCTTGGCGCCGGGGGGCGACTTTGCTTTGGCAGCTGGCGCTGCACCTTTGGCCGCCGTCTTGCGACCCGGCTTGGCACTGACGGCTGCAGCCGGCACCTCAGACTTGACAACAGGCGCTGCGACGGACGCCGGCATGGACTGGGCGGCAACCGGTGAGCCGCTGCCATTCGACATCAGGACAGTTGGCAATTGGGCCGGCATGGCCGGCGCCTTCGGCGGTGCCACGGGCGGGGGCGTCGCCATCTTGGGCATGGCAACGCCAGATTTGACATCGACCGGTTTTGGCGCTGCAGCCGGTGCTGGCAAGGCCATGATCAGCTTGGCGAGTTCAGCATGGGCTTCGACGATGTAGTCCGCGATGTCGGCCACATCAGGCACCGCGCGGCGGCAGGCCGTGAGGCCATAGTCGAGCGAGCCGTTGTAGCTCTGCACGGTGATGTTCAGGGCGCAGCCGTGGGCCGGTATGGAGACCGGGAAGTATGACACCATTTTCGCGCCAGCCAGATACAGCGGCACGGGCACGCCGGGTACGTTCGAAATCGCGACATTGGCGATCGGCGGCACGTTGTCGGCAATTTTTGAGCGACCGAACAGGGTTGCGAGACCGGTCATGATCCAGGGCGCACCGAAGGACGGGAAGTCGGTGGGGATCGCAGCCTTGAACGCACCCGTCAGTTCTTTGCTGGACGCGGTCGACAAGTGGATGGCCTTCAGCCGCTCGAGCGGGTCCTTCACATCGGTCGCGAGCGAGGCCAGCATCATCGTGACTTGGTTGTTCGGGTCCTCGTTGCCCGCTTCACGCAGGCTGACGGGAATGGCCGCTGTCATGGGTTTGTCGAGTTTGACGTCGAGTTCGCGCATGTACTTGCGCAACGCGCCCGCGCAGGCAGCCATGACCATGTCGTTCAGCGACACGCCAACACGCTTGGCGAGACCCTTGGTCTCGGCGAGCGAAACAGAACGGCCGGCAAAGGCGCGCTGGTTGGTGATCGAGACATTGAGCGGCGTACGCGGCCCAAGACCGAGCGAACCAAGGCCCATGTTGGGCTTGGTCAGGTCGGGCAGTGCCAGGTTGGCCATGCCACCGGTCAACGGATTGAGCTTGGCCATGCCCTGAGCCAATTGTGTGAAGGCAGGGATCGTCACACTCGCCATGGCGCGCACGGCATTCGGCAGGGTGGTGACCAGTTTGACATACTGCTGCACGGTGTTCTGCATGGCAGCCGTCGCAAGTTCCGCAACGCCGAGCTGATATTGATTAGACCGCGCCCGCACCCGCGCCTTGCGTACTGGCCCCGCGTCCGGCGTCAGACTGTACAACGCCTTGCCCAGCGCAACGCCAGCTTGGCCATCGATGGCCGCGTGGTGCACCTTGGCGTAAAACGCCATCTGGCCGGACTTCAGGCCTTCGATGACGTACATTTCCCACAGAGGGCGCGAGCGATCCAGCAGCGTGGAATGCAGGCGGCCGACATAGGCCTGCAGCTGCTCCATGGTGCCGGGCTTCGAGAGCACGATGCGGCGAATGTGGTATTCGATGTCGATGTCGTCATCATCCACCCACACCGGGTTCGACATCTCGAACGGCATCTGCGCGAGCTTGCGCTCGAAGACGGACGCGAGGTGGATGCGCTCCGAAACGTGCTTGACCACGTCCTCGTAGAAGTCGCCCTTGTACCCCGCGGGCAAGTCCAGCAGGTGCAGGCTGCCGACATGCATCGGCATCTCAGGTGTTTCGAGATGCAGGAACGAAGCGTCAACGCCGCTCAGATGGATCATGGAAGGCTCCCCGGCTGAGCGGACGCCCTTAGCGAGAGCAGCACGACCAGCACGAACATGTTTAGCCGATGACGGACCTACGCCCATAACAGTCGCAGAGATGTGACGCTTTAACAAGCAGAAGTGTAGCAATAGTGAGCAAAACTGTCCGGCGCACCCTCTTTTAAGCGCGCGTATCGGTTAATCGGCAGCCGCACCTTAAACAGGTTTGTCCCGTCGATTGCGGCCCCTTGGTTCAATGCCTGCAATTCTGTATGTCATGTTGGATCTGAAGCTATCGTTGCCGAGGTCGCGCACTGGCCCAGTCGTGCGCGGCTCACCCGAGCTGCACGCCATGACCGACGCCACAATGCCGGGAACGACGAGAACCGTAACAGCACAGAACCGCCGCCTGGACCCGCTCTCCATCGGCTATCAGACGGCCGTTGGCCTCGGTCTCGCGGGGTCGATCATCAGCGCATGGCTGGCGCTCCACGTCACCGGCGTCTTTTTCCTCGACATGGCCACGGCGCCGCTCTGGCTCGTCGTCGCCATGATCTTAATTGCGACATGGCTGTCGGTGGGGCTGTTCATTGTTGCTCACGACGCCATGCATGGCTCGCTCGCGCCCTACCGCCCGCGCGTGAACGTCGCGGTGGGGCAACTGTGCCTCGCCCTCTATGCGGGCTTTCGCTTTCGCCCGCTCAACGTCGAGCACCACAAGCACCATCGTCACTCCGGAACTGCAGACGATCCCGATTTCGACGAGCGGCCGCCGCACGGGTTTGTCGCCTGGTACGTCTCCTTCATGCGGCACTACTTTGGACTGTTCGAGTATCTCACGCTGAATGTCCTGGTCGGCATCTACATGTTCGTCCTTGGGGCAAACATCATCAACCTGCTGACCTTCTGGGCGTTGCCAGCGCTGGCGTCGTCGGTGCAGCTCTTCGTGTTCGGCACCTACCTGCCGCACAAGCCTGGAGCCGATATGGCAGACGATCGCCACCGCACCCGCTCCAATGACCTGCCGCCCTGGCTGTCGCTCTTGACCTGCTTCCACTTCGGCTATCATCACGAACATCATGATCAGCCGAATGTGCCTTGGTGGCGGTTGCCAGCGGCACGGCGCGAGGCGCGGTTTATGCCGCAAGCGGTGGAGTAAGATGTGACGTCTGATAAAGTGGCGATGCTCGCCGCCCGCTACGGCGATGCCGCAATCCCGTCCGCAGGGCCGTGGAACGCCGTCATCGCCTCGCTGATGCAGCATCGCTCCGTGCGCGGTTTCAAGCCGGACGCGCTGCCTTCGGGTACACTCGAGACGCTGATTGCGGCGGCGCAGTCGGCGGCGACTAGCTCCAACATGCAGACGTGGTCGGTCGTGTCTGTGACGGACCCAGCCAAGAAGGCGACGTTCGCCAGGTTATCCGGCAATCAGAAGCACATCGAGCAGTGCCCGATGTATTTGGTCTTTCTTGCCGATCTTTCCCGTCTTGAGCGCATTGGTGTCGCCGAGGGCAAGACCTTGGAGGCGCTGCCATTTCTGGAGACGTTCCTGGTTGCAGCCATCGATGCGGCGCTCGCCGCACAGAATGCCGTGATTGCCGCCGAGTCGCTGGGCCTCTCGACCGTCTACATCGGCGCCATGCGCAACGATCCCGAGACCGTCGCCCGCGAACTTGATCTACCGCCCGGCTGCATGGCCGCCTTCGGCCTGTGCGTCGGCTATGCGCTTGCTGGCCACGAGAGCGCCGTGAAACCGCGCCTCAGCCAATCCGCCGTGCTGCATCACGAGCGCTACGATGCACGTCACGATGCAACAGCGCGGGCCGCATATGATCGCGCCATGGCAGCGTTTTCTGCCGGCCACGAGCGGCAAAGTTATACCTGGACGGAACGCGTGATCGTGCGTGTCGGCCGCCTGTCGGCGCTCAACGGCCGGGATCGGCTGGCAGATGCGCTCCGGCGGTTGGGGTTCCCGTTGAAGTGAGACTCTTGCCAAGGTCCCGCGTTTCCCGGAAAGCGGTCCGGACATATCCGAATCGCTAGCCCCCTGCACACGAGGCACCCATGGCCGCTGCCGACCCGCGAGAGTCTGTCCGCTACGTCGTCGAAGGCGGGCGTCGTCTGCACGGCTCCATCGAACCGGGTGGCAACAAGAATGCCGCCCTGCCGATCATCGCCGCGGCGTTGCTGACCGACAAACCCGTGACGCTGACCAACGTGCCGCGCATTCGCGACACCGAAGTGCTGGTGGATCTGTGCCGGTCAGTGGGCGCCGATGCCAAGTGGACGGCGCAGAACACTTTGGAAATGACCACCAAGGAACTGCGACCCGTCGATCTCGATCCGGACTTGTGCGCGAAAATCCGCGCGTCGATCCTGCTGGCGGGTCCGCTGCTGGCGCGCGCCGGCCATTGCGTGTTGCCGCCGCCCGGCGGTGACGTGATCGGCCGCCGCCGTGTCGACACGCACTTCCTGGCGCTCGAACAGCTGGGCGCGCGCGTTTCGGCGGACGTGAACTACGAGTTCAGCGCCAAGAAGCTGCGCGGCGCCGACGTGTTCCTGGACGAGCCGAGCGTAACCGCGACCGAGAACGCGCTCACCGCAGCTGTAATGGCAGAGGGGCAGACGATCCTGCGCAATGCCGCCTCTGAGCCGCACGTGCAGGACCTTGCCAACTTCCTCGTGGCACTTGGTGCCAAGATCGATGGCATCGGCACCAACACGATGACCATCCACGGCAACCGCCCGCTCGGCGGGGCAACCCACAAGATCGGGCCCGACCACATCGAGGTTGGCTCGCTCATTGGTTTGGCGGCCGTCACACGATCGAAACTCACGATCAAAAATGCAGGCGTCCACCACCTGCGCTCGACGCTGATGAATTTCGAGCGTCTGGGCATCATCTGCCACGCGCTTGGTGACGATCTGTTGGTGCCGGCAGAGCAATCGCTCAAGATCAAGGCTGACCTCGGCGGCCATATCCCCAAGATCGAGGATCAGCCGTGGCCCGCCTTCCCGGCCGACCTGATGTCGATCGCCATCGTCACGGCCTCGCAATGCGACGGTGTGATTTTGATGTTCGAGAAAATGTTCGAGAGCCGGATGTTCTTTGTCGATAAGCTCATCACGATGGGCGCGCGCATTGTTCTGTGCGACCCGCACCGCGCCATCATTGCAGGGCCATCGAAGATGCGGGCAGCGCGCGTCGAGAGCCCCGACATCCGCGCCGGTATGGCGATGCTTCTGGCGGCTATGTGCGCCGAGGGCACCAGCACCATCAACAACGCCCAGCAGATCGAACGCGGCTATGAGCGCATTGATGAACGGCTGAACGCGTTGGGCGCCAACATTGTCCGGGTACCGGGGCGGTGAATTGTTGCTGATTCGCCACATCACAAGGCAACACACAGCCTTTCGCCTCATCCAAAGGAATGAGGCGACTTTGTGCCCGATCCGTTGCTAAGGTGCACCTGTCGCAATGGGGATTCGGGCGCGCGCACGCCCCGCATGTCAGCGTAAAAAAACAGAACACGGCGCGCCTCAGCTAGGGAGAATGTCACTATGGCAATGGCAGGGACGGCCGAACGCGGCCGCGGCATGACAGGGGAGGAGCGCAAAGCAATTATTGCGTCGTCCGCCGGTACAATCTTCGAATGGTACGACTTCTATTTGTACGGATCGCTCGCAGCCGTCATCGGCGCGCGCTTCTTTACAAAGTTTGACCCCGGCACACAGGCGATTTTCGCCCTTCTAGCGTTCGCTTCGGGCTTCCTCGTGCGTCCGTTCGGCGCGCTCGTGTTCGGTCGCCTCGGCGACCTCGTCGGCCGCAAGTACACCTTCCTGCTGACCATCGTGATCATGGGCCTGTCGACGTTCTTCGTCGGCCTGCTACCCGACTATGACGCCTGGGGTACACTTGCGCCGGTCCTGCTGATCGCCCTGCGCATGGCCCAAGGTCTTGCTCTTGGTGGCGAATACGGCGGCGCCGCCGTCTACGTTGCCGAGCACGCGCCACCCGGCAAACGCGGCTACTACACGAGCTGGATTCAGACCACGGCGACCCTTGGTCTGCTGTTGTCCCTTTTCGTGATCGTCGGCCTGCGCCTCAACATGACGGCAGACGAGTTTAACGTCTCCTACCCGTTGTTCTTCGGCCTCAAAGGTGGCTGGCGCATTCCCTTCCTGGCGTCGATCATCCTGCTGATCATCTCGATCATCATCCGACTGACGCTGAACGAAAGCCCGGCGTATCAGAAGATGAAGGAAGAGGGCACGCAGTCCAAGGCACCGCTCAGCGAAGCCTTCGGTGAATGGCCTGTTGCCATGAAGATCGGCATCCCGGTCGTTCTCGTCGGTGCGTTCGTCCTCGCTTACATGGGCATGATGTTCTACGCGTTGATGGGCCTGTTCCTCGCGATCCTGATGGTCATCGCGAACATGCTGCGCTTCTCGAACGGCCGCATCGTATTGCTCGCCCTGTTTGGCCTCGTCGTTGGCCAGGCCGTGGTCTGGTACACGGGCCAGTTCTATGCGCTGTTCTTCCTGCAGAGCATCCTGAAGGTCGACCTTCTGACAGCAAACGTGCTGATCGCTTGGTCGCTCATCATCGGTACGCCGTTCTTCATCGTGTTCGGTATCCTGTCGGACAAGATCGGCCGCAAGCCGATTATCATGGCCGGTTGCCTCATCGCGGCGCTGACGTACTTCCCGATCTTCAAGATGATCACGGATATCGCCAACCCGCAGCTCGCGACGGCCCTTGAAAAGGTCAACCTCGAGATCAAGGCGGACCCGGCGACCTGCGGCAGCGTGTTCGACCCGACGGGTTATCGCGCCACCACCGGTGAATTCAAACTGCCGTGCGACACGACCCGCCGCGCTCTCGCGAACGCTGCGATCAAGTACAATCTTGTCCCAGGCCCGGCTGGCTCGCCAACGACCGTTACGGTCAACGGCACACCTGTCGCCGTCGACAAGGACTTCGCCGCCAACGTCACCAAGGCTGCCGTCGCTGCTGGCTATCCGGCCGCGGGCGACAAGAACATCGTCAAGGTGTCTGGCTTCTTCGGCGCGCTCGGTGACGCCCGCGCCCTGATGTTGATCGGTCTACTGACGGTCATGGTGATCTATGTGACCATGGTCTATGGCCCGATCGCAGCAGCCCTCGTCGAGTTCTTCCCGACCCGCATCCGCTACACGGCCATGTCTCTGCCCTACCACATCGGTAACGGCTGGTTCGGCGGCCTGATGCCGGCGACGTCGTTCGCCATGATCGCCGGTACCGGCGATATCTACTATGGCCTCTGGTACCCGATCGGGTTCGCGCTCATGACCTTCGTCATCGGCATGATCTTCATCAAGGATCAGGGCGAGAAGAACATCACGCACTGAGTTGGATGCGTGCGTTTTTTGGGAGAGCCCTGCAGCCTTGCTGCAGGGCTTTCTCGTATGTGAGGAGTGCTGACAATGTCCGACGTTGCAAAGATTGCTGGCCACGCGGCGCTGGCAGGCGTCTTCTTTTTTGTCTTGCAGCGCTTTGTGAACAGCGCAGATCTCGAGACATCCCTGATGTGGGCTGGGATGGCTGCGGCCGGCGCCGCCACCCTGGCCTATCTCCAGTCCCGCCGCGGGCGCTAACCGCCGCATCTGGACATCATCGGCGCTTTGCGCTTTGCCAAGCCCAACCGCCGCCCACATCCTCGGCAAGAGCCAACGCATGCGCGACATCGCAACAGACATCGCCACCCGCATCGACACAGCCAACGCCGAGGCGCTGCGGCGCATCCTGTCGGCTGATCCCGTGCTGGTCGATTGCGTTCCGGCGTCGGAAGCTTGCCCCAAGCTCAAGGCGCGCATGATCCTACATTCCGGCCCACCGATCGGCTGGGATCGCATGTGCGGGCCCATGCGCGGTGCCGTGACCGGCATCGCCGTGTTCGAGGGCTGGGCCAAGGATCTCGACGACGCCGAGCGCATGGCCGCTTCGGGCACCTTCGCGTTCGAGCCGAACCACCACCACGACTGCGTCGGCCCCATGACTGGCATGACCACACGCTCGCAAATGTTGCTCGTGGTCGAGAACCGCACCTTCGGCAATCGCGCCTACTGCGCCATCAACGAAGGCCTCGGCAAGGTCATGCGCTTTGGCGGCAATGATGCCGAAGTGCTCGATCGCATTCGCTGGTTGACCACGGGCCTCGGCCCGGCGCTGTCGCGCGCACTCAGGGAGATGGGTGGCATTGCGCTGAAGCCGCTGATCGCACGCGGCCTCTCGATGGGCGACGAGATGCACCAGCGCAACGTCGGTTGTTCCGGCCTGCTGCTACGCCAGATCGCGCCCGCACTTGCTCGCACCGCCTCGAGCACCCAAGATCTTGCCAAGGCATTGACTTTCATTGGCGCTAACGACCAGTTCTTCCTCAACGTCGCCATGGCCATGGGCAAAGCCATGACCGATCCCGCGCGCAACATCCCGCACTCGTCCGTCGTCACGGCCATGTGCCGCAACGGCACCGACTTCGGTATCCGCGTATCCGGCACGGGCGATGACTGGTTCACAGCACCCGTTGAGATGCCACAAGGGTTGTATTTCCCCGGCTACACCGCGGCAGACGCCAACCCGGACATGGGCGATAGTGCCATCGTCGAGACCATCGGCCTTGGCGGCTTCGCCATGGGAGCCGCGCCCGCCGTAGTCGGCTTCATCGGCGCCGGCAACGCCTCAGAGGCGGCCGTATTCACACGCACTATGGGTGAAATCTGCGTCGGCGAGAACGCCGAGTGGACCATTCCAGCCATGGACTACAAGGGCGTGCCCACAGGGATCGATATCCGCCTCGTTGTCGAGACCGGCATCATGCCGACCATCAACACTGGCGTCGCGCACAAGAAGCCCGGCGTTGGACAAGTGGGCGCCGGCGTCGTCAAAGCACCGCGCGGCTGCTTCACGGCCGCGCTGGAGCGGTTTGCCGGGGTAGAGGGCGTGGGGTAAACTTGGTTTTGCTGGGTATCAGGATGTTGCTTCGACGACCGTGCGGATCTCCACGCGGCGGTTGATGCCATCCTCGGGGCGTGTCGGATCTTTGAGCTGCCGCTTTCCCATTCCCTTTGCAACAAGCAGAGCCCCATCGATCTTGTGCTCCTGGATGAGGTAGGCTTTGACCGCGCTGGCGCGATCCTGGGACAGTCGTTCGTTCCGCGCGTCCGTGCCACGCGCATCCGTGTGGCCGATGATCTCAAACTTCATCTTTGCCAGCCGTGGGTCCTTGAGCGCTTTGCCGAGCGCGTCCAGCGTCAACCGCGCGTCCGTCATGGTCAGATTGGACTGGTCCAACTCGAAATGGACATAGAGGTCGATGCGCGGAGCGGAATTCTCAGCCGGTTTCTCGTCGCCGCCCTCGATTTCAATGCCCCGCGTCGGCGCGCGGAAGCTGCGCGTTACAGACTGCTGCGTTTTGGGGGGCGGCCGCAGCGCTCGCACAATGTCCTCCGGTCCGAAAGCGTGTGCCGTTGGCGCGGGTGCCACGAATGACACCAGGACGGCTGTTGCGAGCGCAATTGAAAAGCGCATCGGATCAATCCGTGATTTTGAGGTGCAGAATGGCAGCGGTCACTTCGCGCGGCAGAGTATCAGGCTTGGCTCGCTGCAGGACGATGTCACGAAGCCGCGAGAGATACAGCCGGTCGGGCGGGCCCGTTGAAGAGACCTTCGCCTCGGCGGCCTTGCGGCCAAAGACCGGGCTATCCGGCCCCTCGAGCGCCTCAAGTTCATCGATGGGCGCGCGTGCGGTAACGACGATCACCGCTTCATGGCCACGCTCAACGTCACCGGGCTTGCGCACGTTCCCCTCGGCGTCGACGCCGCGTGGTGGGGTGACCTTGAACGTCGGCCGACCCTGCTCACCATCACCGAATGGCAACACCGTTTTTGGCTCGTGCTGAGCGCGCAATAGCCCCCTGCGCGGCGAGAGATTAACCACCGTACCGTCGTCCTCGATGTAAATCACGTAGACGAACGAGGGCACGTCCGGCGTCGTTACCTTGAATGAAAAGCGCTCGCCGACCTTCAGGACTCGTTCGCCACCGTCGAGCACGATGGACGGCTTGCCAGTGCGATAGAGCGGTTCGCGCAGTGTGATCATCGCCTCGCAAATGGGCCAGGGGCGGAGGTCGACCTTCCAGTCGACGCTGACCTTCTCTTTGCCCTTTGCGCTGATCTCGTCAGCAACGCGCATGATCCGGGTGCGCACGCTATCCTCTGTGGCTTGGCTGTCGACGAATCCGGTGACGATGAGCCTGTTGCCTTCCGTCGCGATGCCAGTCTCCGAACAGTCGTTCGGCGTTGCGAAGGCTGGGCGACGGATCGGGCGATTTGGTGAAGCAGGCACGGGCGTGACGCCAGGCGGGATCATCACCACCATCTCCATCGTGTTGTGCACTGCAGCGTCGTAATCCATCCACGCATAGCCGCCGTCGGCCCAGCGCGTGCCCCAGGAATTCAGAATGCGAAATGCCCGGCGGCGGTCGTCGTAGCCGGCGATCACCATCGCATGCGGGCGCTTTCCCTCCGAAGACCTGCCGTTGAACACAGCATTGGACGACCAGGATGAAAACTCCGCCGGCAGCCACATGCCGACGAGGACCGGATTGCCCGCCTTCAGCGCCAGTTTCACGCGATCGAGGTTCACCCGTGTCCGGCCCGGTCCGCGTTCACCCGCGGGGTACTCAGAGACAAACAGCAGCTTTTCCATGCGAAACCGCGACACCGGCGTCGGTGATGCATCTTGAATCGGCGTGCAGAATTTCGATTCGGGGTAATCCGCGAAAGACTGCGCTCCAAACAATTGAAGGAACTTGTGGGCCTCCGGCCAGTCATTACCGGCGGCGTCACACGTCACGGGCTGCGGCCGCCGCACCAGCTTGTGCAACCAATTATGAAGGTAGGCCGGGCTCGCAATGTTCGACTTGTCGTCAATGTTCCCGCTGCCGGTTTCGATCGCGGCGTAATAGCTCCTGACCGAATAAGCCGTCGCCCACGAGAGGCAGGACCCGATCGCCCCTTGGCTGCCAGGCGTCGGAAAGCGGTCGCTGAGGTCGATCGCTTCAGGGATGTAGGCCCGAGTGAGCGGCGTGAGCGGCAACTGCGCCGCGTCCTCCGGCTTCATCGGCGTATAGCCGGAGCCGCGGTCGAGCAACGCCAATATCTGCTCCGGCGTCATTCCGTCCTGCGCCATTACAGCCCTGGGCGCTGCTGCTGTCAGGATGAACAGAAGCCCCGCCAAGACCAAAACCACCCGACGACGCACGTAGAGCGCCATGGCACGCCTCACCACGGAAACTTCTTGCCAAGGCCCGTTGCCCCGCGCACGACGCCGCCTAAGAACTCACCTGCCGCGCCCGCTCCCGGCACAGCACCGCTTGAGTTACCGTTTGAGTTACCGTTGCTTGGACGATTGGCATTGGACGTGTTTTTGCGCGGTTTTTCTTCTTCGTCGTTCGATGACGCCGACCGCGTTGCAGGCGCAACAGCCGGCACGTTCTCGACCATGAGCGCCTCGCGCTGCAGCTTGTTGAGATAGCTCGTCGCGGGATAGCCACGCGCGCTCTGCCAGGCTGCAACGCTCTTTCGGGTCCCTTCGCCGACGCGGCCGTCCATGCCGCGCGTCGCGAAGCCAAGGTGCGTGAGACGCCGCTGCAGTTCACGCCAGGCGTCCGTGTCCAAGCCGAGCGCGTCTTCCGTTGCTTTCGAAGCCTCGGCCGTGCGGACTTCCGTTGACGGCCCCGACGTCACTGCAGACGTCGAGGGCGTTGCCGGACGATTTAAGGCCGCCATGCGTGTGCGGGCGAGATCGGCGAACGTGCCGTTCGGATACCTTTCGACGTAAGCTTTGTAGTCGTCAGCTGAGCTCGATGCTTTCACGGAGTTCCAGAGTTCGAGTTCCATCACCCGAGGATCGAAGACGCCGGTCTGTGGTGCAGCAGCGGTGACAGCAGGCGCGGCAACAGCATCATGCTTTCCCGACATGTAAAAATAGCCGGTCATGTTCGTGTTTTGCCACGGCAGCTGCTGGCGACGGGTGTCGTCGGCAACTTGGGCCCGCATGCCTGTCAGTGCCTGTTGGATCTCGACACCCTGTGTCGGCAAATGGGCAAGCAGGGCACGCGTGAACGGGCTGTGCTTGCCCTCGCCATCGAGCGCGACCTGTCCCGGACCTGTCGCGAATGCGATCAGCGTGCCTTCGCCCGGCCGCATTTCGGCAAGTCCCGTGCTGATCGTGACGCTCCGCGTTTTTGGCGCATTCGCACGGATCTGGTTCGCGAACGGATTGTCTCGACAGGCATCAAGCAGCACGAACTTCACTTTCGCATCTGCCATGGTGTGCTGGAGAACGCTGTCGATCTCGATGGTGCGCATCTTGGCGTCAAGTTCGCTCTTCAGATCCGCGTCTACTGGAATGAGCAGGTTCTTGCCGTCGATCTGCATGCCGTGACCGGCATAGAAAAACAGCGCAGCATCGGCGCCCACGGTCAACCGGCCGAAATCGGCCATCTTGACCGTCATCTCATCACGGCCAAGATCTTGCCCAAACACCACATCGAAACCGAGCGACTTCAGCATGCCAGCCATGGCCTCGGCGTCGTTGGGCGCGTTCGGCAGTTTCACTGCATGTTTGTAGTCACCATTGCCCAGGACCAACGCGACGCGACGTTCAGCGTGGGCGAAGGCTGCGGAGAAGATATACGCAGCAGCAGCGGCAAACGTGGCGAGGAAAGGGCGCAAGCGCATATTGAGCCTCTGTGAAAATGTAGGTCGTGGCATGTTATGGCAGCTAAGTTTTGACGCAAAACGCATGCGTCGGCAAGGGGTGTCATGTTTGCGACACATTCCGACGCCGCGCGCCCTCATTGAGGGACGTCACGGCCGGGCCGCGAGCAACGAGCGCCAAGATGCCTCAGGCCCCGATGTTGAGCCCCTCCCCTTCCTTGTCGGGAGGCGCTAGAGAGCTGGGCGACACGCGAAAGGCCTCCCCATGGCGACCGCCATACCAATGACTGTGCTCACGGGCTATCTCGGCTCGGGCAAGACGACCTTGCTCAAGCGGCTGTTAACCGATCCCGCCATGGCTGGGACGGCCGTCATTATCAATGAGTTCGGCGAAGTCGGCATCGATGATGCGCTGATGGAAAAGGCCGACGATGACGCCATCCTGCTGCCGTCGGGATGCGTGTGCTGCCAGGTGCGTGGCGATCTCAAAATCACACTTGCCAAGTTGCACAAGCAAGTTCTGCACGGCGAGATCCCGCCCATACGCCGCGTGGTGCTTGAGACCACTGGGCTCGCCGATCCCGCACCGATCGTGCACACGCTCATGACGGACGAGGATACATTCCGCATCTACCAACTCGATGGCGTCGTCACGACGGTCGATGCCGAACACGGCCTTAGCCAACTCGACACACAGTTTGAACCAGCCAAACAGATCGCCATCGCCGACCGCATCGTGATCACGAAGTCCGACCGCGCAACGGCTGAGATCGTGGCGCAGCTCGAGGCGCGCGTCCGCGCCCTCAACAAATCGGGCGAAATCCTGCGCTCAGTTCTCGGCGACGCGCCGTCATCGCGCCTGTTCGGGCTTGGGGCCCATGAGCCGGCCCTGGTCGGCAGCGACGCACGCCAGTGGCTTGCCATCGAGCCGCACGAGACGCACGCCCATGGTCATCACCATGTGCACGACCACACCTGCGGCCCCGCATGCGGCCATGACCACGGCGACACGCACGCCCATCACGACCCCGCACACCTGCACGGCATCAGCTCATTCGCGCTGACCTTCGACAAGGAGCTGGATGGCAATGGCCTCTCGCTTGGCCTGCAGACGATGGCGGCGAGCTATGGCGACAAGCTGCTGCGCGTAAAGGGCATCGTCACGGTGCAGGGCCAATCGAAGCCCTTCGTCGTGCACGGCGTGCAGCGCGTGTTCTATCCGCCGGATGTGCTCAAGGATTGGCCGAAGCGGCCGGACGGCACGCCTGAAAAGCGCTCCCGCTTCGTGTTCATCACCAAGGATCTGCCGCGCGCGACGATCGAGAAGCACTTGAAGCCATTCATCGGCGAGGCGAACGCCTGATGCTGCCAGAATCCATCCGTGAAACCGTTCACGACCTCGCCGCACCGCCGACGCCGCTGCGCGATCGCCGCATCATCGGATTGGCCGCATTCGCGGGCATTTTGCTCACCATCATCGGGGTTCGCTTTCTCATCGTGCCTGATAGTGCGGCGCAAACCTTCGGGCTCCAGGGGCGGCCGAATGGCTTTCAACTCCACACCGTCATCGCACTTCGCGACGTCTGGCTCGGCGTACTGGCCGTCGGGCTTGCGTGGTTCGAAGAGTGGCGCGGCCTGACCTTGTGGCTCGCGCTTGGCGCACTGGTTTGCTTTGGCGACGCCGGTATCGTTGTCGCGGCCGAGGGCAAGCCGCTGTCCGTGCTGTTTCACTTGGTGTCCGGCGTGTTTTGTGGCGTGCTCGCAGCGCTGTGCTGGCGGCGTGCGCTACGGCGGGACACGCGATAATGCCCCGTCCGATATTGCCCGTCCGATAATGCCCGCCCGATAAGGCCCGTCGTTGCGCTGCGAGGCCGATGCCCGTAGGGCGGGTTCATCGCTTGCCCAACGCTTGAACGCAGCGCACCGTCTGCTTATAACCGGAGACCGTTTTTATTCCACCGAGCCATGGACGTCGTGATGGGCCAAGAGCTGCAGTGTGTCCTGAATAGGGCAATGCACTGCACAAAGTAGAGGCTATACAAAATCAATCCCTCGCACCTGCGAAACCGACGACGTTTTACCCGTCGCCGGCGGTGTCCGTTATCTGAGCCAGAGCGGGTGCACACATACACGCACCACCTGATGTTAACTGCGAACGAAGCACAGGATAAGACGTTTAACAATTTCCGACCACAAAGTTAGCAATATTGCGGGGTGCCATCAGGGCCGCGACCGCAGAACCTTGGGGTGGGCGCTTGATAGCGTCTATGATTTGGCACTTCGTAGGGCTGTCCCGCAGATGTGCTGGGGTTATTTCCGCCCGCAGGCCGATCACAAAACTTCTGTACGTCAGCTATCTTCGCTTTCGAAGTCGCGTCTCCCATCAGGATCGCCTGTCTCATCAACTCCAGCCCCTTTCTGCAGTTCTGCCCCACACCCTGTCCGTAACCATAATGAGCACCAACCGCTCCTATGGCCTCAGGAATTTGCTTGTCTGCTGCAATAGTGAAGTATTTAAGAGCATTTTTATAATCGTCGATCTCTATATACATTGCCCCTAGATACACGGCTCCATAGACGAAGCCGCCTGTCAAAGCCTCCTCCAGATATTTCTTGGCAATATTCTTTGTGCCGTTACCAAAATGTATCACCCCAAGAGCACCCGCAGCAGCGGGATATAATAGCCTATACGCCTTCTCGTGCCACAAATAAGCATCTTTGCTCCTTCCGGCAGCATCATATGCCCTGCCGAGCTGATACATATACCGAGGCTCGTTCGGATACTCGTGTGCGGCAGCTAAACAGGCAACAATTGCTTCCGCCTTGATCTCCTTAAGTTGTACGCCTGCTGCTCTCTTAAGTGGATCGTATTGGTGCGCAGCCAATGTGTCGCAAATGGGCCCGTTTGATGCCCACGCAGGGGATGCGAAGAAGCAGAAACAGTAAAGCAAAGACCGGTAGGGCGACGGGTGTCTAAAAAGCATTATTCCACTCCAAACACGAGATCCACATCTGATGTGCCTAAATCAATAGGGTTGCCATACACATCTTCGTCCACATGCGTCAGTCGTGCAGTCCAGACGAGTGTTGTGACACGGCTCGCATGGTCGATTGCAAACATTCCTCTCCTCGTGGCGTGGTTGAGGATTAGAATACAATGGCTTAGGTAGTTCGATAGTTATTCCGCAGTTAGTCCGAGCAAGCGTAGAGAGGGCTGGTAGGTAATCCCGATATGCAGCTTCGCAAGTTGGCGACCGACAATAGCGCGGATGCAGATCGCCGACCCAAAGATCCAAACCGCGCATGTCGCATTCGAGATAAGTTGCGATCATTCCACGAGCCATTTGATACCAATAATCCGGGCCATTTCTATTTGTCCATCGGAGCCAAAGTTGTCTAAGCCGTCCTCTGTCGCGTTCACCATTCAGCAAATGTGTCGCGACCACAAACATCATGCATCGGCCATCGCTCGAAAAGCAATGCTCGGCGCGTTGGAGCTTTACAGCCGGGTCGAGCTCTTGGAACGGGAGTAAATGGTCCGTAAATTCAAGAGAGCGCTGGTTAGTTTGGCCATGCGCAGAAAAAATAGTGGAGAAGCATAATGTCAATACAATCCCAAGTGCTAACCAAAATCTACGCTGCATCATAATATCTCCCCGCTATTCGTTCTGGATAACAATATAGCTTTAAACTGAGTTGCATGATGCCGGGCACAGTTAGGAAGCGCTATCGCCGCGATGAGTGCTTGCGCGACGTGACATGGGTGGTAGACAGCACTGCCGTCAGTGAAGAGCTGATTGTCGAATTGTGGCCATTTGATGGATCAAAGGAAGGGGCAGGCACGCGTAATGCCAGAACTCTGCATTTGAGGCTGTGCGCATGACGTTGGCCGGACGCTGACAGCACTTGAGCTTTGAAAGCCTCGCCCCGCTAGCGATGTGCGTTGCAGTTCTTGGCCATATCCGTTTTGTGCTCCCTGGTCGGTGACCGAAGGACAGCGGACTCTTTTTCGATGAAGACCTGCCCATGATCGTCGAGGCGACAAATGTAGGCTAACCCCGCGGCGCCTTCGGTGGTGTGCCGAACATGCTTCACGTGCTCAGGGCCGGTATGGGTCATTCTCACCCATCCCGCTTGAGTGCCCGGTGCGGCAGGTCTCACCGGGTGCGGACATATCGCCACGGGGCCTGAGCGTTGGTCAGGGCGATGGATTGCGCTTACGGTGTCGTTCCGCCTTTGCATCGCCCCCGGAACCCGCCCATGAACAATCGCACGGTCGAAATCGTCGCGCCGATCCTGCTAACCGCGGCCTTGTTCGCGCTGTGGGAGGCGGGATGCTGGTTCTTCAAGATCCCACAGACGATCCTGCCCGCGCCGTCGCAGATCTGGGCTGCCATGGTCCAGTATCGCGTGCCGATCATCGACAACTCCATCCGCACGCTGTGGACCACAGTTGCTGGCTTTTTGCTTGCCACGGTCTTTGGTCTGCTGCTCGGCGTCGCCGTCGGTTGGCACCGCACGATCTATGCGGCCGTCTACCCCGTCATGATCGGTTTTAACTCGATCCCGAAAGTCGCGGTCGTCCCCATTCTGCTGCTGTGGTTCGGGCTCGGGCCGATCCCCGCCATCCTGACGGCGTTCCTGATCTCGTTCTTCCCGATTGTCGTGAACGTCGCAACCGGCCTCGCTACGACGGAGCCGGAGTTGGAGGACGTGCTGCGCGCACTTGGTGCGAGCAAACTCGACATCATGCGCAAGGTCGGCATTCCCCGCTCCATGCCGTATTTTTTCGGCTCGCTGAAGGTCGCGATCACCTTGGCATTCGTTGGCGCAGTGGTTGCCGAGACGATCGGCTCCAACGCCGGCATCGGCAAGCTGATGATGGACGCACAGGCGGGCTTTCAGGTGCCGATCGTGTTTGCGGGCCTGATGGTGCTCGCGGTGCTCGGCGTCGTCCTTTATGCGATCACTGCTGCGATCGAGGCGCACTTTACGGGCTGGGCTTTCCGCGGGCAGAACCGCTGATCAGGCGCATGCATCCTTACGTGACGTCTTCACGTGATCTCTTCACGACGCGGAATAGACGATGCCGCACCTGCGCGCGTGACGCTCACGGCCGCGGCGCGGTTGGCAAAGTGCGCGGCCGCGAGCAGGTCATCATCGCGCACAAGCGCCGCGGCCAGCGCGCCAACGAAACAATCGCCCGCGCCGGTCGTATCAACGGCTTGCACCGGGCGCCCCGGGATACGTTCAGCGCGCCCTGATGCCTCAACCAACAGAACGCCGGACGCGCCGAGCGTGACGATCACCGATCCAGGCCCAAGCGCGAGAACGTCGCGCGCCGCCGTCACAAGCTGTTTGGTCTCTGCCATGGCCACGTGGTCGCGTCGCAGCATCTGCCCGAGTTCGATCGCGTTGAGCACGAGCACGTCGGTGTTTGCCAGGAGAACAGCCGGCAACGCCTGAAAGGGCGCGGGATTGAGGATCGTCGTTGCGCGCGCTGCTTTGGCGCGTGCGAATGCGACTGTTACGACATCGAGCGGGATTTCTAACTGACAGACGAGGACATCGCGGGCCTCAAACGACAATGCGGGAATGCCATCGGGCCAGTCGATATTCGCGCCCGAGATCACGGCGATGGCGTTTTCGCCCCTGTCGTCAACCGAGATCAGCGCGATGCCCGTGCCTGCTGTGTCCGAGACTGTCACGCCCGAGACATCGATGCCTTCAGCGCTGAGAAACGCCACCATCTCCGCCCCAAAGCCATCGCGACCGATACGACCGATCATGCGCACAGCGACGGCCGCATCCACGCGCAGACGAGCCGCTGCCACAGCCTGATTGGCGCCCTTGCCGCCGGGATGCTGCGCCGAGCCAGAGCCAAGCACCGTTTCGCCCGGCGCCGGCATATGCGGCACGCGCGCGACAATATCGCGGTTGATCGACCCGATGACGGTGATCGACGGCATGGCCTGCTCCAAGGACGGCTAGCTGAACCGATACTCCGTCACCTGCCGATAGAGGTCTCCGGGACGCAGGATGGTGCTCGGAAAATGCGGCAGATTGGGACTATCGGGCACGTGCTGCGGCTCAAGACACAGACCGGCATTCGCCCCATAGCGCGCGCCGTCCAGCCCCGGCACCGGTAGCGCGAGCTTGAATCCGTCATAGATCTGCATGGCAGGTTCCGTCGTCCAGACGTCGAGTTTCAAGCCCGAGCGGGCACTCGCGAACGTCGCGGCATGCGCGACGTCGAGGCCACCGGCGACGCTCGCCTCGGTGCGGTCGCGTCGGAGCACGAAATTGTGGTCGTACCAGACGCGCTGGCCGTCGCCGCCCATGAGCCGCACCGTCCGCGCAACGCGGAAATCGAAGGGCGTGCCGTTCACCGGGGCAAGCGAGCCATCTGGAATGAGATCGGCATCGACGGGCGTCATGACATTGGCGCGCACCATCAGCGTGTGATCGAGCACATCCGCGCTGCCGTCGAGATTGAAGTAGGAGTGGTGGCACAGATTGACCGGCGTTGCCTTGTCCGTTGTGGCCCACAGTTCGACACGCAACGTCTTGCCAGACAGCGTGTATCGGCAGGTGATGTGCGCCGTGCCCGGATAGCCGTTGGTGCCATCGGGTGAGATGTGGACGAGGGTCGTGCTCGTCATGTCGTGATGCACAACCGTCCAGGGCTGCTTGCCAAACCCCTTTGGACCGCCGCCGTGCAGATGGTGCCGGCCATCCTGGTTGAGCAGCAGCTGATGCGTTTCCCCATCAAGGGTGAACCGCCCGCCCCGGATGCGATTGGCGTAGCGCCCTGCAATGGCGCCGAAATGCGGCGCGTGCTGCACATAATCGTCGACCGAGTTCAGGCCAAGCACCACGCGCTGCAGAGTGCCATCGGGCCTGCGCACCTTGAGGTCGCGCACGACCGCGCCGTACGCGATGATCTTGGCCTCCGCGTCGGGCGTCGCAAGCGTGATTTCGCTGATGTCGCGACCGTTGAGGGAGCCGAAAGACGTGAGGGTCATGGGAGCCGAGACAGGGGGGCGGGAACACAAACGCTAACCGGTCCTCCCTACCACAGGCGCCGACGTCGGGTGAAATCGGGTTTGCGCGCCAGCCGAAACGGATCACACGATGTGTCGGCCGAACCGAGACCGCAATGGCGCCTCGCCGTCGTCCGAAGCCGCGACATTGCTCTATGTCACCGCCGTTTTGCCCTTGCCACTGAGCCGGTGGACGAGCGTCAACAAGGCCGGCAAAAACACGAGATCGCCGATCAGCGAGGCCAGCAGTGCCGTCGCACACACGATGCCAAATGTGCGCAGCGACGGCAGATCTGACAGCATCGTCACGCCGAGCCCAAGCGTCAGCACAATCGTGGTCAGGACAATCGCGGGCCCGACAAGAATACGCGCGCGGCGGATGGCATCGCCGAGCGGCTCGCCGGGCCTCTCTTCAAGACGCAGACGGTTGAGGAAATGGATGAGGCTGTCGATCCCGACCCCGAAGATGACGATCATGGCGATGGCGCTGGAGAACTCAAGTCCGTCCGACGACAGACGCAGCACGGCGCCCGCGGCAAGGACGGGAAACAGTGCGGGAATGACGCTCAGAACAGCGCGCCCCCAGGAGCGTAACGCGAGCCCGATCAACAGGCACACGATCGCGACCTCGTAGGGGAGCGTTCCCTTCAGCTGCGAGATCATCGTGGCGCTGCTGCGCGCCGCGACGACGGGCAGCCCTGTAACGGCCACCTCGAACCCCGGATGGGTTTTGCGCACGCGATCAAGCGCCGTGTCGATGCGGTCGACGATCGGCACAATTTGACTGGCGTCGATATCGGGCAAGCGGCCTGTGACGAGGAGCCGGTCCTCCTCTTTGGTGATGAACCGGCGCACCAGATGTTCCGGCAGCAGGCCGAGATAGCGCTTCACCGCTTCGGGGCTACCTTCCCCCGCTTCGGTCAACCAACGGCGCAAACTGTCGAGCGACCAGACGTTGCCAAGCCCTGCCTCTTTTTCGAGCACCGCATGGGCATCGGCGGTGACCGCGAGAACACGCGGATCATTGATTGCCTTTTTGTCGGACCAACTGATCATCACGTGGACGGGATTGCCGCCCGTCAGCTTGCGATCCAGACGCGAGGTTGCAGCCACCGCCTGCTCGCGATCCGGCACTTGGTCCGCAAGACGATAGCGCGGCTCAAGCGACAGGTGCGCGGCGAGGCAGAGCGCAAACAGCGCCAAGCCACTGACGGCGAACGGCACGGGATGATGCAGCACAGTATCGACGATGCGCCCGATGATGCCGCCGAGCCAACCGATCGCCTTGTCGCCGGGCGCTGGGCCACTGTTTTGGCGCGCGCGCAAGAGGGCGAGACCAAATACGGGTAGGCTCAACATGACGACGACAAGTGAGACGCCGGTAGCCAGCGCTCCAGCCATGCCGAACGTGTAGACCAGCGCCGACGGCGAGGTCATGAGCGCCAGGAACGACAGCAGCGCTGCCCCGTGGGCGAGCACGCAGGCGGGCCCAACGATGCGGGCGGCAAAGCCGATCGCCTCGGGCACTGTATCGCCCTTGGCAAGCCGGTCGCGGATAGCGCCGATCAACTGCATGCTGTCGGCAAAGCCCATGACCATGACCAGCGGTGTCATGATGTTGAGGAAAAGGTTGAGCTTGACGCCCATCCAACCGAGCAGGCCGAGCGACCACACGACGCCGAGGATCGGCGGCAGGGAGGCCATGGCGACAAAGGCGAACGAGCGGAAAAACAGGTAGGCAATGAGGATACCCGTCACCAGCCCGAGGCCATTGTAGAGGATCTGGTCGCGCTCGATGGCGTTCTTGATCTCCTGCTTCATCACAGGCGCGCCCGTCAGCTGCACCGTAAGCCCGGCTGGCTTGAGACTCGCTTCGGCCGCCTTCCGGATGCCCTCTATGATGGCCTTGCCGTCGCCCGTGTCGATGGCTCCACGATCCAGCGCGATCACGCCCATGGCCAGCGTGCCGTCATCGGAAAGGAACTTACCGCGCACGATATCGTTGCTGCGCAGGTTTTTGATCGTGTCAGCGAAGGCGGCGTCACTATCGGGCAGCTGGTCCGGCACGATGGGTGCGGCATAGCCTTTGGCGTCAGGCGCACCGCGCGCCGACAGCATGGAGACAAGGCCATCCACGCCCTCCGCCAGCTGCAGGTCGACCATCGTATCGCGGAAGGCCGTCAAGCCCTTGCGGGTGAGCAGGTCCTTGCCCTCAACCACAAGCAGCACGTCATACTCGTTTGATGGGAAGCGCCGGTCGATCTCTTCGAAACGCTTAAACTCGACGCTATTGGTGCGGAACAGCTCAGAGAGGCTGTCATCGGCCTTAAGCCGCAGCAGCCCTAAAGCCGCCACGGCCGTCACGGCCGCCAGCAGGAGCGCCGTCAGCCATGGGCGCGCAAGCGACAATAGGCCCAGCCGCTCGATGCCAAAGGCGAAGAGCGGCTTCTCACTGTGAGTCCCGGAACCGCTTTGAATGGCACACCCTATCCGTCGATCGTCGCTCTGGTTGCGCCAGGGCACATGCGGGCCGAAAATGCGCGGCGAGTGCCGGAAAGGTCAAGTGTACTTTAACTATGGAACGCACGTTCTGCGCAGAAGGCCGCGACAGCGCACGAAACGCCCTCGCTGACGTGTGCTGCATGCAAAATAAGCACGACAGCACAATATTTAGGCATACGCTCGTGCTGGCATCGCGTGACGACCAACCGAAAATGGACATTGTTCATAAAAATCAGATGCTTACATAAAAATCGCCAGTTGGCACGCTTCTTGTTAAGAGGTTGTTAACTACGGCCAAAATGCGGCCACTCGCCAGGAGGTGCCATGAAACTCGTCACAGCGATTATCAAGCCGTTTAAGCTCGAGGAAGTGCGGGCAGCACTCACGGACCTTGGTCTTCAGGGCATGACTGTGTCCGAGGTCAAGGGCTACGGCCGCCAGAAGGGGCACACGGAAATCTACCGTGGTGCTGAGTACGCCGTGAATTTTCTCCCCAAAATCAAGATCGAAGCCGTCGTAGCGTCGGACCGTGTCCAAGCGGCCGTTCACGCCATCGTGAGAGCTGCCAAGACCGGTGCCATCGGCGATGGCAAGATCTTCGTGTCCAGCATCGACCATACCGTCCGCATTCGCACGGGCGAAACCGACGACGCGGCACTCTAAGCTCACTGTAACTCTAACGGATCTGTTCCATATCGGGGGGATTGAAATGTCATTCGGAAGTCGATCGAAGGCGCTCGCTGCGGCCACTGGGCTTGCGGCGATACCGCTGCTGATAGCAGGTGCGGCATTGGCTGAGACGCCGGCACCTAACAAGGGTGATACGGCGTGGCTGCTGATTTCTACCGTGTTGGTTTTGTTGATGACCGTACCCGGCCTCGCCCTCTTCTACGGCGGCCTCGTGCGCACCAAGAATATGCTCTCGGTGCTGATGCAGGTGTTTTACACGGTCTGCGTCGTGTCGATCATCTGGGTACTCTATGGGTATTCCTTGGCCTTTACCGAAGGCAAGGTGTTCAACAACTTCATCGGATCGTTCGACAAGGCCTTCCTCCGCGGCGTGACCCCGGACTCAATGGCCGCTTCGTTCACCGCGGGCGTGTCCATCAATGAGATGGCCTACATCGCCTTCCAGATGACGTTTGCCTGCATCACGCCGGCCCTCATCGTTGGCGCTTTTGCCGAGCGCATGAAGTTCAAAGCTGTGATGCTGTTCGTGCCTCTGTGGGTGACGCTGGTGTACTTCCCCATCGCGCACATGGTCTGGTACTGGGCTGGCCCGGATGAAATTGCGAAGGCTGCCAAAGCCCTCGCAGATGCCGGCTCTGACGCCGCCAAGAAGGCCGCCGCTCAAGCCGCCCTCGATGCCGTCAACGGCAACGCCGGTCTGCTGTTTAAGTGGGGCGCCCTCGACTTTGCTGGCGGCACGGTCGTGCACATCAATGCCGGCATCGCCGGTCTCGTTGGTGCTCTGATCATCGGCAAGCGGGTCGGCTATGGCCGTGAGGCCATGGCACCGCATTCGCTGACCATGACTGTCGTCGGTGCGGCGCTTCTGTGGGTTGGCTGGTTCGGTTTCAACGCGGGCTCCGCCCTCGAAGCAGGTGGCACAGCAGCCCTCGCCATGATCAACACCTTCGTCGCAACCGCGGCAGCAGGCCTTGCATGGATGATGGCCGAGCAATTCGAGAAGGGTAAGCCGAGCGTCCTCGGCTTGGTTTCGGGCGTGATTTCAGGTCTCGTGGCCATAACACCGGCGGCTGGCTATGCGGGCCCGATGGGATCGATTGTCCTGGGTCTTGTCGCGGGCATCGTGTGCTTCGCATTCTGCTCGTCGGTCAAAAACCGCCTGGGCTATGACGACGCGCTCGACGTCTTTGGCGTTCACTGCGTTGGCGGCATCATCGGCGCCATCGGCACTGGCATTCTGGTCGCCCCGAGCCTCGGCGGTACCGGGATCTTCGATTACGAAGCCGGCAAAGTCGCAGCCGAGTTCGTGATGAGCGAGCAGGTGATGAAGCAAGCTAAGGCCGTTGGCTTTACGCTGCTGTGGTCTGGCGTGATTTCGGCGGTCCTGTTCAAGCTGATCGACATCATTGTCGGCCTGCGCCCGAGCACCGACCAGGAGCGCGAAGGCCTCGACATCAACGATCACGGCGAGCGCGCCTACAATTACTAAAACCTGCCACGGTCGTCAGACATGAGTGCGAGCGGCCGGATCGACAGGGATCCGGCCACTTTGCGTTAACCGGTGCTGCGGTGACTTGCCGAATTGTGCGCCAATATGCGTCGACAGTTATTCGTCTTACGCGCTAGTCTCGCCTTCGGGGCGTTGTTGGACGCCCCATCTCACGGGGAGTTTGTTCGCCATGTCAGCTGGATCCAAGGCATTATCGATCACGGCGCGGCTGACGCTGGCAACCGTTCTGTTGGCTGTCTGGTCGGCCGGCGCTTCGGCACAGGCACCGCTGAAGCAGTTCACAGAGAGCGAGAAGGCCAATGCGCGTCTCGTGAAGACACTGAACATTCCAGCTTTTTTTGCGCTGCCAAAGAGCGCGCGCGGCACCATCCCTGATCAGATTCCGACCTCGGACACGCTGGTCGATTTCAAGCATCCAGCTGGCGGCGGCCTTGGCCTGCGCGTCATAGAAACGAAGCGCTCCGGCATGGGCGAACGACTCGGCAAAAGCGGTCTGTTCGAGACAGGGGACCTGATCCTTAGTTTCTGGCCCGACTGGGGCGGCGCCGGCCCCTATCCCAGTGTCCAAATGGGCGTCAGCCATGTCGGCGTCGCCTACATCAAGGACGGCCGCCTCAACAACATCGATAATCCCCTGACGGCCGAGTACAACGCGCCGAGCGACCTGCGTAGCTCCAACTACCGGCAGGTGTCGTTCATGCATGTCGTGCGGCCACGCAACCTGACCGAGGCGCAGCGTGCCAACCTGCAAGCCTGGATCGCGCGTTTCAGCAGCAATCAGAGCACGATCTTCCCAAGCCGGCTCGCCTTCAACAGCGACTACAGCGCGCCGAAGTTCAAGGCCGGGCAACCCATCGATTTCGTCAAGTCGCTCGCGCAAGCCGGCCTCGGTCAGCCTGGGCCGAAAATCGACCTGTATTGCTCGGAGTTCGCCTGGTCGCTGCTGGCGCTGCGAGACTGCGATCCGGATGCTGCTGCCGGGCAGTTCAACGGGTCGGGCATGCCGCGCTGTGTGCGCCAGCCCATGGAGCCGATGACGGCAACCGGAGACTATGTCTCGACCAAGAGCCGCAACGCGCACATCGGCCTCGCCGACGGCCCGCTGACGGTCATCGATTCCATGGGCTTGCCAGCAGCCGAACGCCAGAAGCACATTGACAGCGTGTTTGCAGTCTCCCGCCCTGATGCCTTGCGCAAGATGTCGCCGGGACATCGGGAAACGGCGCGCACTCTTGGGCCAAAGTTCGCGGCTCTCGCGATCTACTACAAGGGCGTGACGGGCTCATTCACTGAAAAGCAGCAAGCCGCTGCCGTGTCGGCCGCGTTCGCCAAGGAAGTGGCGCAGAACTATTCGCCCACGTCGTTCCTGATCAACACCCTGCTGCCGCCGAACAACCCGAATCGTACGATGGACTACATCGCGACGATCGTGGTGAAGTGATCAGCAGAAGTGACACCTGTGCCGCCAAGACATTTCAGCCGCAGACACGTCCTCGGCGGTGGGGCGGCTTTGGTCGCCTCGCCGCGCGGCGCAGGCGCGGCCGGTGAACGACCGATCTTCATCGCCGACATGCACGTGCATTTGTTTTTCGTCGGCCCCAAACCGGCGTCCGCGCAGCCGCTGGCCGCGAACATGGCGGGTGGCAAGGCCACCCTCGTGTCCTGGTCTCTTGTTGGTGATCAGCCTTGGTTGAAAATTGCGCCCGGCGGGTTTGCGCCCAAGGGCAAACCTGCGCGCGGGCAGGCCTCGTCCTGGCTCACGGACGAGGTTTCGCGCGCGAAAGGGCATCTTGCCGAGCAGGGCCTTACGCTCGTGCGCACGGCGGCCGACGTTGGGAGATCGCTCGAGGGCAAGCCGCATGTGGTGCTCTCGGTTGAAGGCGCCACCTTCGCCGACGAGGATGTCGAGCAGTTGAAGACGGCATATGACCTCGGCGTTCGGCATCTGCAGCTGGTGCATTTTCTCGACAATGCGATCGGCGATATCCAGACAGCGGCGCCCGTGCACGGCGGTCTGACCCCCTACGGCCGCCGCATCGTGGAGACCTGCAATCGCCTGGGCATCCTGATCGATCTCGCTCACTGCACGGAGCGCGTCGTCGACGAGGTGCTGGAGGTCTCCAAAGTACCGGTCGTGTGGTCGCACAGTTCTGTTGCCGTCTGGCAGTTTAGGTTGCTTTTTAGCTTGCCCGGGTTCGCGCGCCGACAACTGTCCGCCTCGGCTGCGGGTCGCATCGCGGCCACAGGCGGTGTCGTTGGCCTGTGGGCGCTCGGCGCGGATGTCGGCACATCGGTCGAGAGCTACACCGACCGTATCCTCGATCTATCCGATCGCCTGGGCGAGAACCACGTCGCCTTTGGCACCGACATGAACGCCCTGTCCAGGCCGGCGCTCGCGTCATATGCCGATCTACGTCGGGTCGTGGATATCATGCTCAAGCGCGGACGCAGCGACGCAGCAGTCCGCAAGATCGCGATCGAGAACTATGCGCGCGTGCTGACCGCTGCGATGGCCGCAAAAGCGGCCGGCTGACCGGGACGCTCAGTGCTTCGGGTTCGCCCGATGCCAATACGGGGTATTCGGCTGCGGTGCCGCATGGGGGCGTCCGACATATCCGGGGGCAAAAACCCTCGAGCCGCCGACGATCGTCGGGTTGGAGTTCTGTTGAATGATGGTGTTGCTGCTGCTCTCGCCCCCGCCGATGTTGAGCGAGAGCGGCGTGCGGCTCGGATTGATGATGATGCGGTCGTGGGCCGGCAGTGCGCGGGTTACACGTACCCCGTGCTCAATCGTGGTGATGGCGCCATAGTAGGGACGCGTCTCGATACGGGTGGTGACGGCTTGGGCGCCGGCCGCAGTGGTCGTTGCGAGGAGCGCGAGGGCTATGGCAGCAAAACGCATGGGTGGCTCCAGATGACGCGACTGTTCACTGGAATTTAACGTTTTGCCGGTCCTGCGGAAGCAGCCTTCGTCGATCGTCCTTAATTCGGGTGGGCCACGCGAGCGGGTTCACGAATGCAGGTTGCCCAAAAAGCGCGCCGCCATGAATACGACAAAGCTCCAGAAAATGATCATCAGCAGCCAGTGCAAAACACTGTCATAGATGGCGCGCTTACGGGATGTCTCGGCTGCAGCCGTGTGCATGGCATCGATCGCCGAGACACTGTCGTACACGCCTTCAATCCCGCTGCCTTCACGCACAAGCCGGATTTCGCGCACGACATGGGAGCCGGAGCGTTCTTCATCAAAACGGGGCGCAGGGCGCCCGAAGCGCTTGGCCATGGTGGTGCTCGGCAGGACGGCAGTCGACCGACAGGGTTACCGTGGACAAGCAAAGGCCGGGTTAATTTGGCCGAACAAGCATCCCCTCAGCGCGCGATTGTAATGCCTTTTTCGGCAAGTATCTTGTGCGCCCGGTCAGGGTAGTCCGTGATCAGGCCGTCGACACCGAGCGCCACCACAACGGCCATGTCTACGGGCGCATTGACTGTCCAAGGCACGACTTTGAGGCCGAGGGCTTGGGCCTCCTGTACAGTCCTCGCGTCGATATTGCGCCAAAACGGCGACCAGGTTGTGCAGCCTGCGGTCGCCGCAAGTTTTGGAATTGAGCCGCCGTACGTTGCCGGGTCGAGCCCCCCGAGCCAGGGCGAGGCCTTGCCATCGGCCATTGGCCGCAGTGTGCTTGTGGTCGGCGTGTCGATCGTCAGGCACGACGTCGCGATATCAGGTGCGAGCCGCTTCGATATGCGCAATGTCCGCCAGTCGAACGACTGCACTGTCACCCTCCCCTCGACGTCAGCCGCTTTCACCTCTGCCAGGAACGCCTGCACGAACGTTTCCGGGTCCACTGTTTCATCTGGTTTGAGCGGCGATAACTTCGTCTCGATGTTGAAACGCACAGTTGGCGCAACGCGCTGGGTGAGGGCGAACAGATCCGCAAGGCGCGGCATGCGCGCGCCGTCGACGGGCGTCTGCTCTGGCCATTGAGCGGCATATTTGCTCGCCGGGTTGAGACGGCCGACGTCATAGGTCTTTGTCTCGGCGTACGTCAGCGTGCGGATAGGCGGGCCGTGCTTGGTCAGAAACGCGCCACTGGCATCGCGCACCAGATCCGGATTGAGGACTGGATCGTGCGTCAGCACGATGACGCCGTCCTTGGTCAGAGATATATCGGTTTCAAGCGTCGTGACGCCGATCGACAGCGCTTTTTCGAAGGCGGGCAGCGTGTTCTCCGGCATCAGGCCGCGCGTGCCGCGATGGCCCTGCAGATCGAAGGCATGAGCGGAGGCTGTCCACGCGAGCCATCCTGCAACCAGAGCCAGACTGCGCATGTCTTGAGCTTTCGATGACTACACTACGACCGGCTCGTCAGTACCGCGCCAAAGCGAACGCGTGATGACAGCCAGCCAGACACCAAGCAGCAGCGCGCCAAGGAACAAAACAGTTGGCCCCAGAACCGCGCGACTTGCCAGCATGGGCGCGATCACCGCTGGGCCCGGGCAAAGGCCAACGAGGCCCCAGCCGATCCCGAACAGCGCCGAGCCGATCACCAGTGGCCTATCGATCGCGCCGGCGGAAGGAATGCTAAAGGCATCGGCAAACAAGGGCTTTCGACCCTGCAGGCGGTACGCAATAAACATCACGGGCAGTGCGCCGATGAACACCATGAGCAACGTCGGGTCCCAGCCGCCGCGCGCGATGGCAGCGATATCAAGGAAATCCAGCACCTTCTTCGGGTTCGACATGCCCGAAACCGTCAGGCCTGCGCCGAACAGAATACCGGCAATGATGGCAGCGATGATTGGCATCGAGGCGCGCCTCACAAGACGTGGCGGGTGACGAACACGGTCAACATGGCGGTTGCCATGAAGATGCCCGTGGCCGCGATGGAGCGGATCGAGAAGCGCGGCAGTCCGCACACGCCATGACCGGACGTACAGCCGTTTGCGAGGCGCGTGCCGAAACCGACCAGCAAGCCAGCTGCGACCAACATTGGGCCCGAACCCGTGATCTCGACCGGCGTCAGCATTTGCGGCCAGATGGCGACGGCGCCAACCGGCAACCCGATCAGGAACGCCAGCGCCAAGCCGATGCCTGCGCGCTGCGGACGCAGCAGGCTTTCAAGCATACCCGAGATGCCGGCGAGCCTGCCCGTTGCGAGCAGCAGAAGCGCACACGCAAGCCCGATCAGCGCGCCGCCGATGAGACCCGCAAAGGGTGTGAAGTTCTGCATGGTCTGTGTCCTGATCGCGGAAAGTCAGCAGATATCGTTGCGCAGCTTCGCCTCACCGCGCCAGAGCCTATCGAGATTCTCCAACAGGATATCGATCACGTTGTCCTCGTAAGCCTGCGTTTCACCAGCCGTATGCGGCGTGATCAAGACCTGCGGCATGGCCCACAGCGGCGATGTCGCCGCCAGCGGTTCCTCGCGCGTGACGTCGAGACCGGCGGCGCCGAGATGCCCGCTTTGCAGCGATGCAATCACGGCGGCTTCATCGGCGACCTTGCCGCGCGCGACGTTGATCAGATGCGCGCCGGGTCTCATGGCAGCGAGTTGGGCTGGGCCGATGAGCCCTTCAGTTGCGGCGTTCAGTGGACAGGCAAGAACGACGATATCCGCGCGCGGCAGCACCTTCATGAGGTCGGCGGTTGCCACGACTTCGTCGGCGCCTTCCGTGCCCGTCGTGATGTCGCGCTTGACGCCGATCACGTGCACATCGAACGCGCGCGCAAAGCGCGCGAGGCGCGCGCCGATGCGACCGAGACCGACGATGACCATGGTCTTGCCCGCAATCTCTGCTTCGCGCTTCGGGATATCCGAGATCATGCCGCGCCAATGCTTGGCGTGTTGATTGTCGCGCCCCGTGTGCAACTGCCGCTGCAGCGCCAGCGCCAGCGCGAAGGCATGTTCGGCGACGGCATTTGCGTTCACACCAGCGGCGGACGCCAGCCGAATGCCGCGCGCCTTGAACATCGCCTGGTCATACTGGTCGACGCCGGCGCTGATCGACTGCACAAAGCGCAGTTTCGGCGCCTTGGCGATGAGGTCATTCTTCCACGCCATGGACACGCACACGATATCTGCGTCGGCGATGTGCGCTTCGGCGTCAGCGGCGGACTTGACCTGTACATGCGCGATGCCCGTGTTGCGCGCGGCGAAGCGCGCAGCCATCTGATAGGCGCCATGGATAAAGAGGATGCGGGTTTTGTCTTTGGGCGGGAGCATTGCGGCTCAGCCTTTCGGTTCGGTTTTATGGGCAGCAAGTCGCAGCGCGTCGCGCAGGACGTCGATATCACCAATGTGGTTGGCGAGCAGCAAGACGATGCGCGCGTTGAATGCCGCGCTCTCGTCGGCGGTCAGGCCGCGATGCGCTTCGATGACGGCGCGGAACGCGGCGTCTGCATCGGGGAAGCGCGGGGTGGTAAGGAGGTTGGTCATGGACGGCCTTTGGCGCGGGCAACCGCGTCAGAGATCATTGATGAACTCGGTTGTCTCCACCGCGCGGCTACGTGGCCGTCAGGCCGAAAAAGATAGGTCGTGCCTGGTCTCGCATCGTAGCGCTGCGCCAGGGTGCCGTCGATATCTTCAATCAATACGGGCTCTGTTTTTGCTTTGGGGCCTCGCGCGAGATCGACCTGCCGCAACACGACAGCGTCGGTTGCGAACGATAGCACCGTCGAAAACGGTTTGATGACGTCGCTGAGGAAGCCTTCTTCGAAGCCGATGCCGATGGGCGCATCTGCGAAGGACGTGCCCGGCGCAGGACCTGATTTCCAGCCATCGCGATCACGCGTCGACAGCGGACTGTCCCGATACGCCGTCGCCGTCGATAAGCGCCCTGAGTTGATCATCCGCTTGGCGAAGTCTGCCCGAGGCGCAAGTGCGAGAGCAGCATCGCGCATATGACGCTCCGCGACGGTGTGAGGCGCGATAAAATCGGTCGACCGCGTGGAGTGGAGGATGTTCTCGTCCGCCGCAGCGGAGCGCTCGGCCTGATAGCTTTCGATCAGTGACGCAGGGCTATCGCCGTTGATGACCAGCGCAAGCTTCCAACCAAGATTGTCCGCATCCTGCACGCCGGAGTTCGCGCCGCGCGCGCCGAACGGCGACACCTGGTGCGCGGCGTCGCCGGCGAAGATCACGCGATCATGCACGAAGCGATCGATGCGCCGGCATTGGAAGCGATACACCGACACCCACTCAAGCTCGAAGTTCTTGTGCCCCAGCATCTTTTCGATGCGAGGCGTCACGACGTCCGGTCGTTGCTCGTGCTTCGCGTCGGCTGTGGGTGAGAGCTGCAGATCGATGCGCCAGATGTCATCGGGCTGTTTGTGCAGCAGCGCCGACTGCCCCGCGTGAAACGGCGGGTCAAACCAGAACCAGCGCTCAGTCGGAAACGCTGCTGTCATTTTCACATCGGCAATCAGGAACTGATCCTCGAACTGCTCACCTTTGAAGTCGAGCCCCATCATGCTGCGCGTCGGCGACCGCGCACCGTCACACGCCACCACCCAATCGGCATCAAGGGTGTAGGGACCATCGGGCGTGTCGATCGTCAGCCTGACGCCTTCGCTGTTTTGCGCGAGGCCCGTCAGCCGGTTCTTCCAGCGCAGATCGATGCCGCCGTGGGCCAGCGCACGGTCCGCCAGATAACCCTCGACGTAATATTGCTGCAGATTGATGAAGGCCGGCATCTTGTGGCCAAGCTCCGGCAACAAGTCGAAATCGTAAAGCTCCGTGTCACGATGAAACACGCGACCCTTCTGCCATTGCACGCCCTTCGAGAGACACGTTTCGCCGACGCCGAGCCGGTCGAAGATCTCGAGCGTGCGCTTGGCAAAACAAATGGCACGCGAGCCGTCGCCGATGCGGTCGTTGTCGTCGATCAGCACGGGGCGGATGCCGCGTTGCGCGAGATCGATCGCCAATGACAGCCCGACAGGGCCAGCCCCAATGATCACCACCGGGCGGTGCGCGGTTTTCCCGGGCCGTTGATCGGGTGATTTGCGATAGCTGAACTGGCGGTGCGCTTGGCTCATGGCCGCACGTTTTGTGCGGCTTGGGCGGCGCGGTCAAGCCGCGTGCCATGTTGCAATCCGTAAGCGGCGCCTCTTTCGAGATGCTTAACGGGACCGTTCAAACTGATGGCTCCAAAGAACCGCGAGTTTAATGTGAACGCGGTAGATTGCCCCGTATTCAAGGACACCGGCGCAAACAACCGGGTCCCAACACACGTGGGGGCATCCATGGCAAACTCTGTTATCGGCACATCCAAAGCTGACCTTCTGAAGGGGCTCCTGGATCAGAACAACGACATGTGGGGCGAAGACGGCGACGACACGCTGCTCGGCCGCAACATGGACGACCTGCTCGATGGCGGCGATGGCAATGACACCCTGCGCGGTCGCGCCGGCAGCGACACGATCAACGGCGGCAATGGCAACGATGTGATCTTCGGCGGCCGCGACACCGACTTCCTGTCCGGCGGCGCGGGCAATGACATCGTCCACGCCGGCTCGGGCGATGACTTTGCCGGCGGCGGCGACGGCGACGACATCATGTTCGGTGGCAAGGGCAACGACATGCTTTGGGGCGAAGCCGGCGATGATCGCCTATCAGGCGGCGAAGGCAACGACTATCTCCATGGTGGCTCGGGCGACGACCGGCTCAACGGTGGCAGCGGCAACGATGAGCTCGTCGGTGACATCGGCGATGACAGACTGTGCGGCGGCCAGGGCGACGACAAACTTTCCGGCGGCGACGGCACCGACACGCTCGGCGGCGGCAAGGGCAATGATCTGCTCGACGGTGGCACCGGCGACGACAAGCTGACCGGTGGCGCAGGCGATGACGTTCTCCTCGGTGGAGCCGGCAACGACACCCTGAACGGTGGCGATAGCAACGATTACTTCACCACCGGCGGCGGCAAGGATGTCATCGTTGGCGGCGCGGGCTTTGACTCCGTCGACTACCGCGATCTCTCGGGCGGCGTGACCGTTGATCTCTCCAAGGGCAAGGCGACCGTGTTCCACATGGGCGTCTGCTACACGCAGACCTTGACAGGCATCGAGCAGATCTTCGGCTCCAACAGCGACGATATGCTGACCGGCAGCAAGAACGCCGACATCCTCAACGGCAGCGCCGGCAACGATTGGATCCGCGGTGGCCTCGGGCTCGACAAGCTTGAAGGTGGCGCGGGCAGTGACACGTTCGTGTTCACAAAGGCTGACGTCGCCGACAAGACGCGCGATTGGGTCATGGATTTCGAAGCGGGCGTCGACCACCTCGACCTGCAGGGCTTCTCCAACGTTGGCAGCTACTACGTCGACAACGCCACCATCGTGCAGGGCCAGCTCAACGGCGCCTGGGTCGAAATCGCAGCCTTGGTTGGTGTCAAGCTGGTGACCGAAGACCTCGGCTTGATCTGACATCGAACAGCCGTCTCAAGACTTGCAGCACCCTCGGCAGCCCGCTGCCGGGGGAGCTGCGTTTGCGGCTACACAAGTCCTGCGAGCTTGGCCCGTCCAAGAATGCGTTCGGCGCGCACGGCGTGTGGTTTGTCGATCATCTGGCCGCGCAGTGACAATGCGCCGGCACCCGGATTGGCCGCAAACAGCGATGCAATTTCCCTGGCCCAGGCGATCTCGGCGGCGGCGGGCGTGAAGGCTGCATTGATGTGCGCGACCTGATCAGGGTGGATCGCCATCTTGCCGGTGAAGCCATCACGGGCGGCGAGACGTGCTTCCTCTTTCATTCCGTCGATATCGCGGAAATTGGCATACACCGTATCAATCGGCTGCCGGTTGGACGCGGTCGCGGCCATCAGCGTCATGTTGCGGGCCAGCAGATAGGGCGAGGTCCACACACCGTTTGGCTCGCGCGTGGCGGCGGAACCGACCAGCGCCGAGAGATCCTCCGCGCCCCAAGTCAGGCCTTCCATGCGTGCGCTGACATCGACGAAGCTTGCCATTGCCAGCAGCGCGGCCGGCAGCTCCGTCGCGATCGCGATAATCCTGGTCGCACCTGATGTAATGCCATGCGCTGTCTCGGCGGCGTCGAGCAGCGCCGCGAGGCGATCGACATCGGCGCCATTGCGCGGTTTCGGCAGCATGATGCCATCGGGCCGCGCGGCGATCACACCAGCGATGTCGTCCTGCCAATAGGGCGTATCGAACGCATTTATACGCACGTAGAGTCGTGGGCGTTTCACGAGCTTGCGTGTCTCGATCAGGAACGCTGACGCGAGCGGTCGGGCGGCCGCCTTGTTGGCGACGGCGACCGCGTCCTCGAGATCGAGGATGAGGCAATCGGCGCCAATGCCGAGCGCCTTGGCGATTTTCTTTTCACTGTCGGCCGGGACGAACAGGAGCGAACGCATCTGGTCAGCCTTTCAAGGCGGCAACGACCGCCGCAATGTCGGCCGGCGTACCGACGGCTTGAGCCTTGAGGCTCTTGTCGATGCGGCCTGCGAGGCCGGTCAACACCTTGCCACTGCCGATTTCGTAGAACTGCGTCACGCCCGCGGCCGCCATGGCGAGCACGCACTCGCGCCAGCGCACGGTGCTGCACACCTGCTCGACGAGGCGCAGCCGGATAGCAGCAGGATCAGAGATCGGAGCCGCGATGACGTTGGCGACAACAGGCACGACCGGCGCCTTCATCGCGACTTTGCCGAGCGCGTCCGCCATGGCGTCGGCAGCGGGCTTCATCAGCGCGCAATGGAAAGGCGCGGACACGGCCAGCGGCATCGCGCGACGCAGGCCGTGCGCCTTGCCAACCTCGCCGACGCGATCGATGGCGGTCTTGTGGCCCGAGAGAACAACCTGTGTCGGATCGTTGTCGTTGGCGACATCGCAGACGTCGCCTTGTGCGGCTTCAGCCGCGATCTTCCTCGCGATGTCGATGCCGACGCCCAGCAGCGCTGCCATGGCACCGACGCCGACTGGCACGGCTTTCTGCATGGCCTGGCCGCGCAACTTCAGCAATCGCGCGGTATCGGCGAGCGAGAACGTGCCGGCGGCGGCCAGCGCCGAGTATTCTCCAAGCGAATGACCAGCGACAAATTTGATGTCGCCACCGAGTGCCACGCCGTGCGCTGCAAGCACGCGCGTGACAGCGACGGACACGGCCATCAGCGCAGGCTGCGTATTCTCCGTCAGCGTCAGCGCGTCGGCCGGCCCGTCCCACATGATTTGGGAGAGCTTCTGGCCGAGCGCTTCATCGACCTCGTCAAACACCGCCTTCGCCTCGGGAAAGGCTGCGGCGAGGTCGCGGCCCATGCCGACCGTTTGGCTCCCTTGGCCAGGGAAAACGAATGCGATGCTCATAGATCCTCTCGCTGTGGCGAATTCGGATCCTGGCACTGGCCGGAGATGGGCGGTTCGTCAAGTTCTGGTCGACATCACTTCGTCAAGCGCATCTGCTTCAGCTGCAGCGCAATCTTTTTGAACGCCGACTTCAGGTCCGCGCCGTTCGCGGCCTGGAAGAAGTGCTGGTCGCTTGAGGCGCACGCTTTCATTTCAGCTTGCGCGCGTGGGTCGGGGAGGCCAAATCCAACGGTATAGATGGAGATCTTGTTTTGCTTCATCCCGGCGCAGATGTCCTGGAACTGCTGATACGATTCATCGCTCATCAACGTCGTGTCGGTCGATGCTCCGCTCAGATACGAAAGGTTGAACTCGCCATCGCTGAGCAGCAGCACAGCCTTCACCGTTTCCTGCGGCGCGTAGCTGCCGGGCTGGCTCGCCTTTGGAAGGACGCCCGCCCACGAGGGTGAGAGCATGTACCAAGCCCAGGACATGCCGAGATGACCAGCTGTGCCACCGAGCGGTGCGATGCTGTCGAGTACCGACCGGATCTCGGTGTTCTTGCTCTTGCCCAAAAGCGGCATCACAGGAATGCTTGGGCACGAATAGTAGCCGTAGGGTGCCGAAACTGCCCGCAGGGCGTTGGAGCCGCTTGGGTCGGCATCACCAGTCTGACCGTTTATGCGTTCAACAACACAGCCATCCGCGCTGCCGTTACTGACGCTGTCTGCCAAAGTGCCTGCATTGACTGAAGCAGCCCAGGGCACCACCGAGACGCGGACAGATTTATCGTCCTTGGCCTCTGCAAACAACGTGTCGAGGACATCTTTTGCCGCCGAGCGCATATCGGCAAGCTTCGTCCCGTCGTTCATGGAGCCGGTCACATCGAGGGCCATGGCGAGTTCGACGTCGCGTGCCTTGTAGACAACGGTTGATGTCTGGGCGAGTTCGATTTTGCTCTTGCCGATGATGGCGGCAAAAGTCGTGCCCATATCAGCATCAACGGACACGTTGACCGAGCCCTTCGATTTGTCGATCGCGACCTTGAAGCCGGACAGCGTCACATTGTGCACGCCCATTTTGGCGAGTTGCACATTGAAAAACGCCTCGGCCGTTTGCTGCACAGCCGTATCGTCGTCGCCACGGTCGAGCGCCTTCGCACCTGCCATGGCGGCAGCGTCCAGGGCATAGGAGATGCGCGTGGCGAGGTTCTGCCCGCGCGCCATATCGACCGTCAGGGCAATGGCGCCAAACAGACCCGTGAGGAGCAAGGCGAATGTGACGGCGACGCCGCCGCGCCGATCCGAGTGAAGGCGCGATGCAAGAAACGCAAGACGAGACACGATGACCCCCAGTCAATTCGATGCCCGCCCAGTTAATCAGAGGAGTGGCTAAGAAATCGTGTACGCTTTGTTATTTGCGAGGTCGCGCCAGACGATGCGTGGTGCATGGTCCCTTGAGGCGCCTCTCATTTCGGCCCGCGCCGTGCTTCAAGATAGGGCGTGCTGCGCATCTCAATCAGACGCGAGGCGGTACGTTCGAATAGGAAGGCCTCATCACCCGCTGGATGCAGCGCATCCGGCTCCGCATCGGCCGACATGATGAGACCGACATGGGCATCATAGAGCGTGTCGATCAGCGTGATAAAGCGGCGCGCCTCGGCCCGCCGCTCACGTGATAAGATGGGCACCCCCGATAGGATGATGGTGTGGAAGGCCTCCGACATGTGCAGATAATCTTCAGCCCCGAGTGGGCGAGCACACAGCTCCTCGAACGACACGAACGCGGTGCCCTCAGCCATTTCTCCGATCCGCACCTTGCGGCCATTGACATCGAGATCGCGCGGCAAGCCCTTGGCCTGGCCAGTCAATCGCGTGAAAGCGGATCGCAGGGCCGCTTCAGACGCCGCATTGACCGGCCTGAAATACAAGGCTTGGCCAGCCAGCTTTTCCAGGCGGAAGTCCTTGGCGGATTCAAGCTCCAGCACGTCCATGCGGTTCTCTATGTCGCCGATGAACGGCTCGAACAGTTGGCGGTTCAAGCCGTTTTTGTAGAGCCCTGACGGTGGCACGTTCGAGGTCGCAACGACGACCACCTGCCGCTCGAATAACCCCGCAAACAGCCGACCGAGGATCATGGCATCCGCAATGTCAGTGACGTGAAACTCGTCAAAGCACAGCAATTGCGCGCCGTTTGCGATCTTGTCGGCCACGTAGGGAATGGGGTCGCCGTCCACTGTCGCACGCGCCTCGGCGATCGCCTTGTGCACCTCCGACATGAAGGCATGAAAATGGATGCGCCGACGCGGTTTGAACGTTACCGCTTCATGAAACAGGTCCATCAGCATGGTCTTGCCGCGACCGACCTTGCCATGGATGTACACGCCACGCGGCGGGGCCGCCTTCGATGCGAACAGCCCGCCGAAGAGGCCCTGACCCGCCGGCCGCCATATCCGCAGGGCCGCCGCGAGTTCACCGAGTCGCAGCAACGCGCGCTGTTGTGCTGCGTCCGGCTGCAATTGGCCGGCCGCGATCCGCGCATAGAGAACTTTCAAGAGAGACGTCGGCATGGTGTGTGTCTAGCCACGACGATCCGGCGGCGCCATGGCTCGCCTTGTCACGGCTAGGCTTGTCACGGCTCGGCTCGTCACGGCTATCACGGCCTGTGTTGAGGAGCGCAACGCTTTGACTACCGATCCGGCCCGATGGCTGTGACGATGACGGTCGTGTTGTCCTGGTGCGGCATGCGATGGGCCATCACGGCGTCGATTAAACCCTTGGCAATCCGCGCGACTCCGTCGTGGCGGAATTGATCGACAATCCGGCTGATCTCGTCCTCTCCCAAGGTGTGCAAGCCATCGCTCGCGACGATGACGATGTCGCCTTCGGCGAGCGGTAGCGGACGCGGCGTCACGTCGATCATCTCGATATCGGTGCCCGTCAGGGCCGAGCGCAGAAAATGGCGGCGTGGATCGGCGTCGGCCTCTTGGCGTGACATGGCCCCAGCGGCGGCCAACCGATCCAACTCCGGGGCGAGCGAATGGTCCTCGTTCAAGCGCGCCAGGTCGCCTCGGCGCCACAGGTAAAGCAAGCTGTCGCCGACGCTGACCCACGACAAACCCGAGCCGAGTTCATGCGGCGCGAAATAGGCGGCGACCAGCGTCGTCCCCATGCCCTGATACATCGGCTGCTCTTGCGTGCGCGTGGCAAGGGCCGTGTTCGAGGCTTCCAGCGTCGCAATCAGGCGTTCCATCAACCCGGTGTCGCTGGCGACGAACGTCTCGGCGAAGGTGCGCACGAACGAGGTGCACGCGACGCCCGAGGCCATGGCGCCACCGACGTGCCCGCCCATGCCATCACCCAGCACGGCCAGGCTATGGCCGGCCGGCAGCGCCCGCGCCTCGGTCAGGCCGCTGGCGCGCTGAGCCGCTCCAGCGGGATCGGGCCACAGGAGACACGTGTCCTCCTGGTAGCGCCTGCCACCCTGCGTCGCTGCTGTCGCTGATGTGAACGTAAGGGCCAATGTGGTTTCCAAGATGGGGACAGGCCCCGGCGAGATCTGTCTACTTCCCTTCGCCCAGTTCCGACCAGTCGAAATCATCGCCGCAGAAGGGCACGAACGCCAATTGCGTGCGGCCCATCGTGATCACGTCCATGGCTGACAACGCAACGGCGGCTGTCGGTTTTTTGGAGTTGATCGACACGACGTTGGTCTTGGCCATGTTGGGCACGAACAGGAACGTGCGGTCGGCGCTGTCATAGCGGATATAGGCCTGTTCCTCCGACGAAATCGTGTCATCGCCGAAGTCGATGGGGATGCGCTGGGTCTTGGCGCGCCCCATGGAATTGTTGCCCTCATAGATGGGACGGAATGCGCCGAGGCCAGGACCACCGACGACGACCAGCCAACCGACGACGGGGTCCTGGTGGAAATCCGTCTTGGCAACCTGCACGCGGCCACGGACAAGTTGCGTGCGGGCGGCTCCACCGCCACCACGCAGCCGCATGGTCGTCTCGGGCCGTTGGGCTGCCACGGCGCGCGCCGCTTCGGCGGCCGGCGGCAGCGGTGGCTGATCCTTGCGCACAAGCATCGTCTCCATGGGCGGCGCGCCAACGTGGCCAGGGGCCGCGGGCGGAACCGGCGGCGGCGTCGACAATGACGGCACAGCCGGCGCAGGCTTCTTTTCGGTTGCGGCGTCCGACGGTGTTTCTGTTCGGCCGGCGGCCATTAAAGCGTCACGCAGCGAACCAAGGATACGATTCTGGCCGGGATCGGGTTTCTTCGGGTCTGACATCGTGTTTCCGGTGGCCTCTGGTTGTCGCGATTGACGTTTAAAGCGGTGCGCTGTCGAAACGGAGGCGCGCATCTCCGAGCACGATCATATCGCCGGGCGCAAGTCGCGCCTCAGCTCGTTTCTCGCCATTGATGACGACGCCATTGCCGTCCCGGCCGGACAAATCTGTGATCACGAACTCAGCGGCCGGTGTGCGGTGGATCAGCGCGTGGTGGCGATGCACGGTCGAATAGGGCAGGCGAATGTCGTTGTCCTCGTGTCGGCCGATGCGCACGAGACCTTGCACGCGCGGCAGAAGCAGCCGCGTCTGTCCAGCCTTTCCGCCCTCGATATCGAGCCAGGCCGCCTGCGGCCATAGGGCAGCCTCGGGGGTCGCGACCGACAGCGGCGCGGTGTGCAGCGACGCCAATCGGTCAGCGACTGGCGACGGGCGGCGACTGCGTACGATGCGCAGGCGCATGCTGTGAGCGAGCAGCGCCACAAGTGCCGTCATGGGAATTATCAGCAAAGCCGCCATGACGACGACCAGCACCGGCGCCCGATCGTAGGCGGTTGCCAGGATCGCCTGTACATGCCCGCTGATCCAGGCGATCAGGCGAGCCGCCAGCTCAACTCCGACCTCGACACCGGCAGAGGGACCTGCTGCCAACCCGGCGCTGGCACAGGCTGCCGACGCAGCTAGCGCCACGCCCCAAACTGCCAGACCTGTCGCCGTCAAACGCACGCGCTCGAATCCTCCCCCACTGACAGGCTACGGTCACGCGCCTTTTCGGCAACACCGTGGCAGGATGTGCCGTTGTCGACAATCATTGTCTGTCATCTCGCGCTATCGCTGGTCGCGTCTGAGCTGAAAGCGACCGCTTGATTTGTGTGCCGCCGCCGTGTGGTGTAGCCCACATGACCTTACGCTTCTCGATCCTCGACCAATCCATCGCCTCGGCTGGCCGCCCGCAAGGCGATGCGATCCGCAATACACTCGCCTTGGCGCCGGCTGTGGAGGCCATGGGCTATCACCGGTTCTGGGTGTCCGAGCACCACAACAACGCGACCATTGTCGGCACAGCACCCGAAATCCTGCTCGGCGCCATCGCTGCAAAAACCACGCGCATCCGCATTGGCAGTGCGGGTGTGATGCTGCCGCACTACGCGCCCTATAAGGTGGCCGAACAGTTCCGCGTGCTCGATGCGCTGGCGCCTGGGCGCGTCGATCTTGGCCTCGGACGCGCGCCCGGCTCGGATGGGCGAACCGCTTACGCGCTCAATCCGATGGCCAATGAGCGCCCGGCGCGCTTCCCGACCGACATTCATGAGCTGCAGAAGTGGTTGGCCGGTGAGCCACTCGGCGAGGAACACCCGTTCAACCTCGTGCGCGCCTTCCCTGCAGGCGACACAACGCCGGAAATCTGGGTGCTTGGCAGTTCTGACTATGGCGCGCAGGTGGCGGCGCACTTTGGCCTGCCGTACGCGTTCGCGTGGTTCTTCACCGACGGGCAGGGCGCGGAAACGGCGCTGCGGTTCTATTTCGACAACTACCGCCCGAGTGCGCGCCATCCCGAGCCCAATGCAGCTCTGTGCGTGTGGGCGCTGGCCGCGGCCACTCACGAGGAGGCACAGCATCATTTTTCGTCGCGCGCGCGTTTCCGCTTGCTGCGCGATCGTGGAACATTCTCACCGCTGGAGACGCCGGAGGCCGCGATGGCGCACGCGTATTCCGATGCCGATCGCACGCGTATGGACCAGTTCCGCCGCGCGGCTTTTGTCGGCACGGGCTCGGAGGTTGCAGACCGCATCCGCGATCTCGCTGTGCGATCCGGCGTGCAGGAAATCGCCATTGTCACCTGGGCGACGGATGAGGCCGCGCGTGTCACGAGCTATCGACTGATTGCGCAGGCCATGGGGCTCACGTCCTAATCAGCTATGTTCAGGCCACGGAGACAGTCCCAACCGACACCTTCTTCAGCGGCACGTTCGAAAACTGCCCCTGATAGGCCTGATAGCCAAGGATCGCGGCGACGGTGATGACAAAGGCAATGATGAAGCGGCGGAGCATGGCAGGATCCGTTTTCGAACCGATGGCCCGGGATGCAAGCTTGGCCCGCAAGGTTGTGGGCTGGCGCAGGGCCAGATACGCCTATAGCAGGCATGCAATGCCCGCCGCACACGATTGGCCGCAAAAAATTGGCCGCAAAGAGGCCTGATGGCAAGGTCAGACAAACTATCGCCGATGCAGCGCGCGCTCGGTGAGGCGCGGGACGCGGCTGGGCGCGGCGAGGTGCCGGTCGGGGCCGTCGTCGTCGGGCCGGATGGGCACGTACTGGCTGAGGCGGGCAATCGGACACGGGAGCTGAATGATCCGACGGCGCATGCCGAAGTGCTTGCCATCCGCGCTGCAGCCGCAGCCCTCGGCCAGGAACGGCTCAGTGATTGCGATCTCTACGTGACGCTGGAGCCTTGCCCGATGTGTGCGGCCGCAATCTCGTTCGCACGCATTCGCCGGCTCTATTTCGGTGCCGGCGACCCGAAAGGTGGCGCGGTCGAAAATGGGGTCAGGTTGTTCAACCAGCCGACCTGCCACCACGCGCCCGAGGTTTACGGGGGACTTGGCGAGAGCGAGGCGCGCGCGATTTTGCAGGCGTTCTTTTCCGCGCGGCGCTAGCAAGCGCCTGTAGCTCAGGCGCCGTCTTGATGGGCAGGATGCCATGCGCGGTGAACAGCGCCTGCAGCGCCGGCCAATCGCGCAGGACCGTGCGATAGATCCAGCGATAGCCATAGACAGTTTCGGCTAATGCGAAGGCGCGCTCGCGCCCTATGAACTCGGCCGTGACAGCCAGCTCGAGCCAGCACACGACCAGATGCACATAGGTCTGCTCGTAGTTGCGCGCCCCCTCGGGCAAGCGCGTCGGCGCATCCGGATAACGGCGTACAAGCTCGTCGAAGAACGGCGCCACGGGGTCGTGGTCGTGCCCGCCGAGTTCGTAGAGATACCAGTGCATCTGCTCATGCAAATACGTCGCGAGAAGTTGATCCTCGGTCTCGGTGAAGCGCGTGCCGAGGGTCAAAATCGGGTGCGAGTAGGTCGCGCTCGCCGGCATCACGCGAACCAGACGTGTGTATTCGTAGCGCGTGAGATCATGGCGCTTGCGCAGCGCTGCCAGCCACGTGCGCACGCGCTCAGCCTCGCGCGCGGCCTGATCAAGATCGATGTCGATCCTGAAGGCATCAACGCTCGCTTTCGCAGGCGCGGGTGATGTGCGCGGGCGTTGGGCCAAGGTGGTCTCGTCGCGAGGATCTCAGCCTCTCGCACCACACTCGTCTGCCGGACAGCCATCAGCTCGGCGCCTGGGGAAAAGTTTGCTGACCACCGATGATGCAACGGGACGCGATCACGAAACTTTGACGCTGCCGCAACGGATGCGGGTTACACTCAGCAATGCGCTGGCGAACGCATCCATCTTCTACGCCGTTCCAAAGGGAACATTGCCCGCGCCAACTCTGGAGTATCGGCAAGCTCCAGTCATAACAGGAGCCATGACATGTCCACCAACACACCTGATTTCGCCGCTATCAAGCAACGCCAGCAGGCCACATGGGCCGCTGGGGATTATGCCATTGTCGGCACCACACTTCAGATCGTCGGCGAGCGCATTTGCGAAGCCGTAGATCTTGCAGCCGGCGAGCGCGTGCTCGACGTCGCCGCCGGAAACGGTAACGCAACCCTCGCCGCTGCGCGCCGCTTTGGCGTCGTCACCTCAACCGACTATGTCGAGACGCTGCTCAACCGGGCAAAAGAGCGCGCACAGGCGGAGCGTTTCAACATCACTTTCCAGACAGCCGACGCGGAAGCGTTGCCCTTTGCCGACGACCAATTCGACGTCGTGCTGTCGACGTTTGGCGTCATGTTCACGCCCAACCAGGAGAAGGCAGCATCCGAGATGGTGCGGGTCGTGCGTAAGGGCGGTCGGATCGGCCTCGCCAACTGGACGCCGGACGGCTTCATCGGCCAGCTTTTCAAAACCATCGGCCAGCACGTGCCGCCGCCTGCCGGTATCAAGTCTCCGGCGCTGTGGGGGACGCAGCCCCGTCTCGCCGAGCTGTTCGCCGGCCACACCGTGGTCGCAACGCCCCAGGTGTTCACCTTCCGCTACAACTCCGCGACGCACTGGCTCGATGTCTTCAAGGCTTACTATGGCCCAACCAACCGCGCCTTCGCTGCGCTCGATGCGCCCAAGCAGGCGGCCTTGGAATCGGACATCACGGCGCTGCTTACGCGCATGAACCGAAGCAGCACGTCGCTTATTGTGCCGAGCCCTTATCTTGAAGTTGTGGTGACGAAGACGTAGCGCCAGCGAACCAGGCGCTCCGCCGGCGCAGCGGTGCGCGTATCACGAATCGACCTTTGGGACGTTCGCCGTGCCGGTTATATTTAGAGAGAAAGGGGCCCGGACTCTGCCCACGCGCACCAGGAATGACTGCCGCACCCGTGGCCCAGACACCAAGCTTGCCAGCCCGCGACGATGTTGCATCGCAATGCGGCACTATGCCGGGCGATTGGTCAGCGGCAACGGTGTAAATTCTTCAGGTAATCAAGACCTCGCCGAAGGGGCGGCGAAACCTGAGGAAGGCGCCAAACATGGCCGTCGTCGTCCCGCTCGAAGCCCGCGACCCCGCGGAGAGCTTGAAACCAATCCTGGCGCTCGTCACGTCGGACATGGCGCAGGTCAACCGTATCATCCTCGACAAGGCCATTTCGGATGTCGAGATGATCCCCGAGTTGGCGCACCATCTCATCGATTCCGGCGGCAAGCGCCTCCGGCCCATGTTGACAATCGCCGCCGCCAAACTCGCTGGCTATACCGGCGAGGGCCACATCAAGCTGGCCGCTGCCGTCGAGTTCATGCACACGGCCACCTTGCTGCATGACGATGTCGTCGACGACAGCGACATGCGGCGCGGCAAGAAGACAGCGCGCCGCCTGTGGGGCAACCAGGCGAGTGTGCTCGTTGGTGATTTCCTGCTTGGCCAGGCCTTCCGAATGATGGTCGACGTCGGCTCGCTGCCGTCACTCAAGATCCTCTCGAACGCGGCTGCTGTCATCGCCGAGGGCGAGGTGATGCAACTGGCTGCCGCCAAGCACACGTCCACCACCGAAGACGCCTATCTCGCCATCATCAATGCCAAGACGGCCGCGCTGTTTGCCGCCGCCGCCGAAGTCGGCCCAGCCATTGCACAACGGCCCCCAGACGAACAGGCGGCGCTGCGCAGCTATGGCAAGAATCTCGGCATCGCCTTCCAGCTGGTGGACGATGCCCTCGACTACGCCGGCGACAGCTCGCGGCTTGGCAAGTCCGTCGGCGATGACTTCCGCGAGGGCAAGATCACGCTGCCTGTCATCCTCTCGTATCGGCGCGGCAACGAAACCGAGCGCGCCTTCTGGAACCGCACGTTGACCGAAGGCCGGATCGAGGACGGCGATATCGAGCATGCGCTATCGCTCATGAAGCGGCACAAGGCCATCGAAGCGACCTTCGAGCGCGCCCGCCACTATGGCTCCATCGCCCGCGATGCGCTGGCGATCTTCCCCGACAGCGTACCCCGCAAGGCCCTCGCCGACGTCGTGCAGTTCTGCGTCAGCCGGGCGTATTGATTGCGGGCAACGATCAGGACGCAGATCGGGCAGTCTACCGATGGGATGGGGTATGCGTCGGCAGGTTTGCTCGTTTTTAACCCGTATCAGAAGCAGCCCGCGCAGCGTCTACTCCACCATTGTCATGGCTGGCCCTTCGTGCCGGCCACCCATTCCTCCGCTCACGCCAATGCTAAAATGAGCCCGAAATTCCCGGAACAAGGAGGACTTCAGCACCTCATGAAATTGTTGCCCGATGGGTGGCCGGGACAAGCCCGGCCATGACAGGTGGGGGAGCGGCGGCCGCAGCGGGCGACTTCCGCAAGGGCCCACCGCGTCCGTGAGACGGCGTAGCCCCATCACACCAGCCAGTCACGCATCCTCGGCCGACACGTCCTTGCGGAACGGCGCGTACTCCGCCAGCAGCTCGCGCTGCTCGGCGACGTGGGCGCGTTCCTCGTCGAGGAAGTTTGACACGGCCTTGCGGAAACCGGGGTCGGCGACCCAGTGCAGCGAGTATGTGGTCTCGGGCATGTAGCCACGCGCGAGCTTGTGCTCGCCTTGGGCGCCGGCTTCGACACGCGCCAGTTTGCGCGCGATGGCAACGTCGATGGCCTGATAGTAGCACACTTCAAAGTGCAGGCAGGGGTGATGCTCGATACAGCCCCAGTAGCGGCCGTAAAGACAGTCGCCGCCGATCAGGTTGAGTGCGCCCGCGATCGGCTGCCCCGCGCGTTCGGCGAAAATCAGCAAGCATTGCTCTGGCATCGCCGCGCCAAGCAGCGAAAAGAACTTGCGGTTCAGATACGGGCGGCCCCATTTGCGGTTGCCGGTGTCCGTGTAGAACTGGAAGAACGTGTCCCAGTGCGCCTCGGTGATCTCGCGCCCTAAGACATGGCGGATGGTGAGGCCGGCTGACAGCGCTTCCACCCGCTCTTTGCGCATGGTCTTGCGTTTGCGCGAGGACAGCGCCGCAAGGAAATCATCGAAGGTCGCGTAGCCGTTGTTGGCCCAGTGATATTGTTGGTGCGTGCGTTGCAGCAGGCCCGCCGCGCCCAACCGCGTCCACTCGCCTTGCGACGTGAATGTTGCATGTAGGGACGACAGCTGCGCGCGCTTGGCGACCTCGATCGCGGCAGCGGCAAGCAGACGCTCGTTCTCGACCGCGTCCGGCCCGGGTGCAGCCATAAAGCGGCGGCCCGGCACGGGCGTAAACGGCACGGCGATCTGCAGTTTCGGGTAATAGCGACCGCCAGCCCGATGCAGCGCCTCCGCCCAGCCGTGATCGAACACGTATTCGCCCTGGCTGTGGCTCTTCAGGTAAGCTGGCGCCACGGCGACGATCTCGCCTCCCGCCGTCTCCAGCAAAAGGTGCTGTGGCGCCCAACCCGACCGACCGCCGACGCACCCAGCTTCCTCCAGCGCCGCCAGGAACGCATGCGATTGGAACGGATTGTACGAGGCGGGATCAGGGTTCGCGCACCTATCCCAGCTGGCCGCTGGGATATCGCAGATCGTCTCGACGACGCGTAACTGGTGCGCTGAACTCATACCTGATTCTTACGCGGCCAGAGGCCACTTTGTCATTGGGGATCGTGGCGCTTTTTCCAGCAACCCGGTTCAAGCGAATTGGCCGCCGAGTTCGTCGTCGATGTGGACGCGGATGATTTCCTCGAAGGTGCTCTCGGATTTGAAGCCAAGGGCGAGCGCTCGCTTGGTCTCAAAGTTGCGCGGCCAGCCCTGCACGATGCCCATAATGAACGGGTCCGGTTCGCGGCGGATGCGCTTGACGACGTTTTCGCCTGCGACCTTGCGCAGGGCTGCGATCTGCTCGCCGACGGTTGCCGGCAACCCAGGCATGCTGAGCGCGCGCCGGGCACCGAGCTTTGCGCCATCGATGGTTGCGGCGTGCTGCAGGAAGCCGACCGCGGCACGCGGCGAGGCATGCCAGTGCAGCACATCTTCGCCGACTGGCAGCACCGCCTCCTTGCCGGCCAGCGGCTCGCGCATGATGTTGGAGAAGAAGCCAGAGGCAGCCTTGTTCGGCGCGCCCGGGCGCACGCAGATGGTGGGCAGGCGGATCGAGATGCCGTCGAGCATGCCCTTGCGCGTGTAGTCGGACACCAGGAGTTCGCCGATGGCCTTTTGCGTGCCGTAACTGGTCAGGGGCGTTGAAAAGAACTCGTCGCCGATCTTGTCCGGGAAGGGCGCACCGAAGACGGCAATCGACGATGTGAAGACGAGGCGCGGTTTCATCTTGTCGGCTGAGTAGGTGTTGCGGATGCTTTCGAGCAGGTTCTGCGTGCCGACCAGATTGATGCGATAGCCTTTGTCGAATTCCTGCTCGGCTTCACCGGAGACGATGGCTGCGAGGTGGAAGATCACGTCGGGTTTGCCGGCGACCAGTTTGTCGGTTTCGCCGGCGGCCGGGAGATCACCGGTCTTGATGTGCACGGGGAACTTGGCGCCGGCGGGCTTCTGGGCGGCGACGACATCGTACAGCGTCAAGTCGCTGACCTCCTTGCCGCCAAGAGTGCCGTCCTTGGCCAGCCGCTCGGCGAGCTTGCGCCCGACCATGCCCGCGCCGCCGATGATGAGGATTTTCATGTCGCGTGTGTCCCTGCCTCGCTGCCTCGAAAGGATTGCTTGGACCTTAGCGAAGCATATGGGGATCTGAAACACCATTCCGTGCGGGGATGATGCGCATGGGCAATCGAGTGAACGCAGTCCTCTCCCTCTCCCCTTTGGATGATGTGCAAGTTTGGATGATGTGCATGAATGTGGGGGCTCTAAAAACGTGAAAAGCTGGTCCGGTGTTGCCACCTGACCAGCTTTCCACGAGTTGCAGCCGGCCTGGACAGGCGCGCAGCTCTCCCCCAAGGTTCCTATGCTCTGCAGCGGAGGCCCGCGCTAAGCAAACTGGATCTTGGTCTGACCACCGTTCCGGCCCCCCGACCGAGGCGATCATGTATAAGACTATACGCGTTTTCGCGTCTGGGATCGAGCGGACTTTAGGCTAATGGGTCACTGCAGCGGTTTCGAAAGTGTCTTTCCGCGTCGTAAAAGCGCGGCCGCGATTTCAGCATTTTCCCAATCCGATCTTGATCTTAGCCACGTCGATGCCCTTGGGGTCGATGTCGATCGCCTGTTTGCAGGTGGTGTGGTCGACGATCATGTCAGCCGAGAAGGTCGGGCCAACGATCGAGAGCACGAAACCCTTGTCGTTGACCTTGCCCGTGATGGCCCCCGTGGCGGAGTAGGTTTTCTCTTCCCACGTGCCCGTGACGACGTCACCGACGATTTTCAGCTCGACGGAGGCCGAAATCGAATAGCCCTGGCTGGCGCAGCGCAGGTTTTGGCGCACTTGATCGGTTGCAGGTCGGTATGTGGCCACACACTTCAGTTGTTCCGTCGTGCCGTTGGTCCACATGACCGTGCCAACGCCTGACCAATAGCCGGAGAACTCTTCGATTTTGACGGTCTTGATCTGGGCAGCAGCCACTGACGCAAAAACCGCGGCAGCACAAAACGGGCCGCCGACTTGCCGCAGGATCCACATCGTTCGCCCTCTCCAGTCCACGCGCAGGCATACCGGCTGACCGCACCGCAAGCGCCGCAAGTGTCGCCGATCTCCGTCGCTTCGCAAAATGGTTTCTCCGTGGCGCCGGTCTTGAATAAGTAGGGCTTGAGTATGATGACGTTGTGTAACACGGAGTCCGTCGCCATTTGCCGTCGCCCGATTGCCGTCAATCGGCGCATGCCTCTATACTATAGCCGCCCCTCGCTGCGATGTCCCCATGCCACCCGTCACCATCTACACGACGTCGCTCTGTCCGTACTGCCATGCAGCCAAGCGCTTGCTGGCACACAAGGCCGTGCCATTTCAGGAGGTCGACGTGTCAGGCCGCCCGAAAGAGCGCGAGGCCTTGCGGCTCAAAGCTGGTGGCCAGACGTCGGTGCCACAGATCTGGATCGGCGACACGCATGTGGGCGGCTGCGACGATCTCTATGCGCTCCAGAGTGAAGGCCGCCTCGACGCTCTGCTGCAGGCCTGATTATGCCCTGATTATGCTGGCCTGATTGACGACTTCTGCTCGCATCCGACCGAGGACACTGCCCATGAGCACCGCCCAAACCTTTCGCGCCGGCCTCGTGCAGATGTGCGCGACCAAGTCGGTCGACAAGAACCTGATCGAGGCGACGCGGCTCATCCGCGAGGCGGCCGCGGGAGGCGCGCAGTATGTGCAGACGCCCGAGATCACCACGCTGATGGAGACCGACAAGACGAAGCTGGTTCTTGCCATCAGGCCGGAAGAGGGCAACCCGGCACTGGCTCATTTCCGTGCGCTGGCGCGCGAGCTGAAGATCTGGCTGCACATCGGCTCCATGGCCGTTGCTGTGGCCGGGGACCGCTTCGCCAACCGGTCGTTTCTGATCACGCCAGAGGGGGCGGTTGCCGCAAAATACGACAAGATCCACATGTTCGATGTGCAATTGCCAGGCGGCGAAACCTATCGCGAGAGCAAGAATTATCGCCCAGGCGAGGACGCCATGATCGCCGATCTGCCCTGGGGTCAACTCGGCATGACCATCTGCTATGATCTGCGCTTTCCGGCTCTCTACCGCTCTCTGGCCCAGGCCGGCGCCTCGATGCTGGCCATCCCCGCAGCCTTCACCGTGCCAACAGGCAAGGCGCACTGGCACGTCTTGATGCGCGCGCGCGCCATTGAAACCGGCTGTTACGTGCTCGCCGCCGCCCAGGGTGGCATGCACGAGACCGGCCGCGCCACGTACGGCCACTCTCTCGTCGTCGCGCCGTGGGGCGAGATCATTGCCGAAGCCAACGGCGACGCGCCCGGCGTGGTGTTCGCCGAAATCGACATGGGCAAAGTTGCAGAGGCGCGCGGCCGCGTGCCGTCGCTTGATCATGATCGAGACTTCACGGTGCACAGCGCGCCGACGATGCTCAGGGCGGCGTCGTAAGGTGACACCAACACAACGGAGAATACCATGCTTGCTTATGCGATGCTCGGAACCAACAACAAGGACAAGGCCTTGGCCTTCTACGACGCCGTGCTCGGCGAGATGGGGTACGCGCGCACCATGGATTTCGGCTCCAGCGTCGCCTACGGCGCCAAGGACAAACCCTATGCGCCCGCCCTCGCCATCGGCTTGCCCTTCGATGGCAAGAACGCGACCTCAGGCAACGGCACCATGATCGCCATCTCGGGCACAGAGGCGACAATCAAGGCCGCGCACGCCAAGGCAATGAGCCTCGGCGGCACAGATGAAGGCGCACCCGGACCGCGCGGCGACAGCGGATTTTATGCCGCCTACTTCCGCGATCTCGACGGCAACAAGATCTGCTTGTGCAAGTTCTGATATGAGACCTCAAGCCTTCGCTGCGAACACGAATGCGGCACCCGCGGCGATCAAGGTGAAGCCGACGCCGTGTTGCCACCCCAGCGGCTCCTTCAGGACGAACACCGAGAAGCCGGCGAACACGATCAGCGTGATCACCTCCTGCATCGTCTTCAATTCTGCGGCGCTGAACTGGCCGTGCCCCCAGCGATTGGCGGGCACGGCCAGACAATACTCGATGAAGGCGATGCCCCACGACGCCAGGATGACCAGCCAGAGCGGCGCGGATTTGTAGTTCAGGTGCCCATACCAGGCGAGCGTCATGAACACGTTGGAGGCGAACAGCAGGGCAATCGTCGTCATCGTATCGTCCGCACAAACAGGCGCAGCGCTCTCACTTCACCGCTGAAAACGCCGTCGGCGCCAGGATCTGGCTGACGATGTTGGAGACGATCGGGCCGTCCTTCTCGGTGGCTGCGCGCTTCTCAATCCACTCGGGATCGTTCTGGAAGGCTGTCCATTTCTTTTCGCGCTCGGCGAGGCTCTCCCAGGCGATGAGATAGATCAGCTGCTGGTTGCTCTCGCCGATGACGGTCGTCCAGAAGCCCGCCTGCTTGATGCCATGGCGCTGCCAGATGGCGAGCGTTGTGGTCTCGAAGCGCTTCATCAGCGCCGGCAATCTGCCGGGCGCGCAATTGTAAATGCGCAGTTCGTGGATCATGGGACGTTCCTCTTGAGTGTGACCGCCTGTTGATGGCAGCGATCCGATGGCGCGGCAAGGTTGACCGCTCGCACACCGACGCGGCAGGATGGTTACAGAGACCAGCGCGCCGGGATGTCTCGACGTGCAGCGCAAGTTGCAGAGGCGAGCGCTCTGGGGCTACCCCAGGGACCAAAGACGACCGCACCACGACGCCGCCAAGGCGACACCGCCACGCTGTGGCGTACCGCATTGGCCCGACAGGGCTGGCTGGCGCGCTGGTTCTCATGTGGCACAGGAGTTCACCTCAGTTGGCGGAGATTTGGAAAATCCGCAGCTACTTGGCTGATATCGCGGCGGCGACGCCTTGGACTGAAGTCGAACTCTCCACCGCATTCGAGAGAGCGCTCGCGTCACTCAGTATCGATCGCGAAGGCCAACGTATCGGGATCGAGCCGGTGCGACGACAACGCCACGCGCGAAGTCTCGCAGAACATCTCATGACGATGCTGCCGCACGCTGTCACGCCGAGCGCCGCGCGGATTTACGATGCTCTATGCGCTTTCATGTTTGGCGGTTTGAACTCACCGTGGCGGCGCTACCTGACACCGCCGATTGCCGTCATCTGCGAAGCGACATTCCGACCTCACCCCAAATTCGCCGACCTCGGTCTTCCCGCGCTCGATAGCCCAAAAGCACTTGCCCACGGTCTCAATTGCCCGCCAGAGCAACTCGACTGGTTCGCCGGCCTGCCGCCGCTGCGCCCGCAAGGCTCGCTCGGATCGCTGCTGCACTATCGCTTCGCGTTTCATCCGAAATCATCGGGTGGCGTGCGCCTGATCGAGATGCCGAAGCCGCGGCTGAAAGCGATGCAGACGCTGATCCTGCGCGAGATCCTGGATCGCGTGCAGCCGCATACAACCGCACATGGCTTCACCAAGGGCCGCTCGGCGGTGACGGCTGCCGCCATCCACGCGGGCGAGGAGATCGTGATTGCGGCCGATATCGCAGATTTCTTTCCCTCTGTTCCAGCAGGACGCGTGCACGGCCTGTTCCGCGCGCTCGGTTATCCCGTCGCGGTCGCCCGCTTGCTTACCGGTCTCGTCACAACGGCGACGCCAGACGAGGTGTTTCGCGATCTGCCGCGTGAGGAGCGGCCCGAGCTTCGCGTCCGCCAGATTTTCACAGAACCGCACCTGCCACAGGGTGCGCCGACGTCGCCCGCGCTCGCCAACCTCGTTGCCTATCGGCTTGATGTGCGCCTCGATGGCCTCGCGCGCCGCTATGGGCTTGCCTACACGCGCTATGCCGATGATCTCGCGTTTTCAGGCATGGATTTGAACGTCGCATCACGTGCGAAGTTCCTCGCGCTGATGAGCGACATCGCCAGCGACGAAGCCTTCGTGATCAACACCAAGAAGACGCGCATCATGCCAGCCGCTGGTGCCCAACGCCTGCTGGGACTGACGATCAATAGCCACGTGAATGTTCCACGCGCTGAGTTCGATCAGCTGAAAGCCATCCTCACGAACTGCGCGCGTCACGGTCCCGACAGCCAGAACCACGACGGCCACCCGAATTTCCGCGCCCATCTCGACGGCCGCATCGGCTGGGTCGAACATGTCAACCGCCCTCGCGGGCTCAAGTTGCGCACGCTGTTTGAGCGTATCGTCTGGCCAACGCCCACCGACTGACATCGGTTGATGAAAGCCGGTGGTATCACTTCGGCTGCGGCAGCGACTGGATCTTATACTGGGCGTCGTCGACGTCCTCGGTCTTGATCAGTTCGGAGATCTCGACCCGCGTGTCGCCACCCTGGGTATCGGTCGTGACCCACTCCTTGAGCTCAAGACCGGTCTTCTTGGTGAAGAACAACTTGATCTTGCCGGAGATCTCCGGGCTCTTGTCACCGAGTGCGACGATCACAAGATCCTCGACTTCCTGCACCTCGAACACGCGTGCGTCGCGGAGCAGGTCGACGTCCTTGCGCAGCAGAATGCGGAACGGCGTGTCATCGACCTGATAGCGCGTGTCCGAGTTCACGTCGGGGTCTTGGATGGCGAGGTTCTTGCCGTCGGACACGACGATCAGCTTGCTGCCGAAGCCGTAGTCGAAGCGGAACTTGCCCGGCTGTTTGAGCGAGAACTTGCCGCGCTGGCGCTTACCGTCCGGCGCCGTCTGCGCGAACGCGCCCTTGAGCACTTTCAGGTCGTTGAAATATTTGGTCACTGCGCGCAGCGCCGCCACCTGCTTTTCGTCGAGCGTCACGCCCGCGACTTGCGGCTCGGCCTTCACCTGCGGCGCCCATTGCTGCCCGGCCGGCTGGGTTGGCGGTGTCGGCGGCGCGGTCTGGGCGAACGCCGCGCCCGCGAGCACAAGCCCGGCCATGATCCCGATTGCTGTACCCGCACGTGCCTGCATGTTGGTCTGCTCCCAAGTTGCGCGCTGCTTTTCTGCTCGCTCCGTGGTCGCAGACCCCGGTCGAGCACATTCAGCGTCCAGCCCAGCGCCGTGTTGGCGCGGCAATAAGACAAGACGGTGGCGAGGTACGGTCTCTGGTTGGCGCGGGCAAGGGGGCGCGCCTGTGTTTTCCTAGGTTTTCCGGGGGACCAAAGCAAAAACGCCGGCCCCTTTCGAGGACCGGCGCGAGTTACCGTCGGAGAGGACGGGGGATTACTTCATCGGGTGGCTCGATGCGGCGCAGCAATCGTTGCCACCGAAGTGATAGCGCAGGCCAACCTTGAATTCATGCGCCGACATGTCGTTCACGAACACGCGCGGGTTATAGGCATAGCCGGTGTTGTCGATGTGCCCGGACTGGGCCTTGCCATAGTTCATGAAGCGGTAGCCGAAGTCGAGAACGGCGCGGTCGGTGACCTGATAGCCGACGCCGGCCATAACCGACCAAGCCAGCGACAGGCGGCTGTCGCCCTGGATACGGTTGAGCAGGAAGTCGTTCTGCGTGAAGTAGACTTCGCTCATGCGGTTGTAGGCGACGCCGACGCCAGCGCCGACATAGGGGGTGATCGGGCCAAACTTGCCGAAATCGTAGTATCCGTTGAACATCAACGTGGTCGACGAGACCGACGTGTGCAGTGGATCGGTCACCGGCGTCGAGGTCGGCGCAACCGCCGTTGTGATTTCGTTGATCGTGAAGTTGCCAGGAATGCCATCGATCTTGCGGTGACCGATATGGTTCAACATGACTTCGCCGCGAATACCGCGCGAGCCGCTGCCGCAACCCATGCCGATGCCGCCGAACCAGGCATTCTCCATCCCGGTTCCGACGACCGAGTCGCCGGTGTAATTGTAGTTGCTGTCGGTGTAGAATGCGGTGGGACCAGTTGCGTTCGACGCGCCGCCAGCAGCCTGAGAGGCCGCATCGGCATAATAGGTGCGGTCGAAGTTCGTCACAGCCCACTTGACACTTGGGTCGCGCGAGACGGAGTAGCCGACATCGCCGCGGAAGTAGCAGTTGCCAGCCGGGCCGCGCGCCACATGCGCCATCGGAGCCGGTTCATAGGCGCCGTCCTTGATCGAACCGCGCGAGCCGCCGAGATCAGCTGCGGAAACTGCCGATGCAGATGCCGCGACAGCAAGGGCCGTCAGGCCCGCCTTGAGTGACGTGTTCATTTGTCTTACCTTCATTTGACAGGCGCCCGTCGCGGTGGCCTGCACGCTTCAAGTTACCGTTTGACAATGACCGGTCAGGGTTAAAGCGTGGTTAAGTGGCGCCAGATATCGGCACGCTCTGGTCGTCAGGGCTCTGGCGACCCTCTGGCGGCATGAGTGTTGCGGTGTCGCCGAACACACAGATGAGGATGCGCACGTGACGACAGCAGAAACGGTGGTGCAGGCAGTCGGCAACACGCCGCTGATCAAGCTACGGCGTGCATCCGCCGAGACGGGGTGCACCATCCTCGGCAAGGCCGAGTTCATGAATCCCGGCCAGTCCGTGAAAGATCGCGCGGCGCTGTTCATCATTCAGGACGCGATCAAGCGCGGCACGTTAAAGCCGGGTGGTACGATCGTCGAAGGCACGGCCGGCAATACCGGCATCGGGCTGACCGTCATCGGCAATGCCCTGGGTTTTCGTACCGTCATCGTCATCCCTGAGACGCAGTCCCAGGAAAAGAAGGACACACTCCGGCTGCTCGGCGCCGAGTTGGTCGAGGTGCCAGCCGTGCCCTACAAGAACCCGAACAACTACATCAAATACTCTGCGCGGCTTGCAGAGGCCCTAAACAAAAGCGAGCCGAACGGCGCTATGTGGGCCAACCAGTTCGACAACACCGCCAACCGCGATGCGCACGTGGCGACCACGGGGCCTGAGATCTATCGGCAGACAGACGGCAAGGTCGATGGCTTCATTTGCGCTGTCGGCTCGGGCGGCACGCTGGCTGGTACCGCGCTCGGCCTGCGGGCTGCCAATCCGAACATCAAAATCGGTCTCGCCGATCCTCCGGGCGCGGCGCTTTACAACTACTATTTCAAGACCGGCAAGCTCGAATCCGAGGGATCGTCGATCACCGAGGGCATCGGCCAGGGCCGCATCACCAAAAACCTCGAAGGTCTGACCCTAGACCACTGCTTCCAAATCCCCGATGCGGAAGCCGTCAGCATCGTGTTCCAGCTTTTGGCCGAGGAAGGCCTGTGCCTTGGCTCCTCATCCGGCGTGAACGTTGCCGGTGCCATCCGCATGGCCAAGGCCATGGGTGCCGGCCATACGATCGTGACCATCCTGTGTGACAACGGCACGCGCTATCTGTCGAAGCTGTTCAATCCCGAATTCCTGGCCAGCAAAGGGCTGCCTGCGCCGGCATGGCTCGCCGGCAAGCGTCGCGACCTACCGAAGATGTTCGCGGATGCGTGAGGGGAGGCTTACCGCCCCGTCGCGAGGTGCAGCGCCAAGCGGCAGGCATCCTGGAAGCGTGGGATGTCGATCCACTCATCCACAGTGTGCACCTCGTTCTGCCCGGACCCGAACGTAACCGTCGGCACGCCGTGACGCACCAGCCAGTTGGCGTCCAAGCCGCCGCTGGCAAGCCGGACATCGGGCTTCAGACCAATATCGGCCACGGCTGCGATGGCGCGCTGCACGACGGCTTCTTTCTCTTTGATCTCGAAGGGATAGTACCCGAGCGCCGAGGTGAACTTCACCTTGCCGGCCTTGCCGTCGCTGTTGGTGACGGTCTTCGCCGCCTCCGTGAACGCGTCCTTGTAGGCCGCTGTGATCTCCTTGATGAAGGCAAGGTCCTGGCTGCGGCTTTCGCCCTCGACATAGACATAATCCGTGACGACGTTGGTTGCATCACCCGCTGGCCGGCTCATGCCGCCTGTGATCGGTCCACCGCTTACGGGCCCAACGTTGCTCGTGCCGACGCGCTTGCCTTTGACCACCTTGCCGAACCATCCGCCCTTGCGCACCTGGGCCAGCGCCAAGGCCAGGATCATGGTCGACGATATCCCGCGTTCCGGCGCGACGCCTGCGTGCGAGGCACGGCCATGGATCTCGACCGACCACTTGTCGCCGCCAACCGCACCGACGACGACGTCCGACGGTGCGCGGCCGTCAAAATTAAAGCCCATGGAAACAGGGCCGATATCCTTGGGATCGATATGGCGCGCGCCCCACAGACCGCTTTCTTCGCGCACGCAGAACACCAGCACCAGCGGCGCATGATCAACTTTGCTCTTCATGAGTTCGGCGGCAAGCGTAACCAGCACCGCGCAACTGCAGCGGTTGTCGCCGCCAAGAGCCGTGTCCGCCTCATTGATGATCTTCTTGCCTTTGACCTTGGGCTTGGCACCCGCACACAGCGGCACGGTGTCGAGGTGCGTCATGAACAACAGCGGTTCCGCGTTGCCGAGCGCACCACGGCCCGGAAGGTGCACGATGAGATTGCCGGTCTGCGTCGGCAGCGGAATGCGTGTGTGCGCGTCGTCGAAGTTGATCGCCTTCGCCGGCACGCCCGCCTCTGTCAGCGCCTTGGCAACATCGCGGCCGATCAGTTCCTCTTCTCCGGTGATGCCGGGTACGGCGAGAAAACGCATCAGGCGCGCAAGCGCGGCGTCACTGTCGTGGGAGATCATGAGATGGCTCGGAAAGGGGCGATGCGGAGAGATGCCACGGAGGCACGACATGAGCAATGGCCGGCGCTTGGCGTAGATCCGCTAGGGCGACAGGCGGAATGCGCCACCCGGGCGCTTCAGTCAGGATAGTCACTTTGTCGACGCTTGGTCGGCGTGTCGGTGCGGGCCCATACCGGGCGCCCGTTACTGCGGCCGCCACTCCCCCAACTGTCATGGCGGGGCTTGTCCCGGCCACCCATCGTGCAACAATTTCATGAGGTGCTGAAGATCTCGTTGTTGCAGCAATTGCGGGCTCAATCTGGCGTCGCGGTATGCGGAGCAATGGGTGGCCGGCACGAAAGGCCGGCCATGACAGTGGTGGGGGTTTGTCGCTGCGCGGGCCACTTCAGAAAGGGATCAAGTGCGTTGATCGGCGGCCGTCGGCGCCACGGTTGATGGTGGCGCGGCTCATCCCCTTGGTTGCGGCAGCCACGTGGAGCGCGACCGGTCTACCCACATAGCAACCGGATTTGCGCTCGCGCCGGTCGAAGCGGTACATCGCCGCTCCGTCCCCTTGTCGATCCAGGTGCCGCATGCCGCTTAAAGCCCTCGTCGGCGCTGATGTTTTCACCGGCACCGTTTGGCGTGCCGGCGCAGCTGTATTGTTGCACGACGGTCTGATCGAAGACGTGGTCGACGCCGGGAGCGTGACGGGCCGGGCAGGATGTGAGGTCGAAACGCTGCCCAACGGAATTGTGCTCGCGCCTGGCTTTATCGACGTGCAGGTCAACGGCGGCGGCGGCGTGTTGCTCAACGACATACCCGATGTCGCGACGATCCGTACCATGACAGAGACCCATCGTCGTCGTGGCGGCACGACCGGCATGCTGCCAACCCTCATCACGGACACGCCCGGCAAGATGCAGGCGCTCGCCGCTGTCGGCGCTGAGGCGATGGCGATCCCTGGCGTGCTCGGCTTCCATCTCGAGGGCCCGTTCCTCAACGCCGCGCGCAAAGGCGTCCACCGCGCAGACTTCATTCGCACACCAACACGCGCCGATGTGCAGCTGATGCAGACATTCGCGGCCTTCGGCACATCCCTCATCACCCTCGCGCCGGAGACCGTCGGCAACGACACCATTCAAGCTCTTGCGCAGGCTGGACTGAGGATCTGCGCCGGCCACTGCGAACCGACGTTCGAGGTCATGCGCTCGGCCGCCGACCACGGCCTGACCGGCATCACACATCTCTACAATGCGCTTGCGCCGCTCGGCGGGCGCGCGCCCGGCGCCATCGGCGCGGCCTTCGATGATCCGCGTCTCTATTGTGGCCTTATTGCCGATGGGCACCACGTTAGCGCGTCCAATGTTCGGCTCGCCCTCAAAGTGAAAGGCCCCGAGCGCCTCATGCTGGTCACAGACGCCATGGCGACGTCCGCGTCAGACGTGACGTCCTTCGATCTGCAGGGTCGACGCATTGATCTCGTCGACGGCCGCCTGACGGCTGGTCCCGACACGCTCGCGGGCGCACACCTGACCATGCTTGAGGCCGTCCGCCGCATGATCGACATGACCGGCTGCGCCGTTGGTGACGCACTGGCAATGGCCTCGCGCACACCGGCCGAGTTCCTCGGCCGCGGCAAAACGCATGGCCGGATCGAGGCCGGCTACACCGCCGATCTGGTCGCCTACAATCCACAGACGTGGACCGTTTACGCAACCTGGATCGCCGGCACACGCGACCCAGCGTAGTCGCGGCCGGTCAATTGAACCGTCATCCCGCACAAACGCGGCCTCTTTGGGCCGCGTGCCGATGCGGGATCCAGCGCGAGATGCCCGCGAAGCGGTCCGCGTTGTCTACTCTAGACTGAGCGCGTCGCGCGCACATCTGCTGGATCCCGCATCTGCGCGTGGCCTGAAGAGGCCGCGCTTGTGCGGGATGACGATGTTTTGGTTCATGCAATTGCGCTGAAACATCATCGCCTCCGGCTTGCCGCACCCGCCAACTGCCGCTAACAGCCACGCCAAACACGTCAGCGCATTCACACCCAGACCCGCAAGGCCTCTCATGTCGACGCAATCTCTGCTTCTGCTCCCTGGCGACGGCATCGGCGTCGAAGTGATGGCCGAGGTCGACCGCATCGTCGCATTGCTGAGCAAAAAGGGCCGCGTGCAGTTCAAGACCGAGACGGCGCTGGTCGGCGGCGCCGCCATTGATGCGCATGGCAAACCCGTCACCGACGATACAGTCGCCAAGGCGCACAAGGCCGACGCCGTGATCTTCGGCGCCGTTGGTGGACCGAAGTGGGACAAAGTCGCCTACGACATTCGCCCAGAGGCGGGACTTCTGCGCCTGCGCAAGGATCTCGACCTGTTCGCGAACCTGCGCCCAGCCATCTGCTACCCCGCGCTCGCCGAGGCCTCCTCGCTGAAGCGCGAACTGGTCGAAGGCCTCGATATCCTGATCCTGCGCGAGCTGACGGGCGGCACCTACTTCGGCCTGCCCAAGGAGATGGTAACCCTCGAGGACGGCCAACAGCGCGCTGTCGACACCACCGTCTATACGACGAGCGAAATCGCCCGCATTGCGCGCGTGGCCTTCGACCTCGCCCGCAAGCGCAAAAACAAGGTCCACTCGGCCGAAAAGCGCAACGTCATGCGCACGGGCGTTCTGTGGAACAAGGTCGTCTCGGACGTGCACGCCAAAGAGGCCAAGGACGTGCAACTGGAGCACATCCTTGCCGACGCCTGCGCCATGCAGCTGGTGCGCAACCCCAAGCAGTTCGACGTCATCGTCTGTGATAACCTGTTCGGCGACATGCTCTCGGACGAAGCCGCCATGCTGACCGGCTCGATCGGCATGCTGCCGTCGGCGTCCCTCGGTGCGCCCGATCCCAAGACCGGCAAACGCAAGTCACTCTATGAGCCTGTGCACGGCTCAGCGCCGGACATCGCCGGCAAGGGCCTCGCCAATCCGATCGCGGCCATCGCCAGCTATGCCATGGCACTGCGCTACTCCTGCGATATGCCTAAAGAAGCCGACCTGATCGACAAGGCCATCACCGGCACGCTCGCCCAGGGCCTGCGCACAGGCGACATCATGCAGCCCAACATGCGCCAGGTCGGCACCACCGAAATGGGCGCAGCCATCGAGAAGGAGCTGGCACGCTTGATGGCGGGCTGAGGCATTTGGCCCGGTCGCGTCGCTTGATCTTCAAGCCGATGAGTTGATATCGCAATCATCGGATCCGCGCTGGCGCGAATGCCTTGGCGGCACACCTGTGCGGGGTGACGGAGAATGGCGCCGAAATCGGATGGTTTGCACGCCCGTCACGTGAGAGTTTCACCTCCCCTCACACGCGCCAAACAGCCGTGGTCTTGATTTCGGCGTCTTCGAGGTCGCGTGTGACGGGCACTTTGTACCACGCCACCTCGGTGAAACGACCACGCGGGAAATAGTTGCGCTGGGGATCGCCGACCAGCACCAGCGTGCCAGCTTTGGCGAGCGGTTCGACCAGGACCAGCACGCGCTCCGCCAGTTGCCGCTCATAGAAGAGATCGCCAACCAGCACGACCTCAAACGCCGCGGGCAGACCGCCCAGCACATCGTCCACGGTCGTCTCAAGCGACACGCCGTTTGCTTCGGCGTTCATGTGCGTCGCGATCAGTGCAATCTGGTCGATGTCCGCTGCGAGCGCCGACGCTGCACCGGCCTTGAGCGCTGCCACAGCCGCGAGTCCCGCGCCACAACCCAGATCGAGGATGCGTTTGCCAGCCACCAGCGATGGCTGATCCAACAGGGTGCGTGCCAATGCCTGCCCGCCAGCCCAGGCAAACGCCCAGTACGGCGGCGCGATATTCATCTCGCCCAGGTCTTCTTCGGTCTTGCGCCAGATATCGAGGCTCTCCTCGGCCAGATGCAAGCGGATTTCAGGCACGAGCGGTGGACTTAACAGGCGCGTGTTCGCCGCAATGAAACGGCGAACCGCGCCCGTGTCGGAGACGTCGAGGCGAGGCATCTGATCCTTCGCCGCGACGCGGCTGTAGGTTATCGGCAGGCCACTTCAGCGGACGAGATGCGGTCGTTCCAGAACTGGCCAACAAAGCCCGTGGTGCCGAAGCCCTGGCGTGCGCCGCCGAAGTTGGCGTGTTCGTAGGCTATCATGCGGCAACCAGGCGTGCACTGGATCGACGAGATGCGATCGTTCCACCCTTCGCCGACGAACGAGAACTGACCGGGACGCACGGGCAAACGCGCGCCGCCGAAGTTGGCATGCTCAAACACGACGCAGCCAAAGAAGCGCGGAGCCGGTTCTGGGCGATACGGGCGCTCACGATAAGGCCCTTCGCGGTATGGACCATCGCGGTAGGGGCGATCCGGCGGATAATACTGCGCCTGGGCGACCACGGTCATCGCCGCGAGCGCGGTTAGACTGGTGGCCAGAGTGCGTTTGAGCATGAAGTGTCCTCCCGGATGCGGCACATGGGGTTGGTGCCGATTGGCTCCCGTTGAACACTGCAAATCGGCCACTCGTCCAGTGCTTTTGAGATACAACAGTCGTCTCAACCACAGACACGGCGACCAACGCGACGCATTGGCCTGCCGCTGGCGCCGCGCTATATTGCAGCGCAATATCGACTTGGAGATCTCGCATGTCGCAAGCTGCCCTGCGCCTCGAAACCCGCATCGACGTTCTCTCGGCCGATGATTGTCGGTCAATTGTCTCTGCGGCGGAGCGTGTCCTGCAGGTGGCAAAGGTCGCCGTCGCCAAGCGGGTCGCAACCAACGGCATTGATGCCGAACAGGCAGCCGCCCACGGCTTCGCCTGGCTCGCGACCACGGTCGAGGCGCTGCGCCAAATGCATGGCTGGGCAACGCGCCTCGATGCTGCCAGTCGCTTCGGCGAGATCGAAAAGCTGATCCTGACGGTTGCCTTTGGGGAATACGCAGCCCAGATTGAAGGCGGCATTCCCATGAGCCAGCAGGAAACTGTGCGTCTGCAGGCGCTCGGTGTGCCACGCAGCGACCAGCGCGCCTTCTCCGACGTCGCCGCGCACGCCATCGAATTCGGCACCACGGATGCCATCCGCGCGCGGTTGATGCACCTGATCCTCGCCCAGCCGACCGCGACCACCTTCGGCGACACCGGCCTCGACGAAACGCTCAGTGAAATGCGCGAGCAGATGCGCCGCTTTGGCGTCGCCGAAGTGCTGCCGCATGCGCACGGCTGGCACCTCAAAAATCAATACATCCCGCTCGATGTGATCGCGAAACTCGCAGATCTCGGCGTGTTCGGCCTGACCATGCCCGAGGCGTTCGGCGGCATGGGCCTTGGCAAAGAGAGCATGTGCCTCGTCTCGGAGGAACTGAGCCGCGCCTACATCGGCGTCGGCTCGCTCGGCACGCGCTCGGAAATCGCGGCCGAACTCATTCTCGCCGGCGGCACCGACGCGCAGAAGGCCGAATATCTGCCGAAAATCGCGTCAGGCGAAATCCTGCCGACCGCCGTGTTCACGGAACCCAACACCGGCTCCGACTTGGCCTCGCTGAAGACGCGTGCCGAGCGCCACGGGGATGTCTACAAGATCTACGGCCAGAAAACCTGGATCACACATCCCGTCCGCGCCGACGTGATGACCTTGCTCGCTCGCACGGACCCCAAGGAAAAGGGCTACAAGGGCCTGTCGATGTTCCTTGCCGAAAAGCCGCGTGGCACGGACGCAAACCCGTTCCCCGCCAAAGGCATGACCGGCGGCGAGATCGAGGTGCTCGGTTATCGCGGCATGAAGGAATACGACATCTCCTTCGACGGCTTCGAGGTGCCAGCCACGCAACTGCTTGGCGGCGTTGAGGGCCAGGGCTTCAAGCAGCTGATGGCGACGTTTGAAGCCGCGCGCATCCAGACCGCCGCCCGCGCCGTTGGCGTCGCCCAGTCGGCCATGGACCTCGCCTTGCGCTACGCGCAAGACCGCGTGCAGTTCGGCAAGCCCATTGCCGCGTTCCCGCGTGTTGCCAACAAGATCGTCATGATGGCGGTTGAAACCATGATCGCGCGCCAAATCACCTATTTCGCCGCCCGCGAGAAAGACGACGGCCGCCGCTGCGACGTCGAAGCCGGCATGGCCAAGCTGCTCGCCGCCCGCATCGCCTGGGCGTCCGCCGACAACGCGCTGCAAATCCATGGCGGCAACGGCTTTGCGCTAGAATACGCGGTGTCGCGCGTGCTTGCCGACGCGCGCATCCTGAACATCTTCGAAGGCGCCGCCGAGATCCAAGCCCAGGTCATCGCGCGCCGGCTGCTGGAAGGGGCGAATTGAGGCGTGGTGGCGGGTTTTTGACCCTTAGGAGACATTCACTCCCAACGTCGGTGTCCCGGAATTTGGCGTGCCCTTCGCACGACAAATACCCGGGATCTACCCCGGTCGAAATGATGTGCTACGCTCACGCGATGACAGACTTTTTCGGCAAACAGTTTCATGTCTACATGACGGCGAGCGCGCCACGCGGCGTCATCTCTATCGGCATGTCGAGTGACCTCGTCGTGCGTGCCGGGCAACATCGCGATCGCTTGATCGAGGGCTTTACAAAAACCTACTGGGTTGATCGACTTGTCTATTTCGAAGCTCATGAGACGGCAGCGTCCGCGCAAAAGCGCG
>JANMGQ010000045.1:0-2028 GCA_031374735.1 Hyphomicrobiaceae bacterium | reverse complement strand
CACGATGAAGATCGAACTGGACGGCAGGATCATCACCGAAGAGGCCGAGGGCAACGGGCCGGTGGATGCCACGTTCAATTGCATCAAGGCCATCATGCCGCACGAGGTGGTGCTGGAGCTTTATCAGGTCCATGCCGTCACCGAGGGTACGGACGCGCAGGCGGAAGTGTCGGTGCGTCTGAGCCGCGACGGATCGTCGGTCACCGGGCGCGGCGCTGATCCCGACACGTTGGTCTCGTCAGCGCGGGCTTACCTCATGGCGCTCAACAAGCTGGAAGCGCGCGGCGCAAGGGTGCATCCGCAGCGCGCGGCGGGGTGAGGGATGGAGCGGGAGCAAACCGCAGGCGAGTATTTGGTCTTGCCAAAACACTTGTTTCTGTAAAAAGTGCAAACATGACGTAACGGAGCTCATCATGCCGCACTTTGTTGCTTTGCCGCTAAAGGGCTACGTTCAGACACCTGACCCAAACCTCGCCTCATTGTCGATCGACGACAGTGTTGGAGCTATCGCGATAGGGGTTTGGGCAGCCGGCCGTGACTGGACGGTGCGCACCCGCCAAAACGCACGATCCGTCTCGACGTGGTTCCGCGAGGAAAGGGCGGTCGGTGTCTTCATGTTGCGCGGGCTTCTCACCGGTGATGAGATCGCTGGCTTTGATGCTGCGGGAGCGCAACAGACGGCTTGGCTACCCGTAAAGCGATCTGCTGGCGACAAGGGTGCATCCGTTGTTCGGAAAAGTGCCTCCTTCCCGCGTGTGCTGCTGGACGCCCGCACGTCGCGTCAAGGTTTCACTCCGATGAAGGAGGAGGACTGGCTTGCCTGGGTCGAGCGTTGCATCGTCTACATCCGCAAAAATGCCGTTGGTAAAGCCATGACAGACTTTTTGCCGGATCCCATCACGATCATGCCGTTTCTGCCAAACGACACCAACGCCGACGCGCAGCCCGGTCCAATCATTCGGTTTACACCGGCGACGTTCGGTGGGAAAACCGCAGCCGGGGGCCAACCCAACGAGGTTCTATTTCACGAGTTTTGTCATGTGATCGACGGTTTTTACGCAGGATATTTTGATAATGCCACGTATGACTTTCAGTATAACAACGAGGAATTCTTTAGCGTCAACTGCACCAATGTCTATGCGTCCATTTACAAGCGGCCGTTACGTCGCGATTATCCAGCCACAAAGCCAATGAGCGCGGCCCTTTCCGGTCCCGACGGTCCGGGGCTGATGCTCACGATCAACAAGAAGAATTTTGAGGTTTTCAGATCAATCAGGCCTAATGTTTACCAAATCCTCGGAGATATTTCGGCATCATGGAATCCGTTTTCGCCGTCGGTAACGCCAATGCCGATCGGACCAAGCCCATGAACCGGTTTTAAGGGCGTGGTGTCGGTCGCACACCAGTTGGATGAAAGTGATCATCACGATGCCGGAGCCGATCTCAGCGTTCCAACCTCAGATTGGGCCGAAGGTGGTGCGATCTTTGGCACAGCTCATCATTCATCATGATGCATTGATTGTTCACAATTGATGGTAGAACGATCAACCTCAGCGCCTTGTGAGATCGCGCGGGGGACTTTCGCCACATGCCAACGCTTCCCAAGCATCTGATGGTCCTGTTCTGGATGCTGGGCTCGCTCGTCTCCTTTGCGGGTGTGGCGTTGTCCGTGCGTGGCTTGCAAGGCGCGATGACCGTGTTCGAAATGCTGGCCATCCGCAACATCGGGGGGCTGATCATCCTGGGCGGCATGATGCTGATGGCACCGGGGCCGGACCAGACCATGCGAATGTCCAAGCCGGGTGTGCATGTCCTTCGCAACACGGCGCATTTCACCGGGCAGGCGCTCTGGGTCTGGGGTGTGACGGTGCTGCCGCTGGCGACCGTGTTTGCCATCGAGTTCAGCACACCGGCCTGGGTCGCGCTGTTCGCCGTGATCTTCCTGAAGGAGCGCATGACGGTTTTCCGCGCGCTTGCCATCGCGCTTGGGTTTCTTGGCGTGCTGATCATCCTGCGCCCTGGCATGGA
>JANMGQ010000162.1:0-6742 GCA_031374735.1 Hyphomicrobiaceae bacterium | reverse complement strand
GCCGCACATCGCGATCAGGCGGCCCTTGGCCTGTTCGGCTTTGATGTAGGCAAGCTTATCCTGCGGCGTCGCTTCCGCGATGTAGTCATCGACGCCCGCCTCCGTCGCGATGGCCGCCGCCGTCACCGGATTGTCGCCCGTCACCATGACGGTTTTGATGCCCATGGCGCGCAACGCTGAAAACCGCTCCTTGATGTCGGGTTTCACCACGTCCTTGAGGTGGATCACGCCGATGATGCGGCGGCCATCGGCAACGCCGAGCGGCGTGCCGCCGGATTGCGAGATTGCGGCGACAGCATCGCGGAATGCCACCGGTGCTTGATCCATCGTCATCCCGACATGCTTCAGGACCGCGTCGACGGCACCCTTGCGAATGCTGTGTCCTGCGATGTCGATGCCCGACAACCGCGTCTGCGCGGTGAATGGGATGTAGGCGACCGGCTTGCCGTCGAGCACGGGCTCGATGAGGCCATGCTTGCCCTTGGCCAGCGCGATGATCGAACGGCCTTCCGGCGTTTCATCCGCCAACGAGGAGGCGAGCGCTGCTTCGGCCACCTGTGTTTCGGTCACGCCCGGCACGGCAAAGAACGCCGACGCGAGCCGGTTGCCATACGTGATCGTGCCGGTTTTATCGAGCAACAGCATGTCGACATCGCCCGCCGCCTCAACCGCGCGCCCAGAGGTCGCAACCACATTGAAGCGGATCAAGCGGTCCATGCCCGCGATTCCGATGGCCGACAGCAGACCGCCGATCGTCGTTGGAATCAGCGTCACCAGCAGCGCCGCAAGCACCGTAATCGACAGCACCGTGCCCGAGTAACTTGCAAGCCCCCACAGCGTGACGACGACGATCAGGAAGATCAGCGTCATGCCCGACAGCAGGATCGAGAGCGCGAGTTCATTCGGTGTTTTCTGCCGCGAAGCTCCTTCGACGAGCGCGATCATACGATCAAGAAACGATGAGCCCGACGCGGCACTGACACGGACCTTGATCCAGTCTGACAACACGACCGTGCCGCCCGTGACGGCCGAGCGGTCGCCGCCGGACTCGCGGATCACCGGCGCGGATTCGCCCGTGACCGCGGACTCGTTCACTGAGGCAATGCCTTCAATCACTTCGCCGTCGGTCGGGATGGTGTCGCCGGCTTCGACGAGCACGACATCGCCGACCCGAAGCTCCAGCGCCGATTTCGGCTCCCACACATCGTCCTTGCCGCCAGCCGGATCGAGCAAGAGTTTGGCGGGCGTGTCGCTGCGGGTTTTGCGCAAGGCATCCGCTTGCGCTTTGCCGCGGCCTTCAGCGACGGCTTCTGCGAAGTTCGCAAACAGCACCGTGAACCAGAGCCACGCCGCCATCTGGCCAGAGAAAAGGAGACCGCCGCGCCCGGCCAACGCGTCGCGGATGAACAGCACTGTGACCAGAGCCGCGACGACGGCCGTGACGAACATCACGGGATTGCGCACCATCTTCGAGGGCGCGAGCTTGTACACTGCGCCGAGGGCGGCCTGCCGCGCGATGTTTCCGTCGAGGATCGAGATTTGAGACGACATGGCAGCCTCCGTCAGTAGGTTTTACCGGCATGCATCAGGACGTGTTCGACGATCGGCCCAAGGGCCAACGCCGGGAAGTACTGCAAGCCGCCGAGGATCAGGATCACGCCGACCAGCAAGCCGATGAACAGCGGACCATGGGTCGGGAACGTGCCGGACGAGGCGACCGATTTGCGCTTTGCCGCCAGTGAGCCCGCGATGGCCAACAAGGGGATCACAAAAGCGAAGCGGCCGAACAGCATCGAGAGCCCGAGCGTGGTATTGTACCAAGGCGTGTTGGCGTTCAGCCCGGCGAAGGCTGAGCCGTTGTTGCCGGCCGCGGATGAGTAGGCATACAGCAACTCGGTCAACCCACGCGGCCCGGCATTGGCGAGGCTTTCGAGCGCCTTCGGTAGCATCGTCGAGACGGCCGTGAAGCCCAGGATCAGCAGCGGCAGCACGAGCACGGACAGCATGGCGAGTTTCATCTCGCGCGCTTCAATCCTCTTGCCGAGGTATTCAGGTGTGCGCCCGACCATCAGCCCCGCAATGAACACGGTCAGGATCGCCATCACGAGGATGCCATAGAGGCCGGAGCCGACACCCCCCGGCAGGATCTCACCGAGCTGCATCAGGAACAACGGAACCATACCGCCAAGCGGCGTCAGCGAGTTGTGCATGGCGTTGACGGCACCGCACGACAGCCCCGTCGTGACAGCGATATACAGCGCCGTCATGGCCTGCCCGAAGCGAACCTCTTTGCCCTCCATGTTGCCGCCGACGGCCGAGATGCCGGCTTTGGCGAGCAACGGGTTACCGGCCGTCTCAGCACCGTAGACGGCTGCGACCCCCGCCAGCAGCAACAGATACATCGCAGCCAACAGCGCCACGCCCTGGCGGATATCGCCAACCATGCGGCCGAAGGCGAACGTCAACGCCGTCGCGATCAGCAGCATACTCCCAATCGAAAGCATGTTCGACCACGCGTTGGGGTTCTCGAACGGATGGGCCGCGTTGACGTTGAAGAAGCCGCCACCGTTGGTGCCGAGTTGCTTGATCGCCTCCTGGCTTGCGACCGGGCCAAGCGCGAGCGACTGTTTCGCGCCGTCGAGTGTGGTGGCGTCAACGCTGCCGACCAATGTCTGCGGAACGCCGGTGACAGCAAACGCCAGCGCCAGCAGCAGCGAGATCGGCAGCAGCACGTAGAGGATCGCCCGCGTGACATCGACCCAGAAGTTGCCGAGCGTCGCCACACCGTTGGCCATGAAGGCGCGTGTCACGGCGATCGCAAGCGCGATACCGGTCGCAGCTGAGAGGAAATTCTGCACCGTCAGGCCGACCATCTGCGTGAGATGGCTCATGGTCATTTCCCCACCGTACGCTTGCCAGTTCGTATTGGTGACGAAGCTGATCGCGGTGTTGAAGGCGAGGTCCGGCGCCACCGGACCAAAGCCTTGCGGGTTCAGCGGCAAGAGGTGCTGCAGCCGCAGCAGGGCATACAGCAAAAGGAAGCCGCAGCCGTTGAACGCAAGCATGGCCAGTGTGTAGCCGATCCATGTCTGCTGCGTTTTCGGGTCAATGCCTGCGCTGCGAAAAAGCGCCATTTCAACCGGCGCCACGACTGGCGTCAGCCATGTCTTTCGGCCCTGAAACACCTGCGCCATGTAGTGTCCGAGCGGCCACGCGACCGCGATGACTGCGCCAAGAACCAGCGCAATCTGAGACCATCCTGCGATTGTCATAGGGAGCCTCCGGGCTCAGAACCGCTCAGGGAAGAGCAGCGTGTAAACAAGATATGCGCCGAGCAAGACGGCAACGACGAGCGCGATGAGCGGATCGGTCATGGATAAAACCTCAGAGCTTGGCGCAAAGTGCTGCATAGGCTGCCATGAGGGCGAAGCCGCCGAGGCCGAGGGTGAGAAAGGCAAGATCGGGCATGACGCATCTCCAAGGTCTGATTGGAGGGCAACATGCGTCAGAGGCCCATCAAATCTCGATGTGGAAGTGCGCATGCGACCATAAGGAAGACATAAGGATCGTTGCGTTGGGGCCGAGGTCACCGCCGTCTACACCTCGAGGCAGTCCGTCGTTTTCGGGCACTGCTACACAGCACTGTTGAGAAGAACCGCGGCCGGCGAAAGCAACTCGATCCGTTTCTTGTGGCGCTTCAAGGGTGCGCCTCGCGGCGATGCCCAGTCAGTCAAACACGCAGGAGCTGCGAAGAGCCGACCGATGCAGATTGAGGGCGCTTCCAACTTCGATGGCGTTCCCATCGACAAGGTGCGTGCTCTCTACGGCGGCCTGACCAAGGCGCGATGCGGCCAAGCGAGAGGCGTGATCGATCCGTCAATAACCGATGGGTCAGATGCATTGGCCGTGACGGGGGAAGCAATGGTCCCGACCTCCGCCGCGTCCCCCAAATAGGGACGCGGTTGCCACGAACGTTGCCGCCATTGCAACGATGGGCCGGACGCGACGTCGCCACACGCGGCTTGAGCGACGACTTTCCGGCAGTCACGATCCACTCGTCGGACGGTCGGTAACGGAACATCATCGAGCGTGACGGCGATGACCATCGATCGTTGAAAATGCCCCAGAGCGGCCTCAGTGCCGGTGCGCAACACTGGTGTTGCCCTGCCGAGTTTGACCGCGCCCGCCGCGCCAAGCTTAGCATAACTTGGCGTTCGGCAAGCTCGGACGCAACTTCGGATACAGGCGCTATCAACCTGCGCTTCGTTGCGTACAGAAGCGAGCTGAGCGAGCGCCGCGCGTTCAATTGCGGCCGTAGGCTGCCAGAAATGTGCTGACCGCTGCCGAGATGACGGCCGCACGACGTTTCCGCGAAGGCGGACCATCCAGTCGGAGCAGTCGAGGCCACATCAGCGGTTCGTTCAGCAATCCAATCAGTTGCTTCGCCGCTAGTTCCTCGTCCGGGAACGCGAGCGCGCCCTGTTTGCGCAGATGGACCAGTTCGGCGACGAGCATCCGGAAGACTGGCTGCTTGCCACTGTCGAAGAACGTGGATGCGAGGTCCGGAAAGCGATCTCCCTCCGCAATGACGAGCCGGAGGAATGCAATCGCCTTAGAGTCCATCCAGAAAGCCACAATGGCTTTGGCGATCGCTGTCAGGCGCTCTGCCGGGTCGCCCTTCACGCGGATTGCTTCATCGAGTCGGAATTGGCCCCAGACGTGCTCTGTGACCGCAGAGAACAAGGCCTCCTTGCTCTCGAACTGGTTGTAGACCGTTCGGCGCGCGACGCCCGCCGCTTGGGCGACAAGGTCTATGCTTGTGCGCTCATAGCCGCGCTCAAGGAACACGTCGGCCGCTGAGGAAAGGATCGCAGAGGTCTTCTGCTTGTCGATGGTTCTTGCCATTCGGAAGCTTCTTGCACACCTCGCTGGGCTGGGCCAACGCTCGCCTATAAGTATCTTGCACTATGCAGTGCATTATTGTATTGTATGGCAGACGTCGCGAGCACAGAACGGGCGACCTGTTCGCGAATTGAAGGAGTTCATGAATGAAACGGAGCTTCCTTGCGATGACCTTGCATCTCCTGATGACGACCGCCACGTGTGCGACAACCATGCCGGCAGGTATCCACATACCCGACGCCTTCTCGCGGGCAGCGGAGTTAATGGGCGTTATGGATGGCACGCCGATCGTACTTCAGCGGCACATGCGCGTGACCGAGGCCGACGTAACGGTGGGCGGGCCGCATGTCAGCGTTGTGAGAACCGGAGCCGGACTGTTGATGGGCTTTACGCTGATGGACGCGGCGCTTGCCGGCCGACCGCTCCCCACCGCTAAAGAGGCGAGGAAGGCGGCCGAAGCTTTCTTGCTCGCTGCGGCGCCTGAACTGCTCGAATCCTACGAGATCAATTGGATCAAGCAGCACGACGAGACGATCATGCAAGCGGGACGACTCGTGACGATCTCGGGAATGAAGGTGAAGTGCCGCAACCTCAAAGATGGACGATATTTCTGGGTGATCGTGGGGCCGGACCTCGAACTGATCACGTTCGAGCGCAACATCGTTTGGAATTTCGTTGCCGGCTATCGGCAGACGGAGAAATGGCTGCACGATTCCTGGCTCGCCAGCACGGGACGCAAGTTCGGCTCGTGAGTCTGCAAGGATAGAGCAGCTTCATCGAGTGTGCCGGGCCTTTCGTCGGGCGTTTGCGAGGAGGGAGTTATGCGAAAAGTGTGGGCGCATTTTGTTTTGGGAATAGTGACCGGAGCGTTGAGCATGACAACGAACGTGTTTTCTCAGTCCGTGCCGTCTCAGTTGCGTGCAATCAACCCACCCGGACCTTCAATTCCCGGAATATCCGCAGGCGTGTTGGTTTCTGAAGGAAAACTGTTGTTTCTTTCTGGTCACGTACCAATAGCCGCCGACGGCCGCATCCCCGAGGGCCTGGAAGCCCAACTGCGCACAGTCTTCGACAACCTCTCTGCAACGCTTCGCGCTGCTGGCAGCGATTTCGGATCAGTCGCTAGGATCACCATCATGGTCAAAGATTACAATCCAAACATGCTGGCGACGATCCGCCGGGTCAGAGACCAGTACGTTGACCCCCAACTCCCTCCTGCAAGCACATTGGTCGGAGTTGCAAGCCTGTTCGACCAAAAGGTACTCGTGGAAGTCGATGCCATCGCCGTTGTGAAATGAACGGGCCCGTAATTGCTGACGTTAGCTAACCGACTTGGCCGCAGAAACGCGCCCCAAGAAGTTGACGTGGACGCAAAAAGCACACGCTGTCTGATCATCAGTGAATGACTTAGGTCGGTTATGGCCCAGTCCCACAATGTTCCGCCCGGAGGTCATCGGCAGCTATCGAAGCAGGCGCGTCTGATGGGCGAATTGATGATCCAACACCGCCGGCCACGTCGTCAACGTGCTTTAGTAATCAAGCACTGCTCGGCTTGAACTCCGCCAACTGAAACAACCCGCCCATCAGCCTAACCGCCTCGGCTTCGAGCCGTCGGCGTTCGGCGCGGCCGACATAGAGCATGGTCGACGCCGGATCGATGTGGCCGGCGAGCGCCTGAGCGAGCGGCAGGCTGTTGTTTGAGCCGCGCAATACGGCCTCGATCGCGCCATGGCGCAGTTGATGCGGGTGCCAGCCGCCGCGCGCTTTGACGATGTTATAGATCGATTGCGCGGATAACCCTCGGCCACGGCTGCGATTGCCGAGGGCCACGAACACCGCG
>JANMGQ010000104.1:0-14110 GCA_031374735.1 Hyphomicrobiaceae bacterium | reverse complement strand
GGTCGCGCTCATGCAAGATGAAACGCAACTCGGCCCGTTCTTACGAACGGGCCGAGCGCATGAAACAGCAATCAAATGAGCGCGTTAGCGCATCTGGATGTTGTTGACGGCCATTTTGCCGGAGCGGCGGTCTTCAGCGGTGTCGAAGGAGACTTTGTCGCCTTCCTTGAGGCCGCGCAGGCCAGCGCGCTCGAGGGCAGTGGCGTGGACGAACACGTCAGCGCCGCCGGTTTCCGGCTGGATGAAGCCGAAGCCTTTTTGGTCGTTGTAGAACTTCACGGTACCGTTTGTCATAGTCAGGCTCGTTTTTCTTAAGAGAAGATAAGTTACGTGTCTGGCGCCTAGGCGAGCAGAGGCACGCGTTGCGTTTTTTGGGGGGTGTACAAAGCGGGGCACGCCCGCACCAAAAGTATGCATCCCATGCAGGATTAATTTGGGAAATGCAATGGCTTCATTTCCGATCATGACGTTTTGCCCGCGCGTGAACGTCATGGTCACGTCACATTTTTGGAGAGCACAGGCTTCACCCTAACGTCACGACGGCTTCCCCTCTGCGACAATCCGGCGTAAGAACCCCGCTTAGGAGGAATTCCCGTGGCCGAAGATCTCTCATTCAAGCCGGACGAGTTGCCGGCCGACCGCTCGCTTGTGATCGTCGATGACGACAAGGCGTTTCTGCAGCGCCTTGGCCGGGCCATGGAGCAACGTGGCTTTGAGGTGCGCATGGGTGCGTCCGTCGCCGAAGGTCTGGATCTCATTCGCCAGAAGGCGCCAGCCTTTGCCGTGGTTGATCTGCGCCTTGAAGATGGCAGCGGGCTCGATATCATCGCTGAAATGCGCAAAATACGCGCCGACAGCCGCGCCATCGTCCTGACAGGCTACGGCAACTTTGCCACCGCCGTGTCAGCCGTCAAGCTCGGCGCCGTCGATTATCTGGCCAAGCCCGCCGATGCCGATGAAGTAACAGACGCACTTCTTGCGCCCTCAGATGAAAAAGCGCCACCGCCAGAGAACCCCATGTCAGCCGACCGCGTGCGCTGGGAGCATATCCAGCGGGTGTATGAGCTGTGCAATCGCAATGTCTCCGAGACGGCGCGTCGCCTGAATATGCACCGCCGCACGCTGCAGCGCATCCTCGCCAAGCGTGCGCCAAAGTAATGTCCAAACTGCCGGCTTTCACTGCGCCGATCATTCTGCCGTTGATCGTCACCTTCATCATGTCGAACATGATATCGGGACTGGCGACCGTCATGGCGATCGGTTTTGCGCCTGGCTGGGGCATGGCCTGGTTCAAGGCGTGGATGTCGTCGTGGGCGATCGCGTTCCCCGTCCTGACCGTCGTCCTGCCGATCGCACGCCGCCTCGTGGGCAGGATCGTTGAGGCGCCGCGGCCATGACAGCTGCGACGCCCCATGGTGACTTCGCAACCTTTCCCGGTATCGGCCACATCGTCCACGCCACTGGATCGTTCGTCGTCGGCCAACTCGGCCAGTCCTTGGATGGGCGCATTGCCTTGCCGTCTGGCGAGAGCCGTTGGATCAACAACCACGAAGCCCTCGTGCACGTGCACCGCGTCCGCGCCGCAGTCGACGCGGTTGTTGTCGGCGTGGGCACAGCAGTCGCTGACGACCCGCAACTCAATGTCCGCCATGTGCGAGGCCGAAGCCCAGCGCGCGTGGTCATCGACCCCAACGGCCGCCTACCGCTCGACCGCAAGTGTCTGCGCACCAACGACGGTGTCCGCGCCTTCATCGTGCGCGCTCGCCCAGGCCCGACGCCCGCCGATGTGACTGAAGTCATCGTGCCGGCCGCTGACGGCAAGCTGTGCCCACGAGGCATCGTGAACGCTCTCGCGGAGCGCGGCCTGCATAAGCTGCTGATCGAGGGCGGCGCGGCCACAGTCTCCCAGTTCATAGACGCGGGCGCACTCGACCGCCTGCATGTGCTTGTCGCCCCAGTCATCCTCGGCTCCGGCAAGACTGGCCTCGAGCTTGCACCGCTGGCTCACCTGAAGGATGCGCGTCGGCCGAAGGCCGAGGTGCACATGCTTTCCGACGGTGACGTGTTGTTCGATTGCGCGATGCGCTGACGCCTCGGCGCCCTTTCTTTCAATCCGCTCTGTCTCAAAGTGAAACACAACGTTGTTTCCATAATATGCATTAGCGGAACGCAGTGTCATGCCAAATCACCTCGCGATCCAGTTCAGGGTGGATGCCATCAGGAACCACGCACACAGAAAACCGAACATCGTGGATTGAAACGAAACCCGACGGGTCTCTAGTGGCTTGGCTAAGCTAAAACGACTCGTCGAAGAAGAAAAACTGTCATGGCCGGCCACCCATTGTGCCGCATAGAAACTTTTGAATACGTTGAGAAATGGGTGGCCGGGACAAGCCCGGCCATGACAGTTTTGGAGGTAAAGCAGCGGGCAACTCGGTAGATCGAGTTAGGAGATTCAGGCCACTAGCTTTGGCCTGTCTATGGCCGGCGGCGGGCCAATCAATGGATCTCCCCGCGCCAGCATGAAGGGCAAAACGTGCCGCTCATACCAGCGGTCAACAAGCGCCGCGCGCGCCAGCCGCGGGTGGTCGCGCACGATCCAAATTGCCCCGCCGAAGAGGCTCAAGACCATCACGATTGCTGGGAGGTGGCTCATATTAAGACAACCCTATTGGGCGGGAGCTAGGCCACGTCCCGCCCGACGCCGGGCCTGGTTCTGGGAAGTGCGGCTGTCGTATATCGAGATAACACCAAGCAAAGCGCCCGTCAGCCCGAGGACAAGCGCGAAAAACGCTCGGACCCCTGCCTCCGATCCGTTCGCGCGGCGGCCATCGGCGTAGGAGACGATCTCGCGTCCGTTCCATGTGACGTCGTAGGCACGAGCTTGATCGTCGATGCGTGCTGTGATCCGACCGCGCGATGTCACAGCCTGGGAGAGAAATAGGCTGCGCGTGCGCAGGGGACGTGAAACAAGCACAAGTCGGCGCGAGCCGTCTGCCTGCCGTATCGTGATCGCGCGATAACCCGAGGAGCCCTGCAGTGCCGGCGCCGCCACGATCAACTCGCCTTCGACGCTAGTCAGCTTGTCCGGAGAGGGCGGCCTCAGCCAGACCCAACTCCACGTGCAGAAAGCAGCACCCAGCGCGCAACTTAGTGCCGTCCAGCGCAGGAAACCAACCAGCGGCAGGTGCCGAAACGCCAGCAGCAGTCCCGTGTTTAGCGTCTCGCTGATCGATATCATGGCGTGCGGCCCGCGTGCTCCAAGACACCATCCTACGCTGCAGCGGTTGAGTTTCACTGAACTGCCACTTCTAGCCCCAGACAGCAAAAAGGGCCCGGTTTCCCGAGCCCTTTCCGTAGTCCGTAGAGAGGAGGCAGTTGCCTCATGCGGCCCGTGTGGCCGGCATGTTCTTATCCTCCTCGTCGCCTAGAAGTCCTGATCTCAAGCCAACTCCGATGTAGCGAACTCGACCTGCGATTTTTGCTTTCTGAACTCCAGGCAACTCACCGAACTCACGTCCAAACGTCGGAAGTGCGAGCGGTTCTTTGCTCTGCTCTTCACACCACGCACAGTAGTCTTCGTAGAGTGTCGTTGCCGTCAGGCTTGCGCCGTCGGCGGTCTCGATACGCTCCTTGTGAAAACGCTGCACGTCCGTTTCAGGCGCCGTGAGCTGTTTGGATGCAGCGACACGGTTATCGTTGGCTCCGCCGAGGCGGGGCTTAGAGGCGACTGCGGCAGCCGGGGCCAGGATAGGCGCCGGGGCGGCAGAGGCGGAGACCGGCTGGGGCACGGCTGCCGACGCGGGCAGACGGGGCGCAGGGCGGTCATTGAGGCGCCAGGTTGCAAAGGCGACGTACATACCAAAGCCAGACCCAACCTCCAGCAGGACGGCGACCATGATGGTCAAGGCCGTCTGCACATCCTCAACACGTGTGCCCGGAAGAACGATGCTCACGAGCTTTGCGAGGACGGCCGCCTGGGGATCGGCGTCGGACATGGCAGACACGCCACTTGCCTGGGCCAGTTTTGCGTTGATCTCCTTGATCGACGCGTTGAGCTTGCCAGCCTGTTGGGCAGAACCGAGCTCAGACTGGAACGCTTGATACTTCTGGCAGAACTTCCGCCCCGGATCATCCACTGGTTTTGCGCAGGCATCGGTCCAGCCCCAATACTTATTCAGTTTGGCTGAGTCGATGTCGCCTTGCACAGTGGCGGAGGGACGGTGCTGCGGGACCCAGTTCAGCTGATCCTGCGCGGCTTTCAAGTCCGCACGAAGGGCTGAATAGTTCACCGAAGCGACGGTGCGCTGGCCGGAATTGAAGTCCCGGATCTGCGCGGTGTGGCCCACAGCGGATGCCAACGAGTACGTCGTGACAACCACCCAAACCACAGCCGAAGCAATGGCCTGAGACCACATTCTGTTACGCATTGCGGCAAAGAAGAAGAACGGCACCAGGGCCTTGAAGCAGTCTGCTGCGGCGGATGCCGCACCATATATCTGCTTGTCCATCTCGGTTTGGCCGAGATTGTACCCAAACTGCCAATTGATAGCTGCGGACACGGCCAATAGGACCGTCGCGGCCATCACTCCCATTATTCCAAGAGCATGTCTCATTGCTCTTTTTCCTCAAGTTGCGACCGAGACGCCAACAACGCTGCACGCGGAACAGGGCGGCCGTTTGCACTTTCGAGGAGGAGCCTTGTGATCAATCAACTTGATGATCGCGGTGGTCGATGTGCGGTGTCTGAATGATCCCCTGATCGCCGCACGACCGCCGGGATTATCCACACATCGCCCGTGACCGGGCCAAACGCAATACAGGGACGCATACCCGCCCCCTCTGATGTCGGACTTATGGAGATTCGGGGGCGAAGGCGAGTTCTTTTCGTGATGTAATTCCGAATGCTACCGTGGAGCAGTGTGAATATGCACGCTGTATGGGGTCTTGGAGTTCGAAACTTACAGCTGTACTATTTCAAGAAATCGCGTTGAATTTACTCGAGGTGTATCTGCGCATTATCCCCAGATCGAATCATTATGCACCGAATATTGTAGTTGGGTGCGCGCCCCCTACGATATCTTGAGTTGCATATCGGCCGTCGCGTGAGTGGCATTTTACAAAGCGTTGATCGTCGAAGCAGGCGTCAGGTGCAGGCTCCGCGAAACACCATAGTGCCTCTATTGCAACAGCAGACCGACGGGCTTTCCCCAGCCTTCGTCCTCACGCAGGACCGCGCGCCCTTTGTTGGCCGTCATCATTGTGCTTAGGTTCCTCCTGTTTACGCGGGATTACGAGCAAAGCCTGTCCACACCACATCCGGGGTCAAGCATGTGCCGCTGGGTCGCCTATCTGGGATCACCCATCTTCCTTGAAGATTTCGTTTCGCGGCCGAGCCAGAGCCTGGTTGCACAGTCGCTGCATTGCCACGAGGCTAAAGTGCCGGTGAATGCCGACGGCTTCGGCCTCGGCTGGTACGCAGAGCGCCAGAAGCCCGGCGTGTTTCGCGATGTGCGTCCGGCCTGGAGTGATGAGAACCTGCTCTCGATTGCCCACCAGATAAAGTCGCGCCTGTTCATGGCACACGTGCGCGCCTCAACCGGCACCGCGACGACACGCGCCAACTGCCATCCGTTTGTGGTCGAGCATCGGCTGTTCATGCACAATGGCCAGGTGCCGAGTTGGGAGAAGCTGCGGCGACGCGTCGAAAGCGCGATCCCGGATGAGTTGTTTCAGCACCGCGCCGGGACAACGGACAGTGAGGCGCTGTTCCTGCTGATGCTCGCCAACGGGCTGGCTGATGATGCCCAGCGCGCGGTGGCGACCACGTTGGCCTTCGTCGAGGACGAGATGCGCCGTGTCGGCATTGCAGAGCCGGTCAAGATGACCGCCGCCCTCTCTGATGGCGAGACGCTGACCGCCATCCGCTATTCGACCGACGGCCAGCCGCCGACACTTTACACCAAGGCCTGCTGTCCCGACGGCGGTACGCTGGTTGCCTCCGAACCCCTCGACAATGTGCGCGATGGTTGGACGGCCGTCCCCGCGCAGAGTTTCGTGACCGTCAGCGCCGCAGGCGTGACGGTGGTGCCGTTTGCGCTACCGGCAAAGGCAAAGTCGAGCAAACGGCCACGTGCTGGCGCATCGCTGCCGGCGTAATCGCAGCCCAATCCAGCGGAGGACGACGCGCCAACGTTATCAAGAGACTGTGACACCACAGCCGGGCTGTCGAACGAGTTGTTTAACGCCTCATTTAGAAACTCAAGGCAGATTATCCGTCGTCGTATGGAGTTGCGTCATGTTTACCAATGCCTCAGCGCCCGCCCATTCAATCGAGGCGCGCCGCGAACTGCGGGTCAAGGCCGAGCGCCGCTGGCGCCGTGCTCAGCAACTGCCGAAGGTGTGTGGTATCTTTGTGCTGGCGACGATCGTCGTCCTCGCATTACTGCCGCTTCTGCGGATCGGCCCGCTTGCCTCCATCGTCGCCGGCATCGCGACGTTGGTGTGCGTGCTCGTCATGATGACGACCAACCTCTATCACCGTTCAGCCTTCATGACCGTCCAGAAGAGCCGTGGTGTCAGCGAGGCTGTGGCCGAACACGCCTACCTCTTGGAACGTCCATTCGCTTGATCCGTTCGGAGGTTTGCTGACGTCAGTCGGCAGCAACCCGGAAGGTTCTCATGCACGCCCACATCGTCCCCCCCCATCCCGAGCCACAATCGTACAACGGGCATCTCGCACTCACCGCGCGACAGACACTGGTACGCCAGGGCGCAACCGTCTCCGACCTCTTTGGCCATAGGCTTCGACCCCTGCGGGCGCGCCAAGCATGCGCGCGCTACGTCCGGGATACCGACGGCAGAGAGGTCGCGGGAAAAATTCGCAGGCACCTTCGCCGGGATGACGGAGTTTGTTGCAATAGCGGAGCAAATTCGATTCACTTATAGTTAGGAGCATCCTTATTGTCTGCACAGCGCTACTACAGCGCACTCATCTTCGACAGAACTTCAAGTTCTATCCAGCCGCTTGGCCATGCACGCGACGGGTCGCGATCCGCCTTCAGGGGATGAGCGTCGGGCATGCGGGTAATTTCGAACTGGTTCAGCTCCCACTTGAGCGCGACGACGCCATCGTGGTCCTCAGGCCGCATCAGTCGGACATGAGTTGCCATAGACGCCTCTCAGCCAGCCACCCGATCAACTCTTGCCCGATTTGTCGTCGCCCTTGTTGAACAGCGCGCCGAGCGCGGCGAATGGAGACGATGGATCGGGCCCGCGGCTCTTGCTTGGGCCGGCCGTGTAGCGTTCAGGTGGGCGACCGCCGCCACCACCGCGCCGTTCGTCGCGTCGATCGCCGCCAAAGCCGCGCTTGTCGCCATCGCGCGGGCCGCGCGGACGATCATTGCCGCCACCACCAGGACCGCCTTTGCCGGGGGCGGCTGCGCCAGATGCACCCTGGGGCGGACGTGGGCCCCGGTCGCGATTGTCTCTGTTGTCGCGGCCGCCGAAGCGTTTCTCGCCGCGATCACCGTCGCGGCGCGCGCCGTTGCGATCGCCCCGAGTGTCGGCTGGCGCCGCTGCGCCGTCCGCTACTGGTGCTGCAGGATCGGTCGGTGCTGCCGTGGCTGCGCCGGGCGCCGATGGATTGACTTGAGGCCTGTAGCGATCACGACGATCATTGCCAGGTCTTTCACTGCCGGGCCGCTCGTTGCCAGGCCTGTCATTGCGCTGGCCATCGCGGCGGCCACGGAACGGCGGCTTGCCGTCGGCGGCGTCGCGGCGTTCGCCGCCGCGTTGATGACGTGGACCACCTTGATGCTTGCGACGTGGGCGCCAGATGTCGACCATCGGCTCCTCGGCTGGCGGCGCATCGCTTGCGGCTGCAGCAGGTGCCTCGCCGACCGATACGGCAGCAGGCTCGGTTGGCGGCGCCATGGTGGCTTCCGACTGAGTTGCATCGGCGGGCGGCACGTCGACGATAACCGCCGCCGGCGCTTCAGCTGCTGCCGGCGCTTCAGCGGCAGTAACGGCCTCCGGCGCATCAGTGCCTGCATCAAGTGCGCCGTCTTCGGGTATCGCTTCGCTCACCGACGTGACGTCAGCGGCAGGCGTTTCGGATGCTGTTTGAGTTGCATCGACCGCAACGGCGACTGGCGCCGTGACGACAGGCGGCGGTGGCTGCTTGATGGCAAGGCGCACCGGCTTCTTCTCGGATCGGAAGCCGAGCGACTCAAGCACGGCTGAGAGTTCCGCTTGGGAGCAGCCGAGGATCGACATCATCTGCGGTGTGACGATGAAGGCACCATCACCCGTGGCGCCGTTTGGCAACTTCTGGCCGGGCTTTGCCTCGTGCGACCGGAACGCGAGCAGCGGGCGGATCATGTCGGCCAGCCGCTCCAGCATGTCGATGCGCACGGCGCGTGGGCCGGACACCTGGAAGCCGAGCGTCTGATAATAGGCCTCGGGCACATCCGGTTTGACCGGGATGGACGTCAATCCGGCCTTCGGCGCTTCCGGCAATGTCTCAAGCGTCAGCGGCGTCGCTCCGCCATTCAGCGTGCGCAAGACAAGGGCCAGCTCGGCCGCCGAGGGCTTCAACAACAGCGGGAAGAAGACATTGAACGCGCCGAAGCGTACGCCGTACTTGCGCAAGCTCGCGCGCGACTGCTGATCCAACCCCTTCAGCTCGTCCGCGGCGCTTTCGCGGCGCAGCGTGCCGAACGTCTCGGTCATGCGGAACGCGATACCGCGCGCGATGCCCGTGATGTCCTCGGCCTTGGCGATGTCGACCAACGAGCGCAGGCGCTCACCGATAGTCTCAGTCACATAGCCGTTTAGCCGCTCCTGCACCTTCTCCTTGTCGGGGCCGGTCAGCTGCTCGTCGGCGTCCAGTACGACCAGTGGCTTCAAGGGATCATCGCCCTTGGCGAGATGCGCGATCGGGTCGTTGCGCCAGATGATCTCGCCCTTGCGGTTGATCTTAAAGGCGTCCGACTTCGCCGACGCAACGCGGCGTGCGCGCATCGCCAGCTCTTTGCCAACGACATGGTTGGCAGCGGCGCGGGTGGCTTTACCCTGAAGATCCTCGGCCTGAGACTCTGGATGAAAGACGAAGCCCTTCAGGCGGCCGACATAGTGCTTTTCAACGTTGACGGCGCCGTCATCTGCGATCTCGGCATACATCTCGTCCTTGTCGCGCATGCCGCGCATCATGGCGGTGGCGCGCGTGTCGACGAAGCGCTGGGTCAGCTGCTCGTGCAGCGCATCGGACAAGCTGTCCTCAATCGCGCGCGTGCGATCCTGCCAGTGCGTCGCATCCTTCAGCCAGCCCGAGCGATTTGCGGCATAGGTCCAGGTGCGGATGTGGGCGAGGCGCTGCGAGAGCGTGTCGATGTCACCATCGTTTTTATCGCAGATCGCGACCTGCGCCGCGAACCAATCCGAGGGGATGTGGTTGTCACCGCCGGCGACGTACTTGAACAGCGTCGCCACCATATCGGCATGGCTCTGCGTCGAAATCTTGCGATAGTCTGGCAGCTGACAGACGTCCCACAGCAGCTCGACCTTGTGGCGGCCTTTGGCGAGATCCAACACGCCGCTGTCACCTGCGACAGCCTCCAGCGCCATCACGTCGTCGGCCATGCGCGCCTTTTGCAGGCGCTGTTCCCTAGGCAGCTTGCGCAGGCTCTCGCGCAGGCCCTCGACCGACGAGAAGTCCAACCCGCGGCCACGCCATTGCAGCATCTTGATCGGATCGAAGTTGTGGTTCTCCAGTCGATCGATCAGCTCCGCATTCAGCGGCTCGATGCCACCCGTTACGCCGAACGTGCCGTCGCGCATGTGACGGCCGGCACGGCCCGCGATCTGCGCCAACTCGGCCGGTGTCAGCTCACGATGCGTCATGCCGTCGAACTTGCGCGTTTGCGCCAGCGCCACGTGTTCGACATCGAGATTGAGACCCATGCCGATGGCATCGGTGGCGATCAGGAAATCCACCTGCCCCGTCTGGAACAGCTCGACCTGGGCATTGCGTGTGCGCGGGCTCAAGGCGCCGAGCACGACGGCGGCCCCGCCGCGCTGGCGGCGCACGAGTTCAGCGATGGCGTAAACGTCGTTGGCCGAAAACGTGACGATCGCCGAGCGCGGCGGCAGGCGCGTGATCTTCTTCTCGCCCGCATAGGTCAATTTCGACAGGCGTGGGCGCGTGACAAAGTTGCAGCCGGGGATCAGGTCTGAAATGGCATCCCGCATTGTGCTCGCGCCGAGCAGCAGCGTCTCGGATTTGCCGCGCGCGTGCAGGAGGCGATCGGTGAACACATGGCCGCGCTCGGGGTCGGCGCAGAGTTGTATCTCGTCGATGGCCAGGAACTCGGTCTGGATGTCTGATGGCATGGCCTCGACCGTGCACACCCAATAACGCGCAAATTCCGGCTTGATCTTCTCTTCGCCCGTGATGAGCGCGCACTTTTCAGCACCCACCCGCGCACAAATCTTGTCGTAGACCTCGCGCGCAAGCAGGCGCAGCGGCAGGCCGATCATGCCCGTCTCGTGCGCCAGCATACGCTCGATGGCGAGGTGGGTTTTGCCGGTGTTTGTAGGGCCCAGAACCGCCGTGACGTTGCGGGCGCGGGAATCGATGTCAACGCTCATAGAAACAGCACGCTCCGAAGGTGCGCCCCTGTGACAGAGCAGCGTTGCGAGATCAAGTGAGAAGGCGGGGTGGTGGGTGAGGCGATCGCATGCGGGATCCAGCGCATGAGCCCGCGCAGCGGTCCGGATGTTGGTCGTCACGGCGAGCGGCGGCAAAGGTACAAGGCGTGCTGCGCACACGTGCCCCTCATCGCTGCCGTCGACTAGGTACTTACCCAGTGGACGGACGGGTCGCGGCACGGCACTCTCGCCCGCATACAAGACCCGAGCCCTGGGTTTGGTGGCGGCGCAAGCAGCCGGCAGGCCAGCGGGGCACACGAGGCAGGTGTCATAGCCTGCCTCTCGGAGAGGAGCGCGCACGGCGTAGCTGACCGTCGCTTCCCAGGGTCTGTCGCCGATGGAGCGCGTGGCGATGTCAGCGCGGCCATATCCCGGGCCCGATAGCCCCAAATTTCAGGGCGTGATGGGCCGCCCTGCGGTGGACCTGATGGACCCACCGGCCCCGGGAGATCTTCATCGGACAACGGGCGGATGCCCTCAATGCTGGCCCCAGGGCCTCGCTTCGCGAGGCTATGGGGCACAGTGCCGGCCCTGTGCGGCGGTCATGTGGTGTCTGACCTGAGGTCAGACACCGACCACGGCAGTGGCGGGTGGCGGACCGTGCATGGAACAGGTGAGTTTCAGCCGCGTTGGTTGAAGCAATAGGCCGAACGTTGCACGCCGACCGCTCATCAAACGAGGGCATCCGTCCGCCTCTCCGCTTTTTGTGCGGGCGCGCGCGTTAACCATGTCGGGTGTGTGGTGTGACACAGACGGGAAACGCAATCGTGATTTGCACCGTGACATCCCTCCGGCGACGGAAAGCTGTCGTCCCTCGCTGTCCCCTCGGAGACCTGAATGCGCGTCCTTCTCGCCGCTACACTGGGCCTCGCTCTCATCGCCTCGCTACCGGCTCTTGCCCAGGCGCCGAAAGCCGCTGCTTCAGCGAAAGCGCCGAGCGATCCGAATCTGATCATTCGCGAGAGCCAGAACTCGGTCAAGGACACGCTCGACAAGCTGGCCAAGGCGGCTGAGGCGAAGGGCGCAAAGATCGTCGCACGCGTTGATCATGCGGCGGGCGCCAAGGCCGTCGGAACAGACATGAAGCCCGCGGAAGTACTGATGTTTGGCAACCCGAAACTCGGGACGCCGGTGATGACAGGCAACATTCGTGCGGGCATTGATCTGCCGCTCAGGGTGCTGGCCTGGGAAGACGCGGGCGGCAAGGTCTGGGTGGCGTATCCGAAACCTCTCGTGTTGCAGCAGCGCTATCGGCTGAAGGGCAAGGACCAGGACGCCAACTTCAAGGCCATCGGCGACGCGCTTGACGGCCTGACGGGTGCCGCCATCACGAAGTGATGTGCGGCGCGGCTTTCAGCGTTGCGTCGGGTTCGCTACCGTTACGCATCGCTGGCTGGCGAAACTTTGGCCCTGGCCGATCCATGTAGAAGACGGGCAGCGGTGTGCCGCTGAACGCCTGCGGCTGCTCGTGGAAGATGTCGAAGCCCTGGCGGCGATACCACGCGATGGCGCGTGTGTTGGCCTGCAACACCTCCAGGCGCATCGTCTTGGCCTCCGGCGCACGCGCCTCGATGCCATCGAGTAGTCGCGTGCCGATGCCAATGCCCTGCACATCAGGTGCGACGTACAGCATCCACACCACGATATGTCCGTCGCTTTCGAGACTGTAACCGGCATAGCCAACGACGGTGTCGTCGATCGTCGCGATCAACTCCGCCATGTGCAGCCCGAGTGCCTTGTACAAGGCAGTGACGAACCACGTGCGCAGGCTGCTGGGGCGAAAGCGGCGCTCGGCTTCAGCAAGGGCGACTACCGCGCCCATGATGGGTGTATACGCATCGACCCAGGTCGCATGCAGCATCGCGCATCCCGACCTCATGTGACGCCGCTGCGGATGGAAAACATCGACCTGCACGCACGGCCCCTCGAAACGCTGTCGCATGATGATGGACGTTGCCGCTTAACGTTCGCTTGCCCTGTAAGGACGAAAATGCCGGGTGATAGTCAACGCCAATTGGGTGTGCTTAAGCGGTACATATTGGACGGCGCGAGAGAGTCGCCGTCATCGGCCGAGAGGTGACGTCTGATGTCTGAGCAATCGTCCGACCACGCACCCGTTATGGAACTCGACCGCGTTCTATCCATCGAAATCGCCCGCGTGACGGAGGCGGCGGCCATCGCGTCAGCGAAGTGGAGCGGTCGCGGCGACAAGAAATCGGCGGATGGTGCGGCCGTGAAGGCCATGCGCGAGGAACTCGCCAAGGTGAACTTCCGCGGCACCGTCGTCATCGGCGAGGGCGAGATGGACGAGGCGCCGATGCTTTACATCGGCGAGAAGCTCGGCACCGGCAACGGCCCGGAAGTCGATATCGCCGTCGATCCCCTAGAAGGCACGACCATCTGCGCTGAAGCCGAGCCGAATGCGCTGGCCGTGATCGCCATTGCGCGGCGCGGCGGGCTGTTGCATGCGCCCGACATGTACATGAACAAGATCGCTATCGGACCGGGCTATCCCGATGGCATCATCGATCTTGATGCCTCGCCCGCTGACAACGTGCGCGCACTCGCCAAGGCCAAGGGCGTCCCGGTAGATCGCATCACCGTGTGCATGCTCGGCCGCCCGCGCCACGAGAAGCTGCTCAAGTCGATCCGCGAGGTTGGCGCCTCGGTCCGCCTCATCCGCGACGGCGATATTGCGGGTGTGATCTGGTGCACCGATCCTGCGCAGACCGGCATCGATATGTACCTGGGCAGCGGCGGCGCTCCTGAGGGCGTGCTGGCGGCCGCGGCGTTGCGGTGTATCGGCGGCCAGATGCAGGGGCGCCTCATGCCAGACGCCGGCGCGGACGGCGAAGCGCAGGTCGAGCGCGCGCGCAAAATGGGGATCACCGATATCCGCCGCAAGTTCACGATCCCCGATATGGCCTCGGACGATTGCATCTTCTCGGCCACCGGCGTGACGGATGGCTCGCTGCTGCAAGGCGTGCACTTCCGCGCTGGGCAGGCGGAGACGGAAACGGTTGTCATGCGCGCGAAAACGGGCACCGTGCGGCGCATCCGGACGACGTTTCGCGTTGTGGAGGCGAGGTCGCGGGCTTAGGCAGGTTTTTGATCCTTAGGAGACATTCACTCCCAACGTCGGTGTCCCGGAATTTGGCGTGCCCGTCGCACGACAAATATCCGGGATCTACCCCGGTCGAAATGGTGTGCTACGCTCACGCGATGACAGACTTTATCGGCAAACAGTTTCATGTCTACCTGACGGCGAGCGCGCCACGCGGCGTCATCTATATCGGCATGTCGAGTGACCTCGTCGTGCGTGCCGGGCAACATCGCGATCGCTTGATCGAGGGCTTTACAAAAACCTACTGGGTTGATCGACTTGTCTATTTCGAAGCTC
>JANMGQ010000076.1:0-8157 GCA_031374735.1 Hyphomicrobiaceae bacterium | reverse complement strand
CGCACGGAGCTGGTTGCCATTACGTTGAGACGGCTCAACACTCCGGATACCGCCGTGCTCTGTGCGCGATGGGTGGCCGGGACAAGCCCGGCCATGACAGTGAGAGGGACAGATCGTCAGTCGAAAATTCTGACCGCTGGTATAACATAACAAATTTTCCACGTCATTCCGGATCTGTCCGCGAAGCGGTCTATACATCGCGTGCTTCGCACACGCCCTGTTTGTGGGGAGAGCATCCGTCAGTATTTTGGCCGCTGGCATGATACCCGCCCAGACCTTACCCTGCGTGGCGAGCGTTGGCGAAATGGCAAAAGTCTGTTTAGTTCGTTTGCGACAACGACGAAGCGGGGACGCGTGTGACGGACATCCTTTTCTCCTGGCCGGCGCTGGCCGCGATCGCCTTCGGCTATCTGCTTGGCTCGGTTCCTTTCGGTCTCTTGCTCACCAAAGCGGCGGGCCTCGGCGACGTGCGCAAGATCGGCTCGGGCAACATCGGCGCCACCAATGTGCTGCGGACCGGAAACAAGGGGTTGGCGGCGGCAACACTCCTGCTTGATGCCTTGAAAGCGACCGTCGCGGTGTTGGTTGTGCAGTGGGTGCTGCGCAAGCTGTGGGGCGTGAATTATGCCTATGTTGCGGGGGTGAACACGCCCGCGTCGTCGATACCGGCGAACTACATTGACGCGTATCGTATCTTTGTCATCTCGGCGCTGGCCGGTGTGTCAGCCTTCATCGGCCACATCTACCCGGTCTGGCTCGGCTTCAAGGGCGGCAAGGGAGTTGCGACCTTTATCGGTGCAGCCCTCGGCTTTTTCTGGCCGTCGGCGCTGTTCTTCTGTCTGGCTTGGCTCGTGATTGCCGCTTTCTTCCGCTACTCCTCCCTGGCAGCTTTGGTCGCGAGTGTCCTCGCTGCGGTGTATCCCGTCCTGGTGGGCGAGCACTTCGTCGGCATCTTGCTCGCTTTGATGGTGGGCTTGATCTTTTACAAGCACGAGGCCAACATAAAACGTCTGGTTGCGGGTGAGGAACCGAAGATCGGTGCCAAAAAAGGCTAATGTGGCGGACGAGGCGCTCGGGGGAGATCCCCAGTCCGAGTACGACCCGGCGCGCATTACGCCGGCTCCACTGCCTCAAGCGGCGCTCGACGATGCGCAGCGTCTGGCCTGCCTCCGTCTCATTCGTTCCGACAACATCGGCCCGGTCGCATTTCGCGAACTGATCAATCTCTACGGTGGCGCAACCGCTGCGCTTGAAGCGTTGCCAGAACTGACCGCGCGCAGCGGTCGTGGCCGCACCATGAAAATCTGCACGGTCGCGCGCGCAGAGGCGGAGCTTGAGGCGGCAAGCCGGGCCAAAGCGACGCCACTGTTCACCATCGAACCAGGATACCCACACGCGCTGGCCAACGTCGAGCAGCCGCCGCCGATGCTGTATGCGCGTGGCGATCTCGCGATCTTGCAGCGCCCGGCCGTTGCCATCGTCGGCTCCCGCGATGCGTCGGCAGGAGGGCTGACCCTTGCCCGCCGTTTCGCGTCGGGCCTCGCCAAGGCTGGCTACGTGATCGTATCGGGTCTCGCCCGTGGCATTGATGCGGCGGCGCACGACGCGAGCCTCGACACCGGCACGGTGGCCGTCGTGGCTGGCGGAATCGACGTCATTTATCCCCCCGACAATGCACGCCTCTACGAGCAGATCTGCGAGGTCGGGGTCGTGGTCAGCGAGATGCCACCCGGTTTCCAGCCGCGCGGACAAGACTTCCCGCGCCGCAACCGCATCATATCGGGCATGTCGATGGGCGTGCTCGTTATCGAAGCCGCTCGGCGGTCAGGCACCCTCATCACGGCGCGTTACGCCGGCGAGCAAGGTCGAGAGGTGTTCGCGGTGCCAGGCCACCCGCTCGATCCGCGCGCGGAAGGCACCAACCACCTGCTCAAGGAGGGTGCTACGCTCGCGACCGACGCCGATGACGTTATCAGCGTTCTTGCGCCGCAACTCGCCATCTGGCGGCCGGGGCCGAACTGGGAGCAAACGGTGCGCGAGGCCCGCACCGCATTCGCACGGGCACCTCCAGAACCGCCGCCTGCGCCCGTCTTGCCGCCAAGCGACAGCGAGCAAGGTGCCGTGCTCGCGGCGCTCGGGCCCGCGCCCGTGCCGCTCGATATGGTGGTCCGGGCCACGGGCTTGCCCGCGCGCACCGTGCAAGCGATCATTCTTGAGCTGAGCCTCAGTGGACGCGTCGAGCGCCACAGCGGACAACTCGTGTCCCTCAAGGTCTGATTGTCTGTTCGAGAGCACAAGATGCATCACGGCGCCTGGTAAGGCTCCGCACCATAACGCTCTTGCTCGTGGCAGGCTTCGCGGCGGGACAAATCGAGCAACCCAGCCAGCGTTTCGGCACCCGCCCGGTCGGCGAGTGTCGACAACTCTCCGGCCATAGCGGCCACGTACTCCAGGATTTGCGCACGGTTCGGCATTGGGGGCCCGCGATCTCCATGCGCCCCATGGATAACGGTCAGGCCACTGTGGCTACGCATGCAATCCCCCGTATGGCGCCGCTGCGCCGCGTTGCGTGTCTTACAAGATCAATGCAATCTAAGAGAGTATATACTTAATACATATCTTCTGATTGCGCAAGCAGAGATAGACGATCGTCCGAAGAAATGCACGCAAAAGTAGCATTGAGGCCAAAGGCTGCTGTCGATGAGGAGTTTGGTCGCAACGTCTGCGGCGATCCAGCAAGTCGCGGCGCAGGAAGAGGCTCGGCTTCAGCCTACCTGAAGGGTAATGGCGCCCAGGGCCGCGTCCAAGAACGCGCGAACGTCGCACAGTGCCATGACACCGAGCACGATGAACTGATCGCTGCTTGCGACCTCGTCCGGAAGACACGTCGCATCGCTTAAAATGAGCCCACGGCTGACCAGATAGGCAAACGGGCTGCTATCGTGCGCCTCGGACGCAAGCCGCGTTCCGGCGTCCACAAGCACCGTTCCGCCAGCTTTTACAAGCGCCGCAATCGGCGCGGCTGCGCGCGACAGATAGACCGCCCGCTCGACCACCACTTCCGCCTGCGTCAGTCGCAGGGCGATCGCGAGCTCTCGTGCCCGCAGGTCGGTGATGAAGCTTATGACGCTTCGGTTCTGCCGCAGGATGGTACGGCCATTTGCCCCGGATGCGACGGAGGCACCGAGCTGCAGCGACGCTGCTTCTATTGCGGCACAATGATCGAGAACGGCTTCGAGATGGTCGCGCAGCAGATCGAATGCAGCCGCCGTCGCCGCGACTGATGTGGATGCAGACTGTTGTAGAGAGCGGTCCATCAACTTACACGATGATGTGATTCGCGCCCGCGCCAGCGTCAATTTTTCAGGTTTTGCACCACGAAGGGCCACCAAGGCATCGCCGCGAACGCCTAAGGTTTGTGAGGCTTGACCTTTGCCTTCGTTTGCCACAACCGCTTACCTCTGCTTACCCGACGCGTTTTGTTCTCATCTCCGATCGAGCCGCTCCGATGCCATCGAATCCGATGCCATCGAAACCGTCTATCTATCGCCCACCCTCCAGCCCGCTCAAAAACCGCTCCGCGCTCGCCAGCGTCGCGCAGCGCCGCTCATCGGAGAGCTTGTCCCAGGTGCGATACATCTGGCCCATGCGGGGGTTGCCTGCGAGTTTTTTCCGGTGGCGGTTGAGGAAATGCCAATAGAGCGCGTTGAAGGGGCAGGCACCGTCGCCATGCGGCTCGGTGACTTTGTAGCGACAGCCTTTGCAGTGGTTGGACATGCGATTGATGTAGGCGCCAGAAGCGACATAAGGTTTTGACGCCAGCAGGCCGCCATCGCCGAATTGGCTCATACCGAGCGTGTTTGGCAGCTCCACCCACTCATAGGCGTCGGCGTAGACCATCAAGTACCACTCGTGCAGCGCTTGCGGTGACACGCCAGCGAGCAACGCGAAATTGCCCGTCACCATGAGGCGCTGGATGTGGTGCGCGTAGGCTTCCGTCTTCGTCTGCGTGATGGCCGCGCGCAGGCACGCCATGTCGGTTTCGGCGGTCCAATAGAAATCCGGCACTGGTCGCGTGTGCGCGAAAAAGTTCTCGGTCACGTAGTCCGGCATCTTCAGCCAGTAGATGCCGCGCACATATTCGCGCCAGCCGATGATCTGGCGGACGTAGCCCTCGGCCGCGTTGAGTGGCACCTTGCCAGCCTTGTATGCGGCCTCGACCCGGCGGCAGACATGCAGCGGATCGAGCAGACCCGCGTTGATGTAGGCTGCCAGCAGCGAGTGATACAGAAATGGCTCGCCCTCCAGCATCGCATCCTGAAAATCGCCAAAGCGCGCGAGCGCCGCTGCAATGAAATGCTCCAGCGCCTGTTCTGCATCCGCGCGCGTGACGGCGAACCAGAACGGCGTCAGGTCGCCGAAGTGATTGTCGAACTGCTGCGCGACAAGCGCGAGCACATCTGTCGTGATCGCGTCGGGCGTGACGCGATGCGGCTGTGGCATGAACAGATCGGCCTTGGCTGGCTTGCGGTTGTCGTGGTCAAAATTCCATTGCCCGCCGATCGGTTTGTCCCCGTCCATCAGCAGACCCGTTTTGCGGCGCATGTCGCGATAGAAGTATTCCATGCGCAACTGTTTGCGGTCCTTGGCCCAGGTCGCAAACTCAGCCGTGGTGCAGATGAAACGGTCGTCGTCATGGATGTCGACCGGCAGGCCGAACCTCTCGGACCATCCGCGCATCGCCTCGAGCACACGCCATTCGCCCGGTGATGTGACCGCGATCCGCGTTGGCTTATGCCGCGCGATCCCGGCTTCGATTTCACTCGTGAAGCTGCCTGTTGCGCTGGTTTGATCAAGTTTTCGATAGTCGACCGCCCAGCCATTGGCGCGCAATTCATCGGCAAAGTGGCGCATGGCAGAAAACAGAAACGCGATTTTCTTCTTGTGATGGCGAACGTACGTCGCCTCCTGCTGCACCTCGCACATGAGCACGATCGTGCGCGCGGGATCGACTGCCTTCAATGATGACAGCGAAACGCTCAACTGGTCGCCGAGGACGAGCACCAGGGTCTTGTCGGTCAACGTGCGCTTGGCTGTCATGAGGTCTGCTGTGTTGGTGTTTTGCTGTTGCCCGTCCGTCTGCAACGCTCCGAGCAGAAGCGCACGTTGTCCCAGTCGCGTTCCCACTTTTTGCGCCATGCGAACGGCTTGTTGCACGCCGCGCAGATTTTTTCGGGCAATTGCGATTTGGCGCGCGACCGCTTCCTGTCGTTGCGGCTCATGAGTTGCCCGGTGGGTCGAGATCGAAAGCGAGCTGAGCGTCGCTCGCTTTGTGTTTTCGGCCCTTGCGCTGGCCGGTCATGGGCATGCCACTCTTGCGGCTGCCGTGCTTGGCTTGGATCGCATCTGCTGCCTTGTAAAATGCCGGGCTCTTTCGCACGCCGTAGATGCGATCTTTCGCCGTGGCCGTGCTTGCCCCGAGATCGACGACACGCGCCGGATACACTTTTCCAATGACCGCGCCGGCGTCCGGCCATGCCCACGGCTCCTGCAGAAACGCGTCGGGCACATCGGCGAGTTCCGGCACCCAACGTCGCGTGAACGCGCCGGTCGGGTCCTGGTCGTGTCCCTGCTTCACGGGATTGTAGATGCGGATGGTGTTGATGCCTGTTGCGCCGGACTGCATCTGCATTTGCGGCCAATGAATGCCGGGCTCGTAGTCTGTGAACATGCGCGCAAGATGCAAGCCAGTCTCCTGCCATGGGAGCCATAGATTGTAGCTCGCAAACGAGACGAGCATGGCGCGCATGCGGAAATTCAACCAGCCCGTAGCAATGAGCGAGCGCATGCAGGCGTCAACGAACGGATATCCCGTCTCGCCCTTGGCCCAGACGGCGAGCAGTGCGGCATCTCCCGGGCGCGGCCGCAGTCCGCGCGCGGAGGGATGCATCTCGCGCGTTTCAATGACGGGTTCGCTCTCGAGCTTCTGCATGAAGTGACAGTGCCAATGCAGACGGCCGGAGAACGACACCAGCGATTGCCGCCAAGCCTGCGCGTGCGGGCTGCGATCGCCGCGGAGATCGCGCTGGCGCTGCCATGCAGCTTGCGCGACCTCGCGCATCGAGAGCGCGCCGGCTGCCAGATGCGGCGACAGCCGCGAGCACTGCGTTGCGCCGTCGAGCGGGCTCGACATGGCTCGCCGATAGTCACGGCCACGTTCGACGAGAAAACTCTCCAGGTCCACAAGCCCTGCCCGTCGACCACCTGCCTGCGGCTCCACGCACCCATCCGGTTCGAGGCCGAGCTCGCGGGGCCGCGGCATATCGCACGTTTCGAGCCCTTCGACGGTAGCAACGTGCGCGGGCGCGGGTAGAAGCGGTTTCGCCATCAGCCGATCCCACCGCTTCGCCCAGCCATCACGTGACTTCAATCGTCGCACGACGCCCGTCTGTGGCATCTCATGCCACGTCACACCGTGGTCGCGACACCACGCGCCAACGGCCCGATCTCGGGCGAAAGTCCAGGCGTTGCCCGTCTCTTCGTGGGACCACAAGTCCGTGAAAACGGACTGCCGATGCAGAGCCTCCAACGCGTCAATCACCGAGCCCATGCGCACAATCAACGGCGCACCAAGCGCCGCAAGATCCTCGGCCAACTCAGCGACGCAGGCACGCACAAACACATACTGGCGATGCGACGCATCCGGTTCCGCCCACAGCTCCGGCTCGACGACATACAGCGGGATAACAGCTCCAAGGGCCATTGCGGCCATAAGCGGCGCGTGATCGGCCACGCGCAGATCGCGCTTGAACCAGACGACGCTGGGGCGGGGGGCTGCGGTCGACTTTGGCATGGACCTCCTTGCATGGTCCTCGTAGCTCTTGCTTAATATACGTTCGCAAACGTCGGTCCGACCAACATCATTTTTGGAGGTCCAATTGTTCATTTGCGACATTTTCACCGCGACAGCGTCGAACGCCGCAGAGCCACCGTAGACGTTCCGCTGGGACACCTGCAGAGGCCGAAAACCGTGCATGCTTTGATCGTCGGTGGCTCGGGGGGCGTTGGGGGTGCGCTGGTCGCTCGGCTTGCGGCTGACACGGCCGTTTCGCGCATCACAGTTTGGCAACGGCGTCCCCCTGAGAGTCCAGCCTGCGCCAAATGCACAACTCAGCAAATCGACCTGCTGGACGAAGCCACGATCGCTGCCACGGCTCAGTCACTGGGCGAGGTGGATCTCGTGATCATCGCCACCGGACTGCTGCACGACGACACCGCAAGCATCCGCCCGGAAAAAACATGGCGCGCCATCGACCCGAACGCCATGCGCCGCAGCTTCGAGATCAACACGATCGGTCCTGCGCTCATTGCCAAACATGTGCTGCCGCTGTTGCCGCGTGACAGACGCGCCGTGTTCGCTGTCCTGTCCGCGCGCGTCGGCAGCATCAGCGATAACCGCCTCGGGGGCTGGTACAGCTATCGCGCGTCCAAGGCCGCGCTGAACCAGATCATCCGCTGTCTCGCGATCGAACTCGCAGGCAAACGCCCGCAAGCGATCTGTGTCGGTCTGCATCCAGGCACCGTAGACACGGCACTGTCGAAGCCGTTTCAAAGCAACGTCGCGGATGGCCGCCTTTTCACCAGCGACACATCTGCGTCCCACCTGCTCGACGTCATCGCAAAGCTGACGCCGGCGAGCTCCGGCCGGCTGTTTGATTGGGCTGGATACGAGATTGCGCCATGACGCCGACGATCTTTCCCCCTACTCGACAGGCCGCGCATGCTCGGCTTGACGCGTTCGTGCCGCGTGCCGGTCGCGAGTATGCGGCCCGCCGCAATCATGATCTCGGTCCTGGCAACCGCACGAACATATCGCTGCTGTCGCCCGACGTACGGCATCGCCTGATCACCGAGCACGAGATTGTCGCCACGGTACTCGCCAAGCATTCGGCGCCAGCTGCCGACAAGGACGTCTGATACCGGCGAGCAAAATTTCTGACTGACGACCTCCCCTCCCACTGTCATGGCCGGGCTTGTCCCGGCCACCCATCGCGAAACGAGCGCGACGGTCACTCGGGTGCGGAGCCATTTCAACATGATGGCGACCAGCTCCGTGCGTTGCAGAATGGGTGGCCGGCACAAGGCCGGCCATGACAG
>JANMGQ010000003.1:0-1892 GCA_031374735.1 Hyphomicrobiaceae bacterium | reverse complement strand
CCCCCTGCCCAGCTCGGCACCCGGAATCGTGGACCTCGACATCGGCAACCAGTTCAGTGACATGCTGATCCTCGATTGCCTTCTTCTGGACCCTGCCACGGGGGCAATGCCGTTAAGGTCCGAGACGTTCGCTGAGCGCGCGAAGTTCGGCCCGGTGTTTCGTCGAATGTCGCCGATGAACACGAAGCACGCAGTGGGAGCGCCACGCAGCATCTGTTAGAATGGCCGCTTGGCGCCCCGGGAGGGGTGCAATCAACAAACAAAGAGGTGGTTTTCATGCGCTCTGGCACGCCGGACGCTGAAAATTTGTGCCAACCGTGGCACGTCCCGTCAGATCTTCGATCTGATCTCAACGATCCTCGCAGACGCGAGTGATCCTGGCCTTCGCAGTCGACGCGACTTCAGTCGCAGCGGCAAGCTGACCCCGGACTTGCTCGTGGTGCTGCTGTTGTTCATGGCGGGCGACGCCAACCGACGGGGCTACCGGCACCTGCTGGATTCGTTCTGGGACGAGTGCACCACGCACGGCGTGCCGTTGCCGACGGAAGAGCCGGTCTCGGCGTCGGCCTTCTGCCAGGCGCGCAGCAAGTTGCGGAGCGAGCTGCTGCGGCGGGTTCTGCACGGAGCGGCGAGCAAGATGGATACCGCGTTTCGAGGCGCCTCGCGCTGGAACGATCGCCGGGTGTTCGCCGTCGACGGCTGCAAGGTCAACTTGCAACGGAGCCCCGAACTCGACGCCAGCTTCGGCCGACCCGAAGGCGGTCACGTCCCACAGGCGACTGTGAGCGCGCTCGTCAACGTGATGACCCAGGTTCCGTACGATGTCGTGGTCGGCCGCTACGGCTCCTGTGAGCGCCAGCTGTTGCTCGATCATCTCGATGTGCTGCAGGCAGGCGACGTGTTGGTGCTGGATCGCGGATACCCATCGCACGAGATCCTGCGCATCCTGCTCGACCGCGGCATCGACTTCCTCATCCGACTTCCGGCGTCGCATTCGTTCGAGGCGATCGATGACTTCCGCGCCAGCGGCGGTGACGACTATCGCGTCATGATTCCGCCCGCCAAGGACGCGCGGCAAGGTGCCGAGCCCATCGAGCTTCGTGCGATCAAGCTGACGACTCCGAACGGCGAGGAGTCCTTCTACTTCACCTCGTTGCGCCGCGCACACGTCACGCACGCCCAGATCGCCGAGCTCTACCGGCTGCGTTGGCAAGCCGAAGAACTCTTCAAGCTCGACAAGTCCGTCTACTTCGACCAGCGCCAGTTCCACGCCAAGTCGGCTCTCGGCGTGCGACAAGAGATCCTCGCGCAGGCCATCTACGTCGTCATCGCACGCTTCCTGCTCGCTTCCGCAGCCAAGCATGTCGACGCGCCCTACCATGACCTCTCCGTCAAGAGCGCGGTGCTCGCGCTCGCGGACTACCTGACCCGGCTCTGCCTCGACGATCCTGATCGTGCAGTTCAATTCCTGCCTCGACTACTCGAGAGGGTTGCCAGGACTCGCGACAGGCGACGGCCTGGACGATCTTGTCCGAGACGCTCGTTCAAACCCGGACCAAGATGGGGGCCGAATGGGCGTCGGGGGGCTTAACGGCATTGGGATCCACCCTCAGGGGTGTAGCAGTTGCACTTCGAAGTGTTCTGTTGCACATTGCTGAACGTCACGGACGCCGAACCGACGGTGACGGTAGAGGAATAAGTGCCTGTGCAAGTGACGGTGTCCGTGCACACAGGTGCCGGAAGCGCGCCCTTGGCAGGACGAACGGCGTTGGAGAGGATCGACGCAGATAGACCAAGGAGCCCCGCTAGAGCGGGGCATACGATTTGAGCGAACATGTTGTCTCCTGTTCAGGATTTGGGGGCTTGCTAGCTAATAACAAACGGATCCATCG
>JANMGQ010000233.1:0-1611 GCA_031374735.1 Hyphomicrobiaceae bacterium | reverse complement strand
CTGGGCGCGGTGATCAACAGCCAGGGCATCATGCAATCGCCGGTGGTGCGCGAGCACGCCGGCATCGCCGACGATCAGGTGATCATGAAAAGCATCGCGCTGGGCTGGCCGGACGAAAGCTTCCCGGCCAATGCAGTGGTGTCCGAGCGCAAGACCGTCGATGAGGCCGCGGTGTTCGTCGGTTTCGGGGATGGCGCGCGGGAATAGCAAGCCGATTTGCGGGCACAGGTTGAATATTGACCACCTGGCGCCAACACTCATGCAGCAGCTACACCTGTACGCCATGCCCCAGGCGGGCGTCCCAAGTGACTTCTGAATGCTCGATTGAATGCCGCAGCGCTTTCATAGCCGACGTCGGCTGCAATTTGTTCGATAGTGATTTGAGACGTAGCCAACATCTTGCAGGCAATACTCATCCGAAGTTTGGCGAGGTAGGACATCGGACTGTCCCCAAGCGCCTGCACAAAGCGGGCTGCAAAGCGGGAAGGCGACATCGCCACCTGCTGCGCTAAGCGCTGCACCGACCAACCGGTGCCGGGTTCTGCATGAATCGCGGCCATGGCGCGACCCACGACGGGGTCCTGAATCGCGCGAACCCATCCGGCCGCCTGGCGCGGTGCCGTTTCCAAGTAAGCGCGGACCGCTTGAGCGCACAGCACCTCCAGCAGGCGCTCGACCACGTAGCCTCCGCCAAGAAACCCTTTGCCCATTTCCTCCACCATCAAACGCGCGATGCCTGACAGGCTGCTCAACTCACCCGGGCGCGACAGGCTTGCCCGCATGACTGCCGGCAATGCTGCAAGCAAGGGATTCAGCGCGCTGTGCTGAAGCAGAAATACGCCGCAAATCAGCGAAGCCGCCGCTGGCCGACCAGTCGCATCGGGATGTTGTGCATTCGGCTTACCACCGAGCAATGCCTCAACGGCTTGAACGTTGGCGGGATCGCCTTCACAGATTCGGTGCGCTTCCCCGCCGAAGCAGATCACCATTTCGCCGGCTCGAAGCAACTCCTTTGCGCCTGATGCCGTCTGCACTTCACAATGACCAAACTCGACCAGGTGGAAGGCGACGACGCGCGTCCCCGCGTTGGCCTTGACCATCGGCCTTAACGCTTGCGATGATGGAATCGTCACGGCCCATGGAGATGAATAGACTTCGCGCAGCAATAGCGTTCCGCTGACATGAAGGGAGCGCAGGGAACTGCTCAACAAGTCATCCGTGCGAGCCAGGTCGTTCACGTCTGGAGCCTTCACTGCCTACCGTCCCTTCATGGGTCTATGGAGTTCTTGCGCTCGGCGCCGTGCCAAGGGTTTGGTGGCTGCCGCGCCAGCCCCGGACGCCAACAACCGGAACTGCGAACCCGAGAGGCCGTAAAACAACAACATCATGGCGTCACGCAGCTTCGACTTATATCCAGCCGAAGAGACGCAGGGCCATCACCATCTGCGCCCCAAAACCTATGGCAAATGCGATGGTACGTAACAGTGGAATTCCAAAGGTGTAGATCACGGCGTGGGCAAGGCGGCTCATGAAGAAAATGGAGGCTGCCGTCGCCGTCAGTGCGTTGTTCGCACCCAGCATGTGAACCATGATCGCCAGCGGCGCGAACAC
>JANMGQ010000224.1:0-2362 GCA_031374735.1 Hyphomicrobiaceae bacterium | reverse complement strand
TGCGCAAAGGCGAACGCGCCACGCCGATCATCTTCTATCGTCAATACGACGTGGACCCGACCGGCGAAGGCGATGACGGCAAACGCCGTGTTGCGCGCACCTCGCTCGTTTTTAATGCGGCGCAAGTCGACGGCTGTGACGGCGCTGTCACTCTGCCCGACTACGACCCACTGACCGTCACCGAAAGGTTCCAGAAGTTCATCGACAGCATCGGCGCCGACATCAAACATGAGGGCACACGCGCATTCTATTCGACCGCGACCGACAGCATCACTATGCCACCAACGTCGCTGTTCCACGACACGCCGACCATGCCGCGTGCCGAAGGGTACATGGCGACCTTGGCCCATGAGGCAGCGCATTATTCTGGCCATTCAAGCCGCTTGAACCGTCAGCTGCGCAACAAGTTCGGCTCGCATGAGCACGCGGCCGAGGAGGTGATAGCCGAAATTTCCGCGAGTTTCATCTGTGCACGTCTCGGCCTATCGAGCGAACCGCGCATCGATCATGCGCAGTACATTGCACATTACATGACCATGATGCGCGCAGACCCGCGCGCCATCTTCAAATGCGCGGCCGAGGCGGCGCGCGCGACTGACTACCTGTTTGCCTTCAGCGGCCTGCCGAGGATGCCGATGACGGTGAACTCGATATCGCTGCATGAGCCGGCAACGTCGCCGACCTTGAGCGGGACATCGACGACCAGTCAGTTCGGACCGCAACCAACACACCGCCTCGCCGCCACACGGAGCGTCGGAGGCGCACCGCCATCTAAACGATGATGACCCTGCATGGCCTGCCTGGTCGGCAAAGTCATTCCACGCCTGCAAATCTTCCGATCTTCCAACCCCACCGATGGAGATGCCCGCGACCGGCCCATGGCCGGCGCTTGCAAGCCTGCGCCTGCTCGACACTTCAACGTTCACAAACGGAACCAAGCCCATGGCCGCAGTCATCACCACGTTCGATCACGTCACCCTGCCGCTGACCGCGCTTCGCGTCAGCCCTCTCAACGCCCGCAAGTACGACGCCAAGGACGTCGAAGATCTCGCTGCCAGCATCGAGGCCATCGGCCTCTTGCAGCCGCTCGTTGCCCGCAAGGCGATGGGTGGCGGCCAAGACGGATACGACATCTTCGCGGGTGGGCGCCGCCTGCGGGCGCTGCAATCGCTCGCAAATGGCAATGCTTCCACGACCGAAATTCCTTGCGTCCGCCTGCCCGACGACATGAGCGATGCCGCAGCGATCGCCGCCTCACTCGAAGAAAACACCGTCCGCAAGGCCATGGACCCGATCGACCAGTATAAGGCCATCGCCGACATGCTGAAGACCGGCGCGAGCGAGGCCGAAATCGCGACCACGCTTCGGCTCGATGCCCTGACCGTCAAGCGCCGCCTCGCGCTGGGCAAGTTGTCGCCGGCGATCCACAAGCTCTACCGAACCGAGCAGATCGACGACTCCGACCTTGCGGCCCTTACGCTCGCCTCACATGCCGCGCAGAAGAAGTTCGCGTCGCTCGTGGCAGAGGGCACCGCGCCGCAGAGCCACCGCTTGAAGGCCTGGATCCAGGGCAGCAATGCCGAGGTCATCACTGCGGTCGCGCTGTTTCCGCTCGACGGCTATCCCGGCGAGGTCCGCAACGACCTGTTCGGGGCCGCTGACACCGGATTGTTCATGGACGTCGATCTGTTCTGGAAACACCAGAACGCAGCCATCGCGGCGAAGCGCGACACCTATCTCGCCAATGGCTGGAAACAGGTCACGTTGTTCGAGCCCGGAAAGGTCTATCGCCCGTGGGACTACACGTCCTTGACCAAGGCGCGCGGCGGCGAGGTGCACATCGTTGTCGAACAGAACGGCGCCGTGACATTCCACGAGGGCCGCGGCACGCATGCGCAGGCGAGTGCTTCCGCTCGCGGTAACGCAGCGGCTGCTGCATCTGAAAGCGACGCCGCAACGATCAGCGAGCTGGTGCCCGCCGAACCCGAGGCCAAGCGACCCGAGTTGACGTTGCCGCTCGCCAACTATGTCGACAACGTCAGGCTCGCGCTTGTCCGTGCGGCGTTGCTCGGCAAGCCCAAAATGGCCGTGCGCGTGCTGCTGACGCAGTTGCTCGCTGGCGTCACGGCGAACCTCCAGGCCCATCCGCAGATCGACCAGCAGATCACGCCGCAGATCGTGGCGACACTCGAGACAATGGAAGCGCCAAAAGCACTTGCATTCGCGCAGAAGGACGCGTGGTTGCTGATTGGCCTCAAGGCGCGTGATCCGCAGCACGGCATCGCGATCACCGGTGCCGTCGGCACCCACGACAAGCGCTTCGCCAAATTGTTCACGCAGGTATTGGCGCTGTCCGACAAAG
>JANMGQ010000216.1:0-25291 GCA_031374735.1 Hyphomicrobiaceae bacterium | reverse complement strand
CTCACCCCGACCCTCTCCCCTCAGAAGTGAGGGGAGAGGGAGCCGCGTTTTTTCTGCACATCCGATATCTGCTCAGGGTCAAGCCGCCAACTAAACCTCAGCCACGCCACGGACGGTCGTCATCGGCGAGCGGAAGACGCCGCAAGCCTCGCCTCGAGCATCGATGCATGTCCGCACGCTTCAGTTCTGCCGGGTCGGCGGCACGGCCGCCAGGGCCTCGGCAACGATAGTGCCGAGATCGTATGTGATGGCGCGGATGGCCTTTTGCCCATCGCGGCGGAAGTCGGCGTCAACAGCGATCAGTCGCGTGCGCGTGGCCTCGTCAAGGTCGAGCGGTGGTTTGGCGAGGCGGACCGCAAAAGCCGTGACCTCGCCGGGACCAAAATGCGCGCGCAAGGGATCGCGCATGGCCCGCGTAAAGTCTTCACGATGGCGGTCGAGAACCTTGGCGATCGCTGGCATCTGCGGGGCGAGCACGGCCGTTGCGTCAGGACGCGCCTGCGCCATGTTGGCGACCGTCAGACGGATCGACTGGTTCAAGTAGAGTTCGAACAGCCACCGTCCCACGGTGTCGTAGGCGGCCGATACGGCCGGCGCTTCCACCTGCGCGCGCGCGCCAGTCGAACAGAGGACCGGCATCGCATGGAACGCGAGCACGACCGCCAAGGCCACTGTTCTCGTCAACCGACCCGTCATAGATCGACACCGCGCTTCTTCAGTTCCTGACGCAACTCGATCTCGACTTCGCGTCCGAGCTTTTCGCCCCAGCGCTGGCCAACCGCCATCGACATGCGCATCAAGTCTGGCTGCAGTGCGACGAAACGTTTTCCGGCGGGCGAGGCAAAGAATGCCGTCATCGCCTTCATGTCTTCGACGGGCACCATGCCGGCATACGCCACCGCCACTTCGTCGATCAGCTCTGACCGTCGCGCGCTGAACTTGGCCTCCAGCACCTTGAAGGCCTCATCCAGTTCCTTTTGAGCGCCAGGCTTTTGCTGCAGGATCAGCTGACGCATGTTCTGCATCATCATCGGGATCATGGCTTCGAGCTGTTTGTCGCTGCCCAACGCCGACAGCAGCTCTTTTGCTGCGGCAAGCGACACCGGGCTCGGAGCAGCAGCCTGCTGCGCCTCGGCGACACGCGGGCCGATGGGCGACACGAGAACCGCGATACCGAGGCCAAGGCTGGCGGCCGCGTTGATCATGCTTTTGAGCATCATGGCTTTCAGCATAGCGTCTCTCCAATGGACCGCGGCGTACCGGCAGTCGTGACGTCATCTGTTGATTGACGGGGTGGTGTCAGTCGGCGATTTCAGCATCCAGCTCTTCGATACCACTTGGCCCGGCTATGATAGCTTTCCAGGCAATATCAAGAAACAGTCCGTTCTCCACCACGCCCGGCACCAGCTTGAGCATCGCGTCGAGGGCATCGGCGTCTTCGATTTTGCCGAACGCGCAATCGAGGATGAGATTGCCGCTGTCGGTTTTGAACGCTGTGCCATCCTCGATTTTGCGTACCGTGATCTCGCCGCGACAGCCGGCCTCGCTGGCATAGTCCTCGACCAGGAGGCGCGTGGCCATGAGCCCGAAGGGTACGACTTCGATTGACAACGGGAACTTACCGAGCATGCCGACCTTTTTGCTGATGTCTGCAATGACGATCATCCGCTCGGATGCGGTCGCCACGATCTTTTCGCGCAGCAGCGCCCCGCCAGCGCCCTTGATCAGCCGCAGGTGCTGATCGATCTCGTCGGCGCCATCGATGGTCAGATCGAGGAACGGCACCTCGTCCAGGCTCGTCAGCGCGATGCCGAGACGGCGCGCGTGGGCGGCCGTCGCCTCAGACGTCGGCACACAGCGCACGTTGAGACCAGCCGCGACCTTCTCGCCCAGCAGATCGACAAGATGGGCCGCCGTTGACCCCGTGCCGAGGCCAAGCATCATGCCATCCTCGACGTAGCCGAGGGCACGCGCCGCCGCAGCGCGCTTTTGTGCGTCCGCCGTTTGTAACTGACCTTGGCTCACGTGGGCCTCGCTTGCTGGTTGGCGACCTGGACGCCAGCCCGATTGTGGCGCTCTCATGTCGAGTGCGCCCGCGTTGTGACAGATCATACGGTGCTGTGGTACATCTCCCACGCCGCAGGGGAGATTGAATCCACAGGGCAAATCGTGCTTTGAAGGGCGTATGCGGCAATCCGGGCGAACGGCCTGTTCGAACGTGCGGCGGTCCCTTGCGGCCGCGGCCGTGCTCGCTGTTTGCGCGGTTGCGCCGCCATCGATGGCGCAATCGCAATCAACGCCGCGCTTTGCCAGCCTCAAGACCGATCGGGTGCTGGTGCGTCAGGCCCCGGCAACGGACGCGCAAGTTCTCTGGACATTCCATCGCCTCGGCTGGCCCGTCGAAGTGCTGCGCGAGAGTGGCGCCTTCACCGAGGTGCGCGACAATGACGGGGCCGTCGGCTGGGTCTCGACACTGCACCTGTCAGGCCGACGCACGGGCATCGTCGTCGGCGCGCCGGCATCAGCGAGCCCCGTCGTGCTGCGCGCCGATGGCCGAGAAACGGCGCGAGCAGCAGCCGAACTCGAGCCCGGCCTGCAGGCCGTCATCGTCGGCTGTGACGGCCGCTGGTGCCGGGTGATGATCGGCGAGGTCAAGGGATGGCTCGAACAGTCCCGCTTGTGGGGTGTGTATGTCGGCGAGCGGATTGAGTAGCTCGTACGACTTGCGTTCCACTGGCCAAGCGACGATTGTGCCCTCAAAGGTGCTGAGCCGCGCATGGGGCGCGACGACAGATCCGAACGCATCCCATGACCTTGCTTTGGCCTGCCATGTCCGCCCACGCTTCGCGCTACGACGCGTGGCTGTGTGACATCTGGGGCGTGCTGCACAACGGCGAGCGCGCCTATCGCGCTGCCGCCGACGCCTGCGCGGCGTTTCGTCGACACGGTGGTCGGGTGATCCTGCTGTCGAATGCGCCGCGCCCCGCGCACGCCGTCGCGGCTCAACTTGCCGGCATGGGCATCACGGACGCAAGCTATGACAGCATCCTGACCTCGGGCGATGTCACGCGCACACTGCTCTCGCGCATGGACCCTGTGCCGCTGTTTCTGCTTGGGCCCGAACGTCATCGCGTGCTGATCGAGGGGCTCGCCAATCCCTTCGTGGCCGAAGCAGAAGCCGCCATGGTGCTGTGCAGCGGGCTCTACGAGACAGGCAGCGAAGACCTTCCTGAGACGTATCGACCGCAGCTCCAGCGCATGGCCGAGCGCAACCTGCCCATGATCTGTGCCAACCCCGATCTCGCGGCGCAGGCCGGCGACATCGTCCGACCGGGCGCAGGTGCTTTGGCTGCCATCTATGAGCAACTCGGTGGCGACGTGCTGTATGCCGGCAAGCCGCACGCCGTTGTCTACGGCGAAGCGCGCGCCCGCCTCGCCGCGCTGACAGCTCACGAGATTGTGCCCGCCCGCATTCTCGCGATCGGCGATGGCGTCAACACGGACATTCGCGGCGCGGCAAACGCCGGCATCGACGCCTTGTACATTTCGAGCCCCATTCACCTGAGCGAGCCGTTCTCGGGCGACGCCGTGGCCCGTCTGTTTGCGCCGCACGACTTCTCGCCGGTCGCCGCCATGTCGGCGTTGCAGTGGTAGTGCTGTCCGAAGGCCGCATTTCACGATGCATGCGTTGGCTGGTATAGCGGACGGCTCTCGCCCCCCGGACCCAACCCATGCTCGACCGCACAGCCTTCATAAAGCCGATCGCCCATCGCGGTCTGCATGACATCAAAAAAGGCCGCATCGAGAACACCGCGCCCGCATTCGCCCTTGGGCTATCGCGCGGCTATGGCCTTGAGTGCGATCTGCAGCCTGCCGAAGACGGCACGCCCATGGTGTTCCACGACGACACCGTTGATCGCCTGATGGATGGCAAGGGTCGTCTGGCCCGCATGAGCGTGAAGGCGCTGCAAGCGCTGACCTACAAAGGTCAGGACGAGCACATGATCACGTTTGCGGATTTCCTCGATCTGGCGGCCGGTCGCGGACCTCTGCTGGTCGAGGTCAAGAGCGACTGGAAGAAGCCGAAAGAGGGCTTTATCGAGGCCATCGCGAAGCATGCCAAGCGCTACAAGGGGCCGTTGGCGTTGATGTCATTTGATCCGAAGGTGATGGCGGCTCTCGCCACGCTCGCGCCCAAAGTCCCGCGCGGGATCGTCGCCGGTCGCTACGAGGGCGAAGGGTGGCGGCTCGACACGCTCGGCGCCGAGCGCGGTGCGCGATTGACGGATCTGCTGGAGTCCGCCGCCGCACAGCCGTCGTTTTTTGCCTACCACGTGAAGGCCTTGCCGACGCCGGTCACCCGCTATCTGCGCGAGGTGCAGGGCTTGCCACTGTTCACTTGGACTGTGCGCTCTGCTGCCGATCGCAAGGTTGCAGCCAAATGGGCCGATGCCCCCATCTTCGAGGGCTTTGAGGCTTGATCACGGCCTCGCAATCGCAATCCAGTGCTTCAGCTCGATGGGGTGTCGTGGACAATCTCATGACACAGCCGCGCTTCGCCGCCTTCTGCGATGAAGGCGCGCAGCAGGTTTTCGCTTTCGTGGCCAGCCTTGCGGCTGGCGAAGACGACGAGCTTGGATAGGCGAGCCGCGCCCGCCTCGGCCTGCCGTTGCCGGGCGCGGCTTTGGCGGGGTAGCGCGTTCTCTACCAGGAGCCAGCCGTGACCAACGCGGCTGGCAAACGTGGCGAACGCCCCGACGTTTGGTGCTCTGTTGTCGATCGACGTGATTGACCCGTTGCAGACACGATGCGTGCAGAATAATCGCGGCTCCCTCTCCCCTCACTTCTGAGGGGAGAGGGCCGGGGAGAGGGGCGGCTGCTTGCTCGGTCGCGATCGAACAACAGGCACAAAATCAACAATTTGCCAGCTGATCAATCTCCGCCGGTGCGGATGCCGCCCCTCACCCTAACCCTCTCCCCGTGAAGAACGGGGAGAGGGTATTTGCGCGGCGCGCCCCTCGGCGGCTGCGACCGGCTATGGCCCATCACGTCGCCGAGCGGGCAAGCACAGCATCATTTTTGCTCGGCGGGGCGTTCAAGACTGGGGGCGGTAGACGGGAGGCAGTGGGGATCAATCGGCAGCCGGTGTGACGCCCCGCAGGAACGTGCGCTCCTCCGCGACGATGAACCTGCCGGCCTGCGCGAACTCGAAGTTCGCTTTACCTTCGGCATCCGCCTTCAGCCGTGTGCGGTAGGCCTCGTAGGCTGCCATGCTCTCGAACGTGACAAGCCCGAACGCGACGGTGTTCGTGCCCTCATGCGGCATCCAATAGCCGAGCAGATCCCCGCCGCATTTCGGAATGATATCGAGCCATCGACGGGCATAGGCCTCGAACTGATCGACCTTGAAGGGATCGAGCTGATAGCGGATGAAAACGGTGAGGCGCATGTGGTGGCTCCGGGTTGGTCCCACGCCCATAGCGGCTCACAGCGTGCGACGTTTCGGGCGCGCCCGAAGCATCAGTCACGTACGACCTCATGACACAGCCGTACCTCGCCGCCTTCGGCAATGAAGGCGCGCAGCAGGTTTTCGCTTTCGCGGCCAGCCTTGCGGCTGGCGAAGACGACGAGCTTGGACAGGCGAGCCGCGCGGTTCTCTTTGAGCGCTTCGAGCGTCCATGTGACGTCGGCGCCGTAGCAAACGGGCCCGTGCGCTTCGCGCCAGAACAGGCCGAAATGGCCGAGCGCATGACCGGGCAGCGGGATCGCCAAATAGGAGCCGTCGCCAAAGATATCGTGGCCGAGATTGAGCCGTGTCCAGGTCGGCTTCAGCGGACAATCCTCGATCGGCGCCATGCGGCTCGATAGATCTGGCGGTAGCAACTCCGACAGCACCCCATGCCGCGTCCGCCGCAAGGCACCCATCTCGGCGATCGCCTTTGCCGCTACGCCCGAAGCAACGATGCGCGCGTTCGGGAACTGGCTGAGATTGGCGACGTGGTCGGGATGGAAGTGCGTGAGCACGATGGTGCGCACATCGGCTGGCGTTTTGCCAAGTCGCGCCAGCACGGCTGCCGGCTGGCCATCGTCGCGCAACTTCGGAGACAGCAGAGCGTTGTGCAGGCGGACGTTGCGGCTGCGCTGGTCGCCGGTCGTCACGGCAGGGCCATATCCGGTGTCGACAAGACACAGACCGTCCGCACCCAGATCAATCAGCCCGAAGCGAACGCCGAGGCGCAAGCGCTTAAAGCCGCCGCCGCGCAGGACCAAGGCCCCGCGAACGTTGAGAGACGCACTGTCGAAAAGTTGCATGGGGACCGCCCGAACCGTCTCACCAAAGACAGCATTGGGCCGAACTTGTCACGCGCCCCGCGCGCGGATCTGGCTCGGGTCTGATCAGGCGGCCATCCGCGCAGCCAGGATCACGTCGGCGCCATCGCGCACCGCATCGAGTGTCATGCCTGCGCCCTGTGTCAGGCGTTGCATGTAATAGTATTGGATATTCATGGCATCGAGTTCGCCATCGGCGCAGGCGAGCACTTTTGCCAGCGCGTCGGGAATCTTGGCGCCCGTACCTGTGCAGCGCACCACGAACTGCGGCTGCGCTGCCGTGCCCGTCATGGTCGCCTGGATGTCTCCACCACGTGGGAGCGCCGAGATCGCCGCCGCGATCATGTTCAGCAGCAACTTGCCCTTGTCCTTCTCGATCATGATCGCTGGAATGTTCCACGCCAGCTTATGCTTGCGCCGCCCGTTCGCATCTGCCGGCGACACATAGCGCTCCACCACATCGCGCGCCTTGCCGAGGTCGATCGGCACCGTCTGCGGGCCCGATGCGCCGAAGGCCACCCGCGCGAACTCGATGCGGGCCGAGGCCTGCGCCGTGACGTTGCGGATCATGTCCATGGCGAACTTCTGGTTCTCGGCGTCGCCGTCGTCGAGCATCTGCAAGCCATGACTGATGGCGCTCACAGGGTTGATCGCGTCGTGGCAGATTTTCGAGGAGATCAGGGAGGCGATCTCAAGATCGGACGGCTGAACGCGAAGGGTCATGGAGGAGCTGTCCAAAGGTATCCGAACACGTGCGGCGGCGAACGCGCGTGCGGGGCTGGCGATATCGGGTGGCGGTAGGTTCGTGCCTCTCGCCGTCGGCTGTGGGCAGCAGCGCGTCGGAAGCAGATGTATAAGACCTACCTGCTTCGCGGCCTTGCTGCCAACACCCAATCCATTGCAGGCGTTCATTGCCGTATGGTTAAGGCGGCAGTATGCTTTTTGAGTCACGCGGTGAATGGCATGTCGTTTCGCACAAAAGGATGAGAACGGAATGTCGAGTCCTCAAGATCCGCTGTCCCCGTCCTGGCTTGCTGATGCATTGCTGCCGGTGGCCCTCGCTGCGGGGCGCGTCCAGATGGGCTATTTTCGTGCTGGCGCTTTGGTTCAAACCAAGGCCGACACGACGCCGGTGACCGTTGCCGACCAGGAGAGCGAGGCGCTGATACTGGCCGCCTTGGCACAGTTGGCCCCTGGCGTGCCCGTGATCGCCGAGGAGGCCATGGCCGCCGGCCAGATGCCTGACATCGGCAACACGTTCTTTCTCGTCGACCCGCTCGACGGCACGCGCGAGTTCATCGCCGGCCGCGGCGAGTTCACGGTCAACATTGCGCTGGTCCAGGGCACGACCCCCGTGTTCGGTTTGGTCTACGCGCCTGTGACCCACGACCTATTTTTGACCACCGGGCCCAATACAGCTGTGCGGGCCAAAGTTGCGCCTGATGATGCAACGGCAACGCTCACGTCTATCAGCGCGCGGCCCATTCAAGTGCGTCGTGCGGATCCAGAGCGCGTCGTCGTCATGGCCAGCCGTTCGCACATGACGCCGGAGACGGAAGCGTTCCTGTCCCGTTTCAAAGTCGCCGAGCGTCGCTCGGCAGGATCGTCGCTGAAATTCTGTCTGGTCGCAGCCGGCGAAGCGGATTTGTATCCGCGCGCCGGGCGAACCAACGAGTGGGACACGGCCGCTGGACAAGCCGTGCTGGCAGCCGCTGGCGGTAAAGTCACCACCTTTGACGGCGAGATCCTGCGCTACGGCAAATCCGCCGACCGCTTCCGCAACCCCGACTACGTGGCGTGGGGCGGGTGGTCATCTGGGTTCTAGGCGCCATCCATCCTTTTGCGGAAGAGTTGCCGCATCAACTGCTTCTCCGATTGCTGTAAATCACGCTTCAAAGCTGTGCGGCAGGTCGGCATCAACACGCGATCGTATTCGTTTGGGATCCCTCCAGAATGCAGTTGCATATATTGTTTGATCTGGGCCCGCTCCGGCATCCACAAAATTGCGAAGTTCGTCATTTGTCCAGCCCAACCAATAAAAAGGACCCCCACAGGGGTCCCTAGATAGGCCAACGCGTTTTACAAGCAAACCGCGTTAGCTCGAACGTGCATGTAGCCGCCACGCATGAACGTCAAGTGGATGGTGATTGTGAATAGCGCGCTTCGCGGACATGTTGCCGAAGCACCACGCAATCTCCGGACCTCGAAATCCTGCCGCAATCAGCGTGGATTGATCTCCCGCGTCCGGTCGCTTAGATCGCCTGAAACGCACATCCTGTCTGCGAGTTTTGCCATGACCCCGACTGAGCTATCCAAACTGCAATCGTATCTGCGCAAGGTCTATGGCAACCGCGCCATTGCGGTACGCCCACGTCCGCAGAAGAAGGATCAGGCCGACATGTTCGTTGGCGAACGTCCTCTCGCCTCGATCGTGGTCGACGATGAGGACGGCGATCGCTCGTACCAGCTGAGCTGGGAAATCAAGGAGCCGCCGCAAAAGCTCGATGTGACCGAGCTTCTGCGTTTGCAAACGTTCCTGCGCGATCGGCTCGGCTCAAAGACGCTGGCCGTGCGCTCGCGCGGCAAGCTCAAGGACAGTGCCGAGGTGTTCGTCGGCGAAGAAAGCTACGCCATCATCACTGCTGATAAGGGTAGCTATCAGTTCCAGATGGCCATTTTGGATATTGATCTGGAAGATGTGGAGTAATGTCCGATATCGTGCGCTATTGAACGGCGGGCCCAGTTGCCCGCCTTTTTCGTTTGCACGGGCTCAGTCTCGCACCTGCGAAGCGGTCATCGACGAACCGATTGCGCCTTCTGCCATCTCTGGCATACCGTATTCCAGCTTCCTTGGTCGTCAGTGGCGACACTGTTGCTTCGTGCGAGGGCAAATGTGGTCAGAGAAGCGCCAAAGAGCCGGATAAACTGGCCACAGAGGCATGGCAGCGTTTCAGGCTGCCGATTGGGGAGACGAGACACGTGGACACCGCGCAAAGCGTTGACAATCGTCGCTGGCTTCAGATCGCGTTCGGCGTGATCTGCATGGTGGCCGCCGCCAACATCCAATACGCCTGGACGCTGTTCGTCCCGGAGATCCAGAAGACCTTCAAGTGGTCCGAAGCCTCGGTGCAGGTGATCTTCACGGTGTTCGTGCTGTTGCAGACGTGGCTGACGCCGATCGAGGGCTACCTCATCGACAAGTACGGCCCCCGCCGCATCGTGTTGTTCGGGGGCTTCCTCACGGGCCTCGCCTGGGTGCTGTACTCATACGCCACCACGCTGACGATGTTCTACGGCGCGGCCGCAGTTGCCGGCATCGGCGTCGGCTGCGTCTATGCCACGTCCGTCAACAATGCGATCAAATGGTTCCCGGATCGGCGCGGCCTCGCCGTTGGTCTGATTGCCGGCGCCTATGGTGCTGGTTCGGCTGCCACGATCATCCCGATCTCGCGCATGATCGAATCGAGTGGGTTCCAGGCTGCCTTCTTCTGGTTTGGCATCCTGCAAGGGGCCGTCATTCTGGTCGCAGCCCTTGGGGTCAAAGCGCCCGCACCTGGCCAAGTCTTGCCGCAGGCCTCCTCGTCTTTGCAGCAGACACGTTACGACTACACTCTGCCCCAGGCGGCGCGCACGCCGGTCTTCTACGTCATGTTCGCAATGTTCATTCTGACCGTCACGGGTGGACTGATGGCGACGGCTCAATTGAAGCCCATGGCTATCAGCTTCGGTGTGTCGAAGCAGGAGGTCAGCCTCGGGTTCTTTGCCATCAATGCCTTGAACTTCGCTTTGCTGCTCGACCGCATCCTCAACGGCTTTTCGCGTCCGTTCTTCGGCTTCATCTCCGACAAGATCGGCCGCGAGAAGACGATGTTCCTCGCGTTCACCATCGAGGGCCTTGGCATCTTGGCGCTCGCCAAGTTCGGCACCACGCCATGGGCGTTCATCCTGCTCTCCGGCCTGGTGTTCCTCGCTTGGGGCGAGGTCTACAGCTTGTTCAGCGCCACGGCGGCCGATGCCTTCGGTGCCAAGAACATCGGCTCGATCTACGGCACACTCTATACGGCCAAGGGGTTCGCGGCTCTGTTGGTGCCCGTCGCCAGCCTCATCAAGGACTGGAGCGGCACCTGGTCGACGGTGCTCTATATCGTCGCCTGCATGGACATCCTGGCGGCGATCTCGGCCATGTTGATCTTGCGGCCGATGATGAAGCGGCATCATGAGCGAACGGCCGAGATCTACGGCACTGGGGTTGCGGCGAGCGCTGCCCCGTCTAAAGATCTGCTCCTCGCCCAGCTCCAAAGCGAAGCCGCGGGTCTGCGCACTCAGATTTACGGCCCGGCGTCCGCATCACAGTCAGGCGCTGCAACTATTGAAGCCGCCCGCGCCGAGATCGCGAAGCTCAGAGGGCGCCTCGCGCGCGGCTGATGATGGCCGCGACGGCCCTGCGATCGATCGGGCGGCCGTGCGCAATGCACACGAGGCGCCCGACCGGCGCGGTCGGCGGCGCCGTCGAGAGCGTAGGGCGCCGTGCGACCACTTGGATAAGCGTTGGACCGCGCACTGCGTCCCGTACAAAGCCTTTGGCGCGCACAAGACCGAGGTCGCGAGCGGCGAGGCCCGTCGCAAGAACTGCGGCATGGACTGGGTGCGAAAGGTCGAAGGCTTCAGAGTAGAGACCCTGGGCGTTGTGTAGGGACCGTGGCGCGGATGCATCGAACGCGCTGCCGATGCCAAACACAATCTCCGGCGCGACTTGGCCGTGCGTCACGGGAACCATGTCGGCATTGGGCGCGAACGGCACGAGCCAGTCCCGCAGGCTGGCGAAATCCGGCGCGAGATCGATCTTGTTCAGCAGCACAATATCCGCGTCGGCCAGTTGGCGTGTGATGGTGTCTGCAATGTAGGCGTCACTTGCGCGCACGCGCACGGTTTCGGCGTCGGCAACGACCGCAATACTGTCGAGGCTCAGCCCACCGACGAGCGACAGCGATTGAGCGATGGCACCGGGAAGCGCGACACCGCTCGCCTCAACGAGGATATGGTCGATCGTACCGGCACGCGCGGCAAGGTCCATCAAACCGGCCACGAGATCGCTGCCGAACGTGCAGCAGATACAGCCGCCGGCCAGCGTCAGGACATTGCCTTCGGCGCCAACGATCAGATCCTGATCGATCGGCAGCGCGCCGAATTCGTTCACTGCGACGGCGATGCGGCGGCCGTTCGCATGGCGCAGCAGATGATTGACCAGTGTCGTCTTGCCGGCCCCGAGATAGCCGCCGATGACCGTGACGGGGAGGGTGCGCGCCTCGTCCGTCATGGCGCCCTCTGAGTGACCGATTGATGCGCAGGCTGGAACGCCCACACCAGCGCAAGCATGGCGGCAATCAGGGCGAAATGGACGTTGGTCCAGGTGCTCATGCGGCCTTCAATCCAGGGCATGATCAGAAGCGCTGACGAATTGCCGACCAGCTGCGTCATGCTCCCAAACAGGGCCGAGGCCATGCCGGCGATGTCGCGGTGGGGATCGAGAAAGAGGCTCACGCAGTTGGTGAAGACGACCAGAAAGAACATGTTGAAGAGAAACAGCAGCGCCGTGAACACGGCAACCGAGGGCGCGCCGATGCGGGCTGCGAGCCACATCGCAAGCGCCGTCAGGCTGAGCAACGTCATCGCCCCCCGCAGGGTGGGCAGCACGCCGACGCGGGCGATAACCTGATTTGAGATCAGCTGGCCGATAATGATGCCAACGGCGCCAACGGCAAACAGCAGCGCAAAGCCGATGCCCTCGATGCCGAACGACGATTTGAACAGCCGCGGCATGTTGACGATGAACAGGATCACGACCGTCTGCAGGAGAATGCAAACCAAAGTGAAGTGGCGCGACTGCGGGTGACTGACCACGCGCGTTGCCGCTTCGCGCAGCGAGGCCACATTAAGCGCGCTCGGGTTCGGTCGCGCGTTGGTCTCGCGATAGAACACCACCGTCAATGCAAGCAAGATGAGGCCGACGGCACACTGGCCGACGAACGTCGCACGCCAGCCGCCGAGCGCCATCAGTCCGACCCCGGTGAGTGGCGCGAGCAACGGGCCGATCGCGAAAATGGCCATGGACAGGGCCATCGCCCGGGCAAGCTCAGCTCCCCCGTGCGTGTCGCGCAGGATGGCGCGTGCCAGCACGACCGCACACGATGCTCCAAACCCCTGTAAAAACCGGGCGAGCAAAAGGATCTCGATTGTTTTGGCTGAAATGGCGACGACAGAGCCGGCCAGATAGACCAGCAGCCCCACCATCAGCACACGCCGCCGTCCCCACCTGTCCGATGATGGGCCAAACAGGATCTGCCCACCTGCCGCCGCCATCAGGAACACCGGCACGGTGGCCTGCACCCTTTCGATGCTTGTTCCGAGGTCCGCCTGGATGATGTAGAATCCCGGCAGCAGCATGTCGCAACTGATCGCGTTCAGCGCCAGCATGACGCCGCAGAACACGATAACGAAAGATTGGCTCATATCGCGGCTGTAGCGGGCGGCGCTCGTTTTGGCGATGCATGCGGCGGCAGGGCTGATATCCAACGTCATCATCCCGCAATGCGATCGCGTGGATTGGGACCAGACACTCAATGTGGAATGTGGGGCGGATCAGCCGCAGCCGCCCAGCCATAAGCGCCCGAGCTCCGCCACGGACTGGCGTATGCCTTGTATTGGGCCTAGGATAGCGCGTGGAGGGGTGTCGGGGCTGGATCAATGCAGGTTCTCGGACGCAAATTCCTGTCGATGTTTATGGCGCTCTGCGCGCTGTGGTTCGCCATGGCGTCCAGCGCCATCGCAGCCGTGGACCGCTGCCTCGCCGTGTCGTCGGTGCCCGGCGTGCTTCGCTTCGCCGGCCCGCGCCCGATGCCGTTTGCCGTCCGCGAGGTGCCGCCGCTTCCGATTGTTCGCGTGGCAACAAAGCTCCAACCGTTCGAGGCTCGCATCACCTTCATCGGCCACTCGACGTTCCTGATCGAGAGCCCCGACGGCGTGCGCATGGCGACAGACTACAACGACTATCACCGGCCGATCGCAATTCCCGACATCGTGACCATGAACCGGACGCATGACGGTCACTACACCAACTTTCCGAGCCCGATAATCAAGCACGTGCTGCGGGGGTGGAACCCGGCCGGCGGGGCCGCCAAGCACGACATCGAATACAAGGATGTGCACGTCCGCAACGTGCCAACCAACATCCGCTACGGCGACACCGGGCAGAGCTATGGCGCCTATGGCAACTCGATCTTCATCTTCCAGATGGCGGGCATGTGCATCGGCCATCTCGGCCATTTGCATCACACGCTGACCCCGGACCAGTTGGCCGTGATCGGCCAACTCGACATTCTCCTGGTGCCGGTAGATGGCGCCTACACCATGGATCTTGCCGGCATGATCGAAGTGGTCCGCACGCTGCGGGCACGACTGATCATCCCCATGCACTATTTCAACCGCTACACGCTCGACCGCTTTATCGAGCGTGTGCGTGGCGAGTGGCCCATCGACATGAGCGACACCTCAAGCGTGATCGTCAGCCAGCGCACGCTGCCGAGCGAGCCGAAGGTGCTGGTTCTACCTGGGCCATAACGGTTGGCGGCGGGGTTTGGCTCACGTCTTCGGTTTGTCACCGGGCGCTGATTTGCGCGCATCGCGGGCCGCGTCGCGTTCCACAATGGCCGCCTGACACCCTGCAGAGAACTTGGCCTTGTTGGTCTCGACGCACTGGCGCATCTCAGCGCGTCCCGCATCAGGTCCTCGCGCCACGGTGGCGCAATGCGTTTGCAGGTCGGCGCCGCACGCCGCGCGGAACTTCTCAAACCGGGCCTTCATCTCGGGCGTGATGTCTGGCTTGGCAGCCGCCGGCGCGCTGGGTGCTCCAGGCTGGGTAGGCGCTGCAGATTGGGCGAAGACCGACACAGGCAGGATGACAAGTGCCGCGACAGCTGCGAGCGAAGCGATGCGCATGAGAGGAACCCCGTGTTTCAAGCCGCTCTCCGGCGCGGGATGCGCACACAGCGGCTTGATCGACGTTATCTATCGCGCGTCTCACATGAAGGCTGCGTGAGGAACTGCCCTGCCCGCAGTTCAGACTGCCGCCACAGCCCGGACACGAAAGCATCGCCACGGAGTGCCGCGGCGCAGCACATGAGGATCGACATGCACAAGACCAGCGTCAATGCCGGTAGCGCGCCTAAAGCCGTCGGTGGCTATGCGCAAGCGGTGCACGTCACGGACGCGAGAGAATTCCTGTTCATCAGTGGCCAGATTCCCGTCGCGGCTGACAACGACGTGCCCACGGATTTTGCCGCCCAGGCCCAGCAGTGCTGGGCCAACGTGATGGCGCAACTGCGCGCGGCCGGCATGGGCGCAGAAGATCTGATCAAAGTGACAATCTTCCTTGCCGACCGCAAGTACGCGCTTGAAAATCGTCAGGCGCGCCAAGCCGCTCTTGGTGGAAACGAGGTCGCCCTGACTGTGATCATCACCGGGATATTCGACACTGCGTGGCTTCTTGAGATCGAAGCGGTCGCAGCCCGCTGATGTGCGCGCATACACCGTGGCCGAACGCGTAACGCCGGTTGCGGGACCGAGCACGCCACTCATCCCGCTGGCTGGAACACCCTGGCGAAATTGGCGAAGAACTCATCCGCGTTCTTCTTCGCCACGCTCGCAACCAGACGGCTGCCGAGTTGGGCGATCTTGCCGCCCACCTCCGCCTCGACGTCGTAGATCAGCTTGGTGTGCCCGCCGTCGGCATCCTCAAGGCGCACGCGCGCGCCCCCCTTGGCAAAGCCCGAGATGCCGCCGTCGCCCTGCCCTTGGATGCGATAACGCGTCGGCGGCTCCATATCGAGCAGTTGCACTGAGCCTTTGAAGCGTGCCGACACCGGCCCGATCTTCACCTTCGCAACGGCATGGTAGGCGTTGTCACCCGTCGCACTGAATGCTTCGCAGCCGGGAATGCAGGCTTGCAGCACAACGGGATCGTTGAGCTTGGCCCAGACTGTTGCCCTGTCGGCTGGGAGCACGTACTCCCCATTCATATTGAGAGCCATGGATCACTCGGCCGATTGAAGCGCAGCGACAACGGATATCGCTGAACTGACCGTAACCCATCTTGGCGGCGCAGCGCCATCCCAGGCGTCATGCCGTTTCACGGGCTATTAGGCCCCATCGGTGGCTCACTCTGGGCGCACACGATGATCCCGCCACATCCTCGCCCCAATTTCTGGGTTCGGAGCCCATCTGAAGAGGGAAACAGATGTACGCCATTCACTCTCGACTGCGCGCGGCATGGGCCACGGTTGTCGTCGTGGCAGCCGCCCTCGTTGCGGTGTCAGTCAACGTCTCGCCCGTGCGGGCCGAAACGTTCGTGATCGACAAGAGCCACACGGTCGTGGCTTTCGGCTGGGAGCGCACCGGTCTGTCGCGTCAACAGGGCCGCTTCACGGACGTCTCCGGCGCGATCGAGTTCAGCCCAGAAGCGCCCGAGGACGCAAGCGTCAACGTCACGATCCGGGCCTCCAGCATCCAGACCGGCGTCGACACATTGGATAGGCACCTGCGCAGCGCGGATTTCTTCGACGTCGCCAATCACCCCGTGATCACCTTCAAGAGTTCGGCCGTCATCAAGACCGGAGACAAAACGGCCCAAATCGCAGGTGATCTGACCATGCTCGGCGTGACCAAGCCCGTGACGCTTGAAGTAACGTGGCAGTTCACGGGGCCGCATCCGCTGGGCGCCATCAATCCGCAGCTCAACGGCCGCGTCGTATCGGTGTTCTCGGCCCGCGGCACGATTGAGCGCAGCCAGTGGGGTATCACGCGCGTGATACCTCTGGTGTCGGATAAGATCCACATCACCATCGAAACGGAAGCGCTCAAGAAGTGACGCGGGCGATCGGCTATTCGAACGTGAAGGGCACCCTGAACGTCAGGTCCGCTGGCTGCAGTCCGGCCGGGGGCACCGGATAACTGGCCCTCTCGATGGTCGCGGTGGCCAATGCATCGAGCCGCGGCGAGCCGCTCGACCTCGAGACGCGCACGACATCAACATGCCCGGTGAGTGAGAGCTTCAGTTCGATCTCGACCCGCCCCTTCTGACCCACGCCCTTCGGCCGCTTCGCGCTGATCGCCAGAGCGACACCGCGGGCAAATTGTTCGATCTCACCGCGACTTGCGATCGTCTCGACCGGGGGCGGCGATGCCAGCTGTGGGGGCGGCGGGGCTGGCGCGTCGATCGCTGGCGGCGCGCGGAGCCGCACCTCATCCAGCACGCTGGTCGGCAGGATCTCGACGGGGACGTCGGGGGGCGGGTCCGGTTTTTCGATCGGCTTTTCGATAGGCTTTTCGACGGCGGTCTCGCGCGGCGCCTCCAGTGCGGCTGGCGCTGGGGCAGGCGGCGGTTCGGGCGGCATTGACGGGCTTGTCGGCAGCGCCATCACGTCCCGCTCGACGGAAACGCTGATCGCCCCCAACTCGGTCACGCCGCTGCTGAGGGACGACGCCACCCGCGGCAGGATCGAGCCCAACGCCATGGCGTGGACGATCAGCGACGCAAACGCTGCAACCACGAAACCGCTGAAGCGAGCGGGTCGTGGCAGACGGTCGAGCACTGGCGCGTGCAGTTCGATGGGGCGCTCCTGGGGGCCGATCCTGGCGTGATGTAATAATGTTACTTCGGGCGGCAAAGCTTTTCAACCCGCGCCGGCAGCGCTTGCATCTTGGGCAGCTCCGTATTGTAATAACATTACATAGCGGGAGTGTTTTCATGACCGGTGTTTGGACGCGTCCCCTGACCACGATGAGCTGCGTGTTGGGCCTGATCGCATGCGAGAGGGCGGCGGCGCAAACGCAGCTGCCCACCATCACAGTGACCACGCCCAGTCCTGTCGCACCCAGTCCTGTCGCGCCCGCCCCACAACCTCCCACGCCGGCCGTCGCAGCTCCCGCCCAGCCCAAGGGCACACCTGCACCCGCCAAGACGGCAGCCGCACCCAAATCCGCGCCCGCAGCAGCGCCGCCGCCGCCAGTTCCGGTGGTCGCCACGCCACTGCCCGGGACCCTCGTCGTGGTGGACACGGCCTTTGCACCGGTCACGGTCGTCACATCGCGCGAGATCGACGCCAAGCAGGGCGCCACCCTCACCGACACGCTGCAAACTAAGCCCGGCGTTGCCGGCTCTACCTTCGCGGCCGGTGCCAACCGTCCGATCATCCGCGGCCTCGATACTTATCGGGTGCGCGTGCAGGAAAACGGCATCGGCACGCACGATGTCTCGAACCTGTCGGAAGACCACGCTGTCCCGATAGACCCGAATGCGGCGCAGCGGGTCGAGATCATTCGCGGCCCCGCAACCTTGCGCTTTGGCTCGCAAGCCATCGGTGGCGTTGTTTCGGCCAGCAATGACCGTATCCCCGAGGCGATGCCCCGCAATGGTTGGACGGGCTCTGTGCGCGGCGGCTTGACGTCCGTCGATCGAGGCCGAGATGGCGCGTTCAGTGTTACAGGCGGCGCCGGCGCCGTGGTCGTTCACGCCGACGCCTTCAATCGCAGCAGCAATGACTACAACACCCCGCAAGGCCGGCAGGCGAACACGTTCGTCGACAGCGACGGCTTCTCAGTCGGCGCCTCGATTGTTGGCAGCGCCGGCTTTATCGGTGTGTCGTTTTCGCGCTTCAATAGCCTCTATGGCATCCCCGGCGCCGACGCGGTGCTCGAGAACAAGCGCATCGACATGTCCCAGGACAAGATCAACGCCAAGGGCGAGTGGCGTGTGCGCGACTATGGCATCGAGGCCATCCGCTATTGGTTCGGTGCGACGACATACGCCCACAACGAATTGGCCGGCATCGATGAGATCGGCTCGCGCTTCACCAACACGGAGCGCGAAGGCCGCATCGAACTCCAGCATATGGCCGTCAAGACTGCATTCGGCGAGTTGCGTGGGGCCGCAGGCGTGCAGATCGGCCACCGCAATACGACGGGCCTCAGCTTTGAAGGCGACAGCCTGCTGGAGCCGACGCGCACGCACTCGATTGCGGCGTTCTTGTTCGAAGAACTGCAGGCAACCCGGAACGTTCGCCTGCAGGCCGCGGTACGCATCGAGCAGACAAAGGTTCGCGGCACCGGCCTGGCTGATGTCACTGATCCCACGGCGCCCGTCGCTTTCGAGGGCGAGCGCACCTTCAAGCCGGCGAGTGCGAGCCTCGGCGCGCTGTATCAATTGCCGCTTGGCATCGTCGCGCGACTGACCGGACAATACGTGGAGCGCGCGCCAGACGCGGGCGAGTTGTTCTCCAAGGGCGCGCATGAGGCGACCGGCACGTTCGAGATCGGCAATCCCCTGCTGAAAAAAGAAAAGGCCCGCACGGTCGAGATCGGCCTGAAGCGTGCGAAGGGCGATCTGCGCTTCGACGTCAGCGCTTTCTACACCAAGTATGATGGCTTCATCTTCAAGCGGCTGACTGGCGTCGAATGCGGCGCGACGCTCGACAGCTGCGGCGTCGAATCGGAGTTGAAGCAACTCGTCTTCGAACAGCGCAAGGCAGCGTTCTACGGCGTCGAGATGGGCGCTCAATACGACGTAGCGCAGGTCTGGCGCGGTGTCTGGGGCATTGAGGGTCAGTATGACGTCGTGCATGCCCGGTTCGACGGCGACGGCAATGTGCCACGTATTCCGCCGCATCGTGTTGGCGCTGGCATCTACTACCGCGATGCCAATTGGTTTGCCCGCGTTAACATGTTGCATGCCTTCGATCAAAACCGCATCGCTGACAACGAGACGGCAACCAAGGGCTACACGCTGCTGAATGCCGAGCTGAGCTATACGTGGAAGCTCGCAACGATGGGCGCCATCACGCCCGAAATGACCATTGGGCTGAAGGGCGAGAACCTCCTCGACGACGACGTGCGCAACCATGTCTCGTTCAAGAAGGACGAGGTGCTGCAACCCGGCCGCGGGATACGGTTGTTCGGCGTGATGAAGTTCTGACCTGCCGGTTACCATGTTGTGAGATGGCGCCGCGGTTGCCCCTCGGGATTGGCTAAACCCTGGCGATCAACCGTGTTGTGAGCTGAAGCCGATGTTTGGGCGCCTGAGTGCTGCTGTTGTTGCCATTGCGCTCGCATGTGGCGCGGCAGACCTTGCGCGCGCGCAGACCGCCACCGGTCCAGCTACGTTGCAATGGTGTCGCGGTGGGGCGGATGCAGATGTCAGCGCTCGTGCCGAGGCGCACTGGCGCAGCCGCTGGCTGCAGGTTGGCTACAACTGGTACACGGCCTATGAAATCAGGCCCAAACCGCGCAACCCGTTCGACCAGACGGCCAAGGTGGAGCCACCTGTCGTGCCTGTGCCCGGTATGATCTGGGTCAACACGATCGTTTGTGAGCTCTCGCCAGGGACAAGCCCCAATGAGACGGTCGCTCGGGTGGCAGCCCGCGGCATTGCCTTTTTCGAAAACAGGCGCTGGGCGGCCCCGCTCGCGCCGTCGGTGATGATGGAGGTCGTCATCACCAAGGGTGCAGACACGCTCACACTCGTCGATCGAACGGCCGAATCCGGCCTTGTTATGCCCGAGATGGGGTTTCGCCTGCCGGCCCTGTCCGAGGTGCCCAAACGCAGCCTCATCCACGGATTGCCCTGCGTCGCCGAACAGGCCTGGACCGGCAAGCGTTGCGCCGCGCCACCAGCAGCGAAAGCCACAGCACCAAAAACAGCAGCAGCCTCTATAAAACAGCGATGACATGCTTTCTTCGCGCGCCGTGCGTGCCGGCCGAGGCTTGGTCGGATGCAAGAGCGAGGCCGGTGTGGAGCCAGATTCAACAGGCACGTGATGTCATCGGCGCCGGCCACGGCGGTGTCGTCGAGCCCTGCAATGACGTTGCCGGGTCGCAGGTGCAACGCGTGCTTAGAACGCTCTCAAGTCTAAGTGAATCGCGATCTGTGGGCAGGGCAACCGGGTGAAGTTCCCTCTCCCCGTGAAGGACGGTGAGAGGGTGCAGTTCCGAACTCACCCGATCGTCCTGACCAGTGGCCAAATCCCCCTGGCCCGACCGGCCCGGTTTGCTATACGACGCGCCTGTAATGCGCCGCCGGAGGTCAACATGTCCCGACACGCCGACGGCCACCATGGCCCCGATAGCCACGGACTTGAACCCATGGGCGTCATCGACATCGGATCGAACTCGGTCCGTCTTGTCGTCTATGAGGGGGCCATCCGGGCGCCGACGCCGATCTTCAACGAGAAAGTTCTCGCTGGTCTTGGTCGCTCCGTCGCGTCCACGGGACGCTTACCTGAGGATGCTGTTGCGCGAGCCCTGGCTGCCATGACGCGTTTCCGCGCCATCAACCGCATTCTCGGCGTCAAGAATGTGCGCGCCATTGCAACGGCGGCGTGCCGCGAAGCCGAGAATGGTCCCGACTTCATCCGCCGCGCGGAAGCCGCTGCGGGGGTGAAGATCGAAATCCTGTCCGGCGAGAAGGAAGCTGAACTGGCCGCCTACGGCATCATCATGGGCTGCCATGAACCCAATGGCTTTGCCGGCGATCTCGGTGGTGGCTCGCTTGAGGTCATCGACATCGCCGATGGACGCCTCGCGCAAGCCGTCACGCTGCCGCTCGGCGGTTTGCGCCTGATCGATACCTCGGGCGGGCGTATCGAAATGGCGACGGATATTGCGGACCGCGAAATCGGCAAGGTGCCCTGGTTCGCCCGGGGGCATGGCCGCACGTTTTATGCCGTTGGCGGCACGTGGCGCGCACTCGCCAAGATGCATATGGCCGCAACCAACTATCCCCTTCGCGTCATGCACGGCTATGCCATGGGGCGACAGGAGGTCCTCAATTTCTGCGAGGAGATCCGCAAGGCCAAGAAGCTGTCTGCACTGCCCGGCGGCGACAGCGTCAACAAATCGCGCCGCGATGTTCTGCCTTATGGCGCCATGTCGCTCGAACGCCTGCTGAAGCGTGTGCAGCCGTCAGAGGTTGTCTTCTCCGTGTTCGGCATCAGGGAAGGGCTGGTCTATTCGCTGTTGTCGGCACGCGAAAAAGCACGCGACCCGCTGATCGCGTTCGCGGCAGAAATGGCAAATCAGCGTGCCCGATCGGTGCGACATGCGGAGGAACTGTGCGCTTGGACGGATGCGTTGTTCGTCGCGCCGGGACCGAAGGAATCCGCGGATGAACGACGTCTGCGTCACGCGGCCTGCCTGATGTCTGATATCGGCTGGCGCGCCCATCCCGACTATCGCGGGGAGCAGGCGCTGAACCTCGTTGCCCATGCGGCGCTGGCGGGCCTCGATCATCCCGGTCGGATCTTTCTCGCGCTCGCCATCTATTTCCGCCACGATGGTCCCGAGGATGACGCGGAAGACAAGACGGCGCTGTCCGAGCGGCTGCAAAAGATCGTGTCCGGCAAGCTGCTCAAGCGCGCCCGCATTGTCGGTGCCGCCATTCGCTGCGCCCACATGATTTCCATCGGTCGACCCGGCTTGATCGATGAGGCGCCGCTCGGCTACGCCGGTGGCAAATTGCAGCTGCGTCTGCCCAAGCACCACGCTGTCCTCGACGGCGAGCGTCTGCGCCGTCGCCTCGATGGCCTTGCAAAGCTGCTCGATTGTCAGAGTGAGTTGATCGTGAGTTGATATCCGCGGTCAGAGTTGTGAATGCCCGTCTTCGTCATCCCGGAATACCTGTCGCGCCGAGGCGCGGCAGGTGTATCCGGGATCCTTACCTTCCGCGTATTGGCACTCATGCTTTACGGACAGAGGTAAAGATCCCTGATGTACGATCACGCAGGATGCGCGATCGTATTCCGGGATGACGTCGTTGGATGTGATAGGTCAGAGATCTCTCTCGCCCGGGCATAGGTCTAAGCTACGTGCTCGCGTACCGGGAGTGTCATTTCCCGCACTGATTTTAAGCCTCGACCGCAACCCGTTTCTTGCGCAGTGCTGGCGGTTCGGCATAACGGCCGCGCAGCGACCAGATCTCCTTGACGGCATCCATCAGCTGCTTGTGGCGTGCTTGCAGCGCCTCGAAATCCCAGTCTTCGATGTCGCGCAAGGCTTCGGTCAGCGCCAGAGCGTGGGGCGGCTCCGAGAGCATGATCGCTTTTTTGTCGCCGAAGGCTTTTTGATCCATCTTCTTGTTCTCGCCCTCGGGCACGAGCGCCAGATTGCCAAGATATTGCGCGCACACCTGCCGGTGGCTGGCATCTGGGAACATGGCCTCCCACGCCTCGCGCCCATCGAGTTTCAGCGTCTCGCCCTTGGGCAGCAGATGCTCAATCGAGAAGGAGGTCGCCCCGCCGATCGGAAAGCCGTCGAGAGCCTGGTAATAGGACAACGGGCGCTGGCTCAGATGCTGGTCGAGCCGCAGCAGGAACAAGCGGCACGAGGCCTTGTCCATAACGTGGAAACGCTGGGCGACGTTGCGGAGTGCGGCACGTTCTTCAGCCAGCGGCAGCGTCATCATGGCGAGAATGTCGGCGAGGGGTTTCTTGGACAAGAACGCTTCGTGGATATCCGCGTACCGCTTCTTGCGCGCGCCACCGCCAAAGCCGAGCGCCATCTGGATATGCGCGAGGCGGTCGAGCTGCACCAGCAGTTCTGCAAGCTCTGACTCATCCTCAAGCAGCGTCCACGCCAGCATGGCTGTTGCCAGCCAATCATCATCGCCATGCATCTCGAGCAGCCGCAGATTGGCCAGCGCCGTCAGTCCCTCCTCAGGCAGCTTGCGCTCAAGCGGCGTCAGCGCGCTGATCTCAAGATAGGCATCCGCCATCGGACGAAACACTTGGCGCGTGAACTCGGCGGGTCCACCCATGCGGCGGATCTGCTCTCGAATGCTCTTCACGATGCCACGGTTGGGCCAGCCGTAGGCGATGGCAATGTGGGAGAAGAACGTCTTGCCGCGGCCAACGTTCTTCTGGTTCTCGCGCTTGTACTTGCCGACGTGGTTGACGATCGGCGCGTAGCGCTCCTGTGCCGCGCGGTCGAGAGGTCCAAGCAACTCGGCCTGGAAGATGTCCTCGACCGACAGTTCCTTGCCGCGCTCGTTGATCGACAGAAAGATCTGGTGGGCATAGTCGACGTCGGTGGAGCCCATGACGACGACACGGCAGTGATCGAGGATGTAGCGGGCAAAGCCCTCGCGCGCTTTCCCGTCGAGGGCTGCCACGAGACGCTTCAGCGTGTTGCGGTTTTCGCGGATGTTGCGATGCGACGACGAAGCGTCTTCGCCAAGGCGCGGCGGAGATGTGCGTGTGCTGCCGGGCTGCTGGATGATGGCATCGAAGTAGGCGGTATCGACGGGGCGCAGCAAGAGCACGGGCGGTCCCTTGCCGCCGATCAGATTGCCGAGTTCGCGCGCCGGCGCACCTTTCAGGCTATCGCGCAGACACGCAAACAACATCGTCAGTGTCACCATGCGCTGCTGACCGTCGACGATGTCGAGGCGTGGTCGTGCACCCGGCGCGCTCTCGCCGCCGCACACCAGCATCGAGCCGAGGAAATACGGGTTTGATCCGGGCACGGTGTGGTGCTCGGTCATGGCGGCATGGATATCGTCGAACAGGCGCTGGGCGTGCTCGACCTCCCAGGCATACTCGCGCTGGTAGTGGGGAATGGCGAAGGTCGATCCGCGGGACAAGAGTTCCCCGATCGAGACGTCACGCATGTCAAGTTTAAGGGTCATTGGTGGTGGCAAACGCATGTTTCTGAAAAGGCAGTCAGTTTCGCGACAACGGCCTGTGGTTTCTCCGTGCTGAGATAGGACTTCTCTGCTCCGCCCGCGTGCACTGTTAGCTCCCCCTGGCGGCGTTGTCTCCGAAAGCGGAAGAAATTACGACCCCGTTTGGGGCAGCAGCTGTTTTTCCAAAGGGTGATGTCGCGCCCGTGCTGCAGATCACGTGCTGCAGATCACAGCGGCGCGGGCGGTCGTTCGATAGGGTTTGCACATCGGAACAGACAAACGGTTCTGAAAATCAAGTCGAACACCAATCCAACGGAGACTTCCATGCGCTCGCTCTTCACCGCTCTCGCATTTGCCCTCACCATCGGCACCGCAGGCTCCGCCGCCACATCAGGCACGGCCGAGGCCGGCTACTACCGCTATGTCTACAAGCCCGCGCATTGCTTCAACGTGATCAAGCACACGCATTGGGGCCCGAAACTTGTCTATGTGTGCCGCTGATGGGGTCGATGGAGCCAGCCGACCTTGACACGGCAATCCTCAGTCCTATTCGATGCAGTATGCGATGGAGAGAGAAATGAAAAAACATAGCGGATCGACCGTCATCCTGGCCCTTCTCTGATCGGATGCCGTCAAAAGGGCCTTGCGCCATAAGTGTAGCCCGCCGTCACGTCTTCGGACGTGGCGGTGTGGGCGAATAAGATCTTGCCATGACGGCAAGAGAATTCGAAATCATATGGGTTTAGGGACCTTGGGCAGCAATTCGATGTGAGTGAGCACGGTGACACCGTGCGCATGAGCTTCGGACAAGTTTTGCGTGATTAATTTCAGCAATTTGAGACGTCCTGCAAACGAGATGTCGGCAAAACTCTTTAAGTCTATCGATTGGGCAAGCTGGCGGGCGGCGTCAAGCTTTCCATAGTACTGGATAACGGCGACTAAGATTGGCTCTGGGAGCGGCGCGAGTTGGCTGGCGTAGCTGCCGAATATGTATGTCGCAAAATTGACGTTGAGATACGGGCGGAAACAGTCTTGATCCTTCTGGGATGATGGGTGCGTAGCCTTGTCTGAGCGACCATGGAGCAAGAATTCCTTTTATACCGGCGAACAAAATTTCTGACTGACGAACTGTCTGCTCCCTTTGTCATGGCCGGGCTTGTCCCGGCCACCCATCGCGAAACGAGCGCGACGATATCTGTAGTGCTGAGCCGTCTAAACGTGATGGCAACCGACTCC
>JANMGQ010000196.1:0-11686 GCA_031374735.1 Hyphomicrobiaceae bacterium | reverse complement strand
ATTCAAGCGCTTCAATTGCGGCACGATGGGTGGCCGGCACAAGGCCGGCCATGACAGTCTTTTGGTTGTGGCAAAGAAACCGGCACATCATTTTTGACGAGACAAGCCACTAGTGGCTTGGCTAACCTAAGAAGACTCGTCGAATAAGAAAAACTGTCATGGCCGGCCCTTCGTGCCGGCCACCCATCGTGCCGCATAGAAACTTTTAAACACGTTGAGAAATGGGTGGCCGGGACAAGCCCGGCCATGACAGTTTTGGAAGTAAAGCAGCGGGCAACTCGGTAGATCGATTTAGGAGATTCAGGCCACCAGGTTGGGTCAAGCCTTCGCGCGACCCAACGCGGCACCTGGCATCAAGAGATGTGGGACCGCGGCCGGTTTGTGTGGCCGCCCCTCTCCTGTCTCCTGTAACTAGCTGCAGCGCAGCACGAATGCTGCATCGCAAAAATCGCCGCTGCGCGGCAGCTTGTTTCATAGATCAAGGTGTGCGCCGCACATGGTAACTCACCCCGCCCTCTCCCCGTAAGGACGGGGAAAGGGAGCAGGCCTGCGCGATGCGGCAAGACTTGCGATTACGGCTTCAGCTTCGGCAGCGTCTGCGTGATGACCTGCTTGCCGCCTTTGACTTCGGCCAGGAACGAGATGCGGTCGATTTCGCCCGTTGCGTCCCAGGTGCCTTCGATGAGGATGCCAGGCGTCGTGGTCGGCGAGATGGTCAGGCCGCGCAGCGCGTCGGCGATGGCCTTGGGATCAAGCTTGCCGGCTTTTTCAGCGGCGGCCTTGATCATGTACGGCGCGATGTAACCTTTGATGCCGTTGTGGTCGGAGGCGTAGTTGTATTTCGCCTGGAACTTCTGGGCGAATGCCTTCACGGCCGGGATATCAGCATCAACGGTCAAGCCGACATGGCCCTTGACGCCGTCTGCTGCGTCCTTGGCGAGATCGATCACCTTCTGGCCGAGCAGCGTGGTCTCGCCGATCAGCGGCTTGTTGAGGCCCTGCTTCTTGGCTTCGATGAGGAAGCGCGCGCTCTCCTCCTCGTTCGTGTAGACGAACACGGCGTCCACGTTGGCAGCCTTGAGCTTCACCACGTCAGCTGCAAAATCCGCTTGGCCGGCTTCCGTCGACAGGTCGATGGCGACCTTGATGCCGCGGCTTTCCAGTTCCTTCATGATGGCGTTGCGGCCACCTTTGCCGAAGTCGTTGTTGACGTAGACGATGCCGAGGTTTTTCACCTTCACGTCATCGCGCAGATAGTTGGCGATTTTCGGCATCGACACGTTCTGGCCGAACGAGGTGCGGAAGATGTACTTCGAGCCCTGCGCCGTCAGGTTTGCGGCTTCACCGCCAATGATCTGCGGCACTTCGGCTTCATTGGTCATCTGCAGCGTCGCCGAGACCGAACCCGAGTAGATGGGCCCGAAGATTGCGATCGGCTTATCATCCAGCGCGCGCTGGATACCGGCGCGGGCCTTGCCCGGATCGGTGCCGGTGTCGACGAACACGAGTTCGATCTTTTTGCCGAGAATGCCGCCCGCGGCGTTGATCTCCTCGACGGCCATGGTCGAGCCGTTTTTCCAGTTGGTGCCGACGGTGGCGCCGGCGCCCGACAGCTCGATGATGTTCGGGATCTTGATGGTGTCTTGCGCGAGCGCGGGGGCTGCGAGTGTGAGAGCTGCGATGGAGGCAGCGGCGAACGTACGGCGGGTCAGCGATGCGATGGAACGCATGGGTGCAAGTCTCCTGGTTTCCTCCTCGTCCCCGACGCCGTTTCTTATGTTCTTGTTGTCGAGGCGGCGCCGCATGACACCAGCGCGACGGCTCCATGGCCTACAGCGAAATTGCAGTCAAATACCTAGATATCCACTTATGCAAACATCATGTTAAGTTCTTCACGGACACTGGAGCCGTCCGACGGCGACCATCGCGACCGGTGGTTTGGCCCAGACTGCGCATGTGCTGGCGCAGGCGAGCGATGAATTTCTCGCAATAGACCGACAAGTCCGCGTCCTTGCGGGTCGCGACATAGGTCTCGAAGGTTGTGTCCTCGGCAATCTCCAAGACACGGACCGCCGGCCAATTGTCGCCAGCCAGCGTGAATTCATCGATGACGGCGATGCCAAGGCCGTTGGAGACAAGCGCGCAGACTGTCGAGCCGAAACGGGCGCGGATGCTGACCTGATAGGACAACGCATGGCGCGAGAAGATGTCGGCCATGATGCGACCGTAGGGGTCGTTCGGATCGATGCCGATCAACTGATGCTTGACGATCTCGTGGGCCGACACCCGCTCCCGATTGGCGAGGGCATGCCCCGTCGGCACGATGCATTTAAGCCGGCCGGTTGCCAGCGGCAGCGACGTCAACATGGGATGCTCGAGCTTGTAGCTCATCGCCACCGCTTCGCCCTTGCCGAGCAGAAGGTAGTCGACGGCCTCTTCGATCTTGAGCACGTCGATATCAATCAGCAAATCCGGATACAGGCGGCGCACGTCGGCAATGGCGCGCGGCATCATCACATTCGAGATGCTCGGCACCGAGCCGACCTTGAGGGCCGCGTCTGCGCCTTGACGGAGGCGGCGGACCACGAATTGCAGATCCTCGACCTTGTCGTAGACCCCGTTGATCTGGGCGAAAATGTCAGAGGCCTCTCGCGTGGGCGTGTAGCGGCCGCCTTTGCGGGCAAAGAGCTTCAACCCCAGGGCTGCCTCGGCATGTTTCATGATGCGGCTGACGCCCGGCGCCGAGACGTGCAGCAAGCGTGCTGCGCCACCGACTGTGCCGGTGACCATGATGGCCCGGATCACCTCGATTTGGCGGAGCGTAAGCATGCGTATCCTGGGGCGGCGCCCGCTGAGGCTGAGACTACACGGGCGAGCGGAAGCATGACCATCAAATCTCGTACCTTGGCGGACACGTCGAGGCCGGCGGATCAGGCTTTGGGTCTGCCGTCACGCCATTTCGGATCGCGAAAACTCTGGATCTCGATGCGGTAGCCATTGGGATCGATGAACAGCGACGAATAGACGTTGAAGCGCTCGGATAGCGTCGGCGGCTGTTGGTACACGAGACCCTTGTTGGTCAGGAATGTATGCCAACCCTCGACATCCGGCGTCACGATGGTGATCGTCACACCCACCGTCGCGCGCGGCCGGCCGGGAATGCTGCACACGCCGATGTAACTCGTCGGCGACAGGCGGAAGATGTGGCACATCCCCTGGTCGACGACGAACTCCAGCTCCATCGTCTCACGGAAGAAGCGGCTCGCCGCTGCGAGATCGTCCGTGTAGGTGAACACGACAGTGTCGCTGATTGGTGGGTGCGCCATCACCCATTGCCCTGATAGTTCGGGGCTTCACGCGTGATCGAGACGCCGTGCGTGTGGCTTTCGCGCATGGCAGCGGGCGAGATGCGCACGAAGCGGGCACGTTCTCGCAAATCAGCGATGTTGTGGGCGCCAATGTATCCCATGCCGGCGCGCAGACCACCGACAAGCTGATGCAGCACGCCGTCGACCGCGCCCTTGTAGGGCACCTGGCCCTCGATGCCCTCGGGAACCAGCTTAAGCTGATCGCGCACTTCGGCCTGGAAATAGCGGTCAGCCGAGCCGCGCGCCATGGCGCCGAGCGATCCCATGCCGCGATAGGCTTTGTAGGTGCGGCCTTCGTAGAGATACGTTTCGCCCGGGCTTTCGTCGGTGCCGGCGAGCAACGAGCCGATCATGACCGCGCTTGCGCCAGCAGCCAGCGCTTTGACGATGTCGCCGGAGTATTTGATGCCACCATCGGCAATGATCGGTACGTTGTGTTTGTGCGCCTCTTCCACCGTGTCTATGATGGCGCTCAGCTGAGGCATGCCGACGCCAGCAACGATGCGGGTGGTGCAGATCGTGCCGGGGCCAATCCCGACTTTCACGCTGTCGGCGCCGGCATCGATCAACGCCTTGGTGCCATCCGCCGTGACGACATTGCCGGCGATCACTTGCACCCCGTTCGAGAGTTTCTTGATGCGCGTTACGGCGGCGAGCACGCTGGCACTGTGGCCGTGGGCGGTGTCGACCACAACGATGTCGACGCCAGCGGCGATCAAGCGCTCGGAGCGCTCGAACGCGTCCACGCCGACACTGACAGCGGCGGCAACGCGAAGCCGCCCCTGATCATCGACGCAAGCGTTCGGATGGCGCTGCGCCTTCTCGATGTCCTTGACCGTGATCAAGCCGATGCAGCGGTAGTCGTTGTCGACGACCAGCAGTTTCTCGATGCGATGCTGGTGCAGCAGCTTCTTGGCCTCTTCCCGGTCGACGCCCTCGCGCACAGTGATCAGGTTGTCCTTGGTCATCAACTCGGCGACGCGCTGGCGCGTGTTGGTGGCGAAGCGCACATCGCGGTTGGTGAGGATGCCAACGAGCTTGCCGGGTTTGCCGCCCTTGCCGGCTTCAACAACAGGCACGCCGGAAATCGTGTGCGCGGTCATCAGCGCGAGCGCGTTGGCAAGCGTTGCCGTCGGCTCGATGGTGACGGGATTGACCACCATGCCCGACACGAACCGCTTCACTTGCGCCACGTGTTCGGCCTGCACCTCAGGCGTCAGGTTGCGGTGGATGACGCCGATCCCGCCGGCTTGCGCCATGGCGATGGCGAGCCGCGCTTCCGTGACGGTGTCCATGGCGGACGATAAAATCGGGATCTTGGTCTCGATGGCGCGCGTGATGCGCGTTGCAACGTTCACTTGAGCCGGCAGAACATCCGAGGCCCGCGGCACCAACAACACGTCATCGAAAGTCAGCGCAACAGTTGACTCATCGAGCTTCGGGCGGGATGCCATGCAGTCCTCCAGGGTATCACACCCGTTGAGATCATGTGGCGAGGCCGCATAGCACCGAGATCGCGAAATGCAAAGCGGCGGCCCAGCCGATAAAGGTCTCTTAAGCAACGGCAGTGCGGACAATCGCGAAAAGTCTTGCTCAACCCGCCTTGCGCGTTTTGTTCAGCGCTGCCGCCTCAAGAGCCGCCAGGCGCTGCAAAAAGGCCGACTTCAAATGCGTATCGATGTCGGACATCGTGCTGGTCACAAACTCGCCATCGGCGAAAATATAGCGGTCCGTCAGGCCAGAGCCGCGCACGATCTCGACCACGCGGCCGTCCGGATCGCGATCAAGTGCGACGGTGAAGCGGCCGATGGAGCTGGTGCACACGAGTTGGTCGAGCGCTTGGTATTGCGCCTCGTCGTCGACGAGGAAGGCCAGCCGACGGCGCAACTGATTGAACAGCGCAATCTCGCGCTCCGCCGAGGCGAGTGTCGGGTTGACGTCCAGCTTCAGGCCGCTGGCGATGCCGTCCGCCATGCCGCCCGCCTTGAGCTTGTGTACGACAGGCAAAACCAGCGATTCCTCGAAGGCCGCCTTCACAAGGCTCGCATAGTGCCGCTCGATGGCTTCGCGGCGAACACCGGGAAAGCCGACGCGCGCCATCATAGCCCGCGCCAGATCTTCAGATGGCGATTGCGCTTCTTCGACGAAGGCCGAGCGGAGACGCTTTTTGACCAGACCAAGATGGGCAAGTTCTGCGATGCGGTCCGGATCGAGCTCCGCTTTGGTTGCGTGTTGCAGCGTTTCGACGGCGTCGGCCGACGGGCCGGCATCGCCCATCGTCTCAAGATCCAGCGTCAGAAAAGGATCGCTGTCCATGACGCCGGTTGATTGGCTGTCGACATAGAACTCGAACAGCAGGCCGTTCGAGATCATCGCGACTTTTACAGTCGACCAGGCGCTGAAGTAGGTGGCAATGATGCCGCGCTTGTTTGCGAGATCTGCAGCCGAGCGCGCCGCGCCGATGGCGATGACGGGCTGACCGCCACGGAGGATGGCAAAATCGGCCTTGTAAACAGCGGTGCCATCCGGGCCTGAAACGGGATCGGTTTCATGGTTCGGATAGACTTCAAGCGGGTCTGTGCTGTCGTAGCCGAGCGCGCGCAGCATCGGCAGAACGAGGTAGAGCTTCACGCTCTCATCGTTATTGCAGGCCTTGGCGATGGTCGCGGATCGCTTGGCGAGATCGAGAATGGCAGTGCGCAGGTCGGTCACGGGCGTGGTCTCTGGGGGCTCCCGCACGTCGGGTAACGCTGGCGGGCGTGTCTCCACAACTCATCCACACCTGTCAGGCGATTCGACCCAAGCGTCCACGCCCCCAAAGGGCTTCAGGCCGGTTCTTGCCCGTGATCCACAGGGAACTTTGTGCCAACCGGCCTGCGTTCGGCCTCAGCGGCGTTCCGTGAGCTCACGCAGCTTGCGGTTTTCCCAATTGGAAACAGCCTTTGGCATGCGGCCGAACACGGCCAGCGCATGGGCCGCGACGCCGAGGCCCCAGCCTGCGAGAGGCCAGATCGCCCACAAGGCGCCGCCCGTGTAGAGATTGAGGCCAAGGAGGCCGATCATGACCACGGCGAAGATGGCGGCGTGAAGGTAAACACCGCGCATTGCGCTGATACGCTTCTTGGCAGCAAGAATGCGGGCGCGGTCGTCTGACGAGACACTCATGAACAACTCCGGGGTTACTGTCGGCCCGTTGAACACGTGGCTTGCGGAAAAGCAAGCGCGGATCGCGAATTACGATAGCGGGTCAATATCTTGCGACATTGATCTGCGACGGCGCTTCGCCATAACAGCGCCACAGAAAAACGCTGCGGCGATCACCCCGTTGAGCAGCATCAGCCGGATGGACCGCCCATGCGCCGCCGCATCTCGGGCACGTTCGCGCTCAAGCGCCACGATCGTCCGCCCCTCGGCTTGAAGGTCATAGACCCATCGGTTGCGTGGTCGCCCGCCCGCGAACCGAACCGCAATGATCTTGCCGTCCAGCGCTTTCAACGTAGCGGTCGGGAGCGTCTCCTGACGCACGGCCACGGTGATGAATTTCGCCGGCGCGAGCTCCAGCTTGACTTGGGTCGCCTCGACGAACCGGTTGCGAGTCCAAGGGGTATCGACATCTACGATGCGACCCGAAAGCGTGATGAGTTCGCGGTCCGGCGGCGGTCCCACGGCATAGGCGAGGATGCCCTGATAAAGCGCGATCCACGTGAACAGTGCCGTGATCAGGAACAGTAGCGCCGACATCTCACTGGCCCATTTCACAGGTTCCTGCGAGGCGCCTCTCGGCCGCCCCGACTTGGATTGTTGCACTCTTCGGCGCTACGTCTGACACGCCCGGTTCCTCCCAATGGGTAGAGACTGTAGCGGTATCTCCTGGGCAAGCGAGCCCGCAAGCGATCGCAAGCGGACACGACATTGACGCGCTGCCTTGGCCGGCCCTACTGGTATGAGGCACAACAAAACGGTCGACCCGCGCCTGCGGCAACGCCCGGTCAAACGGCCGGAACAGCCCGGTCAGAGGAGGAAACTATGGCCGCCAAGACAACGTCCGATCGCCGCCGCTTCTTGAAGGGGGCAGCACTGGCAAGTGCGACCGCCACAACGGTTGCGATGCCGATGCCTGCCATCGCGCAGACCTATCCGAGCCTGACATGGCGCATGCCGCTGTTCATCCCCAAGACCGTCGAAAGCGTCATGTACGCCGTCAACGATCTGGTGAAGTTCGTCTCCGACGCAACCGACGGCAAGTTCATCCTGCAGCCCTTCGGCGCCGGCGAAATCGTCCCGGGCGGACCGGCCGTGCTGAACGCCGCCGAAAGCGGCCAGACCGAATGCGCGTTCACGCTGTCGTATTACTCGTTCGGCAAAGACCCAGCCTACGCGTTCGCCTCCTGCCTGCCGTTCGGTTTCAACTGGCGCGGCCAGACATCCTGGCTGTTCAAGGCCGGTGGCTTGCAAGTGCTCAATGAGTTCCACAATGCCAACGGCACGCACGCGCTGCCGGCCTTCAACTCGATGGCACAGATGGGCGGGTTCTTCCGCAAAGAGATCAACACGCTCGCCGACTTGAAGGGCATCAAGATGCGCATCCCGGGCCTCGCCGGCACGGTCATCTCGAAGCTCGGCGTGATCCCGCAACAGATCCCGCCAGGCGATATCTATCCAGCGCTCGAGCGCGGCACCATCGATGCCGCCGAATGGGCGACGCCGTACGACGACTTCAAGTTCGGCTTCCACAAGGTCGCTAAGTATTACTACGCGCCCGGCTGGTGGGAAGGTCAGGCGACCGGCTGCCTGTTCGTCAACAAGGCCAAGTGGGACGAGTTGCCGAAGCTGTACAAGAACATCCTCGAGATGGCGACGATGGCGACCTGGACGGCGCACGCGGCCTCTAACGACACGCTCAATTCGGGTGGTCTGCGCCAGTTGCTGGCGGCTGGCACGCAGCTGCGCTTCTTTTCCAAGGACGTCATGGACGCGGCCTACGAGGCCTCGTTCCAGACCTACGATGAACTCAAGGCCAAGAGCCCGGCCTTCGCCAAAATCTATGAACCCTGGAAGAAGTATCTCGACACCGTCGAACTCTACTATCGCGTCGGCGATGCAACCTACGACAACTACATCTACGACAAACGCGTGAAGGGCTGAGACTGCCGGCTCTGACCTGGCGGCCGATGACGCAACCGCGATGGTTGGTCTCTCTCCCCGCCTCACGGGGCCCATGAGGACGGGGCTCATGAGGACGGGGCTCATGGGGACGGGGAGTTAACAGAGGTGTGGGGCAATCGGGTGCGCGCCCACCCGATTGCCCTGGTAGAGTGGCTGATAAACATGGATAGGGCGGCTTCTCCGATCGCATGATTGCCAACCGGAGACGCGCGTGGGCCGCATCATCCTCCTTGCCGGCCCGACGGCGTCGGGCAAATCCGCGCTCGCGTTGGCACTTGCTGCGCGCGTCGATGGCGTCATCGTCAATGCGGACTCGATGCAGGTCTATGCCGAGGCGCCGATCATGACGGCGCAACCGTCTGCGGCAGAGCAAGCCGGGGCGCCGCACCGGCTCTATGGGCATGTGTCGGGGGCCGAGGCCTATTCGACGGGGCGATACATCGATGACGTGTCGGCTGTGCTGGTCGGTATCGAGGCCGCCGGCAAGACCGCCATCATCGTCGGCGGTACGGGGCTGTACTTCAAGGCGCTGCTTGAAGGCCTGTCGCCCGTGCCGCCGATCCCGAGCGAGGTCCGGGCACGGTGCCGGGCGCTGGCTGAGACAGAGGGCGTGGCCGCTGTGCGCGACGCCGTCGCCAAGGTTGATCCGGAAATCACCGCACGTCTTGATGCAACGGATGCGCAACGGCTTGTGCGGGCCTTGGAGGTGTTCGAGGCGACGGGCCGGCCACTCAGTGAGTGGCAGCGCAGTCCCGGCCGTCGCGTGATCGATGGCGACGGCGCGACCAAGCTCGTCATTGATCGGCCGCGAGCTGACCTGCAGGCGCGCGCCGACCTGCGCTTCGATCAGATGATGGCGGCTGGCGCGCTCGATGAGATGCGCATGCTTGCGGCGCTGGCTCTGGCTCCAGATCTGCCGCTGATGCGTGCACTGGGTGTGCGGCCATTGCTCGAGCATTTGGCGGGCAAGTTGCCCCGCGAGGCGGCGATCTCGGCCGGAAAGCTGGAGACGCGACAGTACATAAAGCGGCAGCAAACTTGGTTCAAAAGACATATGATGTCTTGGAATGCCATTTCTGCGCAACAAATGAAAAATATCGACCCGACTATCGACGTGATCGCAAAGAATGTCGATTGACCCGCGCGCGCGTCCTCGGGCAACAGGATTGCGACGAGACCACAAGATCGCAGATAACTCGGAGTTCTGCCCATGGCCCGCACCATGACCGGCGCTGAAATGGTTCTGACCGCCCTTGCCGAGCAGGGTGTGGAGCACGTGTTCGGCTATCCCGGCGGTGCGGTTCTGCCGATCTACGACGAGATTTTCCAGCAGGAGAAGATCAAGCACATCCTGGTGCGCCAGGAAGGCGGCGCCGTGCACGCGGCAGAGGGTTACGCGCGTTCGACCGGCAAAGCCGGCGTCGTGCTTGTGACCTCCGGCCCGGGCGCCACCAACGCCGTTACGGGCCTGCAGGACGCGCTGTGCGACAGCATCCCTGTCGTCTGCTTCACGGGCCAGGTGCCAACACACCTCATCGGCACCGATGGCTTCCAGGAGTGCGACACCGTCGGCATCACGCGGCCGTGCACCAAGCACAACTGGCTGGTGAAGAACGTCAACGACCTTTCGCGCATCATCCACGAGGCCTTTTACATCGCGCAGTCCGGCCGACCCGGCCCCGTCGTGATCGACATCCCCAAGGATGTGCAGTTCGCCACCGGTACCTACACCGGCAAGGACGACGTCAAGCCGAAGACCTACAATCCGCGCGTCAAGGGCGATGCCCGCGCGATCGAAGCGGCGGTCGAATTGATGGCATCCGCCAAGCGCCCCGTGTTCTACACCGGCGGCGGCGTCATCAATGCCGGCCCGAAAGCGGCGCAGGCTTTGCGTGAGCTTGTGAAGCTCACGGATTTCCCGATCACGTCAACGCTGATGGGTCTCGGCGCGTATCCCTCGACCGGTAAGAACTGGCTGGGCATGCTCGGCATGCACGGCACGGCCGAGGCCAACATGGCGATGCATGACTGCGACGTGATGATCAACATCGGCGCGCGTTTTGACGATCGCATCACGGGGCTCATCGGCAAGTTCTCGCCAGGCTCGAAGAAGATCCACGTCGATGTCGATCCATCCTCGATGAACAAGACCGTGCGCGTTGATATCCCCATCATCGGCGATGCCGGCAGCGTGCTGGAAGATCTGCTGGCGGCCTGGAAGAAGAAGGGCGCACAGACCGACAAGACCGCGCTCAAACGCTGGTGGGGCACGGTCGACAAATGGCGTGACCTGAAGTGCCTGCGCTACAAGCCGTCGTCGGATCATATCATGCCACAATACGCGCTGGAGCGCCTGCACGCGCTGACCAAGGACAAGGACACCTATGTCACGACGGATGTCGGCCAGCATCAGATGTGGGCGGCGCAGTTCATCGGCTTCGAGGCCCCGAACCGCTGGATGACCTCAGGCGGCCTTGGCACCATGGGGTACGGCCTGCCGGCGGCGATCGGCGTGCAACTGGCGCACCCGAAAGCCAACGTCGTGTGCGTCACAGGCGATGCCTCGATCCTCATGAACATCCAGGAGATGAGCACGGCGGTGCAGTATCGCCTGCCGGTGCGCGTGATGATCCTCAACAACCAGTACATGGGCATGGTGCGCCAGTGGCAGCAACTGCTGCATGGCAACCGCATCTCCGAGAGCTATACCGAGGCCATGCCCGACTTCGTCAAGCTCGCCGACGCCTATGGCGGCGTTGGTATCCGTTGCGAGAAGCCGTCAGAGCTCGATGCGGCCATCAAGGAGATGCTGGCGGTCAAAGGTAAGCCGGTGATCTTCGATTGCCGCGTGCAGCAGCTCGCCAACTGCTTCCCCATGATCCCCTCAGGCAAAGCCCACAACGACATGCTCTATGGCGAGGACGTTAGCGCAGACGAGATCGCCAAGGCGATCGGCAAAGAGGGCAAAATGCTGGTGTGAAGGGGGATTTGGAAGGCTGGTCTGGGCCCAGGTGCTGACGCGGCCACGCCATCCAAATTCAACGGTGTCCCGGAATTTGGCGTGCCCTTCGCACGACGAATATCCGGGATCCTCACCCGTCGACGTCAAGGCTCAAGCCCGTGCAAGCGAAGGACTTCGGGATAGAGATCAG
>JANMGQ010000191.1:0-21903 GCA_031374735.1 Hyphomicrobiaceae bacterium | reverse complement strand
GGCGCGGGCTCGTGGCTGCGCGCGGCGACTAACGCCTCGTTGACCTTCCGGTCGGCCGCCTCATTCATCGTCGGCGAAGCCGTTACCGTGATGGCTGGCTTGGTAACTGGAAGCAGGTGGACGAACTGATCTGGGCGAGCCTTCAGCGCTTCGAGCGCGACAACTTCCATGGTGACGCCAGCACCGTCAGGGGCGCGCCATCCGCCGATGTCATCGCGGGCGTACTTGCCGACCTCATGGGGAGCGAAGTGCTCAACCCAAACCATCGCCTGGGCGAGATGATCGGCCGTTGTGGACGCTGGCGAGATATTCGCCTTGTCGTCCCGAATCTCGTGTATATCTGTAGTCACGGTGACCGACCCTCCTGCGGTTATCGAGTCTCGATTGATGTCGGGCATTCTTCAGAGCCTCGGTCCCTGCGAAGGATCGGGGCTCTTTGCATTCTACCACACCTGAAACACCACCACGCGATTTACGGGAACGGTGATGTTGTCAGTTACCTTACACGCGCGTGGCAGTTTGTATGGACAGGCGACAGAGTTACAGTGCCCCGTGGCAAGGGATTAAAGTACGATTATGTGCGACATGTTGGCGAGTCCACACAATGGGAATGCGTGGAAGGTAATGAAGATCAGACCATCAACCGCTCGAACCTCTCGCGGTATTCCGGCCACGCCTCATCGGCAACTCGCGAGCGGAACCGGGAGATGGCGTCGCTGAGCACCTTGGCTTCGTCGTCCAGCGTCAGCGTGTCGATGACCGGCGTGGGCGGTGCGACGTTCTTCTCGGGCTTGGGCTTGTCGATCTTCTGCGGCTTCGCGATCTTCGGCGTCTTCTCTGCCTTCGGCTTCGGGGCAAGCAACTTGTCTGCCTCGAACTCAGCAAGCGCGGCACTCTTGCCTTCTCGCTCGGCGGTGGCATGATAGCGCTTTACGTTCTTCTCGGTGTGCAGCTTGCTTGCGCGGAACTGCGACAACGTAGGCTCATCGAAGGTGGCTTCAGCCATCTTGGTTTTGGCTATGCCGCGTTCCACCGTTCTCCTGTCCACGCCCGCTTCATCAGCCAAAACCTGCGCCGGAGTTGGCTCGGCATAATCAATGGGCAATTTGCCCATTGATTGTTTCTCGATACCCTTCGCAGGCCGACCAGCACCCTTACGAGCGCCACCCTTACCCAGCTTCCGCCTTTCATCGGCAGCGTTTATTTCGAGGACTCGAGTCTTGCGGTTGAACAGCGCCTCTCGTTCTACCTTCGTAAGCTCACGCCTGATCAAGTTCTCGTCAATCTCGACAACTGTTCTGTCAGCCTGCTTCTCGATGTACTCGAACCGAATTTCTTCGATGCCCATTTGGCGATAGGCTTCGAGGCGATGACGTCCGGCACACAAGACGTTATGCTCGTCCGCCTTCGATCCTGAGCGTTCTGCGGGGATAAGCTTAATCAACGTGATTGCGTTGATGAGGCCCTGATTTCGGATGCTGTCTACAAGAGCCGCGACAACGGACTCCTTTACCTCCCCACCATTGACGGGGAGGTGGATGTTGGTGAGCTTGATGTATTTGCTCGTGGCGATCAAGCCGCCATCGGCAGCTTGGACGATGCCCACGCCTGCACAGTCGAAGACTTGCGCGGCCTGCCGATTGGACGCTTCGGTAGCGACGCTCGGCGGGCTCGCTCGTCTTCCGTGATGCGGCCTGATGGTTTCGTGAGCGCTTTGTGCGCCGTCCATCCGGCCCGCAGTCGAGCCTCGATAGTGTCGGCGTTGATGCCGGTGATGATCGACCACTCGCGCACACACAACTCCTTGCCATCGTGAGCAAGCAGCTTCGCGTTGCTACTCCGCGTGCTTCCTGTAGGCGTCGCGACGCAGGCGAGGCTGACAGGCCGAACGGCGTCCTCGTGGGATTGTCCGCGCTTCAATCTCTCGCTGATGGTCTGATGATTGACGCCGCTGGCTTCCGACCACTCGGCTAGCGTCATGGCTTTGCCGCCAACCGTGAGCGTCGCGTTATTCGTGCGGTTGCGGTTCTGGCCTTGCACCGTTAGCCAACGCAAATTGCCCGGCGCATAGTTTCCATTTGGGTTGATCCGGTCCAGCGTGTGGCGTGGTGGACGGCGGCCGATATCGGCAATCAGGCACTCAAGGCCGGTCATGCCGCTCTCGCCGTGTAGATATCGATCCGCAACGATGATGCCGCGTCCACCGTACCTTGGGTAGCTGTCGCACTTCGGATTATAACACCGCGTCTTGGCGCGGGTTAGCGACACCGACTCATCGTGAAACTCATAAGGTGGGCGTGCGCCACACGACTGACAGCCGATGCGCCCCTTGATCCAAGTGGATCCGTCACCTTCCTTCATCGCACCGCAGTCGCAACGACCACGCCAACGTGTCAGTTTCGATGTTCTCTCGACTTCCTCAGCGATCACGAAGGAGCCATAGCGGTTGTCGGTCAACTCCAGCTTTCTCAGGGTGCCCATGTCACGCTGCCTTCTGCTGGCAGGCGCTAAGCCACGAGGCTACGTCAGATCGGCGCCATCCAATGCGGCGCTCACTGACGCGCAACGGCCTGGGAAACTTGCCGTCAGTCGTCATGCGCCAAAGTGTCGACGCGCTGATGCTACCAAGTGCAAGGCGAACCTCACGGGCATTCAGCAATGGGTCGATAGCGTCGGCGGGTTGGGGAAGATGGCGAACCGGCTTGTTTGCAAGGTCCGCATTCGTGACGTGGTATCGGTGGACACGTCCGGTCGTATTGAGGCGCGGCATGGCGCTTTTCCTTCTCGCGAGAGAGATTATCCTTGGGGGTTTCGCGAGATGGGAACGCAGGCTTTGGGAGCTTGGCTCTCCCGGCATGGACTACGGCGGCATCGCCCGGCAATTGGAAACCGGCACACGCCTATGGACCACCCGGCTTAAAACTAACTGACCGGCTCGCCCCATACCTTACGTCTCATGCAATGTCCGGTCTGTTGGAGCACCGGCTCTGCTTCTTTGGAACTCATTCGCAATATCTTGATAACACATGAGTCGTGAAACATCAAAGTCGTCTGCAACTTTTTTCTGACGCTGTCAAGTGGTAATTCACTAGGAAAAGTGACAATAGAATTGATCGTCCCGCATGAGGCATTTTCGAGATTAATAATCCGACAAATGATAAGTTATCAGCGGCGGAATGGAATTGAGTTGCGCGAATAATGCCGAATGCGGCAGGTTGACTCAGGCTCGGCGTAGCTGGGTTACGGTTGCCGAGTGCTGCTCGATAGTCCGTTGGCCGGTGATGTGCGCGATATGGTCGGACCATTGCTGCATGGCTTTACGCACGGGGCCTTCTAAAATCGAGAAGTCATAGTGCGAGCCGGTCACGCCCTTGGCGCTGTGATGCAAGATCAGGTCGCACACGTCTGATGGTGTGTGATGCGTCTCGCGCAGGTGCGTGGTCACTGCCTTCCGCATATCATGCAAATTCAGGTTCACCAGTGGCAGCGGGCCGACGTGATCAGGATTGGCCTTCCTAAATGCCTCGCCGACATTGTCGCACAACCTTGCCATCGCGCGTGAAGCCGACTCTCTGTTGATGTGGGGCTCACGCGTGCTGCTGACTCGGCTGGTGTGTGCCGGGAAGGCGCATCCCGTCACTTTTGCGCGCTCGCCAGCAATCGCGATTGCGTCGACGAACAGAGCGGCGGCCTCTTTCGATAGCGGCAACACTTGGTCCCGGTCTTTGCGCTTCATGCGGCCACCGGGAACGCGCCACATCGGGTTTGCGGTATCCAGGCGCTCAAGCTCCGCCAGTCGCGCTCCAACAACTTGTCCGATGCGTTGGCCCGTCAGTATCGAGAGCTTGATGACGATCTGCATCGGCTTGGTCATGCTGCCAGCGTCAATCTCCTTCCAGATGGTCGCAAGCTCTTGCGACGAAGGGATGCGCTGCCGTGGTTTGCTCTTATGGGTGAAACCAAGGCCTGCGACTGGGTTGACGCGGACCCCACCGACGCGGCGCTTGATCGCCCAGCGATACGTACCACCTAATGCCGAACGCGCCTTGTGCGCCTGCGACTTACTCCGCTTCTCAGCAACCTCAAGAACGCGCGCAATCTGCTCCGCCGTCACGTCGGCGGCAGGGATATCGCCCAGGTCCGGGAACACGTCGATTTCAAGAGTGACGCGGTAGCTTTGCATCGTAATGGCGGCGCGGCGATCATCCTTGGCGCACCGGTCCTCGAAAAGCTGGCGAAGCGTCTTTTGTGCCTTGCGCTGGCGTTCTACGTCGGCCCTGTCTTCGGCCTCCCTCACCGGATCAACGCCCCTGTCTAACTTCGTTGCTATCTCGCGAGCGGCAACAGTCGCCTGCTTAAACGTCATGCTCTGGCGGCTGCCGAGAGTGGTGCGCCGGAAGGTGCGGGCGCCGTCTGCCGACGCAATCGCATAGCGCACCACGAACGAGGCATGACCCTTTGGCGGTCCGCCTTCTTGCTTCGGCTGCACAAGTAGGCGCAAGCCGGGGTAGCCATCAATTCCATACTCGGTCGGCTTTTTGTCAACCGCTTCGGCAGCTTTGACGACGGCATCGTTCGCCGCGAGCAGGCGATCCTTATTGGTGCGACCAGCCATGGCGATGCCCTCGATTTGTGACCCCTGCATTTTATGTGTCACATGACACATCAACTGTCCAGGTGACACATCCGTGACACATAAAACCGGCCTCACCCCTGTGGCTTTGAAACATCAATGCATGAGAGGTCGCACTCAATGCGTTGATTTTATGGACTTTTGCGTCGGGCTTGATGTTTCACGGCAGCAGCCAAAATGATACGACCTGCTCATTCGTAATGACGGGGTCGCAGGTTCAAATCCTGTTCGCGGCACCAGCGATTTCAATAATTTGCGTCAAGTGCTCAGGCGTCGGGATTGTTCTCCGGCGCAGCTCAGGTACAGTCGAATTGACAAGACAAAACCGCCTTGGTCATTTGGGCGAACCCGAACCCCAGCTTGCCGCGCACCGATGCTCCCCAGCGAGCGCACGCCAGAGGACACGCTGGCAAAGCCGTTGCCTTACGGCGCATAGGGAAATCGGGCCTCGAATGGGTTGTGCGCCAGGCGTCGTCCCCGTAGGAGGCCTGCAGCGCCCGATCAGAACATAGACCCGATGACCGCCGCCATTCATCCTGACATCATTGCCATGGCGCGGGACGGCGAACCGGAGCGCTATCTGGCTGCGACCTTGTCGCCAGAACCCGTGCGCGGCGCATTGATCGCGCTTGCCGCGTTCGCAGCCGACCTGCGGCGCATCCCCAACGTCGTCAAAGAACCCATGATGGGTGAGCTGCGCTTGCAGTGGTGGCGCGACACGATCGCCGCCTTCGACACCGCTGAGACGCCCGATCTGCAACCGACGGGTCATCCGATTGCCGACGCGTTGGCGGCAGCCGTGCGCGCCCACAAGCTGCCGACGGTGTTGCTGATCGCGATGACCGAGGCACGCGCCTTTGATCTTTACAGCGATCCGATGCCCGACGACGCCACCTTCGCTGGCTATTTGACCAAGACAGAGGCGATCCCGTTCAGCCTGGCGCAAACGATCCTCGGCGGTAGCCAGATGCCCTCGCTTTCGGATCTGGCGGCCCGCTCCTATGGACATGTCCGTGTCTTGGCAGATTTGCCGATGACCCTGTCCAAGGGGCGCATACCGCTGCCGCTATCGCTTTTGAAACAGCACGCCGTTGATCCCGAAGCGCTGCTTGCAGGACACACCTCGCCGGCCTTGCGTGATCTGTTGCAACAGGCATGTCGCGAGATTGCCACAGCGCACAATGCGCTCCGGGTGGCATTGCGCACAGCACCCAAGGCGGACCGCCTTGCCATGCTGCCGGTTGCCACCGTGTCGCCATATGCGAGGGCCATCCTTGACCCTTCACGGGATTGTGCGCGCATGCCGGCCGAGATTTCCCCATTGGTTCGCGTGATGCGACTAGGGCTCGTCCGAATTGGCCTGGCCAAACTTTAACTGGCCAAACTTTAACTGGCCAAGCTTTGACTGACAGACGCGTGATGGGCCAAAGTTGGACGCGCCAACCGTCGTCACCTATGTGAAGCGGCAGCGAGCGGAGGAGGCTGAGAGAGATGGTGCGGGGATTTCAGCTTTTGGCGCTCATCAGCGGCCTTTTGGCGGCAGTGGCCACGTCGGCTGCGGCCAACGAGCCGAAGATCTCGTGGCGCGTCGACAATCCGTTCCGCCTGTTCACCGAGCCAACCGACACCGACGTGCACCGCGTCACCTATGAAAGCCTGAGCGAAGACGAGCGCCGCCAACCGGTGCTCGCGGCCGAACGCGCGCTGGCTGAGCGCCATGTCGAAGGCTGGGCCGCCTCGATGTTCCGGCGCACCTGTTGGAATGCAACGAACAACACATTCGCTTGCCCCGAGATTGCCGATTACGCCCACCCCAAGCACCACAAAATCCGAGCTATCATCACCGATGTGCCCGACGCCGAAAGTGTCGATTGCACGTGGCTGACCGCCCCTGCCGGCGGCGGCAAACGGGGCGCGGCACTGACGGTGCCGTGCAACACGCCGGTGCTGCTCGAAATCCCCTATCCCGCCGGCGCCAAGGTCACCGTCGAGGTTGGCCGCCAGCAGATCGCCGCCGCGACGGCCAAGGTGCAAGACCTGTTTATTGTTGGTTTCGGCGACAGCTTTGGCTCGGGCGAAGGCAATCCAGACGTGCCGGTGCGTTTTTCCCGCGATCGTGCCGCTGATTATGGCATCCGCACGAAGAATGCGCCGGCTCTCGTTGGATACCCCGCGCGCGTCGGCGGCTGGGAGCAGATCGGCGACAAGAAGTTCATCGACGAGAACCCGCGCTGGCTGGACCAGGCCTGCCACAGGTCGCTCTATTCCCATCAGCTGCGGGCAGCACTCCAGCTCGCGATCGAGGAACCCCATCGCGCGGTCACGTATGCGGGTCTGGCCTGCTCAGGTGCCGAAACCACATTCGGACTGTTTCTGCGCTACAAGGGTCACGAATGGGTGCCAAGCCCGCCACAGCTCTCGCAGGTGTCGGCCGCGGCTGAAGTACAATGCGGTCCGAACGCGACGCGTGCGAACGAATATCCCGAAGCCTATCATATGAACAACCAGGTGCCCGAGTTGAAGGGCGGCCTCGTGTTGAACAAGTGCGACGCGGGCCAGGCGCGCAAGATCGACCTGATCTTTGTGTCTGTTGGCGGCAATGACATCGGCTTCGCACGGCTTGTAGCCAACGCGGTCATCGCCGACCAATCGCAGCTGCGCTCGCTTGGCGGCTGGTTCGGGCAGGTGCACGGGCTTGAGGAAGCCAAGGCCGGTCTCGGCAAGCTCGACGATCGCTACAAGGCCCTGAAGCGCGCGCTGCACAACATCCTGCATGTGCCGTGGAACGAGACCGATCGCGTGGTGCTGGCGGCCTATCCGCCGATGTCGATCATGGAGGACGGCAAGAGCGTTTGTCCCAACGGGCAGGCCGGCATGACCGTGCTACCGGATTTCCAACTGTCGGAGGCGAAATCGCGCGAGGGCGAACAAGCCGCAAAACAGATGTTCGACGTCATGAGGGCCAGTGCCAAGACGCACGGCTGGTCGTTCGTCGATGCCCATGTGCGCGAGTTTCAGGGCCGCGGCCTGTGCGCTGGGTGGACCGACAGCGCCTTCAGCTCCGCAGACGACCTGCGCTTTCCGCTGCTCATCGACGGGGTCTGGAAGCCCTTCAATCCCGCGGATTGGCGGCCCTACGCCTCTCGCCAGCGCTGGTTCCGCACGCCCAACGATGCTTATCTGACCGGCCATTTCCACGTCGGACAGGGCCTGCTGCGGACGGTCATGAAGAGCCAGGGCTTTGACTGGCTGCAGGTGCTGCTGGCGTCGACTTATTCCGGCGCCTTCCACCCCACGGCCGAAGGTCAGGCGGCCATTGCGGACGCGCTCGTCGAAAAATCACGGGCCGTCATCGAACGGTACGAAGGTCGCAGCACCGTCCCGGGTCGGCGGGCAGAACGGTGATCGTGCTGTGACCAGCAGCGGCTACCTCATACCAGTGGCCCGAATAACTGACGGATGCGCCTCTCCACACTGTCATGGCCGGCCATTCGTGCCGGCCACCCACCGCGCAGCGCACGCAGCCGTGCCTGCGTGTTGAGGCGCGTCAACACCATGGGCGCTACCGCGCTCGTTGTGCGATGGGTGCCCGGGACAAGCCCGGCCATGACAGTGGGTGGGATAAGTCTTCAGTCAGAAATTTTCTCCACTGGTATCACGTATCAGCATTGTCATCCCGGATATGCGATCACGCGAGCGCGTGATCGTATTCCGGGATGACGACGTTGGGGACGATGGATCAGAAATTTTGCCCGCCGGCATCACCCTCCGCTGCCGCGAAACACGGTGATGTCGAGATCGCGGATCTTCTTGCGCAGCGTGTTGCGATTGAGCCCGAGCAGTTCGGCGGCCTTGATCTGGTTGCCGCGCGTTGCCGTGAGCGAGGCGATGATCAGCGGCCGCTCGACGTCGGCCAAGATGCGGTCATAAAGTTGCGGTGGCGGCAGGTCGCGACCGAAGCCTGCGAAGTAACGCACAAGATGCGCTTCCACCTGCTCCGACAAAGAGCGGTCTCCGGCATCGGCCGCGGCAGTCCCAAATGTTGCAGATTGCATGGCCGTCGGCTTCATGAGGACAGCGAGTTCCGCCTCGATGATCGGCACTGTGATGTTGTCTTCGGGATTGAGGGCCGCGATGCGGCGGATGGTGTTCTCGAGCTCGCGCACGTTGCCGGGCCACTGATGGCGCTTCATGCGCTCAACGGCACTCTGCTCGATGGATTTCTGACCAAGTCCGGTTTTGCCGGCCTGGCGCAGGAAGTGGCGCGCGAGATCACCGATATCGTCGAGGCGCTCACGCAGCGGCGGCAGGCGCATCGGCACGACGTTGAGGCGGTAATAGAGATCCTCGCGGAAGGTTCCCTGCTGGATCAGTGTGCGCAGATCCCTGTGGGTGGCCGCCACAATACGCACGTTGGTCTTGATGGGGGAGCGACCGCCGACAGTGGTGTATTCGCCTTCCTGCAGGACGCGGAGCAAGCGCGTCTGTGCCTCGAGTGGCATGTCGCCGATCTCGTCTAAAAACAGCGTGCCGCCCTCGGCCTGTTCGAAGCGCCCGGACGTGCGCAGTTGTGCGCCTGTGAACGCCCCCTTCTCGTGGCCGAACAGTTCGCTCTCGATCAACTCACGCGGAATCGCGGCCATGTTGAGCGCCACGAACGGGCCATTCTTGCGTCGGCCGAAGTTGTGCAGCACGCGCGCAACCAGTTCCTTGCCCGTGCCGCTCTCGCCCGTCACAAGCACCGTCAACTCCGTCTGCGTCAGGCGCGCGATGACGCGATAGATCTCCTGCATCGCCGAAGACCGGCCGATCAGCGGGAGATCGTCGCCTTTGCTCTCAGGTGGCGATGCATTCGGCTTGCGACCTGGGTCGGCCAAGGCACGGCCAACGACACTCACGACTTCGGCGATGTCGAAGGGCTTCGGTAAATATTCAAAGGCCCCTTTTTCGGCAGCCGACAATGCCGTCATCAACGTGTTCTGCGCGCTCATGACAATGATCGGCAATTCCGGCCGCACGCGCTTGATGCGCGGGATCAGGTCAAAAGCGTTTTCATCGGGCATGACCACGTCGGTGATCACGCAGTCGCCCTCGCCCTGGCTCACCCACCGCCACAGCGTGGCGGCGTTGCCCGTCGCGCGCGGCATATAGCCAGCCCGCACGAGCGCTTGACTGAGCACCGTTCGGATGGCGCCATCATCGTCTGCGACCAGGATCGTGCCACGGGGCATGCGGTGTCTCCTTTGATCAGGCAGCAGGCAGCAGGCAGAGTTGAACAGTGCGTCTCATTTTGCGGGCGAACCTCGCGTTTTCCCGCTGTCTGTTCCCCGCTGACCGCCACCCGAAATCGATTCAATTGGCAGCAGAACTCTGAACACCGTGCGTTTCGGCACGCTGTCACATTCGACGATGCCGCCGTGATCACCGATGATCTTGGCGACGAGTGAGAGACCAAGCCCCGTGCCGGTGCGCTTGGTGGTCACGAACGGGTCGAACAGCTGCGTGCGCACGTCCTCGCGGATGCCCGGGCCGTTGTCCTCGATCTCGATCATAAACGGCAGCGACACGCGCACCGTCGATCCCGGAACCGTCAGGCGGACCCCTGGCCGGAACGCTGTACGGATGACGATGCGGCCGCCCTCCGTCGCCTCTTCGAGCGCTTCGGCGGCATTCTTCACGAGATTGAGGAACGCCTGCACGAGCTTGTCACGATTGGCTGGGATGGACGGCAGCGATGGATCATACTCCTCGGCAATCCTGACACCTGCAGCAAAGCCAGTTTGTGACAGCCGCTTCACATGATCGAGCACGGCATGGATGTTGACGGGTTCCTTTTCGAGCGGCCGCTCGTCGCCGAACACCTCCATGCGATCGACAAGCGCGCGGATGCGGCTGGTCTCGTCGATGATCAGACGCGCGAGAGTGCGGTCTTCCTCGCTGAGCGCCGGCTCCAACAGCTGGGCTGCGCCGCGAATGCCAGACAACGGATTCTTGATCTCATGCGCCAGGATGCTCGCCATGCCCGACACCGAGCGCGCTGCCTGCCGTTGCGAGACATGCCGCTCGATCATTTGGGCCACAGAGCGCTGTTGCAACATCAGCACCACGAGGCCTGGCTGATCCGGCATCGGGCCGCCGAAAACGTCGACCGCTCTCGCGAGATCGCGCGCCGCACTTTGGCGCGGCATCCCGATCTCGACGCCATACTCGTTGACCGTCGCGCCTGTGCGCCGCACCTGATCCACCAGCGAAACGAGCGGCGACTGGGCATGCAGGATCTCGGCAAGCGTCAGCCGCTTCAGCATGGCCTGGCTGGTATCAAAGAACGATTCCGCTGCAGCGTTGGCAAACAAGACGCGTTCATCCTCGGCGAGGACGAGAATCGGATGCGGCAGGGCGCCAAGCAGAATGTCATGCTCGATATGCCGGCGGGCCGGCGCCAGTCGGGCCGTGCTGAGATCCGTCGGTGCGGGGGGCGCGGTCATGCCGCCACCTCCAACTCGCCGGTTTGCAGGCGCGTGTAGAACTCAGCCAGACCGGCCAATGCCTGGGCGGGATCATCGAGCGTGCACAGACGGCGGCGCCATGTCTTGACGCCGGCCTCGGGCGCGCCGCTGGTTTCGAGATACCAGCCGATATGCTTTTTCGCGTTCTTGTGACCGAGCTCGCGGCCATAGTGCGACAGCATGGCGTCGATGTGCGCCAAGGCAAGCTTGGCCTGCGTCGGCAGATCCGGTGCGCCGGGATCTCGATCTTCGGCCAAGGCGCGCGCGATCTGTGCGGGCAACCAGGGTGCGCCGTAAGCGCCACGCCCCACCATCACACCAGCCGCGCCTGACTGTTCGAGCGCCGCGCGGGCTGCGGCGGCCGATGTGATGTCGCCATTGACAATGACGGGGATCGAAACGGCATCGACCACGGGGCGGACATGTCGCCAATTGGCTTCGCCTTTGAAGAATTGATTGCGCGTGCGGCCATGCACTGTGATCAGCTTGATGCCCGCGGCCTCCGCCCGGCGGGCCAGCTCCGGCGCGTTCATGGAACGCTCGTCCCAACCAAGCCGCATCTTCAGCGTCACCGGCACGTCCACGGCCGACACAACCGCCTCGATCAAGGTTTGGGCATGATCGAGGTCGCGCATCAGGGCGGAACCGGACAGGCGGCCGGTGACCTCGCGCGCAGGGCAACCCATGTTGATGTCTATGATATCGGCGCCGAGACCCGCCGCAATTTTTGCGCCCTCGTGCATCCAGGTGGCTTCGCACCCCACCAGCTGAACGGCATAGGGGCTCCAGGCCTTGCCGGAGGCCTTGCGGAAACCTTTGGCCCGGTCCTCCACCAGATCGCGGCTCGCGACCATCTCCGACACCACGAGACCAGCACCGAGATCATGCGCCAACCGGCGGAACGGCAAGTCTGACACGCCCGACATCGGGGCGAGCACGACCGGGTTCGGCAGGCGCACCGGACCGATCGCGAGCGATTGCGTCAGGCTTTTCCCGGTACGTTCGTCAGTTGGGATTTGCATCACCACGATTTGCTCAACTTTTCAGCACGAAACATGGTGCCGATTATTTGTGCAATCGTCCTACCGGAGCCTCGCCTGGCAGCGCAAGTGAAAACGCGCGCGCATTTTGGCTACACTTTGGGCAATCCTCTCAAGGCTTAGGCAGATCGAGCGCCACGGCTCAGGCATTTGTCAGGCCTTCGATATAGAGCCAGCGCCCGCCCTCGCGCACAAAGCGCGAGACTTCTTCCAGGGCCCAGACACGCCCGCCCAGGCGCGAACGCGCCACAAACGAGACGGTGCCAGTGTCGCCCACTTCAGTCGACGTGATCACCTTGAGCATGTACCACTCCCGTCCCGCCTCGAACTCAAGCGTGCTCGGCCGTGTCGAAGGATGCCACGTCGCAAGCAGGTATGCCTCGTGGTGCAGGGCAAACGCCGTGTAGCGAGATCGCATCAGTGCCTCAGGCGACGGCGCCAAGCCGCCGCGGTGATAGCGCCCGCAGCAATCGGCATAGGACGTCGTCTCAGACTTCTTGCGGCACGGGCAACGCGCTGCATCCGGGTGTGCGATGCTCATCGATTTACCGATATTTACCGTCCCAACTCTCCGCGGGCGGGATCACCTTGCCATCGGCATCGACCTCAGGCCGGATGATGGAGAACATACTCTCGGGCGTGACGACGGCGTAATCCATGTAGCCGAGGCGCGCGATCGGTTTCATGGCGCCGGTGTCGACCAAGCCGTCCTTAATGTACTTGTCGTCGATGTGAATGCCGACGACGAGGCCGATGACCAGGAAGTGGCTGCCCTGGTATTTGCCGACACCGGGCAACTCGACGGTCTGGTGCAGCCTGCATTCGAACGCAGCCGCTGCTTCTTTTACACGCGGTGCTTGAACGATCCGGCACGGCGCCGCCGTAAGTTCACCGATGGCAAATTCATCGACGCCATATGGCACCGTCGCGCTGGTCATGTTCATGTGATGGCGCAGATCATAGGTGGCAAGATTGCACACGAACTCGCCACTGTCGGTGACGTTTTTCAGCGTGTCCTTGATGCCGCCGGAGCTGAATGCGACGTAGTGGGGCTTGTCTCCGACGGCATTGAAGAAAGAGTAGGGCGCGAGGTTCACGATGCCGTCGCGGCTCTTGGTCGAGATCCACCCGATCGGCCGCGGCACGGCGAGCGCCTTGAACGGATCGTGCTTCAGGCCGTGCTTGTTTTCGAGTGTGTCGTAGAACATGTTAGTGCCTTCTCCGAGGCGATTGTCCTGCAGGTGGCGGCTCGTCAGGTTCCGGCGCTCTCTCCGGCGGCGCGTCGGCGCCATCGCCGTCTTCGTCATCGTCGGCACTTTGGCCCTGGATCACATAGGCGCCACGCAGCCAACGCGATAGGTCCACGTCGGCGCACACGCGCGAACAGAACGGCCGGTTTTCCTGTTTGGTGGGCGCACGACAGATCGGACAGCGACCTTGGCTGGCAATTTTTGCTGGGGGTTTGGCCGTCTCATCCGTCATGGCTCTGCTTCCTCGACCACTTCGAGGTCGTCAATATCCGATATCGTGATCTGGCGGAACTTTCAGTCGCCGATGCTACATCCCGCGCAGCTTTTCCAGCACTTTCACGCCCGGATACCCATCTGCCGGCGTCAATCCGGCCTTGGTCTGGAAGTTGCGCACGGCGAGCATCGTGTCGCGACCCACACGGCCGTCCGTGCCGCCTGTGTCGAAACCGGCAGCCGTCAGACGTTTCTGCAATTCCTGCACTTCGGGCAGTGTCATGATGCGCTCGCCGCCAGGGAATGCCTGCACGAACGGGCCGTCGCCTCGAATGCGATCGCCGAGATGCACGATCGCCAGCGCATAGGTGTTGGCGGGATTGTAGGAGCGTACGGCCGCGAAATTCTGCGTCAACAGAAACACGGGGCCGCCAGCAACCGGCTGCCAGATCTTCGCCCGCTCTCCCGGACGCGGAAATGGTTTGCCGTCGGCGCGCGTGACACCGCGTTGCATCCAGATGGCAATTGCGGCGTTTTCAGTTGATCCAGCGCTGACCGTCGCAGGTAGTCGCACCTCGTAGCCCCAGCCCTCGCCGCGCCTGTAGTTGCCGCGCTTGGCGAGATATTGCGCCGTTCCGGCCAGTGCATCGTCGGGCGGTCCATAGGGCGAGACGCGGTTGTCACCGTTGAAATCGACGCCCATGTTGAGCCATACCTCGGGCATCCATTGCGTGTGTCCCATGGCGCCAGCCCACGAGCCGAGCATGGCATCGGGGCTGCCCCAGCCGCGCTCGATGATGACGAGCGCGTTGAGCAACTCGGCCTCCCAGTAGGTCCGCCGACGCGGCTCGCCCCAGGCGAGCGCGGCCAGTGCCGGCATTACTGGTCGCATGTGCTTGGGGTTATCGATGACGTCGCCATAAGCGCTTTCCATGCCCCACAGGCCCAGCATCACGTGGCGGTCGATGCCGTAGGTGCGCTCGATATTTTCCAGCAACGCGGCATGCTGCTTTGCCCGCTCTCGGCCAACTGTGATGCGCCAGTCCGAGACGCGGCGGTTGAGATATTGCCAGACCTGCTCGCGAAACTCCGGCTGCGCCTTGTCGAGCGCGTAAACGGATGTGTCAGGCTTCAGGCCGCTCATGACACGCGTGTAGGTCGCATCAGAAACGCCGCGCGCGCGGGCGCGCGGGCGAAACGTTTCAGCCCACTGTGCGAAGGGCTGGGCTGCGGTCTGCGCCTCAGCGCGCGCTGGCACGGCCAGCGCCCCAATGGCGGCGAGAGCGCGGCGACGGGTGAACGACATGCGAAAGCCTTGTGCGACCGGATGGCGCGACGGTAGCGGAATGCAAGCCACCTGCACAGTTGGCGGCACGCATTGGCTGAAACGGGGGCGATCGTTATGGTCGGGACAACCAAGGACCACCCCGATGCAATCAACCCGTGCCAATGCCATCGCCCCGGATACGACGGGGCTCAACTTCTATGGGGCCGATCAGTCTTTGCAGGATCTACTGGCGATCCATCTGCCGGCCAAGCTGATCGCGCACATCACGCCGCAACTTGATCGTCTTGGCGCGTTGGCCGGCGATCATCTTGACACCTGCGCGCGGCTGGCAGATCGCCATCCGCCCGTGTTGCATCACCGCGACCGCTATGGGCGCGACATCCAGCATATCGAGTATCACCCGGCCTATCGGGAGCTGGAGCGCGTCGCCTTCGGCGAGTTCGGCATCCACGCCATGTCGCATGCCAAAGGCATTCTTGGATGGCCCGAGACGTATCCGGCAGCGGCGAAACACGCCTTCACGTACCTATTCAACCAAGCCGAGTTCGGGTTGGGTTGTCCGATCAACGTCACCGATGGCGCGGCGATGCTGCTCTCGCGCTTCGGTGAGGCACAGCTCAAGGCCAAGTATCTCGCAGGCCTGACCTCGACCGATATGGCGACCCTGACACAGGGCGCGCAGTTCATGACCGAGAAAGAGGGCGGCTCGGACGTCGGCAGTTTGACGACTATCGCGAAGGCCGAGGGCGATCACTTCCGCCTCTACGGCGAGAAGTGGTTCTGCTCGAACGCGGATGCGCCGTTGGCCATGCTGCTCGCGCGACCTGAAGGGGCAACCGGTGGGACGCGCGGCGTTGGCCTGTTTTTGATGCCGCGCACGCTCGATGACGGCACGCCGAACGCCTATCGGATCGTGCGCCTCAAGGACAAACTCGGCACGCGCTCCATGGCATCAGGCGAAATCATGTTTGAGGGCGCAATCGCCTACGCCGTGGGCCGCCTCGATCGCGGCTTCGTGCAGATGGCCGAGATGGTCAACTGGTCGCGGCTGAGCAACGCCGTTAAGTCTGCTGCGCTGATGCGGCGCGCCTTGCATGACGCGCTCGCCGTTGCCAACGGCCGCATCGCCTTTGGCAAACGCGTCATCGACCTGCCGTTGGCACGGCGGCAGCTACTGAAGCTGATGCTGCCGCTCGAACAGGCGCTATCGCTCTGTTTCGTCACAGCAACGGCGCTCGACAAAGCGGAAGCACACGGGGTTCCAGGGGGCGCGCAGCAAGACGCCGCCCTGCTGCGCATTCTGACACCCTTGCTGAAGTTCCGCTCTACGCGAGATGCGCGCAAAGTGGCCGGTGATGCGCTCGAGTTCCGCGGCGGCGTTGGCTACATCGAAGAGTTTGCGCCGGCACGCTTGCTGCGCGACGCGCACCTAGGCTCCATCTGGGAAGGCACCAGCAACATCGTCGCGCTCGACGCTGTCACTCGTGCCATCGGCCGCCACGGCGCGGAAAGTGCGTTGGCGGCCGATCTGCATGCGCGCATTGCTGAAACGGCGATCCTGCCAAAGCGCTTTGCCGACCGCCTGAAGCGAACGGTCGACCAAGCCGTCGACTTTGCAACATCCGTTGCGCGCGACGCCGCGTCAGAAGCCGACGCGCGACGCGCAACCACGGCACTCTATCACACCGCGTCCGCCGTCACGCTCGCCTGGGAAGCTGGCCATGTGCACGCCCGCCGCGGTGATGCGCGCCGCCTGTTGCTGTCGAAGCTGGTACTCGACCACAAGCTTGCCGCCCGCAATCCCTTTGCGCGCGACGCCGGTGCGGCAGAGGACACAATCGCAGGCTTGCTGCTCGGCGATCTCGCGGCGGATATCGAGACCGTCGCTGAGCTGGTCGGCTGATAACAGCGGCCAAAATTTGGGACTGAAAACTTATCCCTCCCACTGTCATGGCCGGGCTTGTCCCGGCCATGACAGTGTGGGGAGGCGCATCCGTCAATAATTCTGGCCGCTGGTCTAAGCTCATAGGCCCGGTGTGCGCCGCCGTCAGCCGCGCCCCTCGAATGGCATATTGGTCGCCTTGATGGTCATCGTCAGGATGTTGGTGTCCAGCGGCAACGAGGCCATGTAACGGATGGCCGACCCGCAATGGACGACATCGAACACCGGCTCCGGCTGGATGTCGCCGCGTGCCTGAGGCACTCCTGCCTTCATGCGGCCACCCATGTTCGTGTCGGCGTTGCCGACATCGAGCTGCCCGCAGGCAATGTTGAACGGCCGGCCGTCGAGCGCGATGCACTTGGTCAAGCCGGTGATCGCGTGCTTTGTCGAGGTGTAGGCAACCGACATGGGCCGTGGCGTGTGCGCTGAAATGGACCCGTTGTTCACAATGCGTCCCCCCTGCGGTTTTTGCGCCTTGAACTGGCGGATCGCGGCCTGCGCACACAGGAACGAACCGGTCAGGTTTATGTCCACGACCTGCTGCCAGGTGGCCAAAGGCAGATCCTCCATCGGCACGGCTGGCGCGCCCATGCCGGCGTTGTTGAACAGGAAATCCAAGCGGCCAAAGGCCGCTACGATATCGGCGAACAGCTGCTTCACGGCCGCTTCCTTGCCGACATCAGCGACGAAGGCCTGCATCTTGCCGCCGCCGGTGGAGGCCAATGCGCAGGTTTTGTCGAGCTCTTCCTTGCGCCGGCCGGTGACAGCGACGGTCCAACCGTCAGCCTGCAAGGCAAGCGCTGCCGCGCGACCGATGCCGGTGCCGCCTCCGGTGATCAGCGCGACTTTTCCGGTGCCGGGAAGGGCCATGACAGTGTGCTCCGTGTTGGGGTCGACCAACAGCTACACCAATCTTCGCCCCATCACAAAGCCGCCAGGCGCATGGGGGGCGATCCTGACCGATTGCGGTCGCTTCAGAATACTTGTTATTCAATTGAACAGTGCAATCAACCACGCCGGCTTGGCTATGGAGTCCGCATCGAGCACCGCGGAGACCAGTCCTGCGACATCAATCGCGGCACTTCGACGGCGCAGCCCCGTTTCCTCCCCCGAGGACCGCGGCTGCGCCTCTTTCTTTTCACGCACATCGCATCAGCCAAACCGCGGCCCGAACGTCGTCGTGCGCGGGAAGCCCTTCGGCACGACTTTGCCGGCCTGCGCGCGGGCGCCAGACCAGTCCTTGAGCTCGCTCCAGGTCATGGTGAAGGTCCGGCCCGCGCTGTCGGCCCACGTGAGGCCTGCCTTCTTTTCGAACACGCGTGCGTCCGACAGTTTGCCGTCGGCGAACTTCTGCAGGATGACGCCCTTGCCGCGGGTCATCTCATTGACCTCGGACAGCGGGAAGATGACCAGTTTGCGGTTGCTGCCAACGCAGGCGAGTTGATCGCCATAGGCCGGGACGCACAGCGCGGCCCTGTCGCCATCGCCGATGTTGAGCACCTGCTTGCCCTTCTTGGTCGAGGCGATGACCTCGGTCTCCGGCACGACGAAGCCATAGCCTTCAGCACTCGCCACCAGCAGCTTGCGCTCGGGGTTGTGGACGAACACGTCGAGGAACTCTTCCTTTTCCTCGAGGTCGACCATCAGCCGCATCGGCTCGCCGTGGCCGCGCCCACCGGGCAGATTGTTGGCGTCGACCGTGAAGAACTTGCCGTTGGTCGCAAACAACACGAGCTTGTCGGTCGTCTGCGCGCGCAGCGCGACGCGCAACTCGTCGCCCTGTTTGAATTCGAGCTTGGAGAGGTCCTCCAAATGCCCCTTCATGGCGCGGATCCAGCCCTTCTCAGACAGGATGACCGTGATCGGCTCCTTCTCGATCATCGCCTCAGCGATATCGACGTCGACCATCGGCGCGTCTTCGAAAGCTGAGCGACGGCGGCCGAGCGGGGTCTTCTTCGAGTAAGTCTCGCGCGTCTTTTTCACTTCTTCGGAGATGCGATCCCACTGCAGGCCTTCGTCCTTGAGCAGTGTCTTCAGCTCGCGGCGTTCCTGCGAGAGTTTCGTGTGCTCGGCTTTGATTTCCTGCTCCTCGAGGCGCGACAAGGCTCTCAAGCGCAGGTTCAAGATGGCTTCAGATTGAATGTCCGTCAGCTTGAAGCGAGCGATCAGCTTCGCCTTCGGATCCTCCTCGAAGCGGACGATCTTGATGACCTCGTCAATGTTCAGGTACGCGATGAGATAACCGTCGAGCACTTCAAGGCGGTGATCGATCTTCTCGAGGCGATAATTCGTGCGTCGAATCAGCACCTCTTTGCGGTGATCTAGCCACTGCTGCAACACGTCTTTGAGCCCGAGCACGTTCGGCACCTGGCCGTGGCTCAGCACGTTCATGTTCAAGCCGAACTTGATCTCAAGTTCCGACATTCGAAACAGCTGCTCCATCAGCATCACGGCATCGACGGTGCGGGACTTCGGCTCGATGACGAGGCGAATTTCCTCAGCGCTTTCGTCCATGACGTTGCCGAGCAGCGGCACCTTCTTCTCGTTCAGCAACTCGCCGAGTTTTTCGTAGAGCTTGCCCTTCTGCACCTGAAACGGGATCTCGGTGACGATGATCTGATAGCCGCCGCGGGCGAGTTCTTCCTTGTGCCATTTGGCACGCTGGCGGAAACTGCCGCGGCCCGTGCGATAGGCCTCGATGATCGCCTCTTTGGAATCGACCAACACGCCGCCGGTTGGAAAGTCAGGCCCCTGAACGAACTCGACCAGCTTTTCGACAGATGCGTTCGGATGCTTGATCAGGTGCAGCGCGGCCTGACAGAGTTCGTCGACGTTGTGCGGCGGGATGTTGGTCGCCATGCCGACGGCAATGCCGGATGAGCCGTTGGCGAGCAGGTTCGGGAACGCTGCCGGCAGTACGACGGGCTCTTCGTTCTTGCCGTCATAGTTGGGGCGGAAATCGACGGTCTTTTCGTCGAGGCTTGCGAGCAGCTCGGTCGCCGTCTGCGTGAGGCGCGCTTCCGTGTAGCGGTCGGCCGCCGGATTATCGCCGTCGATGCTGCCGAAATTGCCCTGTCCATCGATCAGGGGATAGCGAACCGAGAAATCCTGCGCGAGCCGCACGAGCGCGTCATAGATCGAGAGATTCCCGTGCGGATGGTAGTCTCCCATCGTGTCGCCGACGATCTTGGCGCATTTGCGATAGCCGCCGGTCGGGTTCAGTCCAAGCCGCTGCATTGCATACAGGATGCGCCGATGCACAGGCTTCAGCCCGTCGCGCACATCCGGTAGCGCCCGGCTCGTGATGGTCGAGAGCGCATACGACAGATAACGCTCTTCAAGCGCGTTGCGCAGCCCAACAGGCAGCACATTGCCAGCATTGTCCGGCGGGAAGGTCTTATCGGTCATGTGTGCCGCTTATCTGCGTCGCGGGTCCGCATCAAGGGCGCGCATGCAACACGGTCGGAGATACGAACAAGCCGATGGCCGCGGCGCCAGTTGGTGCAGGTTCAAGCCCTGCGGCGCTTCAATATGCTTGTATATTTACCGGTGCGAAGTAAAATTACAAGCGAGCCAAACGAGAACGTTTGCAGATCATCGACGGCCGCAGGTGCGGCTGGGCGTGCCGGGATTGAGCGAGAAGTGCGTGTGCACGCCGCGCCAGCCGTTGCCTATGTGCTTCAGGATAACTGTTGCCCGCCCTGGACGAGGGAACGCCGCGCCATCAGCGTGATACCCCGTTGATGACCACGGGCACGCCGCCCAGGCCTGCGCACCCGTTGAGGCGCCATGCAGCGCTTCGACATGAAAGCGGAAATCCGAGATCAGCGGCCACACATTGCGCCATTGCTCCGCCTCCAGGCGATCCAGCCCGAAAACAATGTCGGCATGGGTGCCAAAACCCGAAACATCCGGATCGAACAAGCCGCGTGCACGCGCAAAGTCGACGGCGAGCAGGCACGCGTTCCAATTACGGAACCAGTCGCGCAGGGACTCAAGTTCGGGGTGTTCGATCATCGTGTGCACGCGGCTTTCTCAGCTTGATATGGGATGCTATGCGCCGTCACCTGTTGCAGCAATGGATCAAAAGATATGCGACGTCTGACCCTGGCACTCGGTGGCGCTTGTCTGCTCGCTAGCGCGGCGTTCGCCCAATCCGGCAATCCACCCGGCACCCCACCCGGCAATGCGGGTAAAAAGACACTCTCGCTGCCCAAACCGGTGACCGATTTCAAGCCGGTGCAGGAGCATCTGTATGGCCTCAACTACAACGTCGGTGAACGCAACGGCCAGTTGACGCCGCAGTTGAAGGGCGCGATCGCCCAATGGCGCAAGAACCGCAACAGCACCGCGAACGGCGATTTGATGGACACCGAAGCCGCGCAATTGCTCGCGATCCCGCTGCCGAAATCCTGGGGTACGATCGGCTATGCCGCCAGCGGCCCGGTCATCGCGCTTTCGGGCAAGCCGTCACGCGACGCCGCCGAAAAAGAGGCCCAGGCCGCGTGCGAAAAGGACAGCAAAAAATGCACGCTTGTCTCGGCTGCTGGGACGTCATGTGCGGCGGTCGCAACGTTTTCCGGCACCGTCGACGGCAAGTCGAGCCTTGGGGCTTGGGGCGCCTATCGACCCAACATCGCCGCCGCTCGGGAGGCAGCGCTGGCTGACTGCAAGAAGAACGCCCCGTTGCCTGACACGTGCGCTGTGCGTGAGGCCGTATGTGCCGATGGAAGCCAGAAAAAGTAGGATCAAGCGGTCGAAGAAGCTGGTTGGGCCGTCGGTGTGGGCGCTCGGTATCGAATATCTCGAAGATCAACCTGATCCCGCCCCTCTCCCCTCAGAAGTGACGGGAGAGGGAGCCGCGACTGCTCTGTAGGCGCGGTGGCAGCTTCGGGCCAGGTGCTGACGCGGCCACGCCATCCAAATTCAACGGTGTCCCGGAATTTGGCGTGCCCTTCGCACGACAAATATCCGGGATCCTACTCTGAAAGAAGCACGGGCCGGGATCGCGGTGCCGGGTTGGGTTGTATC
>JANMGQ010000181.1:0-12009 GCA_031374735.1 Hyphomicrobiaceae bacterium | reverse complement strand
GATGACGCGTCTTGATTTGACATTTCAAATTTTTGCTGGTTGGTTTTATACTAACGTCGAATGTCTGACTGAGGACTTATCCCCCATTGGCGCTAACATACCCCAATGTTTCGTCATCCCGGCCAAGGGAGGCCCCTTCAGACCGACCGCCAAGCCGGGATCCAGCGTAGGGCGTGTGCGAAGCGCGCGATATATCGACCGCTTCGCGGACAGATCCGGAATGACGCGGAAAATTTGTTATGTTAGCGCGTACGGCGTACTGGGCCGGCTAAGTGCGAACCCGTTATTTGCCTGCCGTGGTGGGCATGGTCTCATCCGGCGACGGCCGGGTGGACATGAACGCGGGCAGCGCTTCTGCCCGGGCGGCCAGGCTGGCAAGCCGCGGAAAGTGCGCCTCGTCAAACAGCTCCGGCGCGCGCATGCGCATGTAGAACACCATGCAGGCCGCCATGATATCAGGCGTCGATGGGCCCTGGCCGAGATACCATCCGGCGCCTGTCTCAGCTTCCAATGCGACAAGTGCGCTGCGCGCTTGTGCGCTGACCCGCTCGATCCAAGGCGCATGCAGGCGCTCTGGCGGGCGCAGCACGCGCTCGTAGACAGCCGCGCCCGCCTTGTCGACGCCGCCGGCTGACAGCGCTGCGATGCGCAATCCGCGACGCCGATCCGCGCCGCGCTCGGGCAACAGAGCACGCGCTGGCCCAACGATCTCATCAATGTGGTCGAGGATCACCCAGCTGTCGATCAGTACCTCTCCGGTGTCGAGGATAAGCGAGGGAATACGGCCAAGCGGATTGATTTTTCGCATCTCGGCTGCGTCCGCGAACACGGAACGCGTATCACGCTCGAACGGCAAATCCAGCATGTGCAGCGCGATCGCGACACGACGCACGAACGGACTGTCGTATTGGCCAACGAGGATCATTACGGTGTCCGATCTGGCTGAGTGTTGCTTGGGTATCAGCTCTTCTTGCGCAGTTTTCGCGGCTGCAGCAACTCGCCGGACTGATCAATCTTGCGCGACATGAAGATGGCGGCGTCCAGCTTCTGGAAGCTGCGCTTGCGATAGAAGCGCAGCGCTTCCTCGTTGTTTTCGGCCACTTCAAGCACGATATGCGTGCAGCCGCGCAGGCGCGCCGCGTGCTCGATCTGCTCGAACATGAACGAGCCGATGCCGAGCGCGCGATACTCGGGGCTGACCGCGATCTCTTCGACAAACAGCGGGCGCATGTTGCGCTTTTCGAAATAGCGCGCGTTCATCCAGCTGTCGGTGCCGACGATCTCGTAGGCATATTCGGCATAGCCGACCAACTCGTACTTGCTGCCCTTCTTCAGCTCGAACACCAGCTGCTCGATGCCAGTTTCCTCATAGATCTCGAGAAAATGCGCCTTCAGCCGTGGTCGCTGATACTCGACCGTTTCACGGTTCACATCACGGAACACGCGCTTCAGAAACTCCCACACCTTGTTGATGTCGCGCCGATGCAGCCGCCGAACACGCACCTCGACATCAGCCGAGAGTGCGGGTTCATCGCTGTTGTCGATGGTGTCGTCGGTCGTGTCGTCGTCGGGGGTCATCAAGGGGCCCTGGTCGATGCGCTCACGCCAATAGCCGACTGCCCCGCGCATCGCAAAGTCTCGTCACGGCTGGCGCAGGGTGGCGGCAGCAATGGCCAATCGCAGTAGGGACGTGAGTTACCCCACGCCTTCCGCACAGATCCCGGCCCGACGTCGTGTCGAAGACGCGCGCTTTCAGCACGACGCCCGGACCATGGATTGCCCTGGCGTGTCCCTCGCGGCGCGCAGACCGTCACGCTGGTGTGGCTTTCCAGAAGTAGCGACGGAAGCCTCGGTTGCCGTCGATATCCTTAACGCGGAACACCATCTTCATCGGCTTTTCAACCGTCAGATCGGCTTCGTCCATGTCGGTGAAGTCCATCATGCAGCGGCCGCCCTCGGCGAACTGGATCATGCCGTACATGGCGGGCGGATCAGGGGAGTACGTCAGCCGATCGGACGTGAACGACAGGATGCGCCCCTGCGTTTCCGCAAACGGTTGCGGCTCTTGCGTGTGAAACGCGTTGCAGTTTGGATTGACGCAGACACTGCTTTTGGGAAATTGGATGGTGCCGCATTTCGAGCACTTGCCGCCGATGAAACTCGTCACGGCCTTGCGGTTGCGCCACAGCGACGACAAGGCCGTTGCCTTGTCAGTTTCCGCGCGCATGCCGCGCTCCATTTCAATGAGATCGTTGAAGGCGAGAAAACGGCCGTAGCTGGTTTCCGCTTTTCGGCGCGCGAGGTGACCGGCGACGCCTGAGGTCTTCGGCCGCTTGGTGATCTCGGGCGTGACCTCGAACAGCAATGCGTCGGCGCCCTGGCCGAAACCGACAACCAAAATCTTGTCGCCCGGTTTCGCCTTTTCAAGCGCGGCGACCAGCATCACCAGCGCATGCGCCACGCCTGTATCCCCGCACACGGCTGCCATCGTATCGGCGACGCACGCATCCGGCAGCTTGGCCGCTTTCGCCACGGCTTGCGCAATCTTGCCGATGGTCGAGGGCAGGCAGAAGGTCGTCACCGCCTCTGGTTTGACGTTTGCGGCGGCAAGGCACTTGGCAATCACGGGCGGCACGATCTGCATATAGCCGGCGTCGCGCACCCAGCGCTCCTCCCAACTGTAGTCGAATGTGTTGTCCATGGAGCGGAAGTGGTCGACGAAATCCGCGCTTGCTGAGGCCTTGCCGATCAACTTGGCGATGACGTTCATTGTGCCCGTAACAAGGGCTGCTGCGCCATCGCCGGTCGCCATTTCCAGGGGGCTGGCCGCCTTGGTGCGGCGGTTCTCCGACGCGACCACGACACTCTCGCCGCTCGACATCAGGCCGTCGATGAGAGCGCTGGTGCCAGCCCGCATGGTGGTTGAGACGTCGACCGTGTGCACATCACTGCCGATGTCGAGGGCTTCGGCGACGAGGCCAGCGTGCAGCCTGTCGATGAACGGGCCGGTGGTCGAGGCAAAGCGCAGGCTCGCGAGCGCCTTGCGGTCACGCCCCGTCAGCGCATCGCGCGCGGCTTCGACAGCCATGGTCACGGCATCCTCGTCCCAGTTCGCCATGGCGCGTTCGCCTTTGGCAACACCGGCGAGACCCGGAGCAAACCAGCCGTGTGTGTCCGCTATCGCTTTGCGGGCGAGGCGGCGGCGCGGAATGTAGGCACCGAAAGCGACAATACCGGAGCTCATGGGCCTGTTCCCTGCCTGTGATCGGCGCACGCTAGACCGAACCACGCGCCCCTGACAATGCGATCTCCGTTTCTCTCCCCCCTCACTTCTGAGTCCTACGGCATACACACATCTCATCCGCACTCGGATCGTTCGCCGAATAGTCGCGCTCCATTTCCCTCTCCCCTTTTTTCAGGGGGAGAGGGGGACCAAACCAAAGTCGCGGGCGACTTTGGTTTGGTGGGTGAGGGGCGTCACTTGATATGCTTGAACATGTTGCCGCGCGCTTCGGCGTCCATGTCCGCCTTGAAGGGGTGCAGATCCTTCAGAGCTTTCGCCTTGGCTGCGGCAGGGCGGGCGTCGATCTCGTCATGCAGGCGTTTCACGTTGGGCAGCTTTGCCCAGGCGTCGTCACCGAGGATGAACGGCGTCATGCGCGCCCAACCCCACACGCACATATCGACGATCGAGTAGGCTTCGCCGACCATGTATTTGTGCTTGGCAAGGCGCTGATCCAGCACCTCGAAATGGCGCATCGCCTCATATTGATAGCGGCTGTTGGCGTAGGCGATCTTTTCCGGCGCGAAGTGCCTGAAGTGCACGGCCTGGCCCGAGTACGGCCCAACGCCTGTGGCCACAAACATCAGCCACGACAGCATCTCGCCTCGGTGGGCGGGTGCCGGCAGGAACTTGCCTGTCTTCTCGGCGAGGTAGAGCAGGATCGCGTTGCTGTCGAACACGACCGCGCCGTGGTCGACAATGATCGGCACCTTGGCGTTCGGATTGAGCGCGACGATCTCGGGCTTGAACTGATCGCCGCGCCGCGTGTCGACGGGCTTCGGATTGAAGGGCAAACCGGTTTCATAGAGGTACAGGCCGACCTTCGATGGGTTCGGCGAGCCGTTGAAGTAGAAGTCGAGCATACGCTGGTTCCTTGTGGGGTGTCAGTTGGGACGTGTTCGGATGTACAGTTGGTGCAGGCAGTGGGCGTGAAACTCATCACCTACGTCATTTCAGCAGCAACGTGGTTTCAGTCCCGCCCGTACCATTCGGTGCGGTTATCGTCACGCGCAGCAGCTTGGCCACGAGATCCTTCAGGTCGGGTGATTTAGAGAGGTCGGCGACAAAGGTTGCGACCCCATCTGTCTCGTCGCGCTTTTGTGTCAGCGGCACAAACAGCCCATCCGGTGCCTCGATGAACACATCGGCTGCGCCGCGCGTTTTGAAGGTGACGTGCGGCGTCGCACCCGCCAGATCAAATGCCGAGGACACGAGTGCCGGCGTCGCCTTGGCGGGCTCCGTTGTCGCGCGCGGAACAAGGGTCATCGCAGCCTTGAGGGCTGGCGAGGCAGGCAACGTCCCCGGCGGCAAAGTCATCGACAGCTTGCTATCGATGGGGATGCACACGTCCTTGCAGACGCCATAGGAAAACTCGAGGGCGACCTTGGCGGACTTGCCAGCCTCGCGTTCAAGTTTCACCGGAAAGATCACATTGCCTTTATAGCCGACCGCCGTCCCGCCCTGGTCCGTCATCGACACAGGCGCTGGATACAGCACGTCGAAGCCCCTGATATTCTCGGAGCCATCCCACTCGAACGACGGCGGCACCCCCGCATCGCCCGGCATGCGCCAGTACGTCTTCCAGCCGGGCGCCAGTTGTAGCTCGACGCCGATCAAGCCGCCCTCGCCCGCGATCAGCCGCACGCGCGAATTGGGATGCTCGTTCCAGGCCGTCGCCGTCTCGGCGTGTGCGGCAACGGCCCACGCGACAAGCGCCACAGCAGCAACGATCGGCTTCAGCGAGATCACGGCGCACCTCCAAATCTCAGCCAGCGTCAGGTGTCATTCCATCGCGGCCGGAGCAAGGTGCCAGCCGCGTGCCTGTGGTCACGATGACGTCATTGTGCCGCCTGTGCTATCGCTTAGGCGTCCCCGAAGCGGAGCCTGCCATGCATATCACTGTCGACGGCCACGACGTCTTCGTTGCGACGGGGGGCAAGCCGTTTAGTGCGGGCAAACCGACGATCATCTTCATCCACGGCGCCGGTTGTGATCGCACGGGCTGGGTGCTGCCAGCACGCTGGTTCGCGCATCACGGATGGTCTGTGCTGGCACCTGACCTGCCCGGCCACGGCCTGTCGAAGGGCTCGCCACTGACTGAGATCGCCGACATGGCACGCTGGATTGAGCGGCTGCTCGATGCGGTTGGTGCGCAGAAGGCCGCTCTCGTCGGCCACTCCATGGGAGGCGCCATCGCCATCGAGGCGACGGCACACCTTGGCAGCCGAGCCGTGGCCCTCGGCCTAGTGGGTACGGCCGCCGCTATTCCCGTTGGCCCGCCGCTGCTTGAAGCCGCCCAGAAAAACCCCGATGCCGCCTACGACATGATGACCGCCTGGGGCATCGGCGCAACCGCCAAACGCGGCGGCAATCCCGTCCCGGGCCTGTGGCTCAGCGGCGGCGTGCGGCGCGTGTTTGGCGTCAATGCGCCGGGTGTGCTCGCAACCGACCTCACCGCCTGCGCCGCTTGGACCACAGGACCCGCATCAGCTGCCCGCATCTCCTGCCCTACGACCGTCATAACAGGTGCGCTCGACATGATGACGCCAGCCAAGAAAGGCGCAGAGCTGGCCAAGTTGATCCCAGGTGCGCGCCACACGAACCTCCCCGGTGTCGGCCACATGATTATGGCCGAAGCCCCGGATGCATTTCTGGATACACTGAGAGCAGGGCTGACACCGGTGGCGCACGCGGCGTAGTTCCCCGGGAAGCAAGCCTGTATCTACACCTTATCGCGTGCGCCGATACGCAAGCCGGGGCACGGCGGCGTGAACCGCGGAAGGGTAGGCGGGGGGCAGTTGGCGGTTCACGCCGTCCGTGTTGGCTGCGTCTGGCTCCAGTCGACCAGTGGCGGACGGGATAATCCCGTCGGCAGGGCAGGTCCGTAGTCCTGGCCCTAAGCCGGGCAGCGGCCCAGCTCAAGTTCGATCCGGGGTCGCGCATCCCATGACAGGACCTGATCTCGACCGCTCGCAGCACCTCGACCCTGATCTGGACGCTGCAGAACATCCCGGCCTCGGTCGAGGCAGTGCGAATATGCACGCAATGCGTGTGTATGGCGAGCGCGTTCCCGCGACACGGTTAAGGATGCTCCGAACTGTAAGTGCATCGAATTTGCTGCGCTATTCCAACAAACTCCGTCATTCCGGCGTCGTGCATCGCACGCGGGGCGTGACGGCCGGGACCCACGACAATTCAGAAAACAACAGCTGGCACAAGTACTTGCTGTGGCCTGTCGTGGGGCCCGGCCTTCGAGCTTGTGAGGAAATCCCCAAACCCCATAATTCGGTGTCCCGGACGTATCGCGGCCAATGGACCGCGATAGGCATCCGGGATCTCCCCAGAGGCAATTTTGCGCTACGTTTCAACGAGGTGAAGGTCCCGGATGCGAAGTGCGCTCATGCGCACGCTTCGTCCGGGATATCGACGGTAACGGGGTCGCGGGAAAAATTCACAAGCTCCTTCGCCGGGATGACGTGTGGTGAGAGGGGGAGCAAAATACCTAAACACAGAATGCGACGCACTTATTGTTCGGACCGTCCTGACTAAGGCGAGCACTCAAGCTCGAACAGGCTCAAGATCGTACGCCTGTTTCGGTCGAACTCCGCCGCACGTAGTGATCGCCGAGCACGAGCACATCCATTTGCGTGCGTTGAAAGCATGCAATGGCGTGCGCGGGCGAGGCCACGATCGGCTCCTGCTCGTTGAAGCTGGTGTTGATCAGCACGGGCACGCCGGTCAACGCACCGAACGCCGTCAGCAGCGCGTGATAGCGCGGGTTTGCGGTTTTCTCGACCGTCTGGATACGGCCCGTGCCGTCGACGTGCACCGCCGCCGCGATGGCTGAGCGCTTGTCGGCCTTCACGGCCGGAGCCAGCGTCATGAACGGATCCGGCTGAGCGATGTCGAAAAACTCGGCCGCCCGCTCGATGGGCACGGCCGGCGCAAAGGGCCGAAAACTCTCGCGCTTTTTGATGCGCGCATTCAGCGTATCGCGCATCTCGGGCTTGCGCGGGTCGGCCAGGATCGAGCGGTTGCCGAGCGCCCGCGGGCCCATTTCAAAGCGGCCTTGAAACCATCCGACGATCCGGCCCGACGCGAGATCCTGGGCGACGCGCGCAATCAACTCGGCTTCGCCGAGTTTCTCAGCCGTCACTCCAGCCGCCGTCAGGGCGCGTTCGATGTCGACTTCGGAATACGCGCGACCATAAAATGGATGCGCCAACTCCATGACGCGCGGCCGCCCGAGCGTCTGGTGCGTATGCCACAGTGCGGCCCCGAGCGGCGCGCCGGTGTCAGACGCACACGGCGGCACCCACAGGCGCTTCACATCGGTCTCTGCCAGCACTCGCGCATTGGCGACGCAGTTGAGGGCAACGCCGCCCGATAGGATCAAGTTGCGCGTTCCATGCCCGGCAAACAGACCGCGCACGATGTGCAACACGATCTCCTCGGTCACCGTCTGCAGCGCATGGGCGAGATCATAATCGCGCTGCGTCAGCGGGCTTCCCGCCTGGCGTTTGGGCCCGAATGTCGCAATAAACCGCTCGGTCAGTGGCTTGATTTGTCCGTGCACGGGAAAGCCGAAGTAGGCCATGTCGACATCATAGCGCCCGTCGGGGGTCGGCTTGACCAGAGCGCGAAATTTATCGACCAGCGCATCTGTGCCAAGCGCTGCCAGTGCCATCACCTTGCCCTCGTCGCCAAAGCCGTCAAAGCCGAGATGGCTGGTCACGACAGTGTAGACGAGGCCAAGCGAATTGAAGATGTCCGTCGACCACAGCCGGCGCAACTGACCGCCTTTGCCGATGTAGGCCGATGTCGAGGCATCATCGCCATAGCCGTCCATGACCAGCACAATCGCCTCGTCGAACGGCGACACGAAAAAGCATGCGGCGTGCGCGTCGTGATGGCCAACCTCGATGATATCGGGCATGCGCCGTCCGCCCCAATGGGGCTTCAGCCCGCGTCGCAAATAGTGCCGCAGTACCAGGATCTGGTTGCGCTGGGCCGGATGCGCGCGCGCATGCATGAGGTTGAGGCTGGCTGGAAAGTTGCGGGCCACGGCGCGTGTGAAAAAGCGAGCGAGACGGCCGGCCTTCCACGGCGTCACGATGGCGTCGATGCCAGCGGGGTCAAAACCGTCCGCCCACAGCGACGTCAGCGACTGATCCGGGAACGCCCAGGTGCGCTTGATGCGGTTGAAGCGCTCTTCCTCAAGCACCGACTCGATGTGCCCGTCGCGCACCAGAGCCACCCCCGCGTCATGGGTGTTGCATACGAGCCCCAGAACCCTCACCGTACGCACACCCCAAACGCATATCCCACGCGCCGCGGTGTTTGCCGCAAAATGACCCTTGCGGCAAGTTGCGGGTCAGCGGAGGGAAAATGGCGGTGGCCAACAGACTAGGCACGATCGGCCCAGAACCAAGGCTTCCGCTTGTGATGTGCAATCAGCGGACAGCCGACGACATGGCACCCCGCTGAGCACGTCGATCATACGGCGCACATTAGAGGTTGCATCACCCCGCGAGCTTCGTCGCCTCTGACTGACGCTCGCGCTTCTTGCGCTCGTTGGGGTCGAGCCAGCGCTTGCGCAGGCGGATGGCCTTGGGCGTCACTTCGACGAGTTCGTCGTCCTGGATGTAGCTCATGGCGCGTTCCAGCGTGAAGCGCAGCGGGGGCGTCAGAATGGTGGCTTCGTCCTTGCCGGACGCGCGCACGTTGGTGAGCTTCTTGCCTTCGACGACGTTGACCACGAGGTCGTTCTCGCGACTGTGCTGGCCGATGATCATGCCCTCATAGACGCGGATGCCGGGGTCGATGAGCATCGGTCCGCGCTCCTGCAGTTTGAACAGCGAGTAGGCGGTTGAATCGCCGACGCCGTTGGAAATCATGACACCGGTGATGCGACCGGGGATCTCGCCCTTGAACGGGGCGTAGGCATGGAACAGGCGGTTCATGACGGCTGTGCCGCGCGAGTCGGTCATGAGTTCGCTCTGATAACCGATCAGGCCGCGCGTCGGGCAATGGAACACAATGCGCGTACGACCACCGCCTGAGGGCCGCATTTCCTGCATGTCGCCTTTGCGCTCGGACAGTTTCTTAACGACGATGCCGGTGTGCGCATCGTCGATGTCGATGATGACCTCTTCGACCGGCTCGAGCTTCTCACCGGTCGTCTCGTCGATACGCACCACGACCTGTGGACGCGAGACTGTGAGCTCGAAGCCTTCGCGGCGCATGTTTTCGATGAGAATACCGAGCTGCAATTCGCCGCGACCGGCGACTTCGTAGGAATCCTTGTCCGGCATTTCGCGGATGCGGACGGCGACGTTGCGTTCGGCCTCGCGCAGCAGGCGGTCGCGGATGACGCGTGTCTGCACCTTGTCGCCATCCTGGCCGACGAACGGGCCGTCGTTGATGCGGAACATCATGGCGATGGTCGGCGGGTCGATCGGTTGGGCGTAGATGGGTTGATCGATCGAAGGATCGCACAAGGTGTCGGCAACAGTCGCCTCGGTTACGCCGGCAATGGCGACGATATCTCCGGCCTCAGCGATGTCCAAAGGCGTGCGTTCCAGGCCGCGGAAAGCCAGGATCTTGGTCACCTTGGTGGTTTCGATCAGCTTGCCGTCGCGCGACATGGCCTTGATGATCTGGTTCGGCTTGATGGAGCCCGAGCGGATGCGGCCCGTCAGAATGCGGCCGAGGTAAGGGTCGGCCTCCAGCGTCGTCGCCAACATGCGGAACGGGCCTTCGTCAGCAACCGGCGGCGGCACGTGCTTGATCACGAGGTCAAACAGCGGCTTCAGGCTCTCTTTCGGCCCAGCCGGGTCCTCAGCCATCCAGCCATCGCGGCCGGACCCGTAGAGAATCGGAAAGTCCAGCTGCTCATCTGACGCGTCGAGGCCGGTGAAGAGATCGAAGATCTCGTTCAGCACCTGATCGTGGCGCTCGTCCGGGCGGTCGATCTTGTTGACGATGACGATGGGTTTCAGGCCGAGTTTCAAGGCTTTCGAGAGCACGAACTTGGTCTGCGGCAGCGGGCCTTCCGAAGCGTCGCACAGCAGCACCACACCGTCGACCATGTTCAAGATGCGCTCGACTTCGCCGCCAAAGTCGGCGTGGCCTGGCGTGTCGACGATGTTGATGCGGATGTCGCCCCACAACACCGACGTGCTCTTGGCCAGAATGGTGATCCCGCGCTCGCGCTCGAGATCGTTGCTGTCCATGGCCTGGGCGTCAACCTTCTGGTTCTCGCGGAAGGCGCCGGATTGCTTCAGCAGGGCGTCGACGAGCGTCGTTTTGCCATGGTCGACGTGTGCGATGATCGCGATGTTGCGCAGTTTCATGGGTGTTCCATCTCGGCGTGCAGCGCTGTCCCGAGCCGATAGGCAAGAAGCCAAAACGCTATGCGCGCAGGGCACTTTGCCCGCGCGCGAGTGATCCAGTGGCGCGGCGGGTAGCACACAAGCCCTGCGCGCGCCACTGCGGTTGAATGACAAATGCGCCCAAGGAAAAGGCAGGGTGTTCAGGCAGGAATAGCGGAGGCGCCGCAAATGCGGTGGTCACTCATGCCCAAGCCAGGACATATGTACGGCAATGGATCGCCCGAACCATGCCTGATGGAGCCGCACCGCCATGTTCAAGCTGATCAGTGCCACGCCGAGCCCCTACGCCCGCAAGGTCCGCATCACGCTTGCCGAAAAGGGTCTACCATTCGAACTGATCACCGAGGTGCCCTGGGACAGCTGCACGGCGACCCCCAAGTACAACCCGCTCGAAAAGCTGCCTGTGCTCATCCTGGCCGACGGATCGAGCGTTTATGAGTCGAGCTACATCCTGCAGTATCTCGAACTGAAGTATCCCCATCCCGCGATGTTGCCGGCCGATGTCGATGGCCTTCTGGCAGCACGTCGGCTCGAAGTGTTGTGTGACGGTGTGTGCGATGCCGTCGTGCTGACGTTCTTCGAGCGCCGGCGCGCGGCGCAATGCCAAAGCGTCGAATGGGCGGCGCGCCAGCGACGCAAGATCGAGGGTGGCGTCCGCGAGATCGCGCGGCTCATTGGGGACAGGACGTTCGCCGTCGGCGACCGCTTCGGACACGGCGACATCGCCGCCGGAACGGTGCTTGGATACTTGGGGATCCGCTTTGCGGAATTCGACTGGCGTACCCTGCACCCAAATCTCGCCGCCTATGCCGCCGCGCTCGAAACCCGACCATCGTTCGCGGCGTCGGTGCCTGTGCCGCAGACGATTTTGGACAAGGTGGTCTAGCCAGCCCGCTCCCTCGCCACACCACTCGCCGTCGCGGCGTCGCGATGGGCCAGAAGCGGTCGCCAGTTGCTGCGGCCGCCCCCCCCAACTGTCATGGCCGGCCTTGTCCCGGCCACCCATCGTGCGGCACATGAAATAGTTCGGTTTTGACCCGTTGCGGAATAATCAGCAAGCTGAACTTTGCAGTGGAAACGACGTCCGGTTTGGTCTCAAATGCGACAGCTCAAAGCCGCCGCTGCAACTCACGGAACCGCGTATTGGTAGGGTCGAGTGCGTGGACCCGATCGATGTCTTCTTTGGCCAATTCTGGATGCTTCAGCTCGATGTAGGCTTCGATCCGTCTGAGCCGGTAACTGACGTTGTCAGGATCGAGCATGATGCAATTTGCCAAGTCCTTCATGGCATCTAGATAGCGCCGTTTCTCCCAAAGAAGAGAGGACCGCATC
>JANMGQ010000180.1:0-14797 GCA_031374735.1 Hyphomicrobiaceae bacterium | reverse complement strand
CAACCTCGTCGAGCGGTTCTTTTGCCAGATCAAACAATACCGAGCCATCGCAACGCGTTATGACAAACTCGCGAACACGTTTCTTGCAGCGGTCGCGCTGGTGTGCATGTTGATGTGGCTCAACTGACGACAGGCCCTAGTCAGCCGCGTCGAGGCCGACATGCCCGGTGGCGCCACTGGAGTCAGGCTGCCGGTCGACGACGAGAATGCAGATGAGCCGTGGAAGATGACGCCATCGCGGGCTGGTAAGTTGACGCCTTCGCGTCGGGGGCAACCCCCGAAGATTACTGAGCCGATGCCAGAACGGGTCGGCGTCGTGCTGGCCGATCAGGTGTATGTCGACCGTGCACAATGCCGTCCTCGGTTGTGGCTCAGCTCGTGCGGGTCGCCGCTTTTCAGAACCCGGAATTCTATCGTGCTCAGGCGATGCGGATGCCGACCTACGGCAAGCCCCGCATCATTTCCGGCGCCGAACTTCATCCACAACATGTTGGCCTGCCGCGCGGCTGCCTCGATGAAGCCTTGGAGGTCCTGAAAGTCCTTGGGATCAAGCCGATCCTGAAAGATGAACGTCATCGCGGCGAACCATTGGCGCTCACGTTTCTGGGCACGTTCCGCCCGCGTCCGCCAGCCCAAACAAGACCTCGCCGACCTCGCGGCGTTGTCGCCAGCCGAGACGCCCAAGCCAGCGGCCTCGCAACCGAAACTGCCGAAAATTAAATAGCAATTTCAATTACATAGGTGTTTGCACTTTTATCATGCACGGTGCGCCAAACTCCGATTTGGCCGCTGTTTTCATTGAATTTTTTATCGTTTACCCCCAAACCTGAAACTGGGTTTGGGAAAGTCGGCCCGACCAAGCGCCCTGGCATCATCCCCATCGCAGCCATCGCCAACCTCTTTCGTTCCGCGGCTTTCGTGTAACGCTCGACTTCTGCCAGGGTCTTGTGGCCTGTGATCGCCATGATCTGGTGCGGCGTGCAGCCAGCCTCTGCCAGCAGCCGGGCCGCTGCCTTGCGCAGCCCATGGGTCACGCAGCGATCCGGCAGGCCCGTCGGGTCTATGGTGTCTGCCATGAAATTGGTCAAACCCTTCTCAGTGAAGGCGACATTGCCTTTCGCCTTGAGCAGGGGCCCAGGCGTTCTTGGTGTCGCATCCATGATCGCCTGCAGGTCAGGGGGTGCAGCGGAATCCAAACGGTCGCGCCGGTCTTGCCCTGCACCACAGCCATAGCGTTGCGTGTGAGTCACCCTGCCGCAGCCGCCGGCCGGTCGAAGATCATAATGGGAACTGCTGATGATCGGCGTGTGCGCTGCAACAATATCGCGGTGTGGCTGCTATCAGCAAGATTGGCAACTTGCATCCGAGAGTTCCGTTCTTCGTTCGAGGTGGTGGCGCCGAAGAGAGGCGCGGTGGCTTGGTGCACCGAACGGGAGTCATCACTCCGTTTCCTCTCCTCGATCATCAAACTGGACGTGACGAACTCCGGATTCCGGTTTTCCGACCAAGTCTACCGTGCCATGGGTGGAATCCGTTTCTCGTGCAAAGGAGTACCTCGCAATGCGGGTCATAGCTGCCTTGGCTGCGGTTGTCGGCGCGCAGTTCGTTTCGGCCAGCGCTTCAGCGTCGGGGAGCTACAAATGCTGCCTGATCGACAAAGCTGGCTATCGCTACGTCTACCAGAGCCGCGCCTCCAGTCGTTACCAGGGCACAATGGACGCCTTGTGCGTCAGCGCAGCACGTAACGAAAAAGCGCGGCGATGTGATGCTCGATCTTTCATCAGTATCGGCTTCGATTTTGTCAGAGGGCGGTGGAATTTTGGGCCAGACGAACAGCCCGAGCATGTCAATCTGTTTGCCCAATGCAATCCCGCCGGTTGTAGCATTGGAGTGACTATGAAGGGCGTCTCCAAGGTGAATGTGATCCCACAAAATGCCGCGAAGTGCAGGCTCACGTCCTTTCCAGCGCCGAAGGTTCCGCCCGCAACAGCGGCTTATACGCTGCATTTGACTTTGACGGCCGGCAAGGCGAATGCATGCGTGCTGGACATCGACGGAAAATCGACGACATTTTACAGTGACATCAAAGACGGTGACTGAAGCGAAGGCGGCCGTTTCCAATGCACGACTTGGCGCGGGTTCCGCGTTCACTCATCTAGTCATCGTCCCCGACGAGCCCAGCCATTCACAACGGATCGAGTGCGTTCCTGCCAGTCGGCGGCGATCTGACTTGCAACCAACACTGTGCACCTCTGCTTTCGGTTCACCACCGGCGCGCGACAGGTTTATGTTCCACTACGCCTATCGACGTCGATTTTGCTGCGCTCGATGCTGAAAGTCGACATGGCAGTCACAGAGCAACTGGCGGCTGTCTATCTGAAGGTCGCTCGGCATCGTCGGTTTAAACGCAGACACGCCGAGAGAACTCACTCCTCCGACTTTTCCTCTTCCTCGTCGTTGATGAGTCCCGCCGCGCGCATTTGTTCGACGACGTTCCATCCGGGTGGCGAGGGCCTCGCTGAGGACCACCATCGCGCGCCCCCGATTTCTATCCACCGCTTACGGACGTGGTGTTGCGTTCTTCACGGTCCCATCCGACGCCATCGACGCCTTATCCAAATGCGCAGCAGGGTCAGATCTCGAAGGTCCAACCCCCGTGCGGATGCTCCTCACTACCATCAGGGTAGCCACAAACGGGACAACCCGTTTCCTGCATCAGTTCTCCTGACCGCGGCCGCCCACTCGGGCTTGCTCGAATTGTGCTTCGCCGATGGCGATCGCACGGATCTCTGCGTCTTTGGCCATGGCTGCTATGTTCTCCAAAGCTGCGGCATTGAGACCCTCGATGAATGCCGCAAGCAATTCCTCGAATGCTTCGGGAGGACAGTTGGACTGCAACTTCAACGCTGGTACTTCTGCGGTCGGCTCGGCATCAGGTTCGCGCACGCTCGTTCTCCACAATTGCTCAATTTGACCAGCAGGCAAATCCTCCGTCGAAAAACCACAAGCAATTCTCAGCCTTCGCTATTTTGACCCCAGCTTTGGTGCTGTCAACGCATAGTCGTACACCTTGAACCGTCCTCCAATGTTGCAGTTTTCCAGCGAGGCTACGAAAATGGACAATCCAGACCACGGATTTGAGTTGTGGGACATGATGGCTAGGGGGCAGCGCGGCGTTGAAGCGCCTCTTCGAAGCTACTTGGCCGCCGAGCCGACGCGCGCCGTGACGCCTGATCTCCAGGGTTTGCTACTGGTGCGACATCAGTTCGGCACAACCAGTCCGGGGCATTGGAAAAGCTACTCAGCGCAGCCCGATCGAAACCCATGGCCGGGTTCGCCCTCGCGACCGGCGCTTGTCATGGTTCGGTGCGAGGTGTCGGGTACTCGAAACTGGTATGAACTTACCCTGCCGTTGAACGTGCGCATCGCAGGCATTGTTGCCGAAGGTCGCACGTTTGTGCTCCGCGTGGCCAGTGAGACGGGCAACAGTGAGACGGGCAACAGTGAGAAAGGCTTCAACTCAATCACAGTCACCAGCGATCAGACTTTCCGCGTCATCGCCGATTGCGCCTTTGGACCTCCAAGCCCATCAGAGGTCGACATCGCACGTGGTTTCGACAAACTTGCCGGACGTATCCCGCTCGATGTGGTGGGCAAGGCCGAGCCTGATGCAATTCTTGGAGCGGCTCTCCCCCTCGAACTTAACGATCCGATACTTGGCTGGTTCAGGTTCCATCCGGTTCATCCGGCAAATTACTCACGTATCCAGGAAGATGGTCCGACCAATACACTGTTGGCTGATCCTGGCGGGCAGTTCCATGCAGCGCTGGCGCGCGCACGGGTGGTGTTGCCGACCATTGAAACCTGGGTCACGGCTGGCGCTCGCTTGGTGAAGGCGATCAGGCCTGAATTTGGTTTGACCGACAATCCGCGCCAGCGTTCAGCCGCTTTCAGCTCCGACGGTCGCGTCCGCATTTTGATCGATGATGGCCTTCATGGCACATTGAGTGCTGATCTTGAGCTTGGCGCCGACGATATGCTTCGTCTGATAGAGATCGATGAGGAAACGTCTGCGCTAGGCTGAAAGAATGTCTTATTGAAAAGGAACCTTCAGACATGCGTATTTTCATCGCATATGGCCTGATAATTGGTTTGCAGTGTTTTCCGACGATTGCATCCGCGTCTGGCGCACACTCATGCTGCCTCATCGACAGAGCATTTAATCGATCCGTCTATCAGAGCCGAGCGTCGAGCCGATTTAAGGGCACGATCGATGATTTGTGCCGCGCCGCGGCGCGCGACCAAAAATCACGACGCTGTGATGCGAAGTCGACGATCCGGTAATGCTCCGATTTCTGCTCAGTGTAACGGCAGGCGCGCAAGTCGGTCACGGATCATGAAGCCGCGTGCGCCTTACTGTGCGCGCTGGAGACCACCGGGGCGCGGCCCAAATCTTGCTGCACTATAAGCAAAATGGCTGGCCTCATGGCAAAGTACGGCCGGTATTGAGAGATCATCGGGCGTTGCCGTGCCACCGTTTCTGCTTTCGACGATGGCGTCTAAAGGTATGCGCGAGGCCTGCACCATCGACACAGTCACAGCGCTCGGTCAAAAATTAAGCATGACGAGACGCCGATCCCGCCGGCAAAACGGTGAAAGACTGGCCAACCTGGAGAGAGCCGCATGACTGTCGTGACGCATGAAGTCAGGAACAGCTTAATCGACCCGGCGCGGAATTTTCGCACGAACAGCGAAGGACTGCAGTGGCAAGCTGGTGGCGAGACGAGCGCAAAAAACTTCAGCGAAATCGTTACTCTGCATTTGATTTCCTATCCGGGCTATGGCGGGCAGCCGCTGCAATGCACCCTGATTGATCGCGCCGGAAAAAAGATCAAAATCCGATCGCACCATTACGTCAGCCTCGGGAACTTCGAGGACCGCACAGCCACCTATGGACCACTCATTCGCGAGCTGATCGCCGGCCTCGAGGCGACGGGGGATCAGGTCCACTTCTACCGCGGCAGCAACATGATGCGCGCGGTCTGGAGCGTGCTATTCTGGCTCAGCGTGCTTGTTCTCATCGGGTGCGGGTTCACCTTGATCGGTGGAGCCGGCCTTTCCTTCGGCGCCATTGCGCCAATGACGGTCGTCGCGGTCTTCCTGCCGGTTTGCTGGGCCATGATCGGGCGGAGCAAGGCTGGAGTATTCGACCCCAAAGCGCCACCGCCCGAATTGCTGGGCGAATCGAAATCCATCTGAAGGCAACCGGGCAAGATGTCAGATCGCGTTTGGATTAAACGACATGGCCAGGACGCGAGTTGGTAGGTCATACATTACCATGTTTCGTCGGCTTTTCTGGTCTTTTCTGGCCTGACCATTGACAAAACAGCCGGCCGCAAAGTGTCGTCGTCCGTGTGTGGTGGCCGGGGCAATGGACACCGGGGTATCATCCGAGGTGACGCACTATGAGCACGGGTTGGCTGGACGCATTGTCCAGATATGTGACCGGCCTTGGCGGCTATGAGGTCTATGCTCTCGCCTTGCTCGCGATATGGGCCGCATTTGCTCTTGCTCGCCGCATTGGCGACGCCCCCAAGACCTATGGTCCGGACGCCGCCTTTGCGGTACCGCCGTCGCTGCATCCGCTCATTGATCCAGCGACGTGTATCGGGTGTGGGGCCTGTGTCGCGGCTTGCCCGGAAGGCAAGATCATCGGGTTAATGGGTGGCAAAGCTGAACTGATCGACCCCGCCTCATGCGTCGGGCACGGCGCATGCAAAACGTCGTGTCCCGTGGGCGCCATTGAGCTGGTGTTTGGCACGGCAAGACGCGGTGTTGACATCCCAGTGGTTGCCCCTGATTTCCAATCCAACGTCCCCGGCGTCTACATTGCCGGCGAACTCGGTGGCATGGGGCTCATTGCCAACGCCATCGAGCAAGGCTGCCAGGCCATTGAGGCCATCAGTCGCCGCGAAGGCCTCACACAACCAAACCTGCTGGATGTGGTCATCATCGGCGGTGGTCCGGCGGGATTTGCGGCGAGCCTTGCCGCAAAGGAACGTCATCTCAAAACCGTCACGCTCGAACAAGGCACGCTCGGCGGCACGGTGGCGCACTATCCGAGGGACAAGCTGGTCATGACGCGGCCCGCCCGATTGCCGCTGTTCGGTCAGTTCAAGGGCCGCAACATCCGCAAGGAGAAGTTGCTCGCCTTGTGGCAATCGGTGCTGCAAAAAACCGGATTGCAAATTCGCTTTGGTGAACGCGTTGACCGCGTCACGCCGATGCCGTGGGGCTTTGAAGTCGAAACCCAGTCGCAACGCTACGCGGCACGAACAGTGTTGCTCGCAACAGGGCGGCGCGGCGCACCACGAAAACTTGGCGTGCCGGGAGAAGACCTCCCAAAAGTTGTCTACGGACTGGCAGATCCAGGCCGATATCAGGGGCGACGTGTCCTGGTTGTCGGCGGTGGCAACAGTGCCGTTGAAGCTGCGATAGAGCTGGCGCGCCAGCCCGGCGCGGAGGTGACACTGAGCTATCGCGGCGAGAGCTTTGCGCGCCTGACCGCTCGAAACCGTGAGCAGCTGGAGGTTGCCGAAGCGCGACAGGTATTGACCATCATCAAAGGATCAACTGTAATATCTATCAGTGCAGATCATGTTGTGCTGGAAGCTCAGGGCCAGACGCGAGAGCAGGCCAACGACGCGGTGGTTGTGTGCGCAGGCGGCGTGTTGCCGATGGAACTCCTGGGCCAGATCGGCGTGCAGGTGCAGACCAAATTTGGGACGGCCTGATGCACGTCGACAGCCGCGGCATGAGCGCTGCTATCGGGGCCACGCCGCCGTTAAGCTTGATTGTGGTCGCGGGCTCGGCTTACAGTCCCCGCAGAGGAATTTTATATTTGTTTGCAGGATATTGACGATCTGAGTTGTCGGGGAATGGCCGGGAATTACACATGGGATCTGGACAATGGCGCTGACTGACTTTTCCCTTCGCAAGCTGTTGGACAAGCTCCCGCGTGCTCCACGCGCAAGCGGTCAGTCTGCATCTCCGACCGACACGGATGATCTGCAAATCCAGCTTGATGCACCGCGGCCGCGCGCAGACTCAGCACGGTCAGGGGGCACGGATCATTCGACGCAGCCGGAGTCGCCGAGACCCGACGCCAGTTCGCCGCACGAAGATGCGCGCCCCAGCATGCGCAAAAACGCCGTGCTGCTCTATGTTGGTATCGCGCTCGCATTGTTGGTTCCAGGGTTGGCGCTGCGCAACATCGTCGACGTGGGCGCGCTACAGCGGCTGATGCTCGACATCACTTTCGGCAGCGGCCTGCGCTTCTGGCTCGGCGTGCTGGGTGCAATACTGACGGGATTGCTGTTGCTTTACCCCCTGCGCAAGAAATTTGCGCAGCATCTCGGGCTTGGCAGCGTCAGCAGCTGGTTCCACTGGCACTTTGTCTTGGGCATCTTTGGGCCATTGCTGATCCTCTACCATGCGAATTTCGGCTTCGCGCTGCGGGATTTCAACGCCAACGTCGCGTTGGCGGCCACACTGCTGGTTGTCGTCAGCGGCTTCATCGGGCACTTCATCTACACCAGCGCCAGCGTCGATTTCTACGGCTCGCGCAAGCAACTGCGCACGCGCCTCGATGCGCTGATCGTGGATCTCAAGGCGCTCGAGGCCTCAGAGACCAGCACAGCGATCGTCGTGCAGCGGCTCGAGGAGTTCGAGCGGGAACTCCCAACATCCAAGCTCGGCGTCATGCAGAGCCTGCAGCGCGCGTACCGCACCGAGGTGCAGCACGCTCAGCTCTACCGCGAGGCAACGGCCCTGATCAAAGACGCGCAGCAGCGCTATGCGTGGCCACAGCAAGAATATCAGCGCCAGCGGGGCGCCATCGGCGTCAATCTTGCGGCGGCCATCGCCATTGCGCGGCGCGCGTCGGGCCGCTCGCTCGTCGAGCAAGTGTGGGCCAGATGGCGCTTGCTGCACCTGCCGCTGTTCCTGCTCATGCTCATCGCGACCACGCTCCATGTACGCAGTGTTTGGGTGCCCCGCACGCCGTCAGCCGCTCGGGCTGTGGCGCCGGTTGTTGCTGTTCCAGGCGGTATCCCCTCACGCGTCTACACACCCGATGAGGCGATCAACGCCCTGCGGCGGTGGGATGCCACGACCCGTTCGCTGACGTCGGGCCAGTCGTTCTTTACCAATGCCTCATACGTCGGCAGCGCATCCTGCCAAGGCTGCCACCAGGAGCAGAACAACGAGTGGGCCAACACGTGGCACGCAAAAATGTATCGCACGGTGAATGATCCGACCGCCAAAGGTGTCGACAACATCGTCATCGGGGCGTTCGACGGGCAGCCAATCACCTTCAATAACGTCCGCGTGCCAACGGAGGACGGCAAAGAGACCGGCGCGGTCAGCTTCGAGGTCGTGCCGACACAAGTGCATCCGGAGACCCGTGCAGCCGGCTATTTCTTTACCGTGCGCGATCCCTCGGGCCCCGCCGACTCGCAGACGTTTCAGGTCGCCATCGTGATCGGTGGCAACATGGAACAGATGTACCACGTCAAAGTCGGCGACAACCATTTCCCGGCGCCCCTGCGCTGGCGTGTTGCGCCCAACGGCATGAGCGCATGGCAGGTCGACAGCACACCGCAGCCCGCCAACTGGGTGTTTTTCCGCGGCGCTGGCAACCCAAAAGGCAAGCCGAGGACGCTGCAACAGCTGCCCTTTGATCGCTTCGCCGAGGGGCAGTGCGTGGGCTGCCACACGACAGGATATCGCTACGAGCGCAAGGCCACGCCGCGAAACGCTGTCTGGAGCATGGTCGGCAACAGCGTCGGCAATGGCGTGGGCTCAAATGGTACGTTGACCGGGCCCGCGCCAGGCGCACCCGGATCAGCCGCCGAGATGGGCGTCGGCTGCGAGAGTTGCCACGGCCCAGGCAGTGCCCACAACGCCGCGCAATCAGATGCGGGCGGTCTTCTGCCAGCGACGCCAAAACCACTTGTCGCCAGCAAGATCGTACATCCGCTGAAGCACATGTCGCCGCTGCAGCAATCCATGATGTGCGGGCAATGCCATTCCCGTGGCATCAACGACATCTCCCCCGGCACGGCCGCGACGCCTGCACGAGCAGCCAATTCACTCGGCTTTCCTGATGTCACAGCCAATCCGGCTGATCGTGGGTTCCTGCCCGGCGATACGGATCTGGCGGCGCGCATCCGCATGTTCGCCGGTCACGGCCAGAACGCCCAAGCCTTTTGGCCCAACGACTGGGCCAAGATGGGGCGCATGCAGTGGCAGGATTTCACCAAGAGCGCGCACGCTTCGACCGGCACCGCCAGTTGCCTGACCTGCCATAGCGGGCACGCGCCGATGAAAAGCCGCGTCGACAACGATCGGTTTCAATTGCGGCAGTCGAGCGCTGCGACACTTGCCGGCACGAGCAAGACCGAAAACCAATGTGAATCCTGCCATCGCGCGACTGGCTCGACCTTGCAACCAAACAAGGAAATGTATGAGGGCAGCGTCATGCACGCGGCTGGCGTCACGTGCGTCAGCTGCCACATGGCGCCGGTTGCCAATCGAACGGGCCGAACCACGAAGACCCCGGCCAAAGGCGACGGCACCTTCGACACCAGCGCCGCCAACTACGGCAAGAACTGGGATGTTTCATCTCACACATCGCGCGTCGCACCGACGTCGGAGAGCGCGCAGCTGGCGCCCGGACTCGCCATGCGCTCAGCCTGTGTGAGCTGTCATGGTCCCGAGCCAAGGGCGCCTGTCGGAACGCAGCAATCCGATCAAAAACTCGATGAACTCTTTGCCTGTCGCAAGGAGTTCGTCCGCGACCGTCTGGACCGTCTGCAAACCGGCCTCAAAGTTGTCGAGAGCCTGAAGGGAAGCGTCCTTGGCAAGGCCAGGGCGGAAATGCAGTTCATCACCGCTGACCGCAGTTGGGGCGCACACAACTGGGACAAGACGCTCCGGTCGCTGCAAGCGGCCGCAGAGGACATCGGCGCGTCGTGCACGGGTGATGTGGCCTGTCAGGTGACGAAGCTGGTCGCCCTGAACACGCAGGAATGCTCCGTTCGCACCGCGACTGTGCTGGCGCCTCGCGTTACTGCGCTGCCTCAGCCCCAGGTCGTGGCGCCAAACCAAACTGCAGTCCCAGCGCCACAGCCTGGCCCGCCCGCGAACGCGGCGCCCGCTCAAACTGCAGCGGCGGCCCCGGTGCCTCAACCTTCGGCACCAGTGCCTCAACCCGTTTCCCCGGCTGTTCCACCTGCCGTACAACCACCTGCGTCAGCCGCGCCGCCCCAGGTGGCAGCACCGCCACCTCCCCCAACGGCGCCGCCTGTCGTCCAGTCGCCAGTGCCGGCTGTTGCGCCGCCTGCACCCGCAGTGGTTGCGATCGCGCCTTTGTCGGTTTTCAAGGATTGCGACACCTGTCCCGACATGATCGCCGTTCCGGTGGGCAGTTTCGCCATGGGATCATCGGCCGCCGAGAAGTTGCGAAGCGCAGTAGAGGGGCCCGTGCGCACGGTTACAATCGGTAAACCATTTGCGGCAAGCCGCACGCCGATCACGCGCGATCAATTCGACGCTTTCGTCACAGACACCAAACATGTGATGCCACAAGGCTGCGCGACGGCAGATATCATACAATGGATCGATCGACCGGACCTGTCCTATCGATCGCCAGGTTTTCCTCAGGATGGCCAGCACCCGGTCGTGTGCGTCACGTTTGCGGACGTCACGGCGTATGTCGACGGGCTGTCGAAGAAGACCGGCAAACCCTATCGGGCAATCACAGAAGCCGAGCGCGAGTACCTCACCCGCGCCGGCACCACCTCAGTCTACACGTGGGGCGACGTGTTCGACGCGCGCGCCGCCGCCTATGACACACGCGTGCGCCCAGCCAACGCCAAGGCTGCAGTGCCGGGGGCGAGCAGTTTCCAGGGCACAGTCCCGGTGCAATCCTTCAGGACCAATGCCTGGGGCTTCTTCCAAGTTCACGGCAACGTCGCTGACTGGACCGCCGATTGCTGGAACAGGACGCTGGCCGGATTACCAACGGATGGGTCTCCTGCAACGACAGGTGTTTGCACCCAACGCGTGCTGCGCGGCGGCGCTTGGAGCTACTGGCCTGAAGATCTGCGTTCCGCCTATCGGGAAACGGTGAGTGCTCAGAAGCGCTTCGTCCACGTCGGCTTTCGCATCGCGCGCGATATCGTCGACGGTCAATGATCTATCTGCAACCTAAAGAGACCATCATGTTCCGCCGCTCATTCCTCCTGCTTGGTTCCGCTGCTCTCGTGACCACGCTGACGCCTTGGCCTGCAGCCCTTGCCCAATCGGCCGCGCAATCCGAGGCCGATCGCATTGCCGCAGCCCTCACCCCGCGAAAGCGGCGCGGCGGCGGCATTGAGATCCCCGACCAGAAATCGCTCGACGTCGTTGAGCGTCTCAAGGGCGTGCGCCAGAAGCGCGGTCTCAGCCACCGCGAGCAGGATGAGCTGCACGTCGCCACGGCCACGATGCCGCAGACGGACCTGGAGATCTATTTTGCCTTCAACTCGGCCGACATCGACGCCAAGGCGTTGCCGACCCTCAACAGTCTCGGAGAGGCACTAAACCGCGACGACTTGAAGGCGAACACCATTGTCATCGGCGGCCACACCGACCGCAAGGGTGGCGCGGCTTTCAATCAATCGCTGTCGGATCGGCGCGCGCAGGCGGTGGCCAGCTATTTGGCGTCGACCCACAAGATCGACGCCGGGCGCATCCTGGCGAGTGGCTATGGCTTCAGAAAATTGAAGCAGCCGAAGCAGCCCTTCGCAGAGGCGAACCGTCGTGTGCAAATCGTGCACGCAGCAAAGTAGTCAACCCGCGCGGCAAGGTGCGTCAGGCAAACTGCCGTGTTGCCGCTGGAACACGGCACCCAACGGATTAGCCATCGCGTCCGGCAAGGCTGTCTTGCGCCGATGCCGAATCAAACATTAACGAAACATATGTTCCGCCGTTGCTCGCGCCGTATGCCGCGTTCGTTTGCCGTGACCCAAATGTCACCGCCAGTTCCACAGTGCGTCAAACCATAATCAGCCGCACCGACACGTGCGGCCACGCACTTTGGGGGCGCCATCATGCGCACGTGTTCTCGAATTTTGGCCACGAGCCTTTCCGCCTTGGTGGCGGTGACGCAGATCAGCGGAATAGCTTCGGCTGCGAGACCAGCCTGCTTCGTGTTTGCGTCAAACCAGGTTCCCAATCCCGTTTTCTCAGCAAGTACCGGGTCGTTGAGCGCGGCAGAAGCGTCGACGTCACAGGTTCTGGAGGTTCTGGCCGAGCGCCGGAGTGAAGCGTCTCCGTGCCCGCCGGGCCTCTCGCGCGTCAATGGGATTTGCACAGCCCCGCAGGTGGTCGCCGTTGCAGCTGTAGCGCCTCCTCCGCCGCCAGCGCCCGTTGTGGCCGCCCCACCTGCGCCGAGCGTGCAATCCGCTGCGGCACCCAAGGCAGCCCCGGCGCCAACCGTTGCGGCGCCAGTTGCCGCTGCTGCAAAGACCGCAGCGAACGCACCGGCTCAGAAATCAACACCGCCTGTATCGGCCCCCGCCGCTCCAGCGAAGGCCGTTCAAGTGGCCGCGGCGCCATCCAAAGCTCCTGCATATGCGCCCACACTTCCAGATGAACACGTCGCGCCGCAATCCGACAACAAGGTTGGCGTGTGGACCGAAGCATTCGCTGAACGCGAGCGTCGTTCGACCAGCCACACCAGCACGGCCGGCATCGTCGTCGGGTATGATCGCCAGTTCAATTTGGATGGCGCGCGCGTCAGGGTTGGCGGCATTGGCAGCTATACGAATCTAACAGCGTCCACGTCCGAGCCCGGCACGGTCACCTTCACCTTGAATGAGCCGATCAACCCGCGTGACATCACGTCCAGTTTGACCTTCGATGACGTGTCGTCGGCAACAAAGGTCCGCACCTCAGGCGTCGGCGGCGGTCTGACATGGTCGATGGCGCGCGGAAACCACTTCATGGACGGCGTTGCCAAAGTTGACTTCTTTGAACTGAAGAGCTCGACCACTGGCTCAGCTACCTTGATCCCTCAGGATCCGAACTTTCCGGATGTACAGATCTATGACGGACAAGGACCCATAAGCGAGCTGAAAATCTACAAGGCGGACGGTTCCTCCACGACCTACGCTGACAATGCGTCCTTCCAGCAAGCTGCTGCGGGTTGCATCATCGCCGGCACGGACCAGACCGATCCAACAACCAAGATCAAGGCAAAGCTCGACCAACTCTTCACCCCCACGTCCACCTCTAAATCCGGCACGGCCTCCCTCGCCGTCATGACGCTTGCCAACACGTTCGGTTTCACCCGCGACCTCGGTCACGGCCTGTCGCTGGAGCCGAGCGTCGGCTTCCGCTACTCCTACTCGCATTACTACAACGACGACGCATCGCTCGGCCTGCGCGACGGCCACGTCCTGCGGCTCGAGGCCGGCGGCAAGCTCGTGCATCTGCGGCCCGTGGGCCGTGGTGCGGTGTGGTCCAACACACTCGGGCTCTACGTCTACAGCGACGTCCTCGTGGATGGCTTCGTCGTCTCGACGGACGGCTCCAGCTTCAAGGGCGACCAGGGTGAGGTGCGCCTGCGCGGGATGCTGCAGAGCAAGCTCCAGTTCACGGACGGCCTGCAGATCTATGGCGAAGTCAACGGCCGCGTCGGCCACGACTATCAAGCGCTCGGCGGCAAGCTCGGCCTGCGCATCGAGTGGTAGACTGCAGTCTCTCCGGAGGTTTTCAGGCCGCGTGGATCATGCCGCGCGGCTTTTTTGCATGTGCCCAGCTGCGTACCGGCCACACACCGCAGACGTGTCAGCATCTGCCGGTCTGTGAACATTGCAAGACTGCCGAATCACTCTGTAAGCATCGCATTGTTTCGGCCACGCCCACGATGAAGCCAGTCGATCGTTATTCGCCTCAATCGCCGTCGCGACATTATGTTTCTCAGTGCGTCAGCTTCTAACCGCCGCGCGCTCCAATGACCGCGGCCACGCAATTGGGCCATTCCGCATGCGCATTTATAAGCGAATTCTGGCCACGAGCCTGTCGGCCGTGGTGGCGGTGACACAGGTTGGGGGGATTGCGTTCGCCGCGCGGCCAGCGTGCTTTGTGTTTGCTGCGAATGGCACTCCGAACCCTATCTTTTCGGCGAACGCGGGATCACTGACGGCTGCCGAGGCCTCGACATCGCAGGTGCTCGAAGTTCTGGCCGAGCGCCGGAGCGAGGCTTCACCCTGCCCACCAGGACTTTCACGCGTGAATGGCATCTGTGTGGCCCAGCAGGTTGCCGTCGCGACGCCAGTTGCAACCACACCGCCCGCGCCTGTGGTTGCTGCATCGCCGGCTCCGCAGGCGCCAACCGTACAGCCAGCTTCTGCTCCCAAAGCAGTGCAAACGCCCGCTGCGCCAGTGTCGAAGTCGGGCCCGTCCGTAGCGGTGACATCGCCGCCGCCGCAGACTTCTGCGCCGACGCCTGCTGCAGCTTCGGCAAAGTCGATAGCGAAGACGGTGCCCGTAAAAGTTACAGCAGCCAAAGAGCCTGTCTACACTGCGCCGGTGGCTGTGGATGTGCCGGCACCGCAACCCGAGCAGACAACAGGGATGTGGACTGAAGCCTTTGCCGAGCGCGAGCGCCGCCCATCCAGCCGCACCAGCACCGCCGGCATTGTCGTTGGCTCCGACCGCGAGTTCGAATGGGACGGCACCCGTGTGC
>JANMGQ010000159.1:0-29350 GCA_031374735.1 Hyphomicrobiaceae bacterium | reverse complement strand
CCGCACGTCGTTGAGCATGCCCAGCGACATCCGCTGCACCTCCGTGCGACTGCCAACATCGCCCGTCTTGGGCAACGTATCGATATGCTTATTCAAGGCAGCCAACTGGTACCCTAGGCTGCGCGGATTGGATTCGTCCACGATCAGCAAATCAAGCACTGGCGCAATCATTGGCTTGAGCCGATAGCGCGAACGGTAGGTGATAAAGCAGTCCGCCAGTTCCAGGGCGAATAACAAATCCGCCCCTTCGTCTTGATCAGCGCCAGTCGTTTCAAGCACCGTGCCCAGCATATGGCTCATATTAAACGCACGCGTTGTGCGTCGCCCCATATCGAGGAATGACCAACCAAAATTACGCGTCATGTTCTCATGCGTTAATCCGTTGAAGGCAGCGATAGCCGCAAGCCCCGCATCTATGAGATCAAGTGAGGCTTCAATTGTGGTCGGCTGACCCTGCCCGCCCCACCGGCCATCGGCGTAAAACGCATTCAGCGTGCGCCACGCCTCCAACGACAGCCGGTCGCGCGTAAGGCCCGCGATCTGGTGCACGTGCCCCAGGGTTTGCGGCAGGGCGTTGGCGTCATTTCGCGATGTCATCATGATATGTGACAATTGAGCGATGGCTGCCGCGTCATCGATGCTGCCTTGAAAGGCTTGCGGCGGGGCACCGTTACGTTCGAGCAGATTAGCAAGCACCGCGCGAACTTGCCCAAGCGATTGGCGGGGGCCATTGTCTTCCTCAATCCGGCTCAAGCAATTGCGCAAAACCCGGAAAGTCCAATCGGCATGTTCGGTGTAGCGACCAAGCCAGAACAGGTTGTCGGCTGCTCGGCTGGGCAGTTCGCGCGGGCTGCGTTGGATCTGGGCGGCTTCCATCGTCGGCCGCCACAAGCTTTTAAACATTGGTTGGGGAACATCGCTCAACACCCACACGTCGCGCGATGCGCCATCAGGCGCGACAAGCGCCATCGACGCATCGGGATTGACGGTCATTGCTAAGCCGCCTGGCATCACGGCAAAGCCACCAGGCACGGCGGTCGCAAAAATGCGCACCACGAATGGCTTAGCCTCCAGGCCGTCTGGACCGTATGACGGCGCGGTTCCAAGCGCGGATTTCTCCTCAGCGATCAGCGTTGCCCCATCCAGCTCGATCTCCGCGATCAAGGCTGCGCGCTCGGCAGCGCTGAGCTTGGCTGGGTCACGCGCGGGGGCGGCATTACCCGGGCGCGAAGTTTGTTCGTTGGCACTGCGAATGAAATATCGGTCAAGATCGCCGATCACGGTCTGGCGAACGGTGGCATCACCCAGCCACCACTTGGTGACATCCCAGATGGCGAGATCTTCACCGAGCAAATCTTTGCACAACGCAGGCAGATAACTGCCGAGGCCGCGGTTTTCGGCCAGTGCCGTGCCCAGCGCGTTGACGACCAGATCCGGCTGCTGGCGCACCGATTGCACCAATCCGACGGGGCCAAGGAACCCGGCCGGGTCCAGTTCCAGCGCGTCGCTCGAAGCGCCAGCGACACAGCGCACGATGAGGTCGATCGGATGCAAGCCATCGAGTGTCTTAAGAAACACGCGGCCGTTCTCAGCCCGCAGATCCGCGCCTTCGACGAGCAACAGGCCGAGATAGCGCGCGAGATAGGCGTGACTAAAGAAATCGTTGTGCCGCGGCCCGGGCGTCAGCAAGGCGATCGTCGGATCGGGCCGGCCAACCCGCTGCGCCAGCGCATCCTGCATCTGCTGAAAGAACGGCGCCAAGCGGACCGCTTTGCTGGCGCTGAACATGTCGCCCGACACATGCGTCATGACGGTGCGGTTGGCCAAAGCGTAGCCGATGCCGGCGGGCGTCTCGACATGCGTGTCGACGATCCGCCAGTTGCCATCGGGGCCGCGCGCAATGTCGGCTGCAAAAAACTGGATGCGGCCGCTGGCGGGGCGGATGTTCTGGCAGGCGCGCAGGTAGGCTGGGTCGCTGAACACCAGTTCCGGCGGAATAAGGCCGCGCTTCATGGTCTCCTGCGCGCCATAGGCGTCGGCCAGGAACCCCTCAAGCAGCCGGGCCCGCTGGATGATGCCGCCTTCTATTGTAGCCCAGGTTGCGGGCGGAATGACCAGGGGGACGAGATCAAGCCGCCACGGCTGCAAATTGCGCGAGGGGTCGGCGAATAGATCGTGGGCAATGCCGGTCTCGCGCACGCGCGTGTTGATACGGTGAATGCGCTCAAGTCGCTGCTCGTGGGTCAGCGCTTCAAGGCCTGCAAGCACGGGGTGCCAATGGCGGGCCATGGTGCCGTCGGCCGCGACCAGTTCGTCGAAAGCGCCAGTGGTCTTGTACCCCTGCGTCACCGGGCCGATGCTAGTTGTTCTGATTGCGGCTGCAGCCGGCATGCTCGTGGTGACCTGCTCGTTGCAATCAGAGGTGCTGATGGGCCCCTCGACATCGACAGGCGACGGGTCACCCGCGACGGGCGGAGTGTACCAGCCCGTCAACCGATTCCACCAGCCACCTGTGGCGGGTTTATCACGCGCCCCGTCGGTCATCTGGCACGCCGCAAATCCAGTGTCAGCGGAAAGTCGGCGTGGACGCCAGCCATCCGGGCAACAGCGGCGCCGGGCGTGTGACCCATAGCCTCAAAGCGCGCGAGGCGCCGGCCTTCGGCCTCGAAGGCGTTGATCGGCAGCACCTCCAGGCCGCGCCCGCCCGGATGTGCCACATGATAGCGACAGCCGCCGACCGAACGACCCGACCAGGCATCAATGACGTCAAACGTCAGCGGCACATGCGTGCCGATGGTTGGATGCAGGATCGAGGCGGGTTGCCAAGCGCGGTAGCGGACGCCCGCAACCATCTCGCCCATGGTGCCGGTCGACGCGAACGGCAAGGCGAAGCCATTGCACGTGACGACATAGCGCCCCTGCATTTCGCCGGTCACCCGCACTTGCAGGCGCTCTAGCGATGAATCGACATAGCGCGCCGTGCCGCCAACCGCGCCCTCTTCACCAAGCACATGCCACGGCTCAAGCGCCTGCCGGATCTCGACGCCGACGCCCGCCCGCTCCATCCGCCCGCAGACGGGGAAACGGAACTCGAAGTGCGGCTCAAACCAGTCGGGTTGAATGGCAAAGCCGGCTGTCTTCAAATCACCGAGGACGGCAAGGAAATCCGACTTGATGAAGTGCGGCAGCATGAACCGGTCATGCAGCGCCGTGCCCCATTTGATCAGCGGGCGCTGATACGGCGTCTCCCAGAACCAGGCGATCAGCGCGCGCACCAGCAGCTGCTGCGCAAGACTCATGCGGGCATGCGGCGGCATCTCGAACGAGCGGAATTCGACGAGGCCGAGTCGTCCCGTCGGACCGTCGGGCGAGTAGAGCTTGTCGATGCAGATTTCCGCGCGATGCGTGTTGCCGCTGACGTCGATCAGCAGATGGCGGAAGATGCGATCGACCAGCCACGGCGGCGGCGCGCTGCCTTGCTTGGATTGCACCTCGGCGAGTGCAATTTCGAGCTCGTAAAGCTGGTCGTGGCGCGCCTCGTCCACGCGCGGGGCTTGGCTGGTCGGGCCGATGAACATGCCGGAGAACATGTAGGACAGCGACGGATGGTTCTGCCAGTAGTTGATCACACTGGCGAGCAAATCGGGCCGGCGCAGGAACGGACTGTCGGCCGGGGTCTTGCCACCGAGCACGATGTGATTGCCGCCACCTGTGCCGGTGTGTCGACCATCGAGCATGAACTTTTCCGCGCCGAGCCTCGTCAAGCGCGCTTCTTCATAGAGCGCTGTCGTGACGTCGACGAGTTCCGTCCACGACGTCGTCGGATGGATGTTGACCTCGATGACGCCTGGGTCCGGGGTGACCTTGATGACGTTGAGGCGCGGATCTGGCGGTGGCGCATAGCCTTCGAGACGGACCGGAAGACCGACTTTCTCAGCGGTCAATTCGAGCGCAGCGACAAGTGCGGCATAGTCCTCGGCATCCGCGAGCGGCGGCAGAAACACGCACAAATGTCCGTCCCGTGGCTCGACCACGAGCGCTGTGCGCACAGCGCCAACCAATTCGTTGACGACACCTGGTCCCGGCGCTGACGCGACCAGCGCTTCCGCGTGACGGCGGCGCTGCAGGGTCGCGCGTTCGGGCAACGGCTCGTGAGGCGTGAAGGGATCCGCCGGCTCGACATTGGGGTAGTTGATGGGCGCGATGTAGGGCAACCCTCCGAGCGGCAAACGATAGCCGACGGGTGAATCGCCCGGGGCCAGATACAGTCGCTCGCGACGGAATTGCCAGCGTTCTGTCACCCAGCGCCGCCCGCGATCTCGGCTGAGGTCCTTGGTCTGCCAGACTTGAATCGGCAAAACATAACCGGTCGGCTTGGACAGGCCGCGCTCGAACACTTTTACCAGGCGGGAGCGCTCGGCGGGATCATCAAGCTTGTTGTTCGCCGGGCTGACACCGAGTGGCAGCTTCTGCTCGACCAGCGCGAAATAGCCGGGATCTTCGTAGGCGGCGATCGGCGCATCCGCTGGCAAACCCAGGTTGCGACATAGCTCTGCCGAAAACGCTTCTGCTTCGTTGACTGTCGCCGGCGTGCGCGGTTGCTCACGGTCAATGAGATTGGGGTTGACCCACAACGGCTCGCCGTCGGTGCGCCAGTGCACAGCGTAGGACCAGCGCGGCAGCTGCTCGCCCGGATACCACTTGCCCTGCCCGTAATGCAGCATGCCGCCCGGCGCAAAGCGTGCCGTAAGGCGTCGCATGAGTTCCTCGGCAAAGCTCTGTTTGGTCGGGCCCACAGCCGCATTGTTCCACTCGGCGCCGTCCATGTCGTCGATGGCGACGAACGTCGGCTCGCCGCCCATAGTCAGGCGAACATCGCCAGCGGTCAGACGCTTGTCGACGGCATGGCCAGCGTCAACGATCGCCTGCCACTGCGCATCGCTATATGGGAGGGTCACGCGCGGCGTTTCCCGCATGCGCGTCACGGACATGGCGAAATCGAACGACACCTTGGCTTCGTCGTGCGCGCCCGAAATGGGGGCAGCACTGGAAGGGCTCGGCGTTGCCGCCAGCGGGATGTGCCCTTCGCCCGCCACCAGACCCGATGTCGGATCGAGCCCGATCCACCCTGCGCCTGGCACATAGACTTCGGCCCAGGCGTGCAGGTCGGTAAAGTCAACATCCGTGCCCGACGGGCCGTCGAGGGCTTTCACGTCGGGTTTCAACTGGATCAAATAGCCCGACACGAAGCGGGCGGCGAGGCCGAGCCGCCGCAGGATCTGGACCAGCAGCCAACCCGTGTCGCGGCAAGAGCCCGAGCCGAGCTTCAAGGTCTCGTCGGGCATCTGCACGCCCGGTTCCATGCGGATCAGGTATTTGATTTCCTGCGACAGCTGGCGATTGAGATCGCAGATGAAATCGAGAGACGTCCCCGTGGTCGTGCGCTTCAGCTTGCGCATATAGCCATCGAGCCCCGGCCCGCCCGCCGACGGCTCCAGGTAGGGTTTCAGCTCTGCCGCGAGGTCCGCATCATAGGTGAACGGCCACGTTTGCGCGCTTTCATCGACGAAAAAATCGAACGGATTGATGACGGCCAGATCCGCGACGACATCGACCGTCACGCAGAAGCGTTTAGTCTTTTCCGGCACCACGACGCGGGCGAGAAAATTGCCAAACGGGTCCTGCTGCCAGTTGATGAAGTGCTCGGCCGGCTCAACGCGGCAAGAGTACGATATGATCGGCGTCCGGCAATGCGGCGCGGGCCGGAGCCTGATGATGTGCGGCGCCAGACCGACAAGCCGATCGTAGACATACTCTGTCCGGTGCGTCAGTGCCGCATGCAATGTCATCCAATCCCCACTGTCAGTGCACGACTGGCGCATGCCAGAGGTCTTTTCAGGCCAGACCTTTACCCAGACTGCGTTTGATCTTTTCCGCTCGTCTGACTCTGCCCTTGGCTCTGCACCTGATCCAGCCGATCAGCAGGCGTTGATGCCTCGGCCGGTTGTTCAGGCGCCGGCTGAAGCGGTGGCGGCACTGGAAAGAATGCCGTTGCAATCTCGCTGCTGAGGTCGATCAGCGTGCGCTGCACCCAGTCATTGAACTCGTGCAGGCGGCCAACCAGTTCGCTGTCGCGCCCTGCGGCCTGCAGGCCTTCCATCAAGATCTCACACACTTCCAGGCCAGCGTTGGCCTTCGGCAGCCGGAACCCGCTGCGCAGCATCTGCAAGGACTCATCGATGGAGCGCGCGCAGAATCCGATCGAGCGCGGATGGCTTGGGTTGAGGGCCAGGAACCGTGCGACGCGCTCTGGCGTGGCGTTGTTCGGCTCCAGCCGGTGGAACACCTGATAGGCGCCAACCGTACGTAGGATCGTCGACCAGAATACGAAATCATCGGCCGTCTCCGTACCCGGCGTGGCCGTCGCGCTCGCGGCTGTTGAACTCGGCACTGTTGAACCCTGGGCGAATTTCACATCCAACAGGCGGCTGGTCTGGTCTGCGCGCTCAATCATGAGCCCAAGCTTGAAGAACTGGTAGCCTTCGTCGCGATAGAGCAATCCTTTGGCAACGCCCATCTGGGCGAGACAGCCGGCACGCAGCTGCACACAGGTGCGCGGCAACTGCGACAGGCGGATGTCGTCGGGGCCGATCTCCTCGACCGTGCCGTGAAAGGCATTCAGCTGCGCCCACATCTCCGTCGGGATGAACGGCCGCAGCGCGCGCGCATTTTCACGTGCCCAATGGATCGACGAACGGATTGAACCGGGATTGGACTTGTCCGTCAGGTAGAACGCAATGATCGAGTCGGCCGTCGGCTCAAAGCGTTCGCGAAAGCGCGGCTCGTCCGTGTGCAGGGTCAACAGCCAGTTCCAGCCATTCTCCCGGTCATGCCCGCCGAACGACGATTGCATTTCAATGACGCGCGCAAGGCTTGAGGCGCGCTCAAGGTAGCGCGCCAGCCAGAACAAACCTTCGGCATTCCGCGACAGAAGCCTCACGCGTCACTCTCCAACACCCAGGTATCCTTGGTGCCGCCCCCTTGCGATGAATTCACGATCAGCGACCCCTCCTTGAGGGCAACACGCGTCAATCCACCCGGCAACACCCACGTGTCGCGCCCGGTGATAGCATAGGGCCTGAGGTCCACGTGGCGCGGCTTGGCGCCACCGTCCATCAGCGTGGGCGAGACGGATAGGTCGATCATCGGCTGGCTGATGAAATTACTCGGATCAGCTTTCAGCTTGGCCGCGGCCGCCTCAAGCTCGGCCTTGCTCGACTTGGGCCCGATCACAATACCGTAGCCGCCTGATTCGCCGACCGGCTTCAACACCAACCGGTCCAGGTGGGCGAGCGTGTAAGCAAGCCCCTCAGGCTCGCCACAGATATGCGTCTCGACGTTAGACAGGATCGGCTCTTCATCGAGGTAGTAGCGGATGATGCGCGGCACGTAGGCGTACACCGCCTTGTCGTCGGCAACGCCGGTGCCGATGGCATTGGCCAAGGTCACGTTCCCGCGCCGTGCCGCCCGCAACAGGCCGCGCACACCAAGCATCGAGGTCTTGTTGAACACGTCCGGATCGAGGAAGTCGTCGTTGATGCGCCGGTAAATGACGTGAACGGGCTCACGCCCGGCGATCGTGTGGGCGAAGACGCGGTCGTTCTCGACCGTCAAGTCTCGGCCTTCGACAAGCGCCACACCCATCTCACGCGCCAGGAAGACGTGCTCAAAGTAGGCCGCGTTGTAGATGCCCGGCGACAACAGCACCACGTTCGGGTTGTCGATCCCCGCGGGCGCCACTTCACGCAGTTTGCCCAGCAGACGCTTGCCATAGTCCGACACCGGCCGAACCTTGAGGCCCGCCATCAGGTCTGGAAACGCGCGCTGCATGAGGTGGCGGTTCTCAACCACATACGACACACCGGATGGACTGCGGCCGTTGTCCTCAAGCACTAGAAACTCGCCGGCCCGATCGCGCACGATGTCGGTGCCATTGATGTGAATATAGGTGCCGCAGGGGAGATCGAGGTCGATCATTTCTTCGCGGTAGCAGGAGTTGGTCAGCACCAATTTAGAGGGAACAATGCCGTCCTTCAGGATTTTGCGGTCGTGATAAATGTCATGGAGAAACAAGTTGAGCGCCTTGACGCGCTGCTTCACACCAGCCTCAATCTTGGCCCATGCGGAGGCACTGAGCACCCGCGGTATGACATCAAACGGCAGGATCCGATCAATGGCATCCTTTTCAGTATAGACTGTGAAGGTGATGCCGAGCTTGAACAGTTCATGCTCTGCGTCGCTCGCTCGCTGTTGCAGCAGGCTCAATTCGCTGGTTTCGAGACAATGCCAGAGCGGCGCAATCTGACGGCCGGGCTGCTTGTCCGAGCCCAACAGCTCGCAATAGAATTCGCCGGGATCGTAACCATCGAGTGCCGAGACCAGTTGCGGGTGCTTGAGCGCGGCAATCGTCGCCATTGAGTCTGTTCCGTGTCTAACTCCGGTGCACCGCGTGACAGTACGATGCCATTGCGCCCGTGTCTCGCCTGAAAAAGAGGCTATCGCGCCTACCAATTGGGCGGCTTCATGCGGCGATGGCCGGATCGATCCCGTTTCACCCATTGGCGCTAACATACCCCAATTTTTCGTCATCCCGGCCAGGGGAGGCCCCTTCAGGCCGACCGCCGCGCCGGGATCCAGCGGAGGGCGTGTGCGAAGCACTCGATATGTTGACCGCTTCACGGACAGATCCGCTGGATTCCGGATCTGCGCGCGGCCAGAAGTGGCCGCGCTTGTCCGGAATGACGCGGAAAATTTGTTATGTTAGCGCGTATGCCCGTTTCACCCCGCGGAATAGCCGCCGTCGACGATATGGCTCGCGCCGGTCATGAACGATGCCTTGTCGGACAACATCCACACCACCGCTTCAGCGATTTCTTCTGCGACGCCGAGGCGATGCATGGGCACTTTGGCCATCAACTGGTCGTAGCGTTGGGCCATCGTCGGGTCTGTCATGGGCGTTTTGATGTAGCCGGGGTTGATGCAGTTCACGCGGATCTTGTCGGCCGCATACTCCAATGCTGCCGTCTTGGTGATGCCAACGACGCCGTGCTTGGCGGCCACATAGTTGGTGGCGCTCGGCAGACCCAGAATCCCCGCAATCGAGGCCGTATTCACGATTGATCCATCGCCTTGCTTCAGCATCTGGCCGATCTCGTGCTTCATGCACAAAAACACGCCCGTCAGGTTGACGGCCAGCATGTCATCGAACGAGGCGCGCGACATCTCGTGTGTGCGCTGTCCGCCGGGACCAACGTGGCGCGGCGCGATGCCGGCGTTGTTGAAAGCGCAATCGAGCCGTCCGAACGCCGCGACCGTGCGCGCTACCATGGCGGCGACATCCGCCTCATCAGCGACATCGCCGCCGATAGCGACGGCCTGTCCGCCAGCCGCATTGATCAGTGCGACAGACTCCGCGGCACTGTCTTCAGTGCGATCGGCGACGGCGACACGCGCCCCCTCACGCGCCAAGGCAATGGCGGTGGCGCGCCCGATGCCAGACGCCCCACCCGTGACGAGGGCGGACTTGCCAGACAAGATACCGGTCATGATGGCCCCTTTTGAATTGCGCGCGGCGAATACGGCCGGTGTTCACCGATACACGAACTCTTCCCCGTCCAGATCAATGGCCGGGAACCAGTCCTTTTCGCTCCAGTAATCCTGCGTGTGCTGCCATTCCGGTTTGTCGCCGCGCTTGGGCAACACATGCATGCCGCGCTGTATGTAGCCGGGATTGAAGTCTTCGCTGTCGATCCACGGCAGGCGCGGCATGTTGGAATCCTGCGCGCGCAATTCCGGCTTCACCTGCTTCAAGCCCATGGCCTGCATGTGGCCGAGCAGGCGGCAGACAAAGTCGCCTACGAGATCCGCACGCAGCGTCCAGCTGGCGCGGAAATAGCCAAACACCCAGACGAGGTTCGGCACGCCCGTGAACATCATGCCGCGATAGGTGACGGTATCGGCGAAGTCGACGGGCTTGCCGTCGACCTCAAAGGCGATGCCGCCCGTCGTGCTCAGATGGAACCCCGTCGCCGTGATGATGATGTCGGCCTCCAGTGTCTTGCCGGACTTGAGCTTGATGCCGCCAGCAACGAAGCGCTCGATCTCATCCGTGACGACGGAGGCTTTGCCGCCGCGGATGGCTTTGAACAGATCCGCATCCGGAATGAAAGCGATGCGTTGGCGCCAGGGGCGATACGTGGGCGTGAAGTGCGTGGCGATGTCGTAGTCGTCGCCCAAATTCGCGCGCACAGCTGAAAGCAACTCTGCCTTCACCACGTCCGGCTGCTCGAACGTGCGTTTGGTGAAAACAGACTGCTCATAAAGAATCTTCTTGCGCACGATCTCGTGGATCCACGTCTCGTCGATCTGCAGCCGGCGCAGTTCTTCGGCAATCTCGATGGCGTTGCGGCCCGTGCGGAAAAACGTTGGCGAGCGCTGCAGCATGATCACGTGCGCGCAATCATCGGCCATGTTCGGAATGAGCGTTGCAGCCGTCGCGCCGGAGCCGATGACGACAACCTTCTTGCCCGTCGTGACGAGATCCTTGGGCCACGTCTGCGGGTGCACGATGCGGCCATTGAAATCGGCCATACCGGGCCACTCCGGCGTATAGCCCTGCTCATGCTGGTAATAGCCCTGGCACATCCACAGGAAGTTGGTCGTGAAGCGAGCGACCGCTCCCGTATCCGTCTGCGTTGCCTCGATTGACCACGTGTTCGTTTTGCTCGACCAGCGCGCCGAGGTGATCTTGTGGCCGTAGCGGATGTGTCGGCCGAGATCGCTATCCTGGATGACTTCGCCCATGTAGGCTTTGATTTCCTGGGCGGTCGCAATGGGTGGGCCGGTCCACGGCTTGAAGCGATAGCCGAAGGTGTGCAGATCGCTGTCCGAGCGGATGCCCGGATATTTGTGCGTGTGCCACGTGCCGCCAAACGTCTCCTGCATCTCAAGGATGACAAAGGATGTACCCGGCCGCTGCGTCGTCAGATGATACGCGCCGCCGATGCCGGAGATACCGGCGCCGACGATGAGCACGTCGAAATGTTCAGCCTTCGCGCTTGGTTTGGGCTGCGGCTTGGCCCTGTCAGCGGTCTTTGTCGCGGCCATGTGTGTCGTCCTCGAAGGGCTGTCCTGGAATGTGTGTCACGGCTGGCGGGAGGTTCCAAGTATCCTCAACCGACCTTCGCGAAACCCGCGATGAAGCGCTGGTAAATCTCTGTTAATCGTTCAAGATCGGCAACCGGCACGCGCTCGTCCACGTGATGGGCGAGTGCATTGGTGAGGCCGAATTCGATCACGGGGCAGTGGGCTTGTATGAAGCGCGCGTCTGACGTCCCGCCGTTTGTGGTGAGCGCGGGACGTCTGCCGGTGACGGATCGTACGGCAGTTGTCATCGTCTCAACCAGCGGGCCGGGCTTGGTCAGGAACACGTCGCCGGTGCCGGAGAACGACACGGTCCATCGCGCAGCGAGCGTTGCGGCGGCGGCCTCGATCTCTCCGCGAATGAAAGCCTCAAGCTTCGGCCGTGTCCAGTGCGTGTTGTAGCGGATGTTGAACTTCGCACGTGCCTCATTCGGGATCACGTTGGTCGCCGTGTTTGGCGCGGAAATGACGGTCACCTGCAGGTTTGACGGCTGGAAATCAGCCGTGCCGTCGTCAAGTCTCAGCGACGACAACCGATCGACGATGCGCACCAGTTTCGGAATGGGATTTTCCGCAAGATCGGGATAGGCGGCGTGCCCCTGCTTGCCCATGACGACCACTTCGCCCGAAAGAGAGCCGCGCCGGCCGATCTTGATCTCCTGGCCGAGCTGCGTCGGGTTCGACGGCTCGCCGACGATGCAGGCGTCGAGTTTTTCGCCGCGCGCCGCCAACCAGTCGAGTACCTTCATGGTGCCGTTGATCGAGGGGCCTTCTTCATCGCCCGTGATCAGGAAGGATATGCCGCAGGCTAGAGGGCCTGCCTTGCGCGCGCGCAGTGCTGCTGCGACGAAACACGCGATGGCGCCTTTCATATCGACGGTGCCGCGGCCGTAGAGTTCACCGTTGCGGATATTGCCCGAGAATGGCGGCTCCGACCACTTGGCGGCATCGCCCGGCGGCACGACGTCGGTATGTCCGGCAAAGCATAGGTTTGGGCCGTTGGCCGGCAAGCGCGCGTAGAGATTCTCGACGTCGGGCGTACCCGGCTCGGTCATGGTCATCCGATGGCAGACGAAGCCCGCAGGTTCCAGCACGCTCTGCAGCAAAGTCAACGCGCCGCCTTCGTCAGGCGTTACGCTGGCACAACGAATGAGCGCTTGGGTAAGTGCAACGGGATCAGTCGCGTCGAGTGGCATGTTCGGTCTCATATGGCGATGCGCGCCACGAATGTTGCATGGACTCGCAGGCTTCGGCGTACGGGGCAAGTGGCCTAGAGATCCGTGTCGCGCTGCGTTCCACAAACGTTCGGTCTATTTAACTTTGGCCTGGATAACTCGCGATTCCGCTCCGCTGACAAGCGCCAACGGCGCGACTCATTGCAAGATCTGTATTGGAGGGTGTTATGGGGTTCCTGAAATCGCGCCTGACAAAACCTGCCGGACCTCGGCCTGGTTCGACTGTTGTCGTGCGGGCCGCAGAAGCAGCGGCCGCCGGCGAGCGTGGGCGCACCGCACCCGAGGCTGTCTCACTGGTGCTGCCGGCGTTGTCGGCCTTGGGCGCGATCGCGTCTATTGCGGCTGTCGCCTATCTCGCAACGGACCGCGACAACGACCGGCCGCGTGTGAAACGACGCGTCGATGCGATCCTGAAAGACCTCGAGACGTGCTGCCTTGGCGTCGCCGAAATTCTGCGACGCTTGAAACGTGGTGCAAAATCGCTTGGCGTCGACGGCCCATCAGGTGCAGCACCACTGAAGTTCGGGCTCAATGCCGTGCGCGTCGATGCAGCCGGCGGTCCCCTCTATCATCAACTCGTCAACGACATGGCGACCATGCTCGTTCTCGCAACACAGAGCAGTGTTGATGCCATGAGCGCCATTGAAGATGGCGAGATCTATGCCACCGACGACATGCTCGATCAGTTTGCAAAAGCGCAAGAAGCGCTGAACACGCTGCTGGTCAATCGCGCAGGCATACGGCCGCTGGTCGACGGGTGCCTCGAAACCGCGGTCAGGCTGGCTGATGCCGTCAGCCAAATGCGGCGCCAGCACATCGCAGCGTAGCTATCTCAGAGCCGGTCGCCGGGCTGGCTTTGGCTCTGCAGCCAACATGGGCATCAGCGCAGTGGCACGATCTGCATCCGAGCCGTAGTACACTTCTGGCCGGGGCGCGCTGACGGGTGTTGGCACATCGGCTGACGCCGTGCGGCGTGGCACGATCCCACGCTCCGCGACAGGAATACGCGGTGACTGGCCACGTCGCAGCACAAGATCGTCGATACGTGCGCTTGCTGTCGCGAGCCGTTGCGGCGCAGCCGCCGTGAAGGGAAGCGTGACAGCGCCGGCCCCCGCTCGTGAACGCGCGGTCGCCAAATGGCGTTCATAGGCGCTCAACATGGGTTGCCCTTCGCTGCCGCGATGATTGACAACGCGCACATAGGGAGCGGCTGTCTTGATCATGTTCGCAACAACAATGCCGGCCAAGTTCTGCAACGGCTCAACAGCATCATTCGTGTTGCGCGCCACCTCGATGCCCGGGCCGGCGCTGCCGAGGTTCGATGCGTGAATGCTGACAACGTCGTAGGGCGCAATCTGAACAACCATGACAAAGTTGCGCCCCCGCGCATCTGTCATCGGTTTGCTCATGTAGAGCGGCACAAACACCGATCCACTGTGCGAGGAGATGGTGTCGAATGTATCGGTGTTGCGAGAGGAATTGTGGAACTCGTGGAACACGAACACCCGCATACCCTGTGGCATACGCCGCCGCGTGTTGGGCCGCTCGGAGTGCGCGATGAGCACAAACTGGCTGGGTGACACCCAAATGCGCCCAGCCGGCAGCCAGCCATCCAAGCCTATTTTCGGCAATGACACGGGGCAATCGAGATTGTTGCACCCGGCAAACATTTGGGCCGTCGGGCTTGCTACGTCAGTCGCCTTGAGTGTCGCCATGGTGTCATTGAATGCGCTCTGCCCGCGTCCCGTGCGATACAGCGGCCAGCCGTCGACCACGGCTTGATCATGCTCGCTGCGCGGCATCGGCGTAGCTCGATTTCGAGACGTCTCAGCGTGCCGGCCCTTTATCGCCTCGGCACCTGCGGATTGCGCCCATGTCTCTGTCGCCGCGAGTGCGACGAGCACACCCGCGGCGCCAGCAACGGCAATCGCACGCGCCGTCAGCGACGATTTTTCCCCATATCGCAAGCGCGTCTCCTACCCGTTTCCCCGCCGTCGATGTGCGCGCGTTTCAGGGCCGAACGGCGCCGAGAGGTGGGCGAAATTGCGCAGAGACTGTAAGACCTTGGTCGGGAGCCACGCGGAACTGACTCGCCTCATAGACGCGCCCGTTTGATCACAGAACAATGGCGCCCGACTGCGCTTTCTCGCCCTCGGGCTCCACGTGGATCACCACTTCGCTGCCGGGCACCGCGTCCTGCAGCGCGATCTCAATGCGATCACAAATATCGTGCGCGGCCTTCACGGACATGCGGCCCGGGACAACCAGATGAAACTCTATGAATGTCACGCGACCCGCCATCCGCGTCTTGATGTCGTGGGCCTCGAGCGCGCCATCAGCGTTGCCCGAAATGACCTCCTGGATCCGGCGCGCAATCTCAGCACTTACGGCTTCGTCCATCAAACCGCTCATGGTCTCGCGCAACAGGCGGCCGCCAGTCCAAAGAATGTAGAACGCAACCATCAGAGCGAGAGCCGCATCGAGCATTTTCCAGCCCGTCGCGAGCACGAGCAGCAAACCCGCGAGAACGGCGATGGATGACACGACATCGGTGGCGAGATGCCAGCCATCTGCCACCAGCGCCGGCGAACGGTTGCGTCGCCCGTGTCGCACCAGAACTGCCGCCCACGCCGCATTCAGCAACGTTGCGGCGACGCTGAAGGCGAGGCCAATGGCCGTCACCTCGAAAGCCTTCGGCGTCAGCAGCGCCGCCGTCGCATCGCGAATGATGATTGCAGCGGCGATAACGATCAGGACGCCCTCGGTAACGGCTGCAAAATACTCGGCCTTGTGGTGGCCGTACTGGTGATGCCGATCGGGAGGCCGGGCGGACTGCTCCAGCGCGAACATCGCGACAAGAGCTGTCACCACGTTGACGATGGACTCGAGCGCATCGGAATAGAGCGCGAGGCTGCCTGTCGCCAGGAACGCGGCCCATTTCAACGCGAGCACGCCGAGGGCCACCACAATCGACGCGGCAGCAAGACGGCGCGACGATTGGAAGGCGGCGTCCATGCAGCGATACGTGTCCCGTGACCTTGAGCCCGGGCACATGCCACGCGAGATCCGGCGAAACCAGGGCGGGCCATCACGCGCCGGCAGCGTGTCCACGGGCCGATGGCCGCACGGGCCGCATGGCCTCGCGTGCCTTGTGAGGTGGCTGACGAGGTCCGGGTAGAGGAGCGCGCGTGTTCAAGTCCAGTGCCTTCAGCACCAGTCGAGCCCCAAGTGGGAGGGCGTCGAGAAGGGGCGCCGCGTGTGCGCTCTCGTTGACCTCGGGTCTCGGCGGCTCGGCGCTGACCAGCGCCAGCGGTGGTGGCTCAACTGGCTGTGCCAACGCCTCCGTCTCCGACGTGGCGGACACCTGCTGCGCTGAGGCGACAGCCAAAGGCGCCGCCGGCTTGCATACACGCGGCAACGATCCAGCGCCTGCAGCGGCTACGCGGTTCCCTGGTGGCACAATGCGCGTGACGGCGTCATAGGCGCTCCGTCCAGCCTGCAGCTCTGTCACGCGATGGCCCTTCGACATCTCGACGAACGTCGGAATGTAGCCGGCCGCTGACATGCGCGCGCGCTCACCGGTGGGTTTGGTCAGCTCCAACAGCGCGATCATGCCTGTGCGCTGCGCCTCCGACTGCTGATTGGAGATGAAATTGCCGAGCGAATAGATGACCAGCGCCTCGCGTCCATCCGCGGCGACAAGCTTCTCCCACGGTTGCAGCACATGCGGATGCGCCCCAAGCACGGCTGTCGCCCCAGCGTCCACCATGCCTCGCGCGAGCGCTTTTTCGCGTGCCGCCGGGCGGTGTTGATTTTCTTCGCCCCAATGCGGCGTCACGATAACTGCGTCGATCGTGGCGTCACGCGCGAGTGCGCGAATTTCATCAAGCACAATGTCTCGATCACGATGACACTGCAGAACTTGATTGTGCGGATCAGGCATGCCGTTCAGGCCGTACGTGCAAGCAACCCAAGCGAGGGTTACACCGTTTGCGGACGTCCTCACGTGCCAAGGCTGTGTCGCTTTGCGTGCCCGCGCACCTGTATGCGCCAACCCCGCCGCGCCCAGTGCTTCCAAGGTTCGATCGATGCCGAGCGGCCCGCGATCCGCCGTGTGGTTGTTTGCTATCGACACCAGCGTGAAACCCGAGGCCTTCAAGTCGAGCGCGAGCGAGGGGTGAACATTGAAGATCAACGCGTCGCTTTTGCGACCGTACACGATACGATCAAGCGTGCGGCCCGGGTCTTTGTGCATGATCCCACCAGCGCGAACCCCAGCAGCCATCGGACTTTCAAGATTGCCATAGGTGATGTCGGCGCCAGCCAGCACCGAGGCGAGGGGCGCCCAGAATTGCCGAAACGTGGCGCCGGGCTTGTAGGCCTGCAGCTGCAAGGCGTCGTGAAACAAGAGGTCACCGACAGCAGCAACGGTTATCCGTGATCCAGCCGCACACTGATCATCAAACAGGAGCGTGGCGAGTGTTGCGGGCTGCTGCCTGGATCGCGCGGAGTTTGCGCACGCATCGGACGCGCACAGCATCGCCATGGCCAGAACGGCCAGTGCCGAACGCAGACGCTGCTCCCGCGACACCATAGAACCAACGAAACCTGCGCAGAGCGTTGTTGTGAAGGGCGCAGATCACCACATGATTAATGCGGCGTATCTCACTTCCGGCGTTCGTAGAGGGTCAGGCCGAGCGTTGCTGCAACGATAAGTGCGCCGCCAATCCACGTCGACGTGCCCGGCACTTCGGAGAACAAAACGAAAGCAGCGGCAGTGCTCCACAGGATCTTGGTATAGTCGATCGGTGCCGTAATGCTCGCGTCTGCAAGTCCCAAGGCCTTTATGGAGCAATAATTGGCCACAGACGCCGCGACCGCCATCATCAATAGCAGCCACAAATCATAGAGCGTCGGCATGACCCAGACAGGAATGGTGGCGAGAAACGCGAGCGGTGCAATTGTGAGAGGCTGGTAGAAAGAGATCGTCAGCGTGCTATCATATCGGGTCATGTCCTTCGCCATAAGCAGGGAGACAGCCCACAGCGCGCTCGACACGATGGCAATCACTGCGGTCCAGCCGAGTTCGCCACTGCCAGGTTGCAGCGCAATCATTGCGCCGGCCATACCCCCCAAAAGCGCCAGCCACCTGACGCCGCCAACCTGCTCGCGAAACCAGATCGCCGCACCCACCACCAGAAACAGCGACGTCGTCTGTCCCAAGGTCGTCGCCAAGCCCAATGGAAGGTTTGCGAGAGCGAAGTACCAAGCCCACATAGACGTAGTGCCAACAATTCCGCGCAGCCCATGCATCGACGGCGCGTTCGAACGCCACGACATGCGTCCCGGACGGAAGACGAAAGGCGCTGTGATCAGAAGCGACAGCAGCGTGCGCAGAAACACGATCTCGATAATCGGTAGGCCGGTGTCCGAGACGAGCCGCACACCGACATGCATGATCGACGACAGGATCGCGGCCAAACCCATCAACACGATGGCACGCGTCACGGCGCTCGCGCCGTTGAATGTGTGCACAAGCGTCTGAGCCGAGTTGCGCATTTGTACCGCGACGTTGGTGCTGTGGGATGTGCGGCCGCGGCCAGTCGTCAGGGCCGGCCGACCGCGATAGAAGCACGCCCAGATCCAATGGCACAGGCTTCGACGCGCATGACAACAGTGCCAAACCGGCAACGCCTGTTCGACCGTGAGGGTCAAAAAGACCCCGTCGCACCCAACCCATCAGACACCAGCAGGAGCCATCCTGACATGGACGACCTCCCCCCCATACAGCTGAGCGTTCTAATCCGCACGCTGAACGAAGCCGATCGTATCGAGGCGACGCTGAAAGCTGCTCGCCTCCTAGGTGCCGAGATCATCGTGGTCGATGCGGGCTCGAAGGATGCGACGGCTGAGATCTGCCGACGGAACGGCGCTCGCGTCGTGACCAACGACTGGCCAGGATTTGGACCTCAGCGCCACTTCGGTGAAGCTCAGTGCACACATGATTTCATCTTCTCGCTCGATGCCGACGAGATCATCACGCCCCAGATGGCTGTGGAGATTCGTTCGCATTTCACACCTAGCGCCACACCACCGCGACTTATGATCGTGCGCAAAGCTGTCGTGTTTCCGCATCGCAAAGGGCCAACGCCGTGGGCCTTTTGCCATGAGCAGGTGTTGATCTATGACCGGCGCATCGCTCGGACTGGACCCAATCCAAACTGGGATAAGCTAGAGATCTCTGTCGCGGACAAGCCCGTGACGATCCGTGCGCCGCTTTGGCACTACAGCTTTCGCGATTGGCACCACATGCTTGCCAAAGCGAACTACGTCGCGCGCCTCGCCGCAGACACCCAGCCGACGCGCAGTCGGCTCCCGCTGGTGATGCGCGTGATCATTGAACTGCCGATGACGTTCCTCAAGTTCTACTTTCTGCGACGCTACTTTCTGGGCGGCATCGACGGGTTCACAACGGCGATGCTGACAGCTGTCGGACGGTTTGCGCGCGTAGCCATGATGCTTGAGCGTAAAGATCACGGCGACACGATGGGGCCACCCAAGAGTGGCTGAGCGCTGGCTTAGAACCCGCTCTCGCGGACCAGCACCTTGAGGATGTGACGCCATGTGCGCGCGACGAAGCTTTCAGCCCGTCCATGCGCATGCAGAACGCCGCGCATGCTGCGCCGCCCGCCAATATGGGCGCTGTCGACGGGTGTGGCTGTGACCAGAAACTGCCCCGTAACTGGCACGAACTGGCGCGGCTCACCCGGCCGTTGCTGCAAACGGGTCGCGACCGAGCCGCCGTGTTGAGACGCCAGTTCCGCGATATCGAGCGCGCCTGTGCCAACGGGCGCAATACTCAAAATCTTCACGTCGCGACGAGAGCTGCCGATGTCTTCCGGCGTGAATGTAGCCGGCACAGTGATATCGAGGCGTGCCACGTCCGATTCCGATACATAGCCTCTGACGACGTCGGCACGTTCCCCACGTATGAGAGCCACGAGTTCACTACGCTGCAGCCATCGTGACGGGAAAAGGTGCGGATCGAGTTCCGTGATGGTGCCGTCTATGGGCGCAACGAGACGCAACTCCTGCCGCTCTGCTTCAAGCCCAGCGAGACGGCTTTCGAACGACGCCAAGGCTTGCTCGAGCACATGCGTCTGTCCTCGCTCCTCCTGGTCACCTGGCCGGCGCTCCAGTCGACGACGCGTCTGCTTGATCTTGAGCGCCGTGAGCGTGATCTCCTGCTCGAGTTCAGGCGAGACAAGTGTCGCGATCAGGGCGCCGCGCGCGACGGTGGCGCCGCGCATCGCGCCAGACTCGACCACAAAAGCCGCGCGTTTCGGATACAGCTGCGCCAACTCGCCATCTTCGAGCACCGCGGGTATGTCGATGCGCGTCGACCAAGGCACGCAGGCCGCCGCGATGACACACGACGCCAAGGCTGCTGACATGAGCGTCCGCTTTGTTTTCAGGATTGCGCTGCGCATGGCCCACCATTCCCTGGCTTCGCGCCACAGTGGCAGCGCGATAAAGAACACGATCTCGACTACAAAAAGCGCGATCCCCAAGAGCTTGAACGACATCTGATAGACGAGCAGCGCAATGCCGGTGAACAGCACCAGGCGATACAGCCAAACGACCCACGCGTAGGCGATCAAGACTGCTGTCTTGCGCCGCGAGAACCGCTCGGGCGCGGCAACGCCGAGACCAAACAACCAGTCGCGCAGTTTCCAACGCCCGAGCGCAAAAGATCGGCCCTGCAGATTCTCAACGCCGATCGCGTCTGACAGAATGTAGTAGCCATCGAAACGCATCAGTGGATTGAGATTGAGGCCGAGGCTCAGCAGCACACTTGTCGTCGCCAACATGGCTGCCAGCGATTTCACAGGACCTTCTGCAAGCAACACCCAGGCGAGCAGCGCGATACAAGCAATGCAGACTTCAACAAGAATGCCAGCGGCATCGATCAAGAGACGTTGCCGGCGCGACGACAGTTTCCAGGCATCGCTGACGTCGGTGTACAACATCGGCACCATGACCATGAAGCACAGCCCCATGGACGGCACACGGCACCCAAAGCGCGTCGCCATTGCGGCGTGCCCCAGCTCGTGGAGCGATTTCACGATGGCAAGCGCGACGACAAAGAGAAGGCCCGTCTGCAGAGACAGAAGCTCAGGCAGGGATGCGAGCAAGCGCTCCCATTCGCGTCCAGCAAGATAAAGAGCCAGACCGCCGCAAGCAGCGATCAGAGCCAAAAACGTGCGCGAAAAGAAAGGGACGAGCCAGGGCATCAGAGCGACAAGAGCCCGCTGCGGCGCCAGAATTGGGATTTTCACAAACAGATAGTTGTGCACAGCCCACATGAGCCATCCGTGTCGCTGACGCGCAACCGCATCAAGCCGCTGGCGCCATACCTTCTCATCGTCTGCATCGGTCAGCTCGCTTGTGGCGAGCCACCGGGCAAATGCTTCGACCTGCTGCAGACTGACGATTGTCCCAAACGCGACGTCGCACGCCGCGACGATACCCTGAGCGGATCGACATTGCGGCCAAATCCGCACCAGAATTGTGGCCGTCGCATCGAGCCTGAAGAACCGATGTCGCAATGGATCGTAGAGCGTGCATCCAGCGTCAACTGCCGTTTCAACAACACGCAAGTCGGCACGCAGCGGCGGCAACTTCGGCGATGGTGATGTGGCCTCGGTCACGGCTCACAATCCAAGATACTGCCGGGCCGACGCGATCGGGCGCCGAAACAGAAACAGGCCCAACGCCGTTCGCTCGCCATAGATCTGTGCTGTACCACGCACACCTATGCGCGGTGCACTGGCTTCATCTCGAAAGACGGCAAACGTCTTGAACGCCAGCACGTCATTGTCACCCGGCCGCGCCTTGTAGTCTGAGCGCACGATCTGTGCGTCGCGAGGATTGAGCGGATCGATATCGAGGAACACCTTGACGCGACCGGACGGCACGAGCGCGATCGCGTCTGCCACGGCGACATCGATGCGCACCTCGACTGCGGTCGGCTCCGCAATTTCCATGATCCGCTCACCGGTCGCGACGGGGCGGCCGATCAGCGATCGGCGATCGGCGTATGCCGCGACACCACCGCGCGCGGCCGTGATGACCGTCCGTTTCAGCATGTCTGTCGCGAAAGCCAACTCTGCACGCTTCAATTCGAGATCAGCCTCTGCGATGCCGAGTTCGTGCCGGCCGCGCACGTCGGTCATGGCCAAAATGGAGGCTTGCTTGGTGCGCGCCTCCGAAACGGCAACGTCCCTGCGCGCGATCTCAACCTTGTTGCGCAGCATCGTGTCCGACAGGCGCACCAGAACATCGCCGACTTTGACCACCTGCCCCGGATCGACGTCGATACGGTCAACAACCCCGTCGATCGGAGACGAAACGATCATCGGGTTCGCCGCCACCACTTCAGCCGGCGCAAGAGCGGTCATTGGGATCGGCAGGGCCATCATGGCTGCTGCGGCCAACACGGCAGCGCATGTCAACAGGCGTGGCCGTGTGATGCGCGCATACTTGTATCTGATCTGGGCAAGCTCCCGCCAGGCATGGGCATAGGTCTCAGCCAACCGCGTCGACACCGCTATATCGGCTTCGCTCCAGACGACGTCTCTGGTCATCAGCAGCCCTGCGAACGCGATACCCGCACGATCAAGCAGCGGCATCCAGAGCACGTCCCGGAATGGATACGTTGTCGCCAGATCGGAAGCCGGGACGCAAAACGCCGGCAAAGCAAACTCGAGCGGTGCAGACGCCCGCCCCTCTCGCACCAGGCGGCGTGTGACGTCCGCGATGCTCACGACGAGCATCGATGAGGCATCAACAGCGCCAACACCCGAGACGGCCAACACAGACGGCGATTTCGACGCCAAGGCGCCAACAACGAAGATCTGCCGGGCGCGATTGAGCTTGCGCGTCTCATTGGCCGCAAGATGTTGCAACTCTGCAAGGTTGGTTGCGCGCCGCGCCATCTGCTCGATGCGCAGCAGGAGCGTGAGCGCTGTCTGATCAGTCGATGTGGCGGAGACGATGGCAACTCCAAGCGGTAGATTGGCGCTGGCGGGGGGCCGTGCGAGGCGCATTATGGACCCTTTCGTGCGTGGAGCATTGCCGTGCCGCTCATGCCAGGTACCACGTCGTCAAAGTGGGCGCTGAATGTCGCGTAGACCTTCGCCGTCTGGCTCACCGGATCGACGGCGCCCCCTGTGCGCAGCACGTGCGCTGCATAGATCCGCTGCGTCTCATCGACCGTGAACTCGAAGCGAATGCCTGTGTTGAGACGCGGGAGTTCGCGCGAAGGCACGATCACCTCGATCTCAAGAAGGCGATCGCTCACGACGACCATCAACGGTTTTCCAGGTGCCGGCAGCTCATGCACATTGACGCCGATCTCAACCACCACGCCATCGAACGGCGCCACGATCTGGCAGCCAGCAAGTCGCTGCTTGAGAGCCGCGTGCTCCGATTGTGCCTTTTGCAACCGCGTTTGAGCGATCGCAACATCGTTGCGATTTGATGCGCCGTTGCGGAGCAAGTGTGCGTTGGATTCGTGCGTGACCTGGGCCTCTCGCACCGTCGCAGCCAAGGCTGAGAGTTCGTGATGCTGACGCCGGCAGTCGAATTCCAGCAAGAGGTCGCCGGACTTGAACCGTTGCCCCTCGCGCGCGCCGATGGCCGCAACGGGTGTCGCGAGTTCGGTACTGAAGGCGGCCTGATGTACAGCTCGGATAACGCCGCGCAGCGGCTGTGCCACCCTTGTTTCCTGCGCCTGAACGAAATCAACCTGGATCGCACATCCAAGTGCGATCCAGGCTGCGCCACCGACGGGGCGCGAGACCCGGCGGCGGAAGCTGATGTGTGAAACCTGGTCTCGAGTGTGGGAGTGCATGGCCGCTACCGATCCGAAAATTTGGAACAGACGCGACGCAACTAGCAAACCAGCAATCGTTCATTTGACGACTGACGTAGTCCATGACGCGTTCCAGGCGCGCGCGCGCAGAGCGGCTGCCACATCGCGGACCGAGGCAGCGGGAGCCGGTGGGTCGGGCGACACGAGGCCGAGCGAGGCTTCGGCCTGAGCCCAAGCGCCTTCGACACCAGCGTGTGCGGCATCGAGTTTTGCTTCAGCGACGAGCAGATTGAGCTCCTCTCGAACCAACGTCTGTTTGCTGACCCGGTCTGCTGCCGCTTCCGCGCGGATCTGCTTGAGCAGAATATTCTGCACGTCGCGATAGCGCTGCGCCGTGGCATACTCGTGCTGGGCGTGGGCATAACGGATGCGGCTCACATAAACCTGAGTCATAACCGCCATGGTGACGGCAAGCGCGCGCGTCTTGAGCAATTCGTCTTGCTCTTCCACGACGGCACGGCGGGCGGGATAAGAGAACACCTTGAGCAGGTTCCAGCTCGCCTTCGCGCCCCAGCTTTGCCAATGATTGTGCAGCAGGAACGAGTTGCTGTCGGAGTTGGCGCCAGCGTAGATGTTCAAGCCCGGCAGCATTTCCAGCAACGCGGCGTGTGCCTCGTGGCTGTTGATGCGGGCCTTGTAGGCAACCTCCTTGAGCTCAGGCCGGTTTGCCACAGCGATCGAAATCAATTCGGGCAATGGTGCGCGTGGCAACGTGCGGCGGGCGCTCTTGCCATCGACAACAGTGAAATGTGTGCCAGGTGGCACGTTCATGAGTGCGCCGAGTTGTGCGTGAGCGACCTTCAGCTCGCGTGAGAGTTCGCCGATCGTCCGCTGGACCTCGATGATTTCGCGCTGATATGTGAGGGCGGTGATACGCGAGGTCTCGCGATCTTCCGACAGCTTGCGTGCGTCTTGCTCGACCGATTGGGCTTGCGCCCCAACGCGCTTCAATTGCCCGAGAAGGCGCTGTGCGCTGACGGCGCGCCAATAGGCGGCCCGCGTATCCTCTATGATCCGCAGCGTGATTTTGCGCCGCAACTCATTCTGGATGAGTGCCTTGTCAGCCGCTTGCCGCGCACGGACATAAGATAGGCCGAAGTCCAGGATGTTCCAGCTGAACGTCGCGTCCGTGCTGGTCAGCCGCTTGTCTTGACTGGTCGATGTAGCGAGGCTTTGCGCGCCAGTCGCCACATTCTCGCTGTTGGAGGCGTTGACCTTGTCGCGAGATGCATAGCCCGAGTTTGCCACGATGGTCGGCAGCATCGAGTAGTGCGCAAGGTTGAGTTCACGCTCACGCACCGCATACTCGGCGATTTCAACATGATGATCGAGATTGTACTTGAGCGCTCGAGCAATCGCCTGATGCAGGTCGATCGGCCCGGAGATCGGCTCTTGATTGCCTGCTACGCCGGCAATGGTTTTTGAAGCCAATTGCGAGAGATCACCTTCGCTCAATGGCGAGGGTGAAACGGCGCAACCAGCCAGGGGTAGAGCAGCAAGGCTCAGCACCGTGGCGTAAGCCACAGTCAGTCGATGACACGCGGGCATCGCGAAATCCTTCATTGAGCAGGTTAGGAGATTTTTTCGTCGTGCCGGCGACAGGCGGGACATGCGACGCAACGAGCCACAACAGAAAACGCGACTCACGCTACAACCCAAAGGTGCACACCTGAGGTACATGAGCCGCGACTTCACGGCAACCGCCGCGCGGCTCCAAATTACATCTTATGGTTGCTTTTTGTGAACCTGTTGACTTATCGCCACACACGATCAGGCAGGACGCAATAGTCCTATCTCTGCTGCAATCTCGCGAAGAACTTGCGATGCTCTCTCCGCGCAATTGCTGGGAACATCGATAGGAGGCTTTACTGCTATGCAACATAAAGTTGCTAGATGCATTGCAACCGGCAACGTGCTTGTGTGTGAGCCAAACGCCCCCTCCCAGCCCAATCAAGTTCCGTTGCTGTTTACGGCCGATCCAGGCTGAACCGCACCTGCGTCTGATGCAAACCGAAGACCTCGGCCGCAAACTGCTGCTGGCCGTGCAACGCAAACGCCGCCAAGCCTCCCTGCGGCGCGACGAGTCGGCTCAACGCGGCTTGCGCCGTGTTGGGCCGATGTCGTTCCAGGCCGACATCAACCTCCTGCGACACCCTGGGTGTTCACATAAAGCGCGTAAAGAGACTGGCTCGAGGCCATGAACAGTCGATTGCGCTTGAGACCGCCAAAGCAGACGTTGGCGCAGCGCTCTGGCAAGGCAATTCGGCCGATCAGTTTGCCATCGGGCGCAAACACGACGACACCATCAAGCTCGGCAGTACCCATGCCCCAACCGCACCACAGGTTCCCCTCGATGTCGCAGCGCATTCCGTCTGCGGTGCCGGGACCACAATCGACATGCACCCGCTTAGCCGACAGCTTGCCCTCGGCGCTGACGTCGTAGGCGAGCAGCTTGCGGGTCGGCACACCGCGACTTTCGACGATGTAAAGCACCGTCTCGTCAGGCGAGAAGCAGAGGCCGTTCGGGCCGGCGATATCGTTGGCAACAACCGTCGCGCTGCACGTGTCGGGATCAAGCCGGTAAACATTCATCGGCAGCTCAGGCGGCGCCCGGTGCCCTTCATAGTGACCGAGAATGCCGAATGTCGGATCGGTGAACCAGATCGAACCATCGCTCTTGACCACCACGTCGTTGGGCGAGTTGAGACGCTTGCCGTCAAAGTGGGTCATCAGTGTCGTGATGGTGCCGTCGTGCTCTGTGCGCGTGACGGAGCGGCTGCCATGCTCGCAACTGATAAGACGACCTTGACGATCGCGCGTGTGTCCATTGGCGAAGTTCGACGGGCGGCGGAAGTTTGAAACGTGTCCGGTCTCTTCGTCCCAACGCAATATGCGATTGTTCGGGATATCCGACCATAGCAGATAGCGTCCGTCGCCGAACCAGACCGGGCCTTCGGACCAACGGCAGCCCGTGTAGAGACGTTCGACCGCAGCAAGCCCGAGCCGCAAGGCTTCGAACCGCTTGTCCATGACGACAACAGCAGGATCCGGGTATCGCGTCGCTTGCTGCCAGCCGTTGGGGAAGATTGGTGCAGTCACATGTGTTGTCACGTTGGCTGTCATGGGCGCCTCGCTTTTGAGGTCCACGCTAGTGCGGCATCTACAAAGGGCAAGCGATTTTCGGCTGACAGCACCTACGGCAGCAGGCCTTCTGCCGCCCTCAATATCTCGGTGCAGCGCGCTCGATCATGCGCTCGATGAACGGCAGCGCGCGATCGCGTGTGCGCGCCGAATAGGCGAACAGGCGTTCGCGGCCTTCCTGGCTCAGCTCTCGCGCCCGTGCGGTGGCCGCGCGGAACGGCGATTGGCGGGGGATCAGAGAGTCGATGGGCAAATCGCGGACAGTGCGGATAATGTCTGTCTGCTGACGCTTCTCGCCCTGGTCGCGGACGCGCTCGGGATTGCCCGTGAACAGCACAACAGGCGTGCACGCGGTGTTGACGCGGATGCCACCCTCAAGCCAGCGGCCATTCTGGACGCGCGTTTCCTGGGCGGAGTAGACGATTTGACCGCTGATCGTTTTGGCCAGAATCGAGCGATCGATGATGGGCACGAAATGGCCGCCGAGGTCACGCACCAGCTTGAAGCGCTCGTTGTCCGGATCCGGGAACTGCACAAAGAACGCGACACCGTCGTCGGTCGAAAGTGCCACGCGAATGGCCTCATCGACGCTCGCGCTGTTGGTCACGCGGCCCGCGCGGCCAAGGCCGTTGCGGTCTATTCCTTGCAGCACCTTGAAGGTGCCAGCGCTGCCCGATTGCTGCGGGGGCAGGAACACACGCATGGACGGCGCCATCGCCGACAGCTCGCCAAATGACGTGATGTCTTTGCCTTTGGTGACAGCGAACACGCACTCCTTGAGATCATCCTGACGCACGACTTCAAGCGTGTTGCCCATCGACAAGCTCTGCGTTTCGAGCGTGAACACATCGAGCTGCCCGTAGCCGAAATCACGCGGATTGGTGCGCACGCGCTCCATGTTTTCACGCGTGCCGGAACTTGGCATGCACGAGAAGTTGGTGGCGCCGGCATTGCCGAGTTCACGCGTGAGTGCGGGACAGAAGTCCTTGTGATAGGCGCCGGTCTCGCCGCCGGTGTGCACATTTGGCGTCCGTTGTGCGCTCGCCTGCGCGGCCGTGAGGCCGAGCAAGAGAAGAAGCAAGAGAACGGCGGGCAACCGTTTGCCAGTTCGGCCTGACGTGGTCATGGCGGGTCTCATCGTACAAAGGCACGCCCGAAAGCATGCAACGCGACTGTGGAACAAAGCGTAGAGGCAAGATTAGCGCCAAAATCGACGGTCGCGAAGAGCAGGCGAGCAGTCTTGGTTATGTCGTCAGGTTGGCAGCGCAAGGTTCGCCATCTGTTCGGCACAATCTGAGATCAGACCATGAACTGGCGGCCATTTACGATTCGGTAACGCATTCGTCTGAGGGTGTGGTTGAATGGCTCGAGATCGGACAACTGGTCTCACTGTGGGCCCGGTCCTTTGTGAGGTTGCGTCGATGCGTGCGAAGTCAAAGACAACCGTGACAGATCGCATTCTGCTCGGCGATTGTCTCACGCATTTGCGGGCCCTGCCGGATGCGTCGGTCGATCTCGTGTTCGCTGATCCACCGTACAATCTACAGCTCGCTGGCAATCTTCTGCGTCCAAACAATTCGGTGGTTGATGGCGTTGACGACGCCTGGGATCAGTTCAGCTCGTTTGCCGACTATGATGCCTTCACGCGCGCCTGGCTCAGTGAATGTCAGCGCATCCTGAAGCCCGACGGTGCCATCTGGGTCATCGGATCCTATCACAATGTGTTCCGCCTCGGCGCCGCGCTGCAGGACCTAGGCTTCTGGATTCAAAACGACATCATCTGGCGCAAGACCAATCCGATGCCGAACTTCCGCGGCAAGCGTTTCACCAACGCGCACGAAACACTGATCTGGGCGTCACGCGACAAGGCGGCGCGCCCGACGTTTCACTACGAGGCCATGAAGGCCTTCAATGAGGACTGCCAGATGCGTTCCGATTGGCTGATTCCCCTGTGCACGGGCCCTGAACGGCTCAAGGGCGGCGACGGCCGAAAGGCGCATCCGACACAGAAGCCGGAGGCGCTGTTGCAGCGCATCCTGCTGGCAACGACCGACGTTGGCGACGTCGTTCTGGACCCGTTTTTCGGCACCGGCACCACGGGCGCCGTGGCGCGTCGTCTTGGCCGCCGCTTCATCGGCATCGAGCGTGTTCCGGCCTATGCGAAAGCCGCGGCCGAGCGCATTGCAGCTGTCGTGCCTTGGGATGTCAGCGCACTTGAAACCCAGCGTTCAAAGCGGTCCGAACCGCGCGTGCCGTTCGGCGCGCTCATTGAGTTGCGCTTGCTCGAGCCCGGCACGAAGCTGTGGGATGAGAAGGGCCGCGTGTGGGCTGAGGTGCGCGCCGATGGCACGCTTGCGCTGACGCCGAAATCATTCAGCCATCCGCAAGCGTACCTGCCATCTGAGAAGCCTGGAGCCGCGGCCGCTCGCAGCGCCAAACGCGCGCGTGACGCGACGCAGACTGAGCTGCCGCAGCGGCAAGGCTCGATCCATCGCATGGGCGCGGTTGTCCAGGGCGCTGCCGCCTGCAACGGTTGGACCTTCTGGCACTATGAGACGGGTGGTCGCTTGAAGCCGATCGATGTGCTGCGCACCGAGGCGCGCAAGCAACTCGGATTGACCGGCGAGACGATGGCGGAAGCGGCGGAATAAGTGCGTAGGTGTCTGACCTCTGGTCAGACACCCAATTGACGCTCTCATACCGGCGAGCAAAATTTCTGACTGACGACCTCCCCTCCCACTGTCATGGCCGGGCTTGTCCCGGCCACCCATCGCGGAACGAGCGCGACGGTCACTCGGGTGCGGAGCCATTTCAACATGATGGCAACCAGCTCCGT
>JANMGQ010000091.1:0-10974 GCA_031374735.1 Hyphomicrobiaceae bacterium | reverse complement strand
CGAGCGCGACGATATCTGTAGTGCTGAGCCGTCTAAACGTGATGGCAACCGACTCCGTGCGTTGCGGAATGGGTGGCCGGCACAAGGCCGGCCATGACAGTTGGGGGAGGCGCATCCATCACTAATTTTGGCCGTTGGTATTAGACATCGTCTTCCGGTTGCGCAGCGAGAAAAGCAGCAATTTCGGCGTTGTTTAGCCAGATTTTTTGCCCGAGCGCATCAAGGAATAGTCGTCTGTCACGCAGTCGTTGTTTTTCCAAGACGTAGTCCTGGTAAACCTGACGCAGAACTATTGCGAACACAGATATAAGAAGCGCGGAGTTCAAAAGGCTCGCCATCACATGCATTGCGCCCGTCCATCACAAACCAATCTGATGGCCTCGATGTTTTGTTGAAACATCTGCGTCAACCTTCCTGCTGAAGGTTCAGTTTGCGAGCCGCCTCGAGCCAGATCGGACCTTCGCTCGCCATGACGCGCTTGAATTCGACATGCCCTTGGGCCGCGTCGTCGATGCCGAACGTGTCCAGCATCTTTTGCAATCGCGGTGTCTTCCCGCCTTCGACAATCATGTCGGAGATCTTCTCGACAATGTCCTGCGGAATACCCGCCTGCCCGATGAAGCACGTCCAGCTGACCAGCTGATACACCGGCGCCGTCAGGCCCTGTTCGGCAAAAGTCGGCACGTCAGGCAGCTTGCGCATGCGCTTGGACGTTGGCACCGCAATGGCGCGCCCGGCCTCGTTCTGAAACACGACCTGCGCTGCCTGATAGCTTCCACACGCGATGTGCGATGCGCCCGCCGCCATGTCCTGCCACATAGGTGCCTCGCCGCGATACTGCACGACTGGGTATTCGACGCCGAAGTGCTTCGCGATCTGATCGAGCGCAATGTGGGCAAATGAGCCCGCCGCGTAGCTGCCGCCTGAGACCTTGTTGGCTTTGGCGTAGGCGGCAAAACCCGCGAGATCCTTGGCGCCGGTCGCCTTCGAGGCGACGATCGGCAAATGGCCCGACGGCATCAAAGCCACGAGCGAGAAATCCGTGTCGGGATCATAGGCCAAACTCTTGTACAGCACGCGGTTGCCAAGCAGCGTTGCCGAAACCGTCGTCATGAGTGTGTGACCGTCGGCCGGCGCTTGCTTGAGCGCGACAGCCGCCACGCCACCTGCTGCGCCGGGCCGGTTCTCGACAATCACCTGCTGGCCGGTTTTTTCCGCCATGTAGTCGCCATAGGCGCGTGAGAATTGATCGGTCAGGCCGCCCGGCGGGAAACCGCAGATGATGCGGATCGGCTTTGATGGCCAAGACGCCTGCGCGCGCACGTACGGCATCTGCAGGGCTGTGGTGAGGCCGGCTGCGAGCCCGACTTGGATCGCACTGCGTCGGGTGATGAGGCGATGAGACATGACGGCAATCTCCCTTGCGACGGCCAGCCTTGAGGCGGCTGGCCGTTAGGCGTGTGATAGTGCAAGTCCGCAGCGGCGGCGACTGGCCATTCCGGCCGCCTCAGGCTGCCGCCTTCTCGCGCCCGTACATGGCGTCGATTTCTTTGGCGTACTTCTTGTTCACGAACGTGCGCTTCAATTTCAGCGTCGGTGTCAGTTCTTCGTCTTCGGCGGTCAGCTGCGTGTCGATCAGGAAGAACTTCTTGATCGTCTCGACGCGCGCGAAGTTGGCGTTCACCTTCTCGATCTCGCCCCAGATCAGGTCCTGCACCTCTTTGGCGCGGCACAGCGAGGCGTAGTTCGTAAATGGAATGTTGCGGTCCTGGGCGAACTTCTCGACGTTTTCGAGGTCGATCATCACGAGGCAGGTCAAGAACGCGCGCTTATCGCCGATGACCACGGCGTCAGAGATATAGGGCGAGAACTTCAGGCCGTTTTCGATCTCAGACGGCGTGATGTTTTTGCCGCCGGCCGTGATGATGATGTCCTTCATGCGGTCGGTAATTTTGACGTAGCCCTGGTTGTCGATCGTGCCAACGTCGCCCGTATGCAGCCAGCCGTCCTTGATCGTCTCTGCCGTCTTCTCGGGCTTGTTGAGGTAGCCCGTCATGAGGATGTCGCCCTTGATGAGGATTTCATTCTCGGGCGAGAGCTTCACCTCGCACCAGGGCACTGCCTTGCCGATGGTGCCGAGTTTCACCTGACCAACGGGCATCGCTGTTGCCACGCCGCAGTTTTCGGTTTGGCCGTACACCTCGTACATGTCGACGCCGAGCGCCAGATACCAGCGGATCAGATCCGGCGAGATGGGCGCTGCACCCGTGAACAGCATGCGCGCGTTGTCGATGCCCATCATCTTGCGGATGTTGCGCAGCGCCATCCAGTAGCCAACCTTGTTGGCCATGCGCAGGCCGAGGCCCGGTGTCTCGCCGGCCAGCTTCTTGTCTGCCACCTTGAAGCCGATGCCGATGGCAGTCTTGTAGGCCCACTTCTCGATGCCCGTCGCATCCTGCATCGCAATCTGGATGCCGGAGTAGAACTTCTCCCACACGCGCGGCACGGCAAGGAACGCACGCGGCTGCACCTCGCGGATGTTATCAGGCACGGTTTCCGGGCTCTCGGCAAAGTTCATGATCGGGCCCAGCGGGATCGACGTGTAATAGCCGCCGAGACGTTCGGCGACGTGGCAGAGCGGCAGGAACAACAGCCGGTCATCGCCGGGCTCGGAGCCGTAGAGTTCCTTGGCGTGCTTCATCTGCGAGCAGATGGAGCGGTTGGCGTGCATGGCGCCCTTCGGCGGCCCTGTCGTGCCGGACGTGTAGACAAGGACGGCGAGGTCTTCCTTCGCGCGGCTGTCGAGCATCTCCTTGAGCAAGCTTTCACCGCGGCCATGCCGATAGGCAGCACCGATCTTGATGAACTCATCAAGCGAGATGCACATGGGGTCTTTGAAGTCGACTAGGCCCTCCATGTCGAAAATGACAATGCGCTTGAGCTTTGGGCACTGCGGACGAATTTGCAGGATCTTGTCGAGCTGCTCGTCGTCCTCGACGAACACGATGGAGGTGCCGCTGTCGTTGACGAGGTAGTCACACTGCTTGGCGCTGTCGGTCGGATAGATGCCGGAGCAGACGCCGCCCGCGATCAACACACCCATGTCGGCATAGATCCACTCGGGGTTCGTGTTCGAGAGGATCGACACGACGTCGCCAGGCTTGAAGCCCTCGGCGTGCAAGGCGTGGGCGATGTTGATTGAAATCTCCGCCCACTCGCGCCACGTCTTGGCTTTCCAGATGCCCATGTCCTTCTCGCGCAGGGCGACGGCGTCGCCCCAGTGCGCGACGGCGTTCATGAAGCTCTTGGCGACGGTGTCGGTGACGATCTGGTCTTGGCGTGTCGTGTTGGTCATCGGAAGTCCTCCCTGGCCGCCTCTTGATGGGCGGATTGTGTCGTTTGGCAGATTGCCAGTGTTGGCGTTGGTGTTTCCGCATCGCAACCCATAATGGCCCTGACAGCACCGTCGTGCCAGCGATAGCCACGGGCTGCGTCGCGGGAGTGGAATGCGGGATGGGGCATGCGCGCCCGCCTGAGGGGCTCGGCCTCCGTGAAGATCATGCGACGGCGAAAGGCCGTCGGGCTTTGCACGAAATACCAACCTTTGTAGTTTTCGGTGCCGCTCGGAAAGTAGGGCTCAGAGAGAAAGCGCGAGGGATGTCTCGTCCAAGGTGGCGTCGACAGGTGCCAGCGTAGCGCCAAATGCTCGCCGATGGCGCCGAGTTGGGCATTCCAGATCCGGTCATCAATCTGCGGCGGCTCGATCTCGAGACACGACTGGGGGCTCGGCCCCGGCCAACCGCGGAGGGCGAAGTAAAACGTGTCGAGGAACTCGGGCAGCGCGATATCCCAGGGGACACCCGCGTGCGTCCGCTCAACCACGTCGGCCATGGTAACAGGGCGATGCAACCCTTGGTCCTCCGCTTTCTTGCATGAGATCATACAACCGCCGCACGCCGTTTTCCACTCGGCCCGAAACTTCACCACGGGCATAGAAACGGGAGACCAGCGCCAGCGCCTTGTCGGGCGCATCAAGGCCAAGAAGCGCCGTCAAATGCCGGAGGTCATCGAAATCTTTGGCAGCCGTGCCTGGTTCTATGCGCAGCGCAATCAGCTTCAGCGCACACATGTATTCTGCCGTCGGCACATAAACGCGCAATCCCGGTGCCGCATCATCAGGATAACTCCTGAAGAATCGGTGCTCGTCGGTCACGCCATCGATGCGATCGCTCAAGTATGGAAAGACCTGGTCATTCAGCCAGCCCGACGGCAAACGCAGCTTGGCCCCGACCTCCTCTGCGTAGGTCTCAATGAGTGCCTGATTTTCGTCGCTCGCAACCGCGTCGATATCAGCTGTGCTGGCTCGGAAGTTGGAGACGAGCATCAAGGCTGAGCCGCCGTAAACAGCAATGTCGATCACGCGTCCATCCTCCCGCGCACGCTCTCCGAGGGCGGTGAATGCCGCCTCCGCAAGGTCTGGTGTGAGCTGGGTTATCGCGTTCATAGCCGGTCAAACCATGAAACGATCGTCACCGCCACGTCTTCTTATTCTTCCACCGCTTCTCGCCGCGTGGATTGGCGGCTTCCTCGCCTCCGCCCGCGTGGCCGCCGAGGTAGAATTCCTGGATGTCCTTCGACTGCATGAGGCGTTCGCAGGTGTCGGCCATGACGACGCGGCCGACTTCGAGGACATAGCCATAGTGCGCCACTTCCAAGGCCATCTTGGCGTTCTGCTCGACCAGCAGAATGGAGGTGCCTTCCTCGGCGTTGACGCGCTTCACGATGGCGAAGATCTCCTTCACCAGCAACGGCGACAGACCAAGCGACGGCTCATCCAGCAGGATCAGTTTCGGCCGATTCATCAGGCAGCGCGAGAGCGACAGCATCTGCTGCTCGCCGCCCGAGAGCTGGCCGGCGGGTTGTGTCCGGCGCTCGCGCAGACGCGGAAAGTAGCCGTACACGCGCTCGAGATCCTGCGCGACGCCGGCCTTGTCCTTGCGCAGGTAAGCGCCCATCGCGAGATTATCGGCCACGGTGAGGAACGGGAACACCTCACGCCCCTCGGGCACGTGGCCGAGGCCGAAGCGCACGATCTTGTCCGCATCCATGCGCGTGATCGGTTTGCCCTCGAACTCAACGGTGCCCTTGAGCGGATCGAGCACGCCCGAGATGGTTTTCAGGATCGTCGTCTTGCCCGCGCCGTTGGCGCCGAGCACGGTTACGATCTTGCCCTTCGGCACATCCAGCGAGACGCCACGAATGGCCATGATCGGCCCGTAGTAGCTCTCGATGTTGCGCACTTGCAGGATGTTAGTGGCGGTTGCAGCAGCGGCTGCCTGTGCGGCGGGTTTTTCGAGGGTGGTGGTGGCCATTTTTCACCTAAAGCGCATTGATTCCACAGTTGCGGCACATCTATTCAATCAAGGACGGTCGCAAGTTTTGCCCAACGTGAATGATGTTTCGTATAACGACGCCATCATTCTCGATTGTGTAGAAGATGAAGTGAGATTGAAAGCGGAAGCGGCGAAACCCCACCCTGAGGTGGTCCGCTTCTGTTCCCATTCGCGGATAGTCTGCCAGAAGACCGAAAGTTCGTTCAAAACCTGCTTGATATGCATCGGCTTGATATTGTCCAAACCTGATTTCAGTGAACTCGTAGATTTCAACCAGTTTCGCTTTCGCGCGGGCGCTAACAGTGAACTCAGCCATGACGTAATTTCGCAGCCCGCCGCCGTCCCTCTTCGCGAATCTCGTCCATCGTGGACGTGCTGATAATGTCAGTATCAGGATGTGAGAGTTCGAGCCGCATTCGTCGGAGCTGTTCATCACGCGGCAAAGCTTGCCATTCTGCGATCTCTCTCTCTGAGGGCGTCGCCGACGGCATGACATCGCTGTATTTCGGTTCATCGATCATGCGCGGAGCTTACTTGATTTGCACCCTGTGAACAACCTCACGCCCCCAGATACGCTGCCACCACATCCGGGTGGCTCTGCACTTCTTTGGGCGTGCCTGTGGCCATGACCTTCCCGTAGTTCAAGGCGAGCACCCGATCCGAGACGCGGTTGACGAGGCTCATGTCGTGTTCGACCATCAGCACGGTGACGCCCAGATCGTTCTTGATGTCGCGGATCCAGAAGCTCATGTCGGTCGTTTCCTCGACGTTGAGGCCGGACGACGGCTCGTCGAGCAGGATCAGCTTCGGCTGAGAGCAGAGCGCGCGCGCCACTTCCGTCACTTTGCGCACGCCGTAGGGCAAGCCGGCAATCAGCTTGTCGCGATAGGCCTGCAGGTCGAGGAATTCGATCACCTCCTCGCACATCATGCGGTGCTCACGCTCGGCGCGCTTGACGTTGGGCAGGAACAGCATCTCCTGCCAGAGTTGAGTCTTGGAGTGGCAGTGGCGCCCGACCAGCAGGTTTTGCAGCAGGCTCGCGTTCTCGAACAATTCGATGTTCTGGAACGTGCGTGCGATGCCCATGGCCGCGATCTTGTGCGGCGGCACGTGCGTGATGTCCTCGCCCTCGAAGATGAGCCGGCCGGAGGTCGGCTCATAGAGCCGCGAGATCAGGTTGAAGATCGAAGTCTTGCCGGCGCCGTTGGGGCCGATGATGGTGAAGATCTCGCCTTGTCTGACTTCGAACGAGACGTTGTCGACGGCCTTCAAGCCGCCGAACTGCAGCGAGATGCCATCGATCTTGAAGAACGGCGGGGCGTTGGTCGCCGGGACTGCTTGGCCAGACGCGGTCATGGTCGGAGCGGTGGTCATGAGGCGAGCTCCGCAGGGTTCCCTCTCCCCGCACTTCGCGGGGAGAGGGTTAGGGTGAGGGGCGGAAGCTGGGTGAAAGGCTGCGTCCGCAGTTCAGCGGGCACATCGGTACGCGTGTGCCAGCGGATCGATCTCGGTCGGGGCAAGAAGCCGCCCCTCACCCCGCCCTCTCCCCGTGAAGGACGGGGAGAGGGAGCCGTTTTCACATTGAAGGCCAGTGCAAGAGTTAAAAGAGCGATCACCTGTTGCGCTCCGTCTTGACGTAGGTTTTTTGGCGCTTGAACGTCGCTTTCTTGTACATCGGGAACAGCTGGAAATAGAGCTTGATCTTTAACCAGCGGCCATAGAGGCCGTAGGGCTCGAAGATGATGAACAGCACGATGATCAAGCCGTAGATGGCGCCCTTGAGGCCAGCCGCGGAGCCGATGGCGGCGACGCTGTCCTTGATCTTGCCAGCCGTTGCAGCGCCCGCGCCGAAGGTGCTGGCAATACCGGCGAACACGGCGGGCAGGTCGTCCTTTAATGTCGTCAGCAGCGGGTCGATCATGACGATGAACATGGCGCCGAGCACCGCGCCGTGCAGGCCGATGGCACCACCTATGATGATCACCATGATGAACTCGATGGAGAGCAACAGGGTGAACATTTCCGGACTGATGAAGCTCATTTTATGTGCGTAAAGCGCGCCCGCAAGCCCGGTGATCGCAGCCGAGATGGCGAACGCCTTCACCTTGTAGGCCGACAGGTTGATGCCCATGCTCTTGGCGGCCGTCTCGCTGTCGCGGATGGCGATGAAGGCGCGGCCCGTCGGCGAGCGCATCAGGTTCAGTGCGCCGATCATGACGATGACCAACACGGCAAGGCAAAGGTAGTAAAATCCGTCGCTGTTGCGCGACACGTCGGAGCCGAACAGACTCAGTGACTTGATGCGCATGCCCTCGTTGCCGTGGGTCACGCTCTGCCAGCGCGCGAGGATCTCTTCGACGATGAAGGCAAAGGATATCGTAGCAATCAGCAGGTAGATTCCATGCAGGCGCAAGGCTGGAAAGCCTACGATGGCACCGATGATGCCCGTGAGCAGGCCGGCCAACAGAAAGTACTGCCAGAACACGAAGCCTTTCGACTGCAGATAACCGGCCGTGTAGGCGCCGATCGCCAGGAAGGCGGCGTGTCCGAGTGAACCCTGGCCCGTGAAGCCGGTCAGGATCATCAAGGCGACGCCGACGATGGCGTAGATGAACACAAACACCAGCTGGCTCTGAAAGTAGCTCGAGATGAACAGCGGCGCGGCCACCATCACGGCCAGCAACGCCGCATAAGTCCACCAGTGTCCGGAATGCTGGAAGAGACGGATGTCCTGATCGTAGTTGGTCTTGAACAGAAAGCGCATGGCTGGGCCCTCACACTTTCTTCTTGCCGAGAGCGCCGAACAGGCCCTCGGGTTTCAACAGCAGCATGATTAGCAGCACCAGATAGGGCGCCACGTCTTTCCAACCTTGCGCCAAGTAAAACCCGGCCATCACTTCGATGACGCCGATGATCAAGCCGCCGACGAGAGCGCCAGGGATCGAGCCGAAGCCGCCAAGGACAGCCGCCGGGAATGCTTTCAAGCCAAGCGCGAGGCCCACGTTGGAGTTGATGAACGTGATCGGCGCCAGCAGTACGCCCGCACAGCAGGCGACCATGGCCGAAATGGCCCAGATCAGCGACACCACGCGCTTGACGGGAATGCCCATGTAGTAGGCAGCCAGCATGTTCTCAGACGTCGCCCGCATGGCCGTGCCGAGGCGTGTTTTGTTGAAGAACACATAGAGGATTGAGATCAGGATCAGAGTCGCAACGATCACCGAGAGCTTGTCGTAGGCGAGCACCAGCCCGGTCGTGCCGGATTGGGCCGCCTTGGCAAACTCGATGAACCCGTTTTTGCCGCCGACAATCAGAACACCACTGGAAAAGGGCGTTTCAATGCGCAGGTCGTCGGTGCCCCAGATCATCCCGGCAAGGGAACGTAGCAAGAAACCCAGGCCGATCGTCGCCATGACAATGGCAAATTGCGGAAAGCCGAGGATCGGCCGCACGATCACCCGCTCGATCACCATGCCGACGAGACCAAGCGTCAGGACACTCAACAGAAAGCCGGCCCAATAGTTGAAGCCGAGCAGAGAAATGTAGGTGTAGGCAAAAAAGCCCCCGAGCATCATCAGCTCGCCCTGGGCGAAATTTACAACTTCGGTCGCCTTATAGATCAGCACAAACCCAAGTGCGATCAGCCCGTATACGCAGCCGAGCGCTAGCCCGCTGACGAGCTGCTGAGTAAAATCCAGCATAGACCCTCCCTACCGCGACAGATTGCCAGGGTAGCCACCTGCAAGTGGTGTCACTTGCCTGTGGCAATCCCGGCGGCGGCTCTTGCGGCCACACGCCTCGATCGCTCATAAGTGTTGAAGCAAGGACGACCGGGACTGTCAATTGAACGCTGGTCCAGATGCTGTAAAAAATCGCCACTGCGCCGTTTCGGCACGACACGTGGGCAAAAGGCAAAAGTGCTAGGCCAAAATGGCAAGCAAAAGTGTTTGTGCGTTCACTTGTTTGCGGCGTCTTTCTTTCGCCCCTTGACTTGGTAATGTACAGGTCGGCGGTTCGATCGGAATTGTCGCTTGAACAGGCCTAAGGCGGTTGCCTTCGGTCCACCACGGAGGGGTTTAATGATGTCTGGCCCCCCAGGGAGGGGATGGAGGCGTGTTCGGCGAGCAGCCGGGCTCGTCTTGGGTGTCATTGCGGTCGCGCAGGCGCTCGCCATCCAGGCCCGCGCCTTCCGGATCGAACTGAAGGACGTGGCGCCTGACCGCATCGAGCGCCAGCGCGCCGCTGCCATGGGGCATGTTCCCCTGCCCGGGACGCCCAACGTCGCACAGTTCGAGCAGCGTCTGGCACAAGGTGGGTTCACGGCGGGATCGCCAATCTACATCCGCGTCTTCAAGGCGGAGAGCGACCTTGAGGTCTGGATGCAGAAGGGCGACCGCTACGAGCTGTTCGCCACCTACCCCATCTGCCACTGGTCCGGCACGCTCGGGCCGAAGGTGTCGGAGGGCGACAAACAGTCACCCGAGGGCGTCTACACCGTCACGCAGCGCCAGTTGCACATGATTGGTCGCCACCCGCGCTCGCTCAATCTTGGCTTCCCGAACGTCTTCGATCGCCAGTTCCAGCGCACCGGCTCCTACATTCTGATCCACGGCGGCTGCGGTTCTGTTGGTTGCTTTGCCATGACCAACCCGGTCATCGAGGAGATCTTCGTTCTGTCGCAGGCGGCCTTGCGCGGCGGGCAGGATCAGATCCACGTGCACGTGTTTCCGTTCCGCCTGTCAGAGCAGCGTCTGCAGGCCTACGCGCTGCACGAATGGTATGATTTCTGGCGCAATCTCAAAGATGTCTACGACGCGTTCGAGAAAACGAAGCGACCGCCAAGAGTGTCAGTGTGCGAGGGGCGGTATTGGATCGACAATGAGCTGGCGGGCCACGGGATACAGGAGGTGGCCTCTCAGAGCCCTTTAGTCGTGTGCGGGGAGGCGGCACCATTGTCGAACTCCCCAACGGCAAGTGCGAACCTGCCGTCAAGGTCGAGCTGGAGCCAGCGTCTTCCCGCGCCACAAGCGCCATCGCGAAGCAGTCCACAGGGCCCTGACGCGGCGTCCGATCCAGTCGCGGTCTTACCGTCGACATCCCAGGCTGTAGGGAAAACCGTCCGGCGTGGCCACCTCGTGCTGCCGGCTGTGCCCGTCGAGTGCACGATGGCCCGGGCGAGCTGTCGCAAGTGGTACGCGCTGCAAAACGATATCCTGAACGCGCGGCGCGTTGCCGAGGCAAGACGATCCCAGTCGCAGGTCGCAAGCGCACCGTCGAAGTCGTCAAAGCGACGCTGACGGCGCGGTAGAACTGCTCCCTCTCCCCGTTCTTTACGGGCAGAAGGCCGAGGTGAGGGGCGGCCGCTTGCTCGACTGGAGATTTATCCGCTATCTCATAATCAGTAGTAGGACAGCTGTTCAATCGCCGTCAGTGCGGATGCCGCGCCTACTCTGAAAGAAGCACGGGCCGGGATCGCGGTGCCGGGTTGGGTTGTATCATGCGGCGCGGCTGAACTCGACGGTGAAGCCGAGGGCGCGGATCTGTCCGGCGAGGCGTTTGGCTTTGGTTGCTGTTTCTGCGG
>JANMGQ010000248.1:0-3668 GCA_031374735.1 Hyphomicrobiaceae bacterium | reverse complement strand
GCCGGATCACGGCCGCCCGATCGCGCTCCTTCGCGCTCATCTCGATGATGTCCCCGTTCACGCGTCACCCCAGCACCTCACACGCGCACAGGGGACACTTCTACATTGCTCAAAGGGGACATCTGAACTTTGCTCTTACAGTCGCCCTCGAGGGCTGGAAAGTTCTGCTGCCGTTCGTTATCCTGGCAGCATGGCGCGACAAACGCATCGTCGCCCTCGGGCTCGCACTCATCCTCTGGCCGCTGTTGACGGCCTACTCGTTCGTCGGCGGCCTCGGGTTCTCTGAATTGAACCGGGCGGCGCTGGCCGGCACACGCGGCGCCAGCAGTGATCGCGCTGCCACCTTCAAAACCGACATTGCGGATATCACGAGTCGCCTCATTGCAATTCCGACCAAGCGCAGTCCGGACGAAATCGAAGCGGCCATCACAGCGCGCCGTCAGACGGCGATCCGAACCGGCAACGAAGCCAAGCCACTCTGGATCGCGAGCGATGTCTGCAAGACGATCGTCTCGAAGCGGAGCACGGAACTCTGCGCCGAGATCGCAACGCTCACCCAGGAGCTGGCACAGGCCAACGAGCGTGTGCGTTTGGAAACGCGCCTCGCGACGGTGCGTGAGCACCTGTCACAGGTTTCCGGGCTCGACTGGGAAGGCGTCACCGACCCGCAAATCAGCGCCGCAGCCGCAATCACGGGGTTCGACCCGACGGCGACACGGCGCATCATCAACGTCGGCTTCGCGGCGCTGCTCGAGCTGGTCGGCGGCCTCGGCTTGTTCTTTTCTTCTCTGCTGCGCGAGACCCGCCCCGACACACTGCGACCTGTCGTGACGGCAAACGCCTGCAACGACACGGTGACCCCGGAATCGGATGAAGATCGCCTCGGCCGCTATCTCGGCGCCTGCACGGAGACGGACGCGACCTCGACCATCGTCGCCTCCAAACTCCATGCAGATTATTCGCGATGGGCGCACGACGACGGCGCCGACCCGGTCAGCCTGACGACCTTCGGCAATCTGATCGCCAAGCGGGGCATCGCGAAGCAGAAAGTCGACGGCCTGATGCACTATCAGGGGCTCGCGTTCAAATCCGATACAAGGGTAGCAGCATGAGCATCGTCATCGGCCATGCCCCGGACGGTCGACCGGTCGTCATCACCGACGCGGCGCGAAAGACCCACATCCACGGCATCGGCTCCACGGGCACCGGCAAGAGCAAGGGCATGGAGCTGATGATCCGGCACGATGTGCAGGCCGGCAACGGCTTCTGTCTCATCGACCCCAATGCCGGTCTCTATCAGGCAACCGTGCAGTGGCTGGCGGCGACCGGCTACGGTGACGTCCGTCGCGTGCACCTGCTCAATCCGCACATGCACGACTGGGCCTTCGCTTTCAATCCTTTGCAGGGCGATGCCGACGCGGCCGTCGTCGTCGACGCCGCCTTGTCTGCCTGCGTGCAGGCGTTCGGTGGCGAGGACATGGATGCCAAGCCGCGGCTCTCCCGAATCCTTCGCCTGATGCTGTCGGCACTGCTCTATTGCGGCCTGACCATGGCGGAGAGCGTGCAGCTCCTCGAAGCGCGCGCCGGCCGGCACCTGCGGGAGCACTTGGCGGACGAAGCCCGCGATCCCGTCGTCGCCGCCGGTCTCAAAGATCTCTCTCGCCTTGATGACCGCGAGTTTGTGGCGCAGACGGAGAGCACGCTCAATCGTCTGTCGGCCTTCATCGCGCCGCCGATCGTGCGCCGCATCGTCGGACAAACGCAGGGCATCGAATTTCGCCGCGTCATGGATCAAAGCGAGATCATGCTGCTCAATCTGAACCCCGGCGCCGGCATGAGCGAGCAGAACGCCAAATTGCTCGGCACGCTGTTCGTCAATTCTCTGTTTGCGGCGGCGCGGCTCCGACCCGAGGGGTCGCGACCGTTCTACGTCTACATCGACGAGTGCTACCGGTTCTTGACCGCCGACGTCGAACGCATTCTCGACGAAGGCCGCAAGTACGGTATTCACCTGATCCTGGCCCATCAGCGATTGGGCCAATTGGAAGCCGCCGGCGAGCACATCTACTCGGCCGTCATGACCAATGCCCGCACGAAGCTGGTGTTCGGTGGGCTGACCCCCGACGATGCCGCCATCCTCGAATCGTTCCTCTACATGGGCACCTATGATCTGCAGCGCGTGAAGGCACGGATCACGACGCCGATGACGGTGCGCCACGACGTCGTCTGGCTCGACAACCAGTCCGCCAGCCGCGGTCGCTCGGAAAGCATCACGCACTCGACGTCGACCAGCGAGACGTTCAGCGAAGCCGAGGCGGAGTCACTCTCGATGGCTCTTTCGCAGTCGCGCGCCCAATCAGACTCGACGAGCGACGGCACCAATCGATCGGAAAGCTACGATCCGAACGACGAGGATCAGGAGGCAACCCATGCCTCGCGGGGAACATCGCGCTCGCGGTCACGCAGCAATTTGCGGTCGATGTCCGAAGGCACGACCACCGGAACCAATCGTTCATCATCGCGCTTGAGCGCGACTTCGCACGGCACGTCGCACGGCGTCAGCACGAGTGAGGCCGTCAGTCGTGGTCGCGGCCAGACGTTCAAGGCCGTTCTCGAGGAGCGTGCGACCCAGACCTGGTCGCTCGATGAACAGCGCTATCTCAACGCGGCTGAGATCCGCAATATGCCAAAGCAGCACGCGATTCTGAAGACGCCGGATGCACCGGCGCAGTCCTTGAAAACGTCGACCGTGGCGTCACCCGTGACGTCACCGGATCGCATCCGTGCGTTCAATCGCACAGCGCTGACGGGCAGCGCCTACACCCGGCCACTTCCTGAGATCGATCGGGAGTTGGTCCTGCGGCAAGCGACACTGACCCGGCGCATCGAAGCCAGCGTCGTGCCCGATGAGCCGACGTCGTTCCGCGAGAGGAAGCGCAGGCCGACAAAAGTGATCGAGGGATAATGGTGTACAATTCCCAGATGACGCCGCAGCCGTCGCAACGCAAGCGCAAGAAGCGGTTCGAGCGCGATCCTGATCACGTGCCGTCGATGCGGTTGACTGAGCGCGATGTCGCGATCATCCGCCACGTGTCGCGACACCGGTTCTTGAATTCCAAGCAGATTATCACCCTGGTGGGAGAGAGCCCGCGTATCGTGCGCCGGCTCGAGGCGATGTTCCGCTGCGGCTATCTCGATCGCCCCAAGGCTCAGCTCGTCTACTACGGCAAGGCCGGCAGCGAACCCTTGGTCTATGCCGAAGTTCCACGGCCTAAAACAGGAACGCATCCTGGATTTTGCAACGACGGCTTGAGCTTACGCCGTTTCCGATTGCCAATTCAACCGCTAAATGTAGTCATGTAATGCGTCGCAATGACTCATTCCGTGTCTCGGCGAACAGTGGCGTCTGGTGTCATGCACATCGACACGATCCCCAATCGGAACTCGCGCCCCGCCTATCTGCTGCGTGAGAGCGTGCGCGAAGGACAGCGCGTCGCGAAGCGCACTTTGGCCAATCTGTCGGCGCAGCCGATCGAGCAGATCGAGGCGATCCGGCGCGTCCTGAAGGGCGAGAAGCTTGGGCCCGTCGGCGACGGCCTCGAATGCATCGCCACGCGCCACCACGGTCATGTCGACGCCGTGCGCACGGCGATGGCGCGCCTCGGCTT
>JANMGQ010000244.1:0-2263 GCA_031374735.1 Hyphomicrobiaceae bacterium | reverse complement strand
CAAAAAGCCGCGATCGACATTGTCCCTGGGAGCTGGCTGCCCGGCGGCAATCCGGACCCGGTCATGCTCAAGCACGGGCTGATCGGCAAACCCGTGTCGCGGATTGATGGACCACTCAAGGTCGAGGGTAAGGCGCGCTTTGCCGCCGAAGTCCCCGTCGACGGTTTGGTTTATGCGGCGCTTGTTCACAGCTCGATTGCGCGCGGACGAATTGCAACGATCGAAACTGCAGCGGCAGAAGCCGCAGACGGCGTTGTCCTCGTGATGACCTATCGCAATGCGCCGCGCATGAAAGCGCCGCCGCTCATCATGACGACGGCCAAAGCAGGCGGCAATAGCTCTCTGCCTGTCATGCAGGACGCAGAAATCCACTGGAATGGTCAGTCGGTCGCCCTTGTACTGGCCGGATCTCAGGAACAAGCGGATTACGCGGCATCGCGGGTGGCGGTGACCTACGTCACCGATAAGTCCATCACGGATTTCAGCGCGGCGAAAACGAAAGCACACCCACCTGCATCGATCCTGGGTGAACCAGCCAAAATCGCGATCGGCGATGCCGAGGCGGCGTTGCAGAGTTCAGCGTTCAAGGTCGATCGAACCTACCGCACCCCGCGCTATAACCATAACGCGATCGAACTCCACGCAGCCACGGTCCGCTGGGACGGCGACAACCTCACCGTCCATGACGCGACGCAGATGATCAATCTGACGGCTGCGACGCTGGCGGAAATCTTCGGACTCAAAGAACATCAGGTTCGTGTCCTGTCGCCCTACGTCGGCGGCGGCTTTGGCGGTAAGGGGCTCTGGGATCACCAGATCCTCGCTGCCGCCGCATCGAAGCTCGCAGGGCGACCTGTGCGCATCGTGTTGACGCGCGAAGGCGTCTTCCGGACTGTCGGCGGACGTACTTTGACGGAACAGCGCGTCGCGCTCGGCGCCAAAGTTGACGGTACGCTTGCCGCGCTGATTCACACCGGCGTTGCAGCGATGACCAACCACAACAACTGCCCGGAGCAGTTTACGTTTCCCGCGCGTCACCTTTATGCCGCAGAGACCATCCTGGTCGCGCAGGAGGTGGCGGACATGGACATGCTCGCCAACACCTTCATGCGTGCGCCCGGAGAATCGGTCGGGTCTTATGCGCTGGAGTGCGCGCTCGACGAGTTGGCTGAAACCATGCAGCTCGACCCGATTGAGCTGCGCCGCCGCATCGAGCCGGAGAAAGATCCAACATCGGGTAACGCATTTTCATCGCGCCACCTGCTCGAGGCTTATCGAATGGGGGCGGAGCGTTTCGGGTGGCACAAGCGTGAGGCGAAGCCCGGCAAACGGCGCGATGGAGAATGGTTGATCGGCCACGGTTGCGCAACCGGCACCTATCCCTATTATCGTATGCCCGGCGCGGCAGCGCGCATTCGCCTCACAGCCGATGGACACGTGACGGTTGCGACAGCCGCGCACGAGATGGGAATGGGAACCGCGACTGTCCAGACACAGCACATTGCCGAGCGTCTCGGCGTACCGTTCGAGAACGTCACATTCGAATACGGTGATACGAAACTTCCGGCCGGAACAATTGCAGGCGGTTCGTCGCAGACCGCCTCGATCGCGGGCGCAGTGATCGCAGCCAGCGAGGCGTTGATCAAAGAAGTGTTGAAGCTCGCCGGCAATGACTCGCCGCTCGCAGGTCTCAAACCGCACGAAATGGAAGCGCGTGACGGCGGCCTGTGCAAGCGCGACGACGCCGCGCGCAACGAGAGTTATGTCTCCATCCTCGCGCGCGCCAGACGCGATGAAGTCGTGTGCGAGGCGCAAGCATCGATGCCTCTGGAAATCATGAAATACTCGATGCATTCCTACTGCGCTCAATTCTGCGAAGTGCGTGTCAGTGAGGTAACTGGAGAGACGCGCGTGTCGCGGTTCGTTGGTGCTTTTGATTGCGGCCGCATCCTGAACCCCAAAACCGCAACCAGCCAGTTCAAGGGCGGCATCATCATGGGGCTTGGCTTGACCTTGACCGAAGAAACACTGTTCGACGAGCGGACCGGCCGGATCATGAACCCGTCGCTAGCCGAGTATCATGTGCCCGTGCACATGGACGTGCCGGAGATCGAGGTCATCTGGACCGACATTCCAGATCCGCGCAGCCCACTAGGGGCGCACGGCATCGGCGAGATCGGCATCACCGGCGTCGGCGCGGCCGTTGCCAATGCCGTCTACAATGCAACAGGCAAGCGCATCCGCGAATTACCGATCACATTGG
>JANMGQ010000239.1:0-32021 GCA_031374735.1 Hyphomicrobiaceae bacterium | reverse complement strand
GTTCGCGCTTCACACGAACTGGCAATCAGCGAGACAGTCTCGATGAAGAAACCACCAACTGGAGAGCCGTATGCGGGAAAACCGCCCGTCCGGTTCGGAGGGAGGGGTCGGTGCAAGCCGATTCCTACCCCTATTTACCTCATGAGAGGACGCACCACCGTGCATGTTCTGGGAAACGTGAAGGTCCCGGATGTTTGGTCAGTGCGAAAGGCACTGCCCAAATTCCGGGATACCGTGGGGATAGATCGTCGGCTGCATTCGATTCACCTGTTTTGCCCGAGATCCCAAGCGGAAAGTGCGCCCAGCTCCCTCGACCCGTCATCCCGGCGAAGGCCGGGACCCACGGCAAGTTTCAGTGAGTCGGCGTGTCGAGATCATTCAAAACATTGAAACTACGAAGAGAAGCACACCACTTACAGGGAGCATGATGCACGTTGTCGTGGGTCCCGGCCTTCGCCGGGATGACGATGTTGCTGTCATCGCGCAAACCCTCCGCTGGTCATGGCGAAGGTGAGCAGCGCTGCAAGCCCGATCAGCATCCAGAAGGCGTAGTGATAGACGTAGCCGGTTTGAAGCTTTGATGCCTTGCCGGTTAGCCAGCCGAAGCTGTTGGCCGTGCCGTCGATGGCGCGGTCGATGACGCCACCGTCGCCGGCTTTCCAGAGGAAGCGGCCGAGCGCGTTGGCCGAGCGCACGAAGATCAGGTCGTAGAATTCGTCGATGTACCACTTGTTCAAGAAGAACTTGTAGATCGGAGAGAAGGCGCGCGCGGTCGCGGCTGGTAGTGACGGCACCTGGATGTAGAAGAGATAGGCGAGCCCGAGACCGGCCGCCATGGCCGCGAACGGCATCCAGCCGACCCAGCCGGGGATCTCATGCATGGTGTGCATGATGTGGTTGTTCGGGCCCTCGAAGATCGCCTTGCCCCAGAAGTCCTTGTAGGTGTCGATGCCGCCCTTGGCAGTCGAGACGCCGATGAACAACTTCGAGAAAGCGACACCGGCAAAGACGGCGCCGAGCGCGAGCACTGCGAGCGGGATCAGCATCACCAGCGGCGATTCGTGCGGCTCGTGGTGGTGGTCGTCACTTTTAGTTGCGGATGGCGACTCCCCTGCGGGGAGCCGTCCGCCATGCGCGTCCGCCGCATGCTCACCCCAGCGCGGCGATTGGTGGAAGGTCATGAACACGAGGCGCCAGGAATAGAACGAGGTCATGAAGGCGGCCAACACCAGCGTCAAGAACACGTAGTTGTTCCAAGGGTTGGCGGCATAAGCGGCTTCGATGATGGCGTCCTTGGAATGGAAGCCAGCGAAGCCGACGACATGTGGAATGCCGACGCCGGTCAGCGCCAGCGTGCCGATGACCATCGCCCAGTAGGTGTAGGGGATTTTCTTGTGTAGGCCACCCATGTTGCGCATGTCTTGCTCGTGATGCATCGCATGGATGACCGAGCCGGCGCCGAGGAACAGCAGCGCCTTGAAGAACGCGTGCGTGAACAGGTGGAAGATGGCCGTGCCGTAAGCGCCGAGGCCGAGGGCTGCGAACATGTAGCCGAGCTGCGAACACGTGGAGTACGCGATCACGCGCTTGATGTCGTTCTGCACGAGGCCGACGGTGGCGGCGAAAAACGCCGTCAGCGTGCCAACGGCCGTGACGACCATCAGCGCCGCTGGTGCATATTCGAACACCGGCGAGAGGCGCGCGACCATGAACACGCCGGCGGTGACCATGGTGGCAGCGTGGATCAGCGCCGACACGGGCGTTGGGCCTTCCATGGCGTCCGGCAGCCAGGTGTGGAGCAGGAACTGCGCCGACTTGCCCATGGCGCCCATGAACAGCAGCAGGCAGATGCACGTCAGCGTGTCGACCTGATAGCCGAGGAATTCCATGGATTTGCCGACCATGCCGGGCGCGGCCTGGAAAATCTGGTCGAGGTTGATGGAGCCGGCCAGCCAGAACAGGCCAAAGATCCCTAAGGCAAAGCCGAAATCGCCGACGCGGTTGACCACGAAGGCCTTGATGGCCGCCGCGTTAGCCGTGTCCTTGTGATACCAGAAGCCGATCAGCAGGTATGAGGCGAGACCGACGCCCTCCCAGCCGAAGAACATCTGCAGCAGGTTGTCCGACGTCACCAGCATCAGCATGGCGAACGTGAACAAAGACAGATAGGCAAAGAAGCGCGGGCGGCTATCGTCTTCGTGCATGTAGCCGATGGAGTACAAGTGCACGAGGCTCGACACGGTGTTGACGACGACCAGCATGACCGCCGTCAGCGTGTCGATGCGCAGCTGCCAGGACACATCAAGATCGCCCGAGGTGATCCAGCGCAGCACGTGCACCTTGTACGACGCATGGTCGATCCCGACTTGATAGAACACGATCCACGACAACACTGCCGCGATCATCAGGAACGCGGTGGTTATGATTTCGGACGGTCGCGGCCCGAGCGCGCGGCCGAACAGCCCCACAATCAGGGCACCAAGGAGGGGCAGGAATACGATAGTTGTGGTCATGTCTCGTCCGGCCATGTTTCCTGAAGCCTGTCGACGCTGTGGCGTTCAGGTGAGTCCGCCCCGCTTGTGGCAGATGTCGCGGCGTCTGTCAGTGCGGCGTGTGTGGGCGTGGTGGCGTGCCACGCGCCGCCTTTGTAGAATGCGTGCGCGAGGTCGGTTTCCAGTTCGTTCGACCACCCACCTGCAGGGCGCGGCAGTGGTGGCCTCGCTGGTCGCTCCAGGTGGTGGAGCGGCTCGCCGGCTGGAAGCGCGACGCCCGCCCGCCCAGTCTCAATCTCGCGAGGCATCGCCAAGTCTCTGAGCTGGCATGGAGATTGGGACGTGCATTTGTCTCGTAGCCTATGAGGGGCTTGTTAGGCGCATTTGAGAATTGAACCGCCGTGAGCTGCGCGCCGTGTTCACACGTTTGGTGACTTGCGGAGGCCCGAGACTCATTTATAAGGGCCGAAAAGGGCGCTCCGCTTCCGCGGGGCGCTTTTTTTTGCGGCGCATGGCGCCTCCGCTGCGCGGAGCCGGCCGCCAGGCGCGTTGGAGCAAGCCGATGGCAAACGTAGTCGTGATGGGCGCCCAATGGGGCGACGAAGGCAAAGGCAAGATCGTCGATTGGCTCTGCGAGCGCGCCGACATCGTCGTGCGCTTCCAGGGCGGCCACAACGCCGGCCACACGCTCGTGATCGGCGGCAAGACGTTCAAGCTCGCTCTGCTGCCCTCGGGCGTGGTGCGCGGCGGCAAGATGTCGATCATCGGCAACGGCGTCGTGGTCGATCCCTGGCATCTCGCCATGGAGATCGAGAACATCAAAAAGCAGGGTGTCTCTGTCACACCCGACAACCTGAAGCTCGCCGAAAACGCGACGCTGATTTTGCCGCTGCATCGCGAGTTGGACCAGTATCGCGAGGCCAACGCCGTCGGCCAGAAAATCGGCACGACCGGCCGCGGCATCGGGCCTGCCTACGAGGACAAGGTCGGCCGCCGCGCCGTGCGCGTCCAAGACCTGCGTAACCTGCAGAACCTCGGGCCTAAGATCGATCGCCTGCTCGTGCACCACAATGCGCTGCGCAGGGGCCTTGGGCAGCCGCTCATCGACAAGGACCAATTGATCGCTGAACTGACGGCCATTGCGCCGAAAGTGACGCCCTATATCGATACGGTGTGGGAGACGCTCGACAAGGCACGCCGGCAGGGCAAACGCATCCTGTTCGAGGGCGCGCAGGGTGCGCTGCTCGACGTCGATCACGGCACCTATCCGTTCGTCACCTCGTCGAACACGATCGCTGGCCAAGCGGCAGCTGGTTCCGGTATCGGCCCACGCCACATCGGCAACATCCTCGGCCTCGCCAAGGCCTACACGACGCGCGTCGGCTCCGGCCCGTTCCCGAGCGAACTGCTCGGCCCCGATGGCTTGCCGGACGCAACGCATGACCTGCTCGGCACACGCGGCAAAGAGTTTGGCACCAACACCGGCCGCGCGCGCCGCTGCGGCTGGTTCGACGCCGTGCTGGTGCGCCAGGTGGTCAAGATTGCCGGCATCGACGGCATCGCACTGACCAAACTCGATATCCTCGATCCCTTGGCCGAGCTGAATATCTGTGTCGGCTACGAGCTCGACGGCCAGCGCATCGACCGCCTGCCCGCCGGCATGAACCAGCAGGCGCGTGTGAAGCCGATCTACGAGACGGCCACCGGCTGGCAATCGTCCACCGCCGGCAAACGCAGCTGGGCGGATCTGCCCGCCGAGGCGATCAAGTACGTTAAGCGCATCGAAGAGCTGATCGAGTGCCCCGTGACGCTGCTCTCGACCAGCCCCGAGCGCGACGACACCATCCTGGTGCGTGACCCGTTCGAAGGGTGAGGTGCTGTCGCCAGTGCGACGCGGCGCCGGGTCGGCAATGGCTGAAGAGCGACGCGCGGCACGCGTGCGCCGACCGGCTCGGCAGTCCGCGCGTCGAACACTGGCCCTGACAGATCATTGTCGTGGACCGTTGCCACGAGCTTGCAGTGGCGCCCAACCCGCTGTCGCGACTGCCGTTGAAGCAGGCGGGTGATGAACCCGAGGGGGCGGAAGATGCGTGCAGTGTCGGCCTCGCGAGCCGGCGCAGGCCGGGGGCCGTCTCACGCCCTCCCCTCGACAGGCATCAAACCGAGACAGGCATCAGACAACCGCAGTCTCAGATGATTTTTTTTGGCTTGCTGACAGCGGCACAGCAAGGGACAGATCAGCACGGTCCGCGAGACAGCGGAGCAGGTGGGAAGCCACGATCGGTCGGCGTGACGGGACCTACCAATAGCAAATGGCAACCACGGCGCCCTCAAACGAGGTGGCAGGCCACGGCGTGCTGAGCCGACGCCGCGCGTAAAACCGGCGCCTCCTCGCGACACCGATCGATCGCCCGTGGGCAGCGCCCGGCAAAGCGGCACCCTCTCGGCAAATCGATCGGGCTCGGCGGGTCACCCTGCAGTGTGGTGCCGCGCACCATGGTTCGCCGGCGGCGCCCGAGACGCGGTACCGCATCGATGAGCCCGACGGTGTAGGGATGCAGCGGCCGCGCGAACAACTCCGCCCGCGGCGCACGTTCGACGATCTGGCCGAGATACATCACCGCGACCTCGTCGCAGAGATACTGCACGACGCCGAGATCATGCGAGATGAAGAGATAGCTGAGGCCATGATCTGCCTGCAGGCGGATCAGGAGGTTGAGGATCTGCGCCTGGATCGCCACGTCGAGGGCCGAGACGGGTTCGTCGCACACGATCAACGACGGCTTGGCCGACAGCGCGCGCGCGATGCCGAGGCGCTGGCGTTGGCCGCCTGAAAACTGGTGCGGAAACAGTCCCATCTGGTCGCGGCGCAGCCCCACCTGGACAAACAACTCATCGACGCGCGCAACGCGCTCCGCTGTCGTGCCGACATCGAGCAGATCCATCGGCTCGCCGACCAGATCGCGAGCGCGCGATCGTGGATTGAGCGAGGACTAGGGGTCCTGGAAGATCATCTGCACGTGCCGGCGCGCAACGCGGCGCCCGTCACATGCGTCGTATCGCTGCCATGGAGCAGGATCTGCCCGCTTGTGATGTCCACAAGGCGCATGACCGCGAGTGCCGCCGTCGTCTTGCCAGAGCCCGACTCGCCGACGATGCCGAGCGTCTTGCCGCGCGCGAGTGCAAACGAGACGCCATCCACCGCATGCACGACCTTGCGCGAGCCTTTGGCGAGGCGATGCAGCGGCGGGACCACACCGGGAATTAGGCTCGGCCGGCAGGCGAGCAGGCTTTGCGTGTAGGGGTGTGCCGGTCGCGTCAGCACGTCGTCGACTGCGCCTTCCTCGACCTTGCTCGCTGCCGGGCGGCATGTGCGGGGCCTGCACGATCTCGAACGGGGGGGTAGAGCGGTCTATCAAGCGCTTCGGCCCAACACCTCACTGAGGCGCGCCATGGGGTCGATCCCCATTTGAGCCAGCACGTGTAGCATGTCGAGCGGCACCCAGTTTTCGCGGATGAGCCCTTCGTGATGGAGGTAGAAATCCATCACCCGCATGAACACTGGCTTGCCGGTTGGCGGCAGGCCACAAAAGCCGCCGCCGTTGTGCATCGCGTAGACCGAGGGCCAACCGCCGGTAACCGAGTAAGGCCCGTCGCCGATGCGGATGTAGTGGCCAGCGCCTTGGCGTGTGCGCTCCGCCGACACTTCCTCGAACGTTCCTTGCGGGCGGTGGAAGGCGATGCGGAACGGCAGCTGGTGCCCGTCGACAAAGCCTTCGAGCCCGCGGGTGGAACCGATGCCTGCCGGTCCATACCACATCATCTTCGGGTGCCAGTGCTCGCGTTGCGGCATGGCGATGAGCGAGGCGCGGGACAAGTTCGCCCGGTCGTCGTGCTCGGCAAGTGTCTTGTGCATGGCGATGGTCTGAGAAATGCTCGCCACGGATTGCGCGCCGTCCGATGGCATAAAGCGCACACCATCGGCTGTGATCGGTGCCGGCCACATCTCAGCGGAACCAAGCATCGGCGCGAGCGGCCAGACACCGGCTTGACGCATCAGGTCCAGAATGTCCCACAGCATCGTGGCCATGATGACGCGACCCTCGGCGTCAATCTGGTACACTTCGCCATAGCGCAGATAGACCGGTTTGTTGGCCGCCGGAATGCCAAGCCAATCACGCCGCATCGTACCGCAATAGTGCCCGACAGCCGCGAGGTACGTGCGTCCCTGATATGTGCCGCCAACAAAGATCACGTCCCGTCGCTCTAGGTCTGGCATTGCCGCTTTGAGAGGACCGTAGGCGCGGGCCAAGGCCGCCCCATTGCCCACCACAACGTTGATCGGGTGCGCCACGCGCCAGGTCGTGTCACGCGTTGCGAGCGCGTCGAGCGCTGCTGCAAGCTGGCCTGGGGGTGCCTCGGCCACGTCGACAAGACGCCGGTGCACAGCCTCACGTACATCGCGCCGGGGTGACGCACCTGGCTCGAACTCGTGTGGCATTTGCTGTCTCTTCCTTGTCGGCTGGGATGTGCTTTCAAGCACGCGAACGAGAGGTCGTCGATCATCTTGCATACGTTTGCAATCGATGCCAACGTTCACCGATGGCGAAGCCCATCGCCACACTAAAGTGTCCGGAGGAGCGGCAAATGAGCAAGAAACATACTTTTGCAGTATCGATCGCGGCGTGGCTTGCGACCGCCGGTTTGGCCATGGCGGATTGCGGTATCGGCACGGGCCGCGTGAACATCGTCGGCAACGAGTTTCCAGCCATCAAGACCGTCGCAGCCAACGCGGCGAAGTGCGGCACGACGACCGTCACTGTGACGTCGAATCTGACGGCCAACCACCAGAAGATCAACGTGGCGGGCATGCAGGGCAAGCCGGCGGAATACACGTCTGCCATCATCGCCACATCGTCGATCGTCGCGCTGCTGAACGAAGACGTGATCCGACCGTTGGATGATCTGATCGCGGCTCATGGCCAGGACATTCCGAAAAACCAGCTGATCACCGTCAACGGCAAGGTCATGGCGGTGGCCTTCATGGCCAACTCGCAGCATCTCGTTTATCGCCGCGATATTCTTGAACAGGCGGGCGTGAAGCCACCGACCACGTACGAAGAAATGCTCGCGGCCGCGAAGGTGATCCGCGAGAAGGGCATCCTGAAAAATCCCATTACGGGCCCCTATCAGTCCGGCTGGAACCTTGCCCAGGAATTCGTCAACATGTTCATCGGCCACGGCGGCGAGTTCTTCAAAGCCGGCACGCCAGAACCATCGCTCAACAGCGCGCAAGGTGTTGCGGCATTGAAGACGATGAAAGATCTCAGCGGATACATGAACCCTGATTTCCTCACACACGATTCGAACGCTGCGTCAGCGGAATGGAAAGCCGGCAATGCGGCACTCATGAACATGTGGGGGTCGCGCACCGGCGTGTTGATGGACAAGGTCAACAACGATGCCAAGGTGGCCGAGACCACGACCGTCGGCGCGCCCATGACGGTTGGCGGCGGCAAGACTCCAGCGACGACACTCTGGTGGGATGGCTGGACGGTCGCCAAGAACATCTCGGACGCCGATGCCAAGGCAACGTTCATCGCGTTGAAAAACGGCGTTTCGCCCGCGATCCTGACGCCTGAGACGATGGGTCAAGCCGTTTGGATGATCAAAGGCTATACGCCGGCGCCTGTGAACCAGGGCGTCATGCAGACGATGGCGATGGGCTCGAAGCCCTATCCGATGTTGCCCTATATGGGGCTGATGCATACCGCGATCGGCGACGGACTCGCCGCGTTCCTCACCGGCAAGAAAGACGCCGAGACCACGCTCAAGGATATCGAAGCTGCGTACAGCACCGCGGCCAAGGAAAAGGGTTTCCTCAAGTAAGCCGACAGACACGTCTGAGCGGCGACGCTGAAAACGTCGTCGCCAGACATCGGTTGCTTCAATCAGGTCATGAAACACAAAACCTTCGTGCAGTTCTTCTGGCCGACGGCAACGGTGATGGTGCTGTTCATCGCCCTGCCGATCATGTCGGTGCTGCTGCAGGCCGTTTACGCGCCGCACGGCCAAGTGATCGTTGAGACCGAGAACTGCACACCATTCGGCTGCACCAAATCGACCACGATCGATCAGGCCGCGACCAGGGCGATCCGCGAGAAGGAGCCGCTCGGCCGTTTTGTTGGCTTGAGCATCTTCGCCGATCGCTCCCACTTGGCCACGTCAGAGATCCGTGAGGCGGCGTCGACGGCGTCTGGCATCGCAGATTTCGTCGGTCGGTTGATGGGTCTGCCGTTCTATAAAGCGCTTGCGTTCACACTCACCTACATGGCGGTCGTGACGCCGCTATCGATCATGCTCGGCTTCGTCATCGCGCTTGCCGTGAATGCCATCCCCCGATTGTTGCGCGGGCCGGTGATCTTCATGTCGCTGTTGCCGATGATCGTCACGCCTCTAGTCGGCGCACTGATCCTGTTCTGGATGGTCGATGCGCGTGGCGTGATCGGGGCTGCGGTGCAATGGTTCGCTGCAAATCCGAACCTGTCGCTGAAAGCCTCCATGTCGCTGACCTGGATCATGTTGATGGTCTATGGAGTGTGGTCGACGGCACCGTTCGCGTTCGTGGTCTATTATGCGGGTCTGCAGACCGTGCCGCAGGATACACTTGAAAGCGCGGTGCTCGACGGTGCCAGCCGCTGGGAGCGGGTGCGCTACATCATCATTCCGCATCTGCTGCCGCTGACCACGTTCATGGCGCTGATCAAGATCATGGACAATTTCCGCGTCTTCGAGCCAATCGTCAGTTTCAATGCCGGGGCGCACGCTCAATCGCTGTCGTATTTCATCTACTCCGATCTCGGCGGTGAAACCCGCCTGCTGTCGTCGGCCGCGGCAACATCGGTGCTGACCATTGCTGGTGTCCTTGTGCTCCTGTCGCCCGTGCTCGTGCGCACGTGGCGCCAGTTCGGCAAAGCGTGAGGCACCCATGACCTCGGTCGCCAATCGCAAATCTCCGGCGTTGACACTTCTGGTCTGGGGCTTTCTTGTGTTCTGGCTCGCCTTGGCAATCTTCCCGTTCGCGTGGACGGCTTGGGGCAGCTTCAAGGTCGAGGCTGATTTCTTCTCAAAGGCGGACTGGACGCGCGCGCTGAGCGGCCCGCAGACCCAAGTCGAACACGGCGGACCGTTCACGGCCGCCGGTTACTATGGGGCCTGGATCAAAGAGGAGTTCTGGCGCGCGGGCTTGAACACGCTGATCGTTGTCGTCTGCGTGTGCGTGTTCTCGCTGACGATCGGCACGCTCGGCGGCTATGCCTTGAGCCGGTCTCCGTATCGCTACGCGTTCTGGCTGCTGCTGATTGCACTGGTTTTCCGCGCGATGCCGCCGATCACGCTCGTGTCCGGATACCTGTTGCCGTTCTATCAATGGAACCTGTGGGGCCATCTGCCGACGGCGATCATCGTGCTGGTCGCCATCAACCAGCCGTTTACGCTCTGGATGCTGACGGCCTTCTTCCGCGGCATCCCGAAGGACCTCGACGAAAGCGCGCGCGTTGACGGGTGCACACCGTTCCAGGCCTTCCGCCTGGTGATCATCCCGGTCATGTGGCCGGGCGTGATCACAACGGGATTGTTCTCGTTCCTGCTCGCCTACAACGACTTCATCGTCTCGGCGATGCTGCTGTCCAAGCAGAACCAGACCATGATCCCAAAGATCGCCAGTTTCCTCGGCACCACGCAGACCGAGGGCAACATCATGTTCGCGGTGTCGTCTGTCGTCTCGGTGACGGCGCCGCTGTTGCTGCTCGTCATGTTTTTCCAGCGTCAACTCGTCTCCGGCCTGACGGCTGGCGCGGTGAAGGGGTAACCCATGGCCGAGATCCGGCTGAAAAATCTGACCAAGCGTTGGGGCCAGGTGGTTGGCGTCAAGACCCTGTCGCTCGACATTGCCGACGGTGAGTTCCTTGTGCTGCTTGGACCATCGGGGTGCGGCAAGACCACGACCATGCGCATGGTCGCTGGCCTTGAGGATGCGAGCGCCGGCGAAATCTGGATCGGTGATCGGCAGGTCAACGACGTCGATCCGAAGGATCGCGACATCGCCATGGTGTTCCAGTCCTACGGCCTCTATCCGACCATGACCGTCTACGAAAACATTCGCTTTCCGCTGAAGGTGCGCAAAGTGCCGATTGCCGAGCACGACGCGCGCGTGCGTCGCGCCGCACAGACTGTGGAATTGCTTGACCTGCTCGACCGCAAACCGGCGGCCCTGTCAGGCGGTCAGCGCCAACGCGTGGCATTGGCGCGCGCGATCGTGCGTCAGCCCAAAGTGTTCCTGATGGACGAGCCGTTGTCCAACCTCGACGCCAAGCTGCGAGTCTCGACCCGGGCCCAGATCAAGAACCTGCACCACGAACTCAAGACCACCACGATCTACGTCACGCACGACCAGATCGAAGCCATGACGCTGGCCGATCGCGTGGTGGTCATGAGCAAGGGAGAGGTGCAGCAGGTGGGCACGCCGCTGCAGATCTACGATCAGCCAGCCAACACGTTCGTCGCGGCCTTTATCGGCAATCCCGCCATGAACCTTCTGGCTGGCACGATCGAGAGTGGCACGTTCAAGGCCGCGACTGTTTCGATCCCGGGCTTTACCGGTGCCGCGAATGGTCCCGTGACGCTTGGCTTTCGCGCCGAAGACGCGGCCATGGCTGCCACCGGCGAAATCACGGCCCCCGTCTATTCGATGGAACTGCTCGGCGACAGCTCCATGGTCACGCTACAAACAGGAACGGCGCGTGTCGCTGTCAAAGCCGGCAAAGACTTCTCGGCCACCATCGGCGCGACGCTGACGGCAGCAGTGCCGGCGCGCATCTGCCATCTGTTCGGCCATCAAAGTGGCCAGCGTCTGCCATGCCCACCGTCCTCAATCTGAAAGCGCACGCCATGACCATCACACATCTCAAATCCGGCAAGCCCGATGCCGAGCGCGCCGACGATGACGCCGCGGTGCGTGCGACCGTCGAGGGCATTCTCAAAGACGTCGAAACACGCGGCGATGTTGCGGTCCGCGCTTTGTCGAAGAAATTCGACGACTACGCGCCGTCAGCGTTCCGCTTGAGCCCGTCTGAGATCGAGGCCGTGATGTCCAAGGTCGCGGCGCGCGACATGGAAGACATCCGCTTCGCACAGACACAAATCCGCCGCTTCGCCGAGGCGCAGCGCGCCAGTATGACCGATATCGAGGTGGAAACACTTCCTGGTGTCATCCTCGGCCACAAGAACATCCCGGTCCAGTCGGTCGGTTGCTATGTGCCCGGTGGCAAGTTTCCGATGGTGGCGTCAGCCCATATGTCAGTGTTGACGGCATCGGTCGCCGGTGTGCCGCGCATCATCGCCTCAGCCCCGCCAACCAAGGGGGCGCCGCATCCGGCCATCGTCGCGGCCATGCATCTTGGCGGCGCGCACGAGATCTACGTCCTCGGCGGCATCCAGGCTGTGGCTGCCATGGCGCTCGGCACCGAGACGATCAAACCTGTCGATATGCTGGTTGGTCCTGGCAACGCCTTTGTGGCGGAGGCCAAACGCCAACTGTTTGGCCGCGTCGGCATCGATCTATTTGCGGGCCCGACGGAGACGATGCTGCTCGCCGACGATACGGTCGACGCAGAGCTGTGCGCCACGGACCTGCTCGGGCAAGCCGAGCACGGCTACAATTCGCCAGCCTGCCTGATCACAACATCGAAAAAGTTGGCACACGCGACAATGAGCGACGTCGAGCGATTGCTGAAAATCCTGCCGACGGCCGAGACGGCGGGGGCAAGTTGGCGCGACTACGGCTCTGTCATCCATTGCGACACCTACGAGGAGATGCTGCTGGTCGCCAACGATATGGCGTACGAGCACGTCCAGGTCATGACCGATCGCGACGACTGGTTCTTGGAAAAGTTGCACAGTTACGGCGCGCTGTTTCTTGGTGCGCGCACCAACGTCGCCAACGGCGACAAGGTGATCGGCACAAATCACACACTGCCGACGCGCAAGGCTGGCCGCTACACGGGCGGCCTGTGGGTTGGCAAATTCCTCAAGACGCACAGCTATCAGCGCGTCACGACCGACGCTGCGGCGACGCTGGTCGGCAAATACGGCTCGCGCCTGTGCATGCTGGAAGGTTTCGTTGGTCACGCCGAACAGTGCAACATCCGCGTACGCCGCTATGGCCGCAAATACGTGCCCTACGGCGCGGCGGCGGAGTAGGGGCGCGCGATGAGCGATGATCGCACCATCGACAAGATCACCTCCGCTGACGTGGCGCGGCTTGCAGGCGTGTCTCAATCGGCGGTCTCGCGTGTGTTCACGCCGGGCGCGTCCGCATCGGCGAAAACAGCGATCAAGGTGCGCGCGGCAGCTGAGCAGCTCGGCTATCGGCCGAACGTGCTCGCCCGCGCCATGATCACAGGCAAGAGCCGTATCATCGGGTTGGTCGTCGCCTATCTCGACAACCAATTCTACCCGCTCGCCATCGAGCGGCTATCGCTCGCGCTGCAGGATCGCGGCTATCATCTGCTCGTGTTGATGGCCGGCAATGCGCCGGACAAAATCGAAGGCGTCATGGCTGATCTGCTCGACTATCAAGTGGACGGCATCATCACGGCCTCTGTCGCCATTTCAAATGATCTCACCACGCGCTGCGCTGCAGCCGGCATCCCGGCGGTCATGTTCAATCGCGGCCAAGATGATCCGCGGCTCAGCGAAGTCACGTCCGACAATGTTGCCGGCGGGCGCCGCGCAACCGAGTTCCTGTTGGCGGGCGGGCACAAGCGCATTGCCCACATCATGGGCTGGCAAGGTTCCTCGACGGGCCGCGACCGCGCCAAAGGTTTTGTATCCGCCATGAAGGCCGCAGGTCACAAGCCGTTCGCGATGATCGATGGTATGTACACGCGCGATACGGCCGCCAGTGTCGCGCGGGACCTGTGCGCGGTGGCGAAGAAGCCCGATGCGATTTTCGTCGGCAACGACCATATGGCCTTCGCGGTCATGGACGAACTGCGCTTCGGCCTCGGCCTCAATGTGCCCTGCGATGTCTCGATCGTCGGCTACGACGATGCACCGATCGCCGCGTGGCCGGCCTATGCGCTCACCACCATCCGCCAGCCGATCGACGCCATGGTTTCGGCCACTGTCAGCGCCATGCTCGATCAGATCGACGGCCGCGACACGCCACACAAGGTCCGCATCCCCGGCCCGCTCATCGTCCGCCGCTCCGCCCGCATTCCCAGAGGATACGCCGCATGAAGGGTTTCTCGAACCGCTGGAAGGATTTCCCGGATTATATCCTGGGTGTCACGCACGAGATCTGGGAGGGCCGCGATATCGCTTCTCTCCGCGCCTCCTATGGCCGCGATATCATCGTACGCTCGCCGGCGGGTGTCTCGATCGGCAATGCGGCCGTGATCAACGCCACCATGGCGACACTGGCCGAGTTTCCGGATCGCACCCTGCTGGGCGAGGATGTCATCTGGTCCGGCACACCCGAGACCGGAATGCTCAGTTCACATCGTCTGCTCTCGACGGCCACGCATCTCTGCGACGGCATGTACGGCAAAGCGACCGGCAGAAAGCTGACCTATCGCATCATCGCCGATTGTCACGCGATCAACGACCAGATCGACGACGAGTGGCTGATCCGCGATCAGGGCGCCATCGTGCGCCAGATGGGCTTTGACGTGGTCAACTACGCCCGTGACGCCATCACGCGACGCGGCGGACCAGACAAGGCGCCACGACCGTTCTCGCCCACGATCGACAAACCCGGCCCCTACAAAGGTCGCGGCAACGACAACGCCTGGGGGAAAAAATACGCCGATATTCTCCAACGCATCATGTCGTCCGAGTTCTCGATCATTCCAAAAGAGTATGATCGCGCCTGCCACCTCGAACTGCCGGGCGGCGTGACGGGCCATTCACATAGCGATGCGGATCGCTTTTGGATGGGTCTGCGCGCAGCCTTCCCCGACGCTGTCTTCAAGGTCGATCACGTGATCGGCCGCGAAGACCCGTTGATGCCGCCGCGGGCCGCGTTGCGCTGGAGCCTGCATGGCCGCCATTCAGGCTGGGGGGCATTCGGCGCGCCGACCGATGCAGACGTGTACGTGATGGGCCTGTCGCACGCGGAGTTCGGTCCGTGGGGCTTGCGACGTGAATACGTGCTGTACGACGAAACCGCGGTCTGGACGCAGATTCTCTTGAAGACGGGTGACCTATGACGCCTCAACAGATGGACGCGCGCATTGTGCGCTATGGCGATCTGCGTCCGTGCAAGACAGCCTTTATCGACGCGCACACGCCCGGCTCCGATCAGAAGGAAAACTTCACCATCATCGGTGGCGGCGTGTCGGAAAGCCCCGACCAGTTCGTCCATATCCGTGAGACGCCAGGCTTCAACGTCGGTGCCGCAGGTCAGCCGCCGAAGTGCCGCAACTCGCTGCACGTGCATCGCACGGCTGAAGTATTCTTCGTGCTCTCGGGGCGGTGGCGCTTCTTCTGGGGCCGCTTCGGCAATGCCGGCGAAGTGACACTCGAAGAAGGCGATATCATCAACATTCCGACCGGCATTTTTCGCGGCTTTGAAAACATCGGCACGAACTACGGGATGATCATGGCCGTGCTTGGCGGCGATGACGCCGGCGGTGGCGTCATCGGGGCGCCGCAGGTGATCGAGGACGCCCGGGCACACGGCCTTGTACTCGGCAAAAATGGCAAACTCTACGACACCAAGAAAGGCGAGAAGCTGCCGCCCGACGTGCCGCCGATGCCGCTGCTGACTGGGGACGAACTCAAGGCGTTCCCCGAGCGCACCACGACGGACGTCGTGCCAAAGCATGTCGCACGCTACTGGGATCTGATGGCGCTGTCGGATCGTCAACCCGCGAAGGTCATCGGCGATCGGGGCAAGCTGCGGGATCGTCCCGGGTTCGAGGTCGACCTGCTGTCCCGCCGCTCGATCCCGGAGACGGCGTACACGCTCGACCGCCATGAGATCCTGATGCCCATGCGCGGCCATTGGCGGCTGACCTGGGACGGCGGCACAACGGTGCTCAATCCAGGCGACACCGCTGCAATCCCACCGCGACTGACACATGCGCTCGCGCCGTCCATGACGGGCGAAGCCTCGCTGTATCGCGTCATGAACACCACCGATCCTGCCGGCGCGACCGGCCGCTTGCTGCAAGGATAAGCCCGATGTCACTCCTCGCAACGCATGTCGGCTCGCTGCCGCGCAGCTGATTAGTAAGTACCCTGTCCGCTCACCCAGCCCGCTCCGCTTCCTCGGCCTTGAGTTCCTTTTTCGACAGCTTGCCGATCATCGACTTCGGCAGGGCATCGCGGATCTCGATGGCCGAGGGCATTTCGATCTTCGAAAGCTTCGGCTCCAGGAACTTGCGGATGTCGTCCGGTGTTGCCGTCTGTCCGGCCTTCAGCTTGATGAACGCCTTCGGCGCTTCGCCGCGGTAGCTGTCCTTAATGCCGATCACGGTCACCTCTTCGACGGCGGGATGCTGGTAGATCTTTTCCTCGATGTTGCGCGGATAGACCTTGAAGCCCGAGCAGATAATCATATCCTTCAGGCGATCGACAATGGTCACGAAGCCCTGCGGGTCCATGTAGCCGACGTCGCCCGTGCGGAAGAAGGCGCCGGTAAACGCGTCAGCGGTTTCGGCAGGGCGGTTCCAGTATCCGGCCATGACCTGCGGCCCGGAAATGCAGATTTCGCCGGGTTGGCCCAATGGCATCTCGCGCTCGGGATGCGCGGCGTCACGGATGGAAATCGTGGTGCCCGGCAGCGGCAGGCCAATGGAGCCAACCTTGGCACGGCCGTCGAGCGGATTGCACGTCGCGCCCGGTGATGTCTCGGAGAGGCCGTAGGCCTCAACCAGCTTGGCACCGGTGACGCCCTCGAAATCGCGCTTCACTTCGATGGGCAACGGCGCGCCGCCGGACAGGCAGACCTTCAGAGACTTTAAGTCGAGCGACTTGGCGGCCTTATGGTTGGCGATGGCGCCAAACAACGTCGGCACACCTGGCATGACCGTCGGCTTTGCTTTGGCGATCAGCTGGATGGTGTCGTCCAACACGAAACGCGGCAGGATGATGATCTCGGCCCCGTCCGACAAGCCCAGGTGCATGATTCCCGTCATCGCGAAAACGTGGAAGAACGGCAGCACCGCGAGAACGCGTTCTTCGCCCGGCGTCAGCAGTCCGCGCGACCACGCTGTCGATTGCTGCACGTTGCAGGTGATGTTGGCATGCGTGAGCATGGCGCCCTTGGGCGTGCCCGTGGTGCCGCCAGTGTATTGCAGGCAGGCGATATCCTTCACGGGATCGATCTTGGCTGCGGTGTAAACGGCGTCGCCATCCAGCAGCTTGGCCTCCAGGATCAGCTTGTCGGCAACGGCCGAGCGAGCGGGCGCTGCGAGATCACGGCCCTTCACGAGACGAAACAACACGGATTTGGCGGTCGGCAGCAGCGCCGTGAACGACGCGACGACAGCACGCGACAGGTGGCCGTCGGCGATGAGCCCCTCGACCTTGTCGAACAGCTGCTTCAGGTCGAGCGTGACCATGATCTCGGTGCCGCTGTCGCGCACCTGGTCGGCCAATTCCCCGGCCGCATAAAGCGGATTGAAATTCACCACGATGGCGCCGAGTTTCAGCGCCGCATAGTGATAGACGATGTAGGTCGGCGAATTCGGCAGTAGCAGCCCCACGCGCGTGCCTTTCTCGACGCCGAGGCGCGACAGCCCTGCTGCCACCTTCTCCACCTGCTGGCCGATCTCGGCGTAGGTGTGCACCTTGCCAAGAAAGTTGGTGCACGGCTTCGGCGCCCATTTGGCAACGGCGCGGTCGAACATGGCAGGGATCGAAGTCGGCGCCAGCGCCATGCTCCAATCAACACCTGCCGGATAGTGATCCAGCCAAGGCATCTTGCGGGCGTCCGGCGCTGCCGCGGTTGCCGTCGGTGTTGTCATAGCGTTGCTGCTCCCGGCCAGTTTTTATCAGGCCAGTTGTTCGCGTCCTGGCGCATTGCGGCCATTAGACCACGCGGCCGCTTTGAAAGACAGTGTCGCTGGCCCAAGCTGCTGCAAGCCCGAGCCCGCAGCGCCGCCACCGACCGCGGCGACAGGGGTTTGATGTATGATCGCCGTGGTGATCGCCGTGGTATGATCGCCGTGGTATTGACGCATGCGGAACTTCGGGCCACACTCTTGGGATTACGCTTTCGGGGATGGGTCATGTTGCGGCGACAATTTATCGTCTTGGTGGTCCTCTTATCGTCTTGGTGGTCCTCCTGGCGTCTTGCTTCGACGTGTCGAGCGCCCTGGCTCAATGCGCGTGGCAACCTCATCCAAGGGGCGGCACGGGATGTAAGTGTCCAGACGGCAACTGGGCGAACGGCTATCCGCCCGTTTGCGCATCGAGTCCATCGCGCCCCAGCGCACCGGAGCCAGCCCCTGCTGCGCCCAGTACAGATCACACGGGACGTTACGGAGCCATCGCCTACTCTCCGTCGAGCGGGTCGTATGGCTGGAGCTACGACGCTGAAACGGCAGTGTCCGCCGAATCCGTCGCGATGCGCGGTTGCCGTAAGCATGCGCAGGATTGCCGGATCGCCATCCGGTTCAACGCCGCTTGCGGAGCCGTCGCGTCATCTGGGAACGGTGGCTGGGGCAGTGGGTCGGGTGCCGATCGCGCCTCGGCTGAGGCAGATGCTGTACGGACGTGCCGCAGTCATGGCAACAGCAACTGCGGGTCAAAGGTCTGGGCATGCTCGAGGCGTTGCGACGGTTGTGCTTTCAATCCTCGCGGCGGCGTGACGCAAGACTGACTCAGACCCTGCCCAACAGTTACATTCAAAATGCCCCCGCCAACTGTCGGCAGGTGTTGCGTGAAACGTCATGTCGCGTTTGCTCCTTTCTGCCGACTGTGACACACCAAGCGCTTATTATTTGCGCACGCTGAGTGAGCACGTTTGCGGGATCGGACCACTCCATGAAAATGACCACCGAAGAAGCCTTCGTCAAAGTGCTCCAGATGCACGGCATCGAGCATGTGTTCGGCATCATCGGCTCGGCGTTCATGCCGATCTCGGACAACTTTCCCAAGGCCGGCATCACGTTCTGGGACGTGGCGCACGAGGGTAACGGCGCCATCATGGCGGATGGCTACACGCGCACGACCGGCAAGATGGCCATGTGCATCGCCCAGAACGGGCCGGGCATCACCAACTTCGTCACGTCGATCAAAACGGCCTACTGGAACCACACGCCGATGCTGCTGGTGACGCCGCAGGCGGCCAACAAAACCATCGGTATGGGTGGCTTCCAGGAAGTCGAGCAGATGGCGCTGTTCAAGGACATGGTCTGCTACCAGGAAGAGGTGCGCGATCCCTCGCGCATGGCCGAGACGCTCAATCGCGTGATCCTGAAAGCCAAGCGCCTGTCCGCCCCCGCGCAGATCAACGTGCCGCGCGATTTCTGGACGCAAGTGATCGATATCACCCTGCCGCAGATCGTCGAGTTCGAGCGGCCGACCGGCGGTGCCCTCGCGATCGCCGCGGCGGCGAAGATCCTGTCGGATGCAAAATTCCCGGTTATCCTCTCCGGTGCCGGCGTCGTGCTTGCGGGTGCCATCCCCGAATGCCAGGCGCTGGCTGAAAAGCTCGACGCGCCGGTGTGCTCGAACTATCAGCACAATGACAGCTTCCCCGGCTCGCACCGCCTTGCCATGGGCCCACTCGGCTACAACGGCTCCAAAGCCGCCATGGAGATCGTCGCCAAGGCCGATGTCGTGCTGTGCCTCGGCACGCGCCTCAATCCGTTCTCGACCTTGCCCGGCTACGGCATCGACTACTGGCCGAAAACCGCCAAGATCATCCAGGTCGACATCAACGCCGACCGCATCGGCCTGACCAAGCCTGTCACGGTTGGCATCTGCGGCGATGCGAAGATGGTCGCAAAGCAGATTCTCGCGCAATTGACGCCGTCAGCGGGCAACGCCGGCCGCGAGGAGCGCAAAGCGCTCGTGCACAAGACCAAGTCGGCTTGGCTGCAAGCCCTGTCCGGTATGGATCACGAGGACGACGATCCCGGCACGACGTGGAACCAGCGCGCGCGCAAGAAGGATCCCGAGCGCATGAGCCCGCGTCAGGCGTGGCGCGCCATCCAGGCCGGCCTGCCGAAAGAGGCGATCATTTCGTCGGATATCGGCAACAACTGCGCCATCGGCAATGCCTACCCAACCTTCGAACAGGGCCGCAAATACCTCGCACCCGGCCTGTTTGGCCCGTGCGGCTACGGTTTCCCCTCGATCATCGGCGCCAAGATCGGCAACCCCGACACCCCCGTGGTCGGCTTTGCTGGCGACGGTGCGTTCGGCATCTCCATGTCTGAAATGTCGGCCATCGGTCGTGAGGAGTGGCCAGGGATCACCATGGTTATTTTCCGGAACTATCAGTGGGGCGCGGAGAAGCGCAATTCGACGCTCTGGTACGACGACAACTTCGTCGGCACGGAGCTGGATCCGCATCTGTCCTACGCCAAAGTCGCCACCGCGTGCGGCTTCAAAGGCATCGCCGTGAAGACGCAAGCGGATCTGACCGCCGCACTGAAACAGTCCTGCGAGGATCAAAAGAAGCGCGTGACGACATTCATCGAAGTCATCCTCAACCAGGAACTCGGCGAGCCCTTCCGTCGCGACGCGATGAAGAAGCCGGTGGTGGTAGCGGGCATCGATCCGAAGGATATGCGCAAGCAGAGTGGTGTCTGACCCCTGGTCAGACACCTGGCACCGATCTCGATGGCGGACCGCTTCCACCACGGCCGGGCGTTCGGCACCTGTGCTGGGTGTCTGACCGAGGTCAGAGACCATTTTGGCGCACATGTGCAAGCAGCCTATCGGTCTCCGCAGGGGGCTGTCAGTCGACGAGCCTTTTCAGCTTGGCAGACCATCAAGGAGCGGCACATGGCTTCTGACCTCGTCCCGCCTCCAGATTAGGCCTGATGCATGATCCGGGTTAGCCCCCCCATCGGCACCGCCGACAGGATATCGTCAATTCCAATCCATCGTAGAATCCCGATTTCACCGCTTCCCACTCTCCTGCGCCTTGCGCAGGGCTGCCGCCAGCGCGCTTTCACCCGCCGGCACGTTGGTCTGCACCGGCCGCGCACCACCGCCGCCAGCCGCGGGACGCGGCGGCGGAGACGCACTCATCGCACCGGCACCACCGTGTGCTCCTGCAACCTTGCCGCCTGCGATGTTGCCGCTCTTCATCGTCAGCGCGATACGCTTCCTCGCCTTGTCGATCTCCTTGACGCGCACCTTCACGACCTGACCCGTCTTGAGGATCGTGCGCGGGTCTTTGACGAACGTGTCGGCCATCTCCGACACGTGCACCAAACCATCCTGGTGCACGCCGATGTCGATGAAGGCGCCGAAGGCCGCGATGTTGGTCACGACGCCCTCGAGCTGCATGCCGACCTTGAGGTCGTCGATCTTCTCGACGCCATCGGCGAACGAGGCGGTCTTGAATTCGGGACGCGGATCGCGGCCGGGCTTTTCAAGCTCGGTGAGAATGTCGGTAATCGTCGGAATGCCGAAACGCGAGTCGGCGTATTTCGCCGGGCTCACGGTCTTCAGAAACGCGCGATCGCCGATCAGCGCCTTCACAGGTTTTCCCATACCCAGCGCGATCTTCTCGACCACCTCGTACGCTTCAGGGTGCACGGCTGAGCCGTCGAGCGGGTTCTTGCCGTTCATGACGCGCAGGAAGCCTGCCGCCTGTTCGAACGTCTTTGGCCCAAGCCGCGGCACTTTCTTGAGTGCCGCGCGCGAGGCAAAAGCCCCGTTTTCATTGCGGAACGCGACGATGTTGTCAGCCAGCGTTTTGTTGAGCCCGGATACGCGCGCCAGCAGCGGCACAGAGGCCGTGTTCACATCGACGCCGACGGAGTTGACGCAGTCCTCGATGACCGTGTCGAGCGATTTCGCGAGACCGGATTGATCGACATCGTGCTGATACTGACCAACGCCGATCGCCTTCGGCTCGATCTTGACGAGTTCCGCAAGCGGGTCCTGCAGGCGGCGGGCAATCGACACCGCGCCGCGGATCGACACGTCCAGGTCTGGGAACTCCAGCGCCGCCAACTCGGATGCCGAATACACCGACGCACCGGCCTCTGACACGATGATCTTGTGGATCTTGAACTGGTCGAGCTTCTTGATGACGTCGATGACGAGGCGATCCGTCTCGCGGCTAGCGGTGCCGTTGCCGATCGCGATCAGCTCGATCTTGTGCTTCATGCACAGCGCGCCGATGACGGCCATAGCGCCGTTCCAGTCGTTGCGCGGCTCGTGCGGATAGATGGTCGCGTGGTCCAACATCTTGCCCGTGGCATCGACAACGGCGAGTTTGCAGCCCGTACGGATGCCGGGATCGACGCCCATGGTCACCTTCGGCCCGGCGGGTGCCGCCAGCAGCAGATCCTTCATGTTCTGTGCGAACACATTGATCGCATCGCGATCGGCGATTTCCTTCAGCCGCGACATGAGATCAACCTCAAGCGTCACGCCAAGCCGCGCTTTCCAGGCAAGCCGCACGGTGTCGCTGATCCACTTGTCAGCCGGGCGGTTCTTGTCATTCAAGCCGAAGGCCGCACGGATCTTGTTCTCAGCGGGATGCGCCATGCCCTCCGGGAACGGAACATCGAGGCCGAGATCGAGGATGTCTTCGTTGCGCCCACGCAGCAGGGCCAATGCGCGATGCGACGGCAGTTCCTTGATCTTCTGCTTGTAATCAAAATAGTCCGAGAATTTCTCGCCCTCGGTCTTCTTGCCCTTGCGCACGGTCGAGGTGACGATGCCCTCCTGCCACAGCCACTCGCGCAGCGCGCCGACGAGCGCGGCGCGATCGGCAATCCGCTCAATCATGATGGAGCGTGCGCCATCAAGCGCTGCCTTGACGTCAGCAACGCCCTTCTCGGCGTTGATAAACATCGCCGCCAGCTGCTCGGGATTCATATTGGGATCGGCCAGGATCTTGTCGATCAGGGGCTCAAGACCCGCCTCAATCGCGATGGCCGCCTTTGTGCGCCGCTTCTGCTTGTAAGGGGCGTAGATGTCTTCGAGCTCCACCTTCGTGCCAGCGCCGTGAATCGCGCGCAGCAATTCCGGCGTCATCTTGCCTTGCTCCTCGATGGACTTGAGCACTGTGCCGCGCCGGTCTTCGAGTTCGCGCAGATAGGACAGCCGCTCGTCCAGCTTACGCAGCTGCGTGTCATCGAGACCGCCCGTCTTTTCCTTACGATACCGCGCGATGAAGGGAACGGTCGAACCCTCGGCCATCAGCTCAACCGTCGCCGCCACCTGCTCCACCCGGACAGACAGTTCCTGGGCAATGCGTGCGTTGATCTTGTCGGCGGTCGTGGTCATGAGCGGCTCCTGTCGGATGCGCCTCTCTACCACCTCTACACCGTGGCGGGAGTGCGGTTTCAACAGGATTGCGTGGGCAGAGACTTCGGCAGCGTCACGCCACCCGCTGCTCCAGCTCATACAACACCTCGCCGAGCGCCGCGTTGAACGCGCCCGGCTGCTCGTACATGGCCCAGTGACCGGCATCATGGACAACACGTGCCACGAGATCAGGATGGCTCTCGCGGATGGCGGCAAAGCGCGCCTCGACCCCGCCGACCTTGCAGATCTGGTCGTGGTCGCCCCACACGGCCCCAACCGGCGCCACAACGTGGTGCAGCGTGCGCTTGATGTCGTCGGTGGTGGCAAAGGGGCGCGAGCGAAAGCGTGCCTTTGCGATGTTGTCGGCCTGGATGTGGATGGCGAGGTCGTCGATGCGCGCGGCATCGGCAATCATGAGAATGTGCAGGTTGCCGCGATGCACCTCCGTCCGCTCGGCCGGCGTCATGCGAGAGTGCTCCTTGGCGAAATCGGCGCGGATGTGGGGCAAGCCCAGTGCCGCCGAGCCCGAGAGCGTGAACGAGCGCACCTGTCGCCCAAGTTCGGCGGCCGCGAACGTACCGACATGGCAGCCGAACGAGAAGCACACCACGTGCGCCCGACGCGTGCCGAGAACGTCGCGCAGGCCCGCTGCGACCATCGCCCCGCAGGGGGCAGGCGTTAGCGGCTCCGGCGGCATCGCACTATCGCCGAGGCCCGGCAGATCAGGCGCCCAAACCTCGTAGCGGTCGAGGTAAGCGGGAATCGTCTTGATCCAGTGCATCCATGAACCCGAACCGCCGTGCAGCAGCACCAGCGGCTCACCTTCGCCCCAACGGCGCCAGATCATCTGGCCGTTGCCGCATGGTGTCTCAAACCGCGTCGCGCAGGCATCGAGATCGGCAATGATGTTGGCAGGTGTCGGCATGTTTGCTTCGATCGAGTTGTGGAATGGAGGCTGCGGCAATCGTCACGGCTGTCCCAACCACAAAAAGCCGCTCCCTGCCCGCACGATGCTGCCGGTGAGATCGCCGATATGATAGGCGAGCACACGCGCCTGTTCCGTCGCCGCTATGTCGAGCAAGCGCAGTCGCGTTGCGACCGCGGCGTCGCCGTCCATGTCCTGCGCCGGTTTCCACTGCGGATGCGCCACCGACACTACGGGATGAAACAGCGTGTCAGCGGCCACCAGCAGCTTCTGCCCGCCCGATTGGACGAATACGGCACATTGCCCGGGCGTATGGCCCGCCGCATCGACATAGGCGATACCCGGCAGCACCTGCGCGTCGGCCGGTGCTCGCGTCAGTTTCGGCTCGATCATCTTGAGCACGCGCCGCGCGCCGGCTGTTACGCCTTCAGCTGCGCGGGCCGCTTCTGGCTCCGTCGCCGACATCCAGAACTCGAACTCGCGATTGGGGATCGTGTAGGCGGCATTGGGAAAGCGCAGCGTGTTGTCGAAATCATCGACGACGCCCCAGAGATGATCAGGGTGAGCGTGCGTCAGCACGACATGATCGATTGACGCGGGAGCGATACCAGCGGCCAGCAAGACATCGCCGAGCTTGCCGGCTGTATCGACCCACGTGCCGCCCGCGCCCGCATCGATCAGCACACGTTTGCCGTCGAATTCAAGCAGCGTGATGTTGAGCGAAAAGCGGAACAGCTGCGGCGGCGTTGAATCGCCACGCGGGGTCAGTTCAGAGGTGAGGACTTTGTCGTCGATGCCGATGGCGGCGATTCGGTCCCGCGGCACCAGCATATGTCCGTCATCGAGCACGCGCACGCCGATGTCGCCAACCTTGAAGGTGCTGCGCGACTGAGCGCGTGCCGGGGTCGCCAAACCGAGTGCTGCCGCACCGATGGCGAACCCTCTGCGATTGATGTCGTGCATGCGGGGCTCGTGCCTCCAATCGGGACTGCCGCAGTCTACTCGTTCTGGTCGGCCGAGGGAACGTTGCAGCTCAGCACGGCCAACCCGGTGGCTGCGCGCACGTCATCTCGGGCTAGTCGATGCGTTGATAGAGCCCCTATTTCTGGTAACTGTTAGTGGTGACGGAATTGAACCTGAATGGAACGAAAGAGACGCGACATGCGCATCGGGGTCGTCGGAGCAACGGGTATGGTCGGGGACGCCATGCGGGCGATCCTGCTCGAGCGAAAGTTTCCGGTCGAGACAATCCGCTTGTTTGCGTCGGCACGTTCTGCCGGGAAGAAGCTGCGCTTTGCCGGCCGCGACATCACCGTCGAGAACGCCGAGACGGCCGACTATGCCGGTATCGACATCGCCTTGTTCTCAGCCGGCGCAACCACCTCGCGCGCGCTTGCGGCCAAGGTCGCGGCGGCCGGCGGCATCGTCATAGACAACTCGTCGGCGTTCCGCATGGACCCCACGATTCCGCTTGTCGTCAGCGAGGTCAATCCTGGCGCGATCGATCTGGCGATGCGCCAAGGCGGCTCGGGCATTATCGCCAACCCGAACTGCACCACCATGGCCGCGATGCCCGTGCTGTAGCCGGTGCTCGATGAGGCGGGCCTCATTCGCTTGATTGCCGCGACTTATCAGGCGGTGTCGGGGGGCGGCGCCGCCGGGGTCAGCGAACTCGACGGGCAGGTGCGCGCCGTTGCCGAGACGGCGTCGAAACTCGCGGTGTCCGGCGATGCCGTTGTGATGCCGGCGCCCAAGAAATTTGCCCAACCGATCGCGTTCAATGTGCTGCCCTATGCCGGCGCCTATGCGGCAGACCCGATCGGCGGCGACGACGGCTGGACCGACGAAGAGCTGAAATTGCGTAACGAAAGCCGCAAGATCCTCGACATTCCGGCGCTCAAAGTGGCAGGCACCTGCGTGCGCGTGCCCGTCTATACCGGGCATTCGCTGAGCATCAACGCCGAGTTTGCCCGGCCCATCTCAGTGGCGCGGGCGTTGGAACTCCTGGAGCGTGCGCCCGGCGTTGAGCTGCGTGAAGTACCGACGCCGCTGCATGCCGCAGGCAAGGATGCGAGCTACGTCGGCCGCATCCGGCGTGATCCGACGGTCGATCATGGCCTCGTGCTGTTCGTGAGCAACGACAACCTGCGCAAGGGCGCTGCGCTCAACGCCGTGCAGATCGCCGAACTCGTCGCCAAGCGCTTGCGCGCAAGCTCAAAACGCTGACGCTGGGCGTCACTCTTCGACGGCCGACATGGCCGTCGTCGCCTCGTCGGTGCGCGCGCGCATGATGATGCCTTTGCGCGCCGCCCAGGTGTTCCACGGATAAAGCAGCGGGATAATCGCGGCGTCGGCGAGGGCGATATCGGTCGCCTTGGCGAGACCAGCCTTGACCTGCTCGATGTCGATGGTGGTCAAGGCGGCGTCCAGGGCGTCATCCAGCGCCTTGTTGGAATAGCGCCCGCGGTTTGACCCGCCGAAGCCCTTGTCCTTGTCGAAGGTGGCGAGCAGGCCCTTCAGTGGCGACGAGTTCTCGCCTGTCGCAGCGCCCCAGCCTGCAAGGAATAGCGAGAACTCCGGTTGTCCGTCAGCGCCTGTTGAGGCGCGCGTGAAGAACTGGGCGGGCGGCATGGTCTCGATGGTTGCTTCGATGCCGGCGCGCGTGAGCATCTGTGCGACGGCCTCCAGAAGGCGCGTGTCATTGGGGTAGCGTCCGGCCGGGCCGTGCATGGTGACGCGAAAGCCCGCGGGGAAGCCGGCCTCGGCGAGTAGTTTTTTCGCCTTCTCGGCATCGAAGAGCGGCATTTTTGCATTCGGCGAGATGCCAAAAAAGCCGTCGGGCAAAAGTTGGGCCGCGACCTGGGCATTGCCTTCCATGATGCGCGACACCAGTGCCTCGCGATTGATCGCGAGCGAGATCGCGCGACGCACTTTTGCATTGCGGAACGGGTTTTTGATGGCGCTGCCATCTTTGGCATTGGCAAACGGCGTGGTGTCGCGCCACTGGTCCGCCTGCAGGAACACCACACGGTACGACGGCGACTGCGCCACCGCGACCCGGGCATCGGTCTTGAGCTTGGCCACATCGACGGTCGGCACGTCTTCGATCACGTCGGCGTCGCCCGCCAGCAGGGCCGCAACGCGGGCCGGTCCGGAGCGAATGGGTTTCAGGATCACCTTGTCCCAACGCGATTTCTCGCCCCAGTAGGCCGGGTTTGCAACGAACTCGATTTTGTCGCCGGGCACGAAGGCCGCGAACTTATATGGCCCTGTGCCGATGGCGGCCTTGCCGCTGTTGTAGTCGGCGGTGCTGGCACCTTTGCCATGGGCCTCAGACACGATGGCGATGGTCGCCATATCGTTGGCCATGAGCGGATAGGGCGTCGCCGTCGTGATGCGGATCGTGTGGCTGTCGACCTTGGAGACGGTCTTGCCGCGCAGATAAAGACCAAAGCCCGAGGGCGAATTCGGCACCTCCACTGCGCGAGTCAAACTGAAGACGACGTCGTCGGCCGTGAAGGGCTTGCCATCATGCCAGACGACACCTTGGCGGAGCTTGAACTCCCACGTCAGCGGGTCGACCGACTTCCAACCGGTCGCCAGACCCGGCACCAACTGCTGCTTCTCGTCGGTATGGACGAGCCTGTCGAACAGATGTGTCGACAACGCCATGTTTGGTGTCGTGACGTGAAAATGCGGATCGATCGACGACGGCTCCGTCGCGAGCGCAATGCGCAGGTCTTTCGCCTGTGCGGGGCACAGGGCTGCTATCATTGACCCGGCCAACACGGCGGCGCGGAGCAGAGCGGAAAACGTAGATCGGCGCATGCGCGGTGGTCTCGTCCCGGACGGCTCTCGCCGGGCCGTCGGAAACTACCCGGTTCGAGGCGCCGCGTATACCGTGTCGCGTATCGGTCATTGTGCGATGCAGCGTGACGGTTGCAACGGTGCTAGGTCAGCGCCATCCCCGAGAGGCAACGGCATGATTGACTTTCACGACTCCCCAGCCCACGGCGAAAAGCGACCGTTCTCCCGTGCCACACGCGCGGGTGGGTTGATTTTTGTCTCGGGACATTCCGCGCCGTACGAACCCGCACGCGGCGTCCACCGCGGCGCGACTCCGGCCGAGGAAGTGCGTAACGCTCTCGGCCACATCAAGGCGATCCTGCTGGAGTGTGGCAGTGATCTCGACAAGGTCGTGCAGGTGACGATGTTGATCACCGACCCCGCCGACTACGACGCCTGCAATGGCGAATATGTGAAGCACTTCCCGAAGGGCTTGCCGGCGCGCCACACGGCCCGATTCGGTGTGCCAACAGAGGCGCGCGTCGCCTTTTCGTGCATCGCGCTCGCCGGTGGATAACCCTATGGTGCAGTGGCCCAGGTCAATCGGATGAAGTTCCTTCTCCCTGTCTCCCTGTTCTTCAACTGGGGGAGGGGCGGCATCCGCACAGGTGGTGATTGAACAACTGGCAAAGTGTTGATTATGCGCCAGCGGAGCAATCTCCATTTGGCAGGTGGCCGCCCCTTGCACCGATCTGTGGGCGTCCTATGCGCGCAACTCCAACCGCGATGTCCCGGAAATTGATCAGCGCCGTCGCGCCGACCAAGTATCCGGGATCGTGACCAATCAACACGTTGGCTCAGTCGTACCTCACTCGCATGCGGATCACGATCCCGGATGTTTTCGACGCGCGAAGACGCGCCGAGAATTCCGGGACACCGAGCAAATCGGAGCGCTTATCGGTGTGAGTGTTCTCGGCCCGCGCGGGACCTGTGCCGTGCGGCACTGAACCGTTTCCGGTCTCATGGCATCTGATAGGTAGGTCGGGCGTTTGGTGCTCTTGGCCTATTGGTTCAGGGAGAGCCCCATGTTCGCGTTGCGCCGCCTCGTGTTGATCACCGCAGCCGCGCTCACGCTCGCGAATCCAGCTGTTGCTGAGACCGCGTCCTCTGAAGCCCAACAACCAGTCGTCGTCGCAGATGACGCCGGTGAGATCTCCGAAGCGCCCCCGAATGCCCCAGCGGCAAAGGTCGAGGACGAAACCAGCATCGCGCCCACGAAATCCCCTCGCCGCGCGGTCACGCAGCCATCGGCGCCGCCAAAATCATGACGCTGCGCGCACTGCGACATGGCGCGCCGATCTCTTGCCCGTTGCCTCCCGCACGCACACTTGATCAGAAGGTGCATTGAGGCCGGAGCAGCCCCTATGAGCGATGACGAAGAGAACCGGCTGACCGCACGCGCCGCGCGCTACATGAAAGTTGGCACCAACGTGGGCGCAATCGCCGCCAAAGTGGCGGGCCAGCGCCTGTTTGGCATGGAGGGCGACGACCGCAAGACGGCGATGGATCTCGCAGCGGCGCTGGGCGGTCTGAAGGGGCCGATCATGAAAGTCGCGCAGTTGCTCTCGACCATTCCCGAGGCACTGCCAAAGGAATACGCCCAGGAGCTGTCACAGCTGCAAAGCCAGGCGCCACCAATGAGCGGCGTGTTCGTCAAGCGCCGCATGGTGGCTGAACTCGGGGCCGACTGGCAGAGCCGGTTCAAGTCGTTCGATCTAGAGCCGGCCGCGTCGGCTTCTCTCGGCCAGGTGCATCGCGCCGTGCATCATGATGGCATGTCGCTCGCCGCCAAACTGCAATATCCCGACATGCAGTCGGCCGTCGAAGCGGATCTGTCGCAGCTGCGCCTCGTGTTCAATCTGCACGGCCGCATGAGCAAGGCGATCGATACCAGCCAGATCATGGAAGAGATTGCCGAGCGCCTGCGCGAGGAGCTGGATTACGATCTCGAGTCCCGCCACATGCGGCTCTATCATCATATCTTTCGCAACGACGCGACTGTGCGCGTGCCTGAGATGCGCGCTGAACTTTCAACCAAGCGCCTGCTGACCATGAACTGGCTCGAGGGCAAACCGCTGCTCTCGTTCAAGACCGCGCCGCCCGAAGACCGCAACGCGATTGCCAAGGCCATGTACCTCGCATGGTGGATGCCGTTCTCGCGCTATGGCGTGATCCACGGTGACCCGCATCTCGGCAACTACACCATCTTCGCCGATGGCGACGGCCGCCCAGCGGGCGTCAACCTGCTCGACTACGGCTGCATCAGGAAATTCAACGCCAATTTCATTGGCGGCGTCGTCAATCTGCGCAACGGCCTGCTGGCCAATGACCGCGCGGCCATCGTCAACGCTTACGAGACCTGGGGGTTCAAGGGGCTGACCAACGAATTGATCGATACGCTGACCATCTGGGCGCGCTTTATCTATGCGCCGCTGCTCGACGACCGCGAGCGCACGATTGCTGAAGGTGTCAGCGCCGGCGACTACGGCCGCAAGGAGGCCTTCACGGTGCACAAGGCACTCAAGGAAAAAGGTCCGGTGACGGTCCCGCGCGAGTTCGTGTTCATGGATCGCGCCGCCATCGGTCTCGGCGGCGTGTTTCTGCATCTCGAAGCCAAGATGAACTGGTTCCGCCTGTTCGAGGAGATGCTCGGGCCGTTTGACGTCGAAACGGTGCGCGCACGGCAGGCAGAGGCGTTCGGTATCGCCGGCGTGCCGCTGCCCAGTTGAATGCGACCCTGTCGCAGCCGATTTGCGCGGCTCGACCAACGGCTGGCCGGCCGGCAGTCCTCTGCTGGCGTGCAGCCAGGCGAAGCCGCCGAGTCGTTCGTTGTGACGAAAGTGACCCGGAGCGACATCAGCCTCGCCGCCGCGACACACACTCCTGTCATGGCCGGCCCGTCATGCTTTGCGTGCGGGGCACGACGTGCCGGCCACCCATGGTGCAACACTCTCCGTAAGTCGGCTTCGGGCCAGAAGTCGACATTCTGAGACACGGATGATCAGTCGGCGTGTGCTTTTTCGAATTGGCACTTGCGGCTTTCGGGCCGACGCGCAAAACTACGGTGTCAATGGTGACAGACGTCGCGTCGTACGGACGTGGACCGCAAGGTATGGGGCCGGCCATGAAGCGCATGCCGTTTGTGTCTTCAGTTGAGGGTGTGAAGGCCAACATCAACTACCTCAACGGTCATTGGGACACTTACCTGCAAACAGGGGCTCAACCAGGAAAAGTGGCTGCTTGGTATGTAGTGCGCGATACGATTGATCCGACAAGATGGCGCTTCGGCCCATCAAGGTTCGTCGGTTACGAGAGCATGAAGGTCAAGCACTACCTCAGCGACCAAATTTATATGAACGGCGGAGAAACCGAAGCACACCTTCAAGGTACAGAATGGTTTGTAACTATCGCAGAGGATCATCCACTGTTCCGTCCGATAGAACGGCAGCTGGTAGCTCTGCTCGACGATGTCGGAACCAAGCCGAGAAGCAATTGCAGGATCAACGTTCTATCGTCAGATATCGACTACAAGCCGCAGACGCAAGGCCACGTATTCATCAGCTACGCAAAGGCAACCCGACAGCCGACTGAAAAGTTGGCAAAGCAGTTGGCTGAACGCGGATATGATGTCTGGTGGGATACGGACCTCATCAGCGGTGAGGCATTCGAAAAGACCATCCGATCCAAGATCGACGATGCAGGCGCGGTGATTGTGATATGGACTTCCGCGTCGGTAAACTCTCAGTTTGTAAAATCGGAAGCTGATCGCGCTTTCCGACGCAATAAGATCGTCTGCGTTATGGCGCGCGGTCTGACGATTGATGAACTTCCAATGCCATATGACCAGCTTCAGACCGTGGATGCGGAAGATGTTGACGGTATTACGCGTGCGCTCGACAATCATGGGGTAAAGAGGCGCTGAAGGTGCAACAATATGTTGCGCCACGACAACACGGCAGCTCTGGGTCAGCTGCGCTGGTCGCCTGCCGACACGGCCATGCTCGATGATACATCGAGACCGTCCGGTTGACGAACAGAGCGTGGCCGTCGGAAGGTGTACCCCGATACCGACCGGACCGGCGTCGGCACCGCTTCGGCGGTACGGGCCAGGTGCTGACGCGGCCACGCCATCCAAATTCAACGGTGTCCCGGAATTTGGCGTGCCCTTCGCACGACAAATATCCGGGATCCTCACCCGTCGACGTCAAGGCTCAAGCCCGTGCAAGCGAAGGACTTCGGGATAG
>JANMGQ010000237.1:0-65218 GCA_031374735.1 Hyphomicrobiaceae bacterium | reverse complement strand
CGACCAGAGTGCGTCGTTGCGCGCGCCGCGGGCGTAGAGTTTGACGGGCGGAATACGCAGGCCTTCCTGATAGATCTCCGTCGCACCCGCCGCGTAGCTTCCGGGCGACATGCCGCCAACGTCCAGATGGTGGCAGAGCGTGCCGACGATGGCGACGCGCACACCATCATGAAACACCGGCCGGAAGGCAACGATGTCTGGCAAATGCTGTCCGCCGCAGTAGGGATCGTTTGTAATGATGACATCGCCGTCGTGCCATTGCTCCGCGGGCACGAACTTTTCAACGATCGTGCGCAGACACCAGCTCATGGAGTTCAGATGCTGCGGGATGCGAGCGGATTGCGCGATGTTCCAACCGTCGGCATCAAAGATGGCGGTGGAATAGTCGAGCATCTCGCGCACGATCGTCGAGCGGCTGGTGCGCCACATGGTGACGTCCATGTCGGCGGCCGCAGCCGTCAGCGCATTGCGCAGCACTTCGAGTTCGATGGCGTCGAGCGTGATCATGGGCGCGCCTCTGAATGCTCGGCGAGGAGATGGCCGTCGCCGACACGCGTCAGTGTCCAGCCCGGCGCGAGATACACCGTCGTATAATCTTCCTCGACAATGGTGGGGCCCAAAACGCTGTTATCATCGGTGATGGCATCGCGCCGCCAGACAGGGATCGAGCGCCATGCATCGCCGACGAACACACGTCGCGAGGTGGGCGGCGGCGCAACCTTGCGCGCCGGCGCAACGGTACGAGACGGCCGCTCCAGCCGACCGATGGCCGACAACCGCAGCGTCACCATCTCAACGACATCGTCAGGGTTCGCGTAGGAGAAGCGCTGCAAGTGCTGCGCGTGGAAGCGCGCTACAACGGCGGATATGCCGCTTGCGTCGAAGGCGGCGTCAGTCCACGGCACGGTCAGTTCAAAGGCCTGTCCTTTGTAGCGCAGGTCGATCGACAATCGGAGCACCCGCTGCTCCTCGGCAATCCCATCGCCGGCCAAGCGCGCATGTGCCTGAGCCGTCATGTCCTCGGCCATTGTGCGCACCACATCAACCGCACCCGCCTCGAAGCGGCGCACGCCCGAGCGTGCAAAGGCGTGCCCGATATCGGCGTCCAGGATGCCGCGTGCTGATAGCGTGCTGGCGTCGACCGGGAACACGATCCGGCGCATGCCGAGTTCTTCGGCGACCGCGCACGCGTGGACCGATCCCGCACCACCGAAGCTCAGCATCGTGAAATCGCGGGGATCGAGCCCCTTCTCGAACAAGCTGACACGGATGGCCGCCGCGAGGCTGGTGTTGGTGAGCCGCAAAATGCCGGCCGCGGCCGCATCAGCGGAAAGCCCGAGCGGCGTTGCGATCTTGTCGGCAATCGCACGTTTCGCGCCGCCCAGATCGAGCACCATCGCGCCGCCGAGAAAGAACGCTGCATCGAGCCGGCCGAGTACGAGATTGGCATCGGTGACCGTCGGCTCCGTGCCGCCACGGCCGTAACACACCGGGCCGGGACGCGCGCCTGCGCTGTGCGGGCCAACGCTCATCTGGCGCCCCGTATGCATGCGCGCGATGGAGCCGCCGCCGGCGCCAATCGTGCGGATCTCGATCATGGGCACCCGCACGGGCAAACGATCGATCTCGCTCTGCGTGACGATCTCCAGCCGGTCGTCACGCACCACGGAGACATCGAAACTCGTGCCGCCCATGTCGACAGCAACCACGTCCGGCATCGACAGCGCACGCGACAACCCGAGTGCTGCCATCGCGCCGCCGCTTGGGCCAGACAACAGCAGACGCACGGGCTCAGCCGCCGCCGTTGCCGGCGCACACACGCCGCCGTTCGACTGCACAATGAGCAAGCGCGGCGCGAAATTCTCGGCGCGCATGCGCTTTTCCAGCCGCTCGATATAGCCGCGCACGACCGGTTGCAGCAGTGCATTCAGCACCGTCGTGCTGGTGCGCTCATATTCGCGGATCTCGGGGCTCACCTGCGACGAGCACGAGATCGTCACGTGCGGCAGCTCCTTGGCGATGCGCTCGGCGAGATACAATTCATGCGCGGGATTGGCGTAGGCGTGGAGCAACGCGATCGCCACGGTGGAAATGTCGAGTGCCCGCAATCGCGCAATGACAATGCTGACCGCGGCTTCATCGGGCGTGATCTCTGCGACGCCGCCAGCGCGCATGCGCTCGACAAAACCGATACGCCGGTTGCGGGGAATCAGCGCCTCCACCGGGCGCGGCCAGATCGAATACACATCACGCCGGTTATGCCTGCCGATTTCGAGCACGTCTTCAAAACCGGCGGTGGTGACTAGCGCGCCCGCTGGCAGCTTGCGTTCCAGCACGGCATTGGTCGCGATCGTCGTGCCGTGCAGGACATAGCCGACATCGTCGAGCGTAAAGTTGTAGCGCCCGCCTGCGCCCTTGATGCCCTCGATCAAGCCGAAGGACGGATCCTCCGGCGTGGTCGGCAGTTTGAAGGGCAAGATGCGGCCGTCGCGCGCGTCAAAGATCTGCAGATCCGTGAACGTGCCGCCGATGTCGACGCCGACTCGAATGGGCTTTGCGGTCGAATGTGTGGTGGTCATGCTCGAATTGTTCGTGCTCACGGCGCGGGAGGGGTCTAACACTTATGGCCCATGTTCACCTATCGGCAATCCCGCCCTTGCGGCCGCGCCTGTGGCACGAGGTTCCGGCGACGTAACGGATGTACCCAACGGATGCTGGACAGCCGCCTCGCCGCTTGGCACTGTCCCCGCAGTGGGGCAGCCAGAGTGGCACAGGAACAAAAAGGGGCGCGCGCGTGGGACGGATATGGGCATGATCGCAGCCGAGCGCGCCTCCATCGTCGCTGAACTGACACCGCCGTTCGAGTTGAGCGAACCGCGCTTCCAGCGCACACCGCTTGTGTTCTGCTCTCCCCATTCAGGCCGCGTCTACCCGCGCGCGCTCTTGTCCGCGAGCCGGCTCGATGCGCACACTTTGCGCAAGAGTGAAGATTGCTACGTCGATGAGCTGTTTGCTGGCGTCGTCCGCCACGGTGCGCCGATGATCGCGGCCCGCTTTCCGCGCGCCTACGTGGACGCCAACCGCGAGCCCTACGAGCTGGACCCGGAACTGTTCGTCGAGCGGCCACCTGCGTTTGCAAACACCCAGTCCGTGCGCGTCGTCGGTGGGCTTGGCACCATCCCGCGCATCGTCTCTGATGGCGAGGAGATCTACGCCGAGCGCCTGCCGCTCGCGCTTGGTTTTGAACGCATCGAGCTGTTGTATCGTCCGTTCCATCACATGCTGACCGGATTGCTTGAACAAACCCGCCGCCGCTTTGGCATGGCGCTGCTGATCGACTGTCACTCCATGCCGTCGACCAATTCGGGCCAGCCGAACAGTCAGCGGCCGCATTTTGTCATCGGCGACCGTTTTGGCGCCTCAAGCGACCAGCGCTACACGCGCCTTGTGCGCGATTGCCTGACAGGGCTTGGCTATGATGTGCAGCTCAATCGGCCCTACGCTGGCGGCTTTATTACCGAGCACTACGGCAAACCCACCTCGCGCGTGCATGCGATACAGATTGAGATCAATCGCGCCCTCTATCTCGACGAACAGATGCTGACGCGTACGCAGGGCTTCGGTCCGCTGACCTCGGTCATCGATCATCTGACGGCACGCCTCGCGGAGGCACTGCCGCGTCTCGATGTTCAGCGCGAAGCGGCGGAATGAGGGACACGGCCGTGAATACCGCCGCAACACGCACGTCCAGCGCCACGGGGCCGACCCGCATCACCGTTGAAGCGCTCGACAAGGTTTACGGCACGGGCCCAGGGGCCGTGACCGCCGTCGACAATGTGTCGTTCGATGTGCGTCAGGGTGAGTTCGTGGCACTGCTCGGCCCGTCCGGTTGCGGCAAGAGCACGATCCTCAACATGGTCGCCGGTCTCTTGACCAAGAGCGGCGGCAAGATCCGGATCGATCAGGACCCCGTCGAGCACGGCCAGATCAACCGCAAGGTCGGCTACGTCTTCCAGCGCGACACGGTTTTCCCCTGGCGCACGGTCGAGCGCAACATCGGCTATGGTCTCGAAATCGCTGGCGTGGCGAAAGAGCAGCGCGCTGCAAAGGTAACAGACGCCATCAACAAGGCTGGCCTGACGGGCTTTGAAAAGAGCTTTCCGCGCATGCTTTCCGGCGGGATGCGTCAGCGCGTGGCGCTGATGCGCACGCTGATCATGGAGCCCGAAATCCTGCTCATGGACGAGCCGTTCGGCGCGCTTGATACGCACACCAAGCTCGAGATGCACAAGACGCTGCTCGAGATCTGGGAGCGCGAGCGCCAAACCGTGCTGTTCGTCACCCACGACCTCGGCGAAGCCCTGACTCTGGCGAGCCGCATTATCCTGCTATCTGCACGTCCGGGGCGGCTAAAGGAGGATTTCGAGGTACCCTTCCCTCGCCCGCGAGATCCTGTGGCACTGCGTGAAACCGACGAATTCGGCCGCCTCTATTCCCACATCTGGCAATCGCTCGGCCAGGAGTTCCGCCGCACGAAGGCGGAATAGACGCCTACGCCAGCGCCTCAGTCCGAAACAGCGTCACGCGCAGGCCGCCATGCGAAACAGGCGCAGCCGGCGGCTGGAACGGCAGCCCAGTGGCATAAGCCAGCGGCTTTTCGCTGGTCACGAGGCCAACGCGCCACCCCGCGAACCGCTGCATCAAAATTCGCCCCAACGCCGCATAGAGCGCCGACAGCCGTTCCTTGTCGCCGATCCGATCGCCATAGGGCGGATTTAAAATGACCAGCCCTGGTGGCCCGTCCGGCGGCGTGAGATCTGCCACCGTCTGCTGTTTGAACGTGGTGAACGCCATCACACCGGCCGCCTGCGCATTCGCGCGGCTCATGGCGATGGCGTCGTCATCACGATCGCTGCCATAGAAGCGGAGGGGAGGTGTCGTGGCTGGTGGCAAGGCTCCGCGCGCCTGTTGCCAGGCTGCCGGATCAAAGGTGGCGAGGTGCTCGAAAGCAAAGCTGCGCGCACGGCCCGCCGGCAAGCCCGCTGCGATCTCGGCCGCCTCGATGACAAACGTACCCGAGCCGCACATGGGATCGAGCACAGGCTCAATGCCATCATAGCCACACTGGCGCAGGAACAGCGCGGCCATCGTCTCGCGCATCGGCGCGCGATGCACGCCGTGCTTATGCCCGCGCTTGTGCAGCAGTTCGCCCGATGTATCGACGCTGATGGTGCAGATGTTGTTGTCGAGCCGCACCATGACTGTGACGGGCGCATCTTTCGCTACGGCGGTGCAGGCCTTGTCGCGGATGGCACCTTCGAGCCGTTCGGCCACGGCGCCGGTGTGAAACAGGCGCGACTGGTTGCAGGTGACGTCGATGCTCACGGGCACGTCGCGGCGCAGGACCTTGGCCCAAGGCACCCGGCGCCCGCGGCGTTCCAGCTTTTCAAACGTTTCCACCTGAAAGCTATCGATACGCGCCAGCACGCGCGTCGCCCCGCGCATTTCATAGTTCGCCCGCCAGACATCGGGCCAATGGCCGCGGATCTTGACGCCCCCCGGCACCGCGCGCGGCGAGGCGAAGCCGCGTTCAACGGCTTCGGCGCACAGCATCTCCTCAAGACCAGGGGCCGAGACGAGGAAGATTTCAAAGTCGTCAGGAGCTTTCATACACCCTCGATAGAGGGAATGCTGCCCGCCCTCATGTAAAATCGGACGAGGTGCTTCATCAGGTTGCAGAGGCGCGGCCAGACATCCACGTGGTGATGAATGCCAAGGCAGCCGGCAGCGACTGTACCAGCGCGATCGTCGGCTTGACGCTGTAGGCGCCATAAAGGCCGGCACCGACGATACAGGCGAGCAAAACCAGCAACATCGCGCGGTTCCATGTCACCAGCGCGAACAGGATCGCCGCGGCGAACAACGCGTTGTAGATGCCCTGATTGGCCGCCAGCACGGCCGACGCCTTGGCGAACTCGGGCGTCGTGCCAAACCGCGCCATGACCATGGGGTGCTGCCAATACAGCATCTCGGCCACGGCGAAGCCAACGTGAGACACGATGACCAGGAGCGTCAGGATGATAGCCAGAATGCGCATATGTCTCTCCAGCGGCAAACATGCGCCGCGTCCTGTTCAGGCCTGACGGTCGTCACGCGTCGATTGTCACGCGTCGATGGCTTTGCCGGCCCACTCGGCCGCGCGACGCCCGACCAGGGCGCCGATGCCGGCAAGCTTCTCGCGTTCCAGCGTTGCTGACAAGGCTGTCTTGATGCCACCTATAAGACCGGGGCCTTCATACATCAGGCCGGTATAGAGTTGTACCAGCGTTGCACCAGCCTCGATTTTCGCCACCGCCGTCGCGCCGCTATCGATGCCACCGATACCGATCAGCGGGGTCTTGCCGCCCGTCAGTTGATGCACACGCGCCAGCGTCACCGTCGAGCGATGGAACAGCGGACGGCCGGACAGGCCGCCGGCCTCGCGCGCCGTGATCTGATCGCGCAGTCCGGTGCGCGCCAGCGTCGTGTTCGACACGGCGATGCCGTCGACGTTGTGGGCGATCATGCGCTCGACGATCGCCGGCAAATCAGCCTCTGCAATATCAGGCGCGATTTTGACGACGATCGGCCGCTTCGGCGCGCCTCCGGCGACGAGTTTTTCACGCGCCGCCATCACACGACCGAGCAGGGCATCCAGGGCCGCCGGCGCCTGCAGATCGCGTAAGCCTGGCGTGTTGGGCGATGAGATGTTGACGGCGAAGTAACTCGCCAGGGCATTGAACGTTTCAAGGCCGAGCACATAGTCGGCCGCCTTGTCCTCAGTATCCTTATTGGCCCCGATGTTGACCCCGACGATGCCGCGCTTCGGCCGTGCCTCAAGCCGTGCCAGCGCTGCGGCGTGCCCCCCATTGTTGAAGCCAAGGCGGTTGATGACGGCATGATCTGAGACAAGCCGAAACACGCGCGGCTTGGGATTTCCGATCTGCGGCTTTGGCGTGATCGTGCCCACCTCGGCAAAGCCGCAGCCGACACCGAGCACCGCATTGGGCACCCGTGCATCCTTGTCGTAGCCGGCGGCAATGCCGATCGGGTTTGAGAATTGCAGACCGTAGACTGTTTGCGCCAGGCGCGGGTCCGCTGGCGTCGGGTCGCCGGGATAGAGGCCGGCCTCCAACGCCTTGAGCGACACCTCATGGGCTTGCTCGGGTTCCAGCGAGAAGAGCGCAGTTCGCGTCAGATTGAGCAGGCCCTTCAGCATCACACCATCTCCAGCGGGAATACGTGCAGGCCATCGGCGCCGACCGGCAGGGGCTTAGACCACGCAACAGCGCTCATCGGCAGCGGCGCATAGAGGTGCGGAAACAGATCCCCGCCCCGCGAGGCCTCCCACTTCAGGGCAGCCCCCAGCGTCGTCGTGTCGATCGCCGCCAACACGAGACCGCTCTGTCCGGCGAAATGCTTCGCGGCGGTTTCGCGGGCTTGAGTTGCGGTCGAGAAATGGATGAACCCGTCGCGCACGTCATGTGCTGAGCCGTCGAAGCGACTGGCGGCGACAGCTGCGTGCCAAAGCGGCGTGTCGGCGATCTTGTAAATCAGCGGCATGGGGCCTCGGCGGGGCACGCGAGTTGACGGTGGCTGCGGTTATCATTAGTGACACAGGATGACCACCTGTTCGACAGCCCCGTCCTATCGATACCGCCGCGCCCTCTGACGCTGCCTGCGCGGTTTGATGCTGTCCGATCTTTGTGATGACTTCCACGAGATCCTGCCCAAACGCCCGGCACCTGCCGCGCGGGACGTTGCCTTGCGCGAATACCCACGACGCCCACACCGCACGGACGCTCCCCATGGCCAAATACACTTCCGACTTCCTGAACGTGCTCGAAGAGCGCGGATTCATTCACCAGTGCTCGGATTTCGCCGGCCTCGACGCTGTCGCGGCCAAGGGCAAAGCCGTCGCCTATGTCGGCTATGATTGCACCGCGCCGTCGCTGCACATCGGCAACTTCATCTCCATGATGATGCTGCACTGGCTGCAAGTCACCGGCAACAAACCGATCGCATTGATGGGCGGCGGCACCACGCGCATCGGCGATCCCTCTGGCAAAGAGGAGGGGCGCGCGCTGCGTGCCATCGAAGAGATCGACGCCAACAAAGCGGCCATCAAGGGCGTGTTCGCCAAGGTGTTGAACTTCGGGGCAGGTGAAAAAGACGCCATCATGGTCGACAATGCCGACTGGCTGGTCGACTTGAAGTGGATCGACATGCTGCGCGAAGTCGGCCGGCATTTCTCAGTCAACCGCATGCTGACCATGGACAGCGTGAGACTGCGCCTCGAGCGCGAGCAGGAGATGAGCTTCATCGAGTTCAACTACATGGTCGCCCAGAGCTACGACTTCGTCGAGCTCGCCAAGCGCACGGGCTGCAACTGCCAAATGGGCGGCTCGGACCAGTGGGGCAACATCGTCAACGGCGTGGACCTTGGCCGCCGCATGGGGCTCAAGCATCAGCTGTTCGCGCTGACCACGCCGCTGCTGACGACCGCATCCGGCGCAAAGATGGGCAAGACCGCACAAGGGGCCGTGTGGCTCAACGAAGCGCAGATGAGCGCCTATGACTTCTGGCAATACTGGCGCAATTGCGAGGACGCCGATGTGGCCAAGCTGCTCGGCCTGTTCACGACGCTGCCTATGGCCGAGGTGCGCCGCCTCGGGGCGCTCGCCGGCAACGAGATCAACGATGCCAAGAAAGCGCTGGCAACAGAGGCAACCGCGCTGATCCATGGCCGGCCAAAAGCCGAGGCCGCAGCCGAGACCGCGCGCAAAACCTTCGAGCAAGGCGCAACGGCTGACGATCTACCGACCGTGACGATGCCATACGCTGTCCTGGCTGAGGGCGTCGGCGTTCTGCAGGCCTTCGTGCAATCGGAGCTGGTCAAATCCAACAGTGAAGCGCGGCGGCAAATTCAAGGCGGCGGCTTGAAGGTCAACGATGAAACGCTGACGGACGAGAAACGCGTCCTGACACTTGCCGACGCCACTGTTGCCGGCGCCATCAAACTTTCACTCGGCAAGAAGCGCCACGTGCTGTTGAGACCGAAGACGTGAGATGAGCGCTGCGGCCTTGGTGTCTGACCTCGGTCAGACACCAATCAGCCCATGGAAAATCGCACGTACTGCAACAAAACAGGCGCTTTTCTTGCATCCCTCCCCAGGCGAACAGACGGCTTCAGCATGGTCAAAAAAGAATAAAACAGAACGACCAAATTTTATTTGAATTGAATTCAAAATAGAAATGAAAAAGATTTCGACATTCCGCGTCATTTACTGTTTTTAAATCTGCCTCCGATAGTTTCCGTCTTGCAGGACGAAAACCGTATCAGGAGGCATCAATGGGTGTTCTAGGGGATGAGGGGCGTGCAGCCCCCGCAATGCGACAAGTGGAGCCGGCGTCACCGCGCCGGCCAGCGACGTCTCTTGCAGCACTGCGCTCGCGCTTCTTGCGCGACGAGGAAGGCGCTGTCGCCATGGTGTTCGGCCTGATGGCCATCCCATGCGTGATGCTGGTCGGCTTTGCCGTGGACATGGCACGGGTTGTGGCTGTTCGCCAGCAAACCCAGGGCATGCTCGATAACGCAGCGCTGGCCGGCGCCAAGGCAACCCAGGGTGCAACAGGCAGCCTCGATACGGTTGCTCAGACGGCAGCGTCATCGTTCTGGAACGCGCACAAGACTCAGGTCAAGAACGCGATCTCTGGAGCTGAATCAGTTGCCTACAGCTCAAACGGTGCCAAGACCGAACTGACCTGGACCGTGACGCAGTGGGTTCAGACCCCGTTCCTGAGCGCCGCTTCCGCGCTGTCGACCAAGGCCGTCCAGTCGGGCGCACCTGCAGCCTGCGCCGCAAGCGGCTGGCAGTGCCAGAAGCTCGAGATCACTTCGACCTCGATCGTTCAGGCCGGCGGGAACAACAAGGACACCAACGTCGAAACCGCACTGATGATGGACATCACCGGCTCGATGAGCGGCACCAAGTTGAGCGATCTCAAACTGGCGTCCAAGGATTTGATCGATATCGTGGTCTGGAATGACCAGAGCAAGGTCAAGTCGCGCGTCGCAGTGCTGCCGTTCTCCGCCAAGGTGAACGTCGGCAGTTACGCCGCGGCAGTGACAGGCCAAGCTGCCACCAGTGGCACCAGCAAACTGATCCCGTGCGTCACCGAGCGCATTGGCACAGAGCAGTACACAGATGAAGCGCCAGGCACCAACAAGTGGATCGGCGCCAACAACCAGGTCAACGGCGGCACCAGCGGCAGCAACTATAACACCGGTGGCACCTGTGGCTCCAGCGATCCGAGCGCAAGTGAGGCCATCATTGCGCTCTCGAAGGACAAGACAGCCCTCAAGGCGCGGGTCGATGCGTTAACTGCGGGCGGCGCCACCGCCGGCCATCTCGGCACCGCCTGGGCTTGGTATGCGCTGTCTCCGAAGTGGAACTCGATCTGGCCGTCAGACAGCCAAGCCGAGGGCTACGACAAGATCCCGACGGGTAAGCTGCGCAAGATCGCCGTTCTGATGACTGACGGTGATTACAACACGCAGTACTCTGCCAACGGATCGCAGACGCAGGCCGAGCAGTTGTGCACGAACATCAAGGCGACCGGCATCGAAGTCTATACTGTGGGCTTCCAGGTCTCGACCGCCGCCAAGACGATGTTGCAGGCCTGCGCAACAGACGCCTCGCACTACTACGATGCCACGACGGGTGATGCCCTGCGCATGGCCTTCCGCGACATCGCGCTGAAGATCTCGTCGATCCGTATTATGAAATGATGGACTGATTAATCTGCCTGCGTCCTGCACCACGCAAGCAAAAAAGGCGGCTCCCCTCGCGAGGAGCCGCCTTTTTCGTTTTTAGTGGCGCATGGCGACTCCCCTGCGGGGAACCGGCCGCCACGCGCGGATCAGCGCGCAGGATCAGAACTTGAACGTCAGACCGGCCCGCACCGTATGCATGGTCGGGTCGAACGTGTTTGTCAGCCCAGATACGGGCCCGGTGATCGTCTTGGCGCCATAGTCGGTGTAGAGATACTCGAGCCGGAGCGACCAACGCGGGTCAAGCTTCAGCTCGGTGCCGACGCCACCTTGCCAACCGGTGAACCATTGTTTCGTCGTGTCACCGGCAATGGCGTCGTTGCTGATCTTGGAATGCGCGTAGGCGAATCCACCCGTCGCGTAGACCATGAATGAGGGCGTGACGAGATAGCCCGCCCGCGCGCGGATGGAGCCCTGAACGCCGAAATCGGTCGAGTAGCTGTCGATGCCGTTGTCGCGGCCAGCCTTGAGGCGACCTTTGCCGATATCGGTTTCAAGGCCGTAGACCATGCGGCCCGCCTGCCAGTTGTAGCCGGCCAGGATGCTGGCGTCGAAGCCGCGGGCAAAGACCTTGTCTGCCCCGAAATCACCGTCAATGCCGGTTCGCGCGGCGTTCCCGCTCAAGGCGGCGCCCAGATAGAAACCTGTCCACCGTTCGATGTTCAGGCGTGGCTCGACGGGCGGCGGATAGCCGCCCTTCATCCCGCCGAGATCGGCCGCTTGGGCTGGCCCGAGCAAGGCCGCGGCGAAGGCGGCTGCGCTGATGCAAAATCCAAGAGCTGACGTGCGCGCCGTGTACGTTTTCAGAATGGGTCGGTTCATCCGCACCTCTCCGGTTGATCGAACCGGCGAGGTAGGCGCCCTTTGAGACCGAAATCGGGGCGCAATGGGGCGATGTCGGGGCGCAAAGCCAGCCGCGACCAGGCAATGGTCGCGGTGTGTCTCAATGTACACGCTTTGCGCGGTTACTTTTTATTGGGTGCACTGCAAGCCACAAAGCGTGTCTTCTCGCGGCCCGCGACGACGGTCAAAGATCCGTCAGCGCCTTTTGTCCAGGTTTGCGTGGACTTCGCGTTTTCAATGGAGCCCTCCGAGCAGAGCAGCGACACGGTCCAACTCTTGCCCGCACCCTTCGGCACGAACTTTTCGATCGAGCAGCCGCCCTCCCACCCCTGATAGCCCTTGGCGGTGAGGGTTTCGGGTACGGAGTTCAAGTTGCGTGGTGCGCCAGCCGCGAGCTTGGCGACCTTTTTGCAGTCCGCCGGCGTGGCATAGGTGGACGTGCCGAGAAACGTTGCTTCGACAGCAGATGCCGCGGATGTGTCGGCGGCGAGCAGAACAGCGGTCAAAAACAAAGTGCGGACGAAAACGGTGCGCATGGGGTTGGCCTCCAACGGGACGGTCGAGCCGACACAATACTTCATGTCATGCCGGCGGACATCAGCAGGCATCCGGAAGTGTTGGCAACAGGCCGCAAGTTCACTTCACCTTGCCCGGGAAGAGTTTGCCGTCCTTGTACACCGAGGGTTCATACGCCTGCCCAGCGCGCCCCTCATCTTCGGCGCCGCGCACACCAAAGATCAGCAGCGTCGCTGCAATAAGTCCGATACCGGCGATAAACAGCATCAGCAGCGGCGCGTCATCCATCACTTGGCGTGGTGATTGCCCCGTCCGGCGCACAAGCACCATGTAGCCCACGTAAAGGCACGCCGGCAGGAGGAAGAGGATGATGTTTTCGACAATGATGCGCAACGTGCATCTCGGGTTTTCGAGGACTGTGGCTCAGGGTAGCATAGTCGTCGCGGAAACCAACTACCGCAGACCCGCGGCACCAGCGTGGGCGGCTTTAACGCACCGTCGACGTCTTGAACTCGAAGATCGTGCCGTTGTCCGCAAACGCGGCTGCGCAGCGCTGCAGGATCGTCGGGGCGAGCTCCTCGGGTGTCTTGAGCGTCATCGGGTCTTCGCCCGGAAATGCTTTCTCGCGCATGCGCGTGCGAATCGGGCCGGGACTGACGAGATTGGCGCGCACCGGCGTGCTCGCGACTTCGAGCGCATAGGTCTTCACCAGCGCCTCGAGGCCCGCCTTGGAAACCGCATAGGGACCCCAATACGCCATCTTGCCGAGGGCCGCCCCGCTGGTCAGGAACACGGCGCGCCCTGCGTCAGAGAGCTTCAACAGCGGATCGAGCGTCCGGATCAGCCGCCAATTGGCGGTCAAGTTGATGTCGATGACCTCTTGGAACTGATCCGTCGGCACGTGACCGAGCGGCGACAAGGGGCCAAGAATACCGGCATTGGCGACCAGGATATCGAGTTTACCAAAACGGCCGTGCAGCGCCGGGCCGAGCCCATCGATTTTATCGCCGTGCTTCAGGTTGAGCGTCAGCAGCGTCGCGCGCTTGCCGGATACAGCCTTGATCTCATCGTCAAGCTCTTCCAGCGCCCCGGCGGTACGGCCCGTCGCAACCACCTGAGCGCCCGCCGCAGCCAGCCCCAGCGCCACTGCACGTCCAATGCCGCGCGTTGCCCCCGTCACCAGCGCAATCCGGCCGGAGAGGTCGAGCTTTGGACGATGGTCAGACATGAGCCAGCCTTGCGACAGCGAGAGTGCTGCCTACCGGTCACCCGCAGGAACAGCAAGCGCGTCTACGAATGTGCCAGCGTCGGAATGCCTTGAACGACGGCACGGCTTCCGAGTGCTCTTAACAGCGCGTGCCGCTGCTGGCCGCACCGCGTCTTCATCTGCTATGGGCATGCGGCACGTTACTCGGACCTTCTGCTCGATGACCAAAATCCCTGACTTCACGACGATTGACCTCGCCGGACCAGCCCAAGCGGCTGTCAAGGCGCCGGAACAACTCTCGTTTGCGTCGGTCCCGACCCCTGAAGGTATCCCGATCAAGCCAATCTACGGGCCGGCTGACATCGCAGGCCTCGACTTCATCGACGGCTATCCCGGCATCGCCCCGTTCGTGCGCGGGCCCTATCCGACCATGTATGCGACGCAGCCCTGGACCATCCGGCAATACGCGGGCTTTTCGACCGCCGAAGACAGCAACGCCTTTTACCGCCGCAACATCGCCGCTGGCCAGAAGGGCCTCTCGGTTGCCTTCGACCTCGCGACGCACCGCGGCTATGACAGCGACCACCCGCGCGTGACGGGCGACGTCGGCATGGCCGGCGTTGCGATCGACTCGATCCTGGACATGCGCACGCTGTTTGACGGCATCGATCTCTCGCAGATGTCCGTGTCCATGACCATGAACGGCGCCGTGTTGCCGGTGTTGGCGCTGTTCATCATCGCAGGTGAAGAACAAGGCGTGCCGCCGGAGAAGCTGTCCGGCACCATTCAGAATGACATTCTGAAAGAGTTCATGGTGCGCAACACCTATATTTATCCGCCAAGCCCCAGCATGCGCATCATTTCGGATATCTTCGCCTATACGTCGACGAAGATGCCGAAATTCAATTCGATCTCGATTTCCGGCTACCACATGCAGGAGGCCGGCGCGACGGCGGATCTGGAACTTGCCTATACGCTCGCTGACGGAGTCGAATATGCGCGCGCGGGCGTAGCCGCCGGCATGGACATCGACAGCTTTGCGCCGCGGTTATCGTTCTTCTGGGCCATCGGCATGAACTTTTTCATGGAGATCGCCAAGATGCGGGCGGCACGGCTGCTGTGGGCGCAGCTGATCCAGAAGGAATTCAAGCCCAAGGACGAGCGCTCGCTGTCGCTGCGTACGCACTGCCAGACGTCGGGCTGGTCTCTCACTGCGCAGGACCCGTTCAACAACGTCACGCGCACGTGCATCGAAGCCATGGCGGCGACGCAAGGTCATACGCAATCGCTGCACACCAATGCGCTCGACGAGGCCATCGCGCTGCCGACGGATTTCTCGGCCCGCATTGCGCGCAACACGCAGTTGTTCCTGCAGCAGGAGAGCGGCACCTGCCGCGTCGCCGATCCGTGGGGCGGCAGCTACTACGTCGAGCGGCTGACGCACGATCTCGCGGCACGCGCCTTGAAGCACATCGAGGAAGTCGAAAGCCTCGGCGGCATGGCCAAGGCGATCGCGGCCGGCATTCCCAAATTGCGCATCGAAGAGGCGGCCGCCCGCACACAAGCCCGCATCGACAGCGGCCGACAGACGATTGTCGGCGTCAACAAGTTCAAGCTCGAAACCGAGGCGGCGATGGACGTCCTCAAAGTCGACAATAAAAGTGTCCGCGGCCAGCAGCTCGCCAAGCTTGCCCGCTTGAAGGGCGAGCGCCGCGAAGCCGACACGCAGGCCGCCTTGAAGGCGTTGACCGACGGCGCGCGGGGCAATGGCAACCTGCTCGATCTCGCCGTCAAAGCAGCGCGCGCAAAAGCCACCGTCGGCGAAATCTCGGATGCGCTTGAGGCCGTGTATGGCCGCCACCGCGCTGAAATCCGCTCGGTGTCAGGCGTCTATCGTTCGGAGGCATCCGCCATGAGCAAAGACCTCGACCTCGTCCGCGCCCTGGTGACGGACTTCGAGAAGAACGACGGCCGCCGCCCGCGCATTCTGATTGCGAAAATGGGACAAGATGGCCACGACCGCGGCCAGAAAGTGATCGCGACGGCGTTCGCGGATCTCGGCTTCGACGTCGACATCGGCCCCCTGTTCGCAACGCCCGACGAGGCCGCCCGCCAGGCCGTCGAAAACGACGTGCACATCGTCGGCGTCTCGTCGCTCGCGGCTGGTCATTTGACGCTCGTGCCAGAACTGCGCGCCGCGCTTGATAAAGAAGGCCGCGGCGACATCATGATCGTCGTCGGCGGCGTCATTCCGCCATCGGACTATGACGCCCTGTTCAAGGCCGGCGCCAAGGCCGTGTTTGGACCGGGTACCAATATTCCGGCAGCGGCGGCGGACTTGCTGCGCAAGCTGGATCGGGCGCTGGGGTACGCGAAGGCTGAGGCTGCGGAGTGAGGCATCCGCTGCCAGCCAGCCAACCACCAATTGTTGTCAATCAGCCCCTTACGCCCGCCCCACAGCTCGCCAGCCGATATCCCGCCGGCAAAAACCGTCCGGCCAGTCGATCGCATCGACGGCCTGATAGGCCCGTGCCTGCGCCTCCTTGACCGTCTTGCCCGTGGCCGACACCGTCAGCACGCGCCCACCCGTCGCGACGATGACACTGCCGTGACGCTCCGTGCCGGCATGGAAAATCTCGACATGCGCGACGTCAGCGACGCGCTCCAAGCCGCGGATGACGCTGCCCTTCTGATAGGCGCCCGGATACCCTTTCGCGGCCATGACGACGGTGAGTGCCACGTCATCGCGCCAGCGCAGATCGAACGACTTCAAGGCGCCGTCCACCGACGCGATGAGTGCCGTCAGCAGATCTGACTTGAGCCGCAGCATCAACACCTGCGTCTCGGGATCACCGAAGCGGGTGTTGTATTCGATCAGCTTCGGGCCTTCCTTCGTGATCATCAGGCCGGCGAACAGCACCCCTTTGAAGGGCGTGCCGCGCTTGGCCATGCCAGCGATGGTCGGGCAGATCAGCTCCCGCATCGTGCGCTCGATCATAGCGGGCGTCATGATGGGGGCGGGCGAATAGGCACCCATGCCGCCCGTGTTCGGCCCCGTATCGCCATCGCCGACGCGCTTGTGATCCTGCGCCGTTGCGAGCGGCAGCACGTTGACACCGTCGGAGAGCGCGAAAAAGCTCGCCTCCTCGCCGTCGAGGAATTCCTCCACCACCCCGTCCGCGCCGGCCGCCCCAAACGCGCCGCCGAAGCAGGCGTCGATGGCCGCATCGGCCTCGGCTCGCGTCATTGCGATGACCACGCCTTTGCCCGCCGCAAGCCCGTCCGCCTTGATCACGATCGGCAGCTGATTGCGCTCGGCGACATAGGCCTTGGCAGGTGCGGCTGACCTGAATCGCTTGTAGGCGCCGGTCGGCAGGCCGAACTCGGCGCAGAAATCCTTCGTGAAGCCCTTTGAGCCCTCGAGCTGGGCCGCGGCTTTGCTCGGGCCAAAGGCCTTGATGCCAGCAGCCGAGAGATCATCGACAATCCCGGCCACCAGCGGTCCTTCGGGGCCGACGACGACAAAGTCGATCCTCTCGGTCTTGCAAAAGGCGATCACATCGGCATGTTTTGCCACATCGATGGGGACGCAGGTCGCGACCTCGGCGATGCCGCCGTTGCCCGGCGCGCAGAACAGCTTGGCGCACAGCGGTGACGCGGAAATGGTCCACGCCAACGCGTGTTCACGACCGCCCGAGCCGATGAGGAGAATGTTCACGCGAAGCCTCCGATGCCTTGCCGCGGGCTAGCACTGGTCGCCGCGCGGGACAATGCGTGCGCGCGGCGACCAAGGCGATCGCATGAACCGTCATCCCGCACAAACGCGGCCACTTCAGGCCGCGTGCAGATGCGGGATCCAGCGCAAGACGTCCGCGAAGCGGTCCGCGTTGACCGGTCTATAAATGTGCGCGACGCGCACTCACCTGCTGGATCCCGCATCTGCGCGCGGCCGAAAGGGGCCGCACTTGTGGCCTGGCACGACGACCTGAGGTATGCGCGAGGAACACGTCGGCCGCGCCTGCTGTGGGCTGCCGGGCAGGCGCATGAACAGGCTATGGAGAGAAACGCCTGCAGTAAACGCCGGGGCTTCATGTCAACACGTGCAGATGCCTTGCCGTTGGCCTCCGGCGCCGTTGCGCGCAGCAAGCCGTCTCTGTTGCGACCCGATGCGCTCAGGGGCATTGGGCTGATGTGCATCGCGGTATGCCTGTTCTCCGCCATCGACATCACCGCCAAATACCTCGTGACCACGTCGGGCTTGCCCACCCTACAGGTCGTGTGGATTCGCTTCCTCGGCCAATTCGCCGCGATTGTGCTGGCGTTCGGCCTGTTTTCTGTGCCGCGCCTGCTGAAGACAGCCAAGCCGACACAGCAAGCCGTTCGCTCCCTGTTGCTGTTGGCGTCCACGATCCTCAACTTCTTCGCCATCCGCACGCTTCGTCTCGATCAGGCTGTGACGGTGAGTTTCCTGGCCCCTTTGACCGTCGCTTTGCTGGCAGGCCCCGTACTCGGCGAGTGGGTGGGGTGGCGGCGGCTGGTGGCAATTGGCGTTGGCTTTGCGGGCGTACTCGTCGCCGTGCGTCCGGGTACAGCGAGTTTTGATCCGGCCTTCCTGTTCGCCTTCGGCACCGTGTTCGCCTACGCCGGGTTCCAACTGATCACACGCTATCTCGCAGCCTATGATCCGCCGGAGGTGACGCTCTTCTGGTCGCTCCTGGCGGGCGTTATTGCAATGGCGCCGTTCGCGCTCGCCGATTGGGTCGCACCTGCCAGCACAGACGTCTGGCTGTTGTTTGCGTGCCTCGGCCTGTTTGCGACCCTCGGCCATGGCATCTTCATCCTGGCGTTTCGCAATGCCGACGCCGGGACGCTGGCGCCGTTCATTTACGTCAGTCTCGTATCCCACGTTGCCGGCGGCTACTTTGTCTTCGGACAGGTGCCGGATGCCTGGACACTCGGCGGTGCCGCCATCATTATCGGGTCGGGCCTTTACATCCTGTGGCGTGAGCGCGTGCGCGCGCAAGAAACGGCCCGGGAAAAGCTGATCCAAGAAAAGCTGCACACCTAATACGGGCGGGCAAAGTTTCTGACCTATCATATCCAACAGCATCATCCCGGAATACGGTCCCGCGTCCCGCGTGATCGTATATCCGGGATCTACCTCCGTCCGCATGGCAAGAGTGCCTATCCACGGTAGGTAGCGGTAGGTAGGGATCAGGTCGGGATCCCGGATATGCCAGGATATACCTGCCGCGCCTCGGCGCGACAGGTATTCCGGGATGACGATGATGGTTGATCAGTCATAAATTCTAACCGCTGGTGTAATACCGGCGAGCAAAATTTCTGACTGACGACCTCCCCTCCCACTGTCATGGCCGGGCTTGTCCCGGCCACCCATCGCGAAACGAGCGCGACGGTCACTGGGGTGCTGAGCCATTTCAACATGATGGCAACCAGCTCCGTGCGTTGCAGAATGGGTGGCCGGCACAAGGCCGGCCATGACAGTTGAGGGGAGGCGCATCCGTCACTAATTTTGGCCGCTGGTGTAAGTCGCAGCAATAAGGGTTCGTAGGATGAAATTCTTCGCTGGCCTGACCGTCTGGGCGCTGCCCCTCGCCGCCTTCGTTGGCTTCATGTTCGGCGGCATCTGGTACTCGTTGCTCGCCAAGCCTTGGATGGCAGCTGCTGGATTGACCAAGGAGCGCATCGACGCCGCAGGTGGTCAAACCCCGTTCATGCTGGTTCTGACATTTTTGGCCCAGCTGATCATGGCGTGGATGCTCGCTGGCATTATTCTGCACATGCAGCGCGCCGGCATCAAGGCCACCGCCGTCAACGGTATGATTTCGGGTGCCTTCGTCTGGTTCGGCTTCATCGTCACCGTGCTCGCCGTCAGCCACCGCTACCAGATGCGACCCTGGAGCCTGACCATCATCGATGGCGCCCATTGGCTGATCGTGCTGCTGCTCCAAGGCGCCATCCTCGGTCGCTTTGGCATGGCGTGAGTTCGTCTTATCGCGCCAAGCCGTTTTCGCAGGGGCGGAACGTGGTCTTCGAGCCGTCGCGGTTCGCGGTGATGGAACCGTCGAAGTTGAGCATCCAATGCTCGTACGTCGTCCCGCCCGGACAGGCGAGGCGCACGCGCCAAACTTGAGCCTGTCCATAGCGTGTCATCCGCTCGGCGCGGCACCCATCGTCGCGACCGTTGAAGTGGGCGAGGGACTTGACGAACCAGAGATAGTCGCCGCGCGCCGCACGCGCTTGGTTATCGGTCGTATGGCCGGCCGAGATGCAATGGGCGCTGGCGCCACGAAACGGGAACCCGCGACCCGGTTCAGCAGCACCGGCCGCGCCACACAGTGCAACGACCGCTGCGGCGATCGCAAGCGCGCGCCGCATCATTCGACCACCTTCGGTACGACGAAGAAGTGATCTTCGCTCATCGGCGCATTCTGCGTGACCTCGGCGGCCTTCTCACCGTCGTCGATCTTATCTTCGCGCTGTCGCAGCTTCATCGGCATGACACTGGTCATGGGCGGCACACCCTCGGTCTTGACCTCGTCGAGTTGCTTGACCCAATCGAGAATGCCGTTCAGCTCGCCGACGAGACCCTTGGCTTCGCCATCGGTCACCGAAATGCGTGCCAGCCGCGCAATGCGGCGCACTGTTGCCTCGTCGACGGCCATGGGCCTCGTCCTCGCCTGTCTATGAGCTAGTTACGAATCTTGCGGGGATACCGCAGGACCTGCCGCTCGCGGCCCGCATAGCCGCCCAGCCATCGGCACGCAACGGGCCCTTGTTAGGGCCAGTCTCGGGCTCACTCCGCTGCCTTCTTCGCGACCAGACCGGCGGAGGCCAACGCGGCATCGACGATCGTCTTGGTCGCGTCGGTGATCGGGGCGAGCGGCAAGCGGCATTCGGGCGAGCCAATCACGCCAAGCCGCCAGGCGGCGTACTTGACGGGTGCCGGATTGGTTTCAGCAAACAAGGCGTCGTGCAGCGGCATGAGGGTATCGTGCTGCTTCAGCGCCGTCTTATAGTCGCCCTTGGCACATGAGGCCTGGAAGTCCGCGCACAGGCGTGGGGCAACGTTGGACGTCACGGAAATGGCGCCATGTCCGCCATGCGCCATGAAGCCAAGCGCTGTCGCATCTTCGCCCGTCAAAGCGATGTACTTGTCGCCAAGCAACTGCCGGTGCTGCGATTGGCGCTGCAGGTTGGATGTCGCGTCCTTGATGCCGACGACATTTTTCAGGCCGCACATGCGCGCAAACGTTTCGGCGGAAATGTCGACCACAGCACGACCCGGCACGTTGTAGACGATGATCGGCAGGTCAACGGCGTCGCTGATCGCCTTGAAGTGCAGGTAGAGCCCTTCCTGCGTCGGCTTGTTGTAATAGCCGGTCGAGTGCAACACCGCGTCCGCGCCGGCCTGCTTGGCGAAACGCGTCAGCATGATGGCTTCGTCGGTCGAGTTTGATCCGGCGCCAGCGATGACAGGCACGCGCTTCCGGGCAGCCTTGATGCAGAGGTCGACGACTTCCATATGCTCTTCGTGGCTCAGCGTCGGTGTCTCGCCCGTGGTGCCAACCGGCACGAGACCATTGGTGCCCTCTGAGATCTGCCACTCGACAAAACGGCTGAAGCCCTGGGCGTCCACCTGTCCGCCTTTAAAAGGTGTGATGAGGGCGGTGTTTGAGCCATGCAGGCCGAGTGTCGTCGCGCTGCGCGTCATGACAGGGATCTCTTTGCTCGTTTCGTTCTCATCAGGCTCACCGTGCGATAGGGCTTGTCCGTCCGTCAAGGACCTCACCCCTACTGCTCGCCTTGGCGCGCCAACTCGCTTTAGAGGCGAGCCAAAACTTGAATGCGGCCCCGGCGTTTGCTAAGTTTACGGAGCACGGGTCGCGTGCCGCACCACTCATCGTCTGCCTGTGTCTTAAGCGCTCGGCGCATGAGCCGCAAGTTCTGTGAGCAGCGGTCACGATACTGAAGTGTGGGTTATGGTCTGATCAGGGTTTGGACTGTCGGGGTCACGGATTGAGACATAGTCTTGGGTCTGTGGTAGGGTATCCGAAGGAGAAAACGGCCTGATGCAGCTGACATCGGACGACACAGCCAAGCCAGCGGCACCCACAACCGGGACGGCTCTGATGGTCGTACCGCAGCCCGCGGCGCAACCCATAAGCGCGACAAAGACCAAAATCCGCACGCCTCTGCGTCGGCATGTCGGCCGCAGCTTTCTCGGTGCCATCAACACGGTTGCCTTTGCCGGCCTCGCAGTCGTCGGCTTCAGCTACGCCGAGCAACCCTGGCCACTGCCCCAAATCTGGCCCAGCGAGACGGCGACCGGACCAGCCACGGGTGAGAGGGTCCCACTGCTCGATCGGTCGGCTTCAAAACCACCGATCACAACAGCCACTCTGCCTGATCCGACTTCGGCTCCATCGTCGGCCGGCCAACTTTCCGCGGGCAAGCCGTCTACCAGCACGCCCACTCCAAACCTGCCAGCCTCGCCCGCGACCGAGGCGCCCAAGCCAGTCGTTGTGGCGCAAGCGCCAGCCGCCGTCCCAACCGACCCCACCGCCAAAGCTACTGAGCCGGCGGCGGTCCCATTAAAGCCTGCCGTCGCCGAACCCGCCCAGCCGACACCCGCACAGGCTGCCCAAAACGTGCAACCTGCGCATCGCCAGCCCGCCAGCGAAACCGCCTACATCGCGGCCCTGGATGCGCTGCTTGCCCCGATCCGCGCTCTCGCCGTAACCGTCGACGAGGCCACCCATGTGCGCGATGCCTTCGCCGGTGGTGCCGGCGCGCCAACCATCAAGTACCACCGCGACTTGATCGTCGACCCAGTCGGCCGAAAGCTGGTCGACTGGCATCTGCTGCGCGCGGGCGCCGGCAACGCCCGCGAGATCCGGGCGTTCCTGGCAGCCAACCCGGATTGGCCAAACCGTGATCTGCTGACCCAGCGCGCTGAAGAGCACGTCTTCATGGCAGGCGGATCGGCCAAGGACATCAAGGCACTGTTTGCGGAGCAGGAACCCAAGACCGCTATTGGTCTTGCCGCGTTGGCGTCAGCCCACATGGCCGAACAGGACGATGACGGCGCGTACAAACTGGCCTCCAAGGCGTGGCGCACGGGCGACATTCCGGCATCACTGGAAAACGGCTTCATCGACCGCTTCGGGCGCTTGCTCAAGCCAGAGGACCATCAATGGCGGCTCGATCGGCTGCTGCTCGATGATCTGCGCTGGGAAGGCGATCGCAAGGACCGTGCTGCTGTCATCCGGCGCGTCATTCCATTCCTGTCGGAGCCCGAGCGCGCGAAAGCGAACGCGCGCCTCGCCGTGTTTCTGCGCGCGCCGGACGCCGCCAAGCTGATGGCCGCGTTACCGGCTGATGCTGCAATCAAACCCAGGGCCGATTGGGGCTTCGCCTTCAATCTTGCGCAGTGGCACCGCCGCGCGGGACGCTTGGCCGAGGCGCGCCAGATTTTACTCGACGCTCCAACCGACCCGGCCATTGCCGTCAACCTCGACGACTGGTGGGAGGAGCGCCGCCTCGCCGCTTATGAGGCTCTGAAGGCTGGCGACTCGAAGGGGGCCTATGCTCTGGTCAAGGAGCCAGGCGGGCCGCTCGGCGTTAACGCGCGCAAGGACGCTGCCTTCACAGCGGGCTGGCTGGCGCTGCGTCATCTCGACAATGCCAAAGCAGCGGAAGCACATTTCAAGGAGCTTGAGCAGGCGGCCGACGGGCCCCAGAGCCGCAGCCGGGCCGCGTGGTGGCTCGCAAAAACCTATGAGGCCCTGGGCGACAAGACTGCCGCGAAATCGCATTACGAAAGCGCAGCGAAATACGTCGACACCTTCTTCGGCCTTCTCGCCATGCAAGTTCTCCAACCCAACCGCACGGAGCTGAAGGCACCGCCGCCACGCCTGCCCACCGCCGCCGAGGCCGAAGCGTTCATGGCCCGCGATGCCGTCAAGGCCGTCGCCGTGGCGCGCCGTTCGGGGCTCGACCAAAGCGTGACACGCGCGCTGCTCGTCGCGCTGCGCAACGCCAGCACGACGGAGCCTGAGCACGCCATGATCGCGCATCTGGCGGAGGCCATCGGCGACACGCAGATGTCGGTTCGGCTTGCCAAGGCATCGGTCGCGCGCGGGTTCAATCTGATCACCTACGCTTATCCGATTCACCCAATGCCGGCCTATCAGCCGCTGCGTACGCCCCCGGAACCCGCCTTCCTGCTGGGGGTCGCGCGCCAGGAGAGCGAGTTCGCCCAGACGACCAAGTCCGGTGCCGGCGCCAAGGGACTGCTGCAGGTGATGTCCATCACCGCGCAACACGTCTGCAAAGACTACAAGATCACCAAGTGTGACATTGACCGCTTGATGACCGACAAGGCCTATAACGCCATGATGGGCTCGGCCTATCTGGGCGACCGCATGGACGAGTTCACCGGTTCGTACGTTCTCACGCTGGCCGGCTACAACGCAGGACCAGGGCGTGCGCGCCAATGGATGCGCGAGTTCGGCGACCCACGCGATCCCAACGTCGACCCGATCGACTGGATCCACCGCATCCCCTTTGAGGAAACCCGCGAATACGTGCAAAAAGTGCTCTCGAACGTGCAGATCTATCGGGCGCGCCTGGGAGACGAAACCAACGCTTTGCGCATCACGCAGGACTTGCGGCGCTCGGCACCATCAAGCAAGCGCGCGGCCTCTGTGGCGCAGCCGACACCTACCCAGAACTGATTGTATGTCTTTCTGCCTGGGCGTGCTTGGCGCGACACGGGCGTGTGCTAATTCTACTCAAGCGACTCGGCGCGCGGAACCCTGCATGACCCGCTTTTTGATCTCCCTGATCGCCTCATCTTGGCTGACCGTTGGCGCCGTCGGCGCGCTGGCCCAGGAGCGGGGCACCAAAGTGGTGCCGGAACGTCCGGCGCGCGTGTTCGTGATGGCGGGCTTCGACACCGCTTGCAAATCGATCGACCCGGTCACGATCACCATCACGGCTCAGCCGAGCCAGGGGCAAGTGTCACTGCGACCTGGGCAGGAGACGACGGTGCAATACTCGGTCAGCGGCAAATGTATCGGTGCACGCGTGGTCGGCACCGGCATCTATTACACGGCGCGCGGGGACGCGGCCGGCGGCGATACGTTCTCGGTTTCGGCCCGCCTTGGCAGTGGCGAACCGGTCACCCGCACGTTCGACGTCCGCATTGCCACGGACTGACCACTTCGCCAGCATGGGCGCCGTGTTGTATCTGGGGCTCGCATTCTGTGCGGGCACGCTATAGCGTCGGTGGTGGTCGTGCCCATACCTTCATCGGCCGTACTTCATCAGCCGTCCCTTCCGTCAGCCATCCCAGCCCGTCATCAATGTCCATCCCCATTCTCATGCCGGCGCTCTCTCCGACCATGGAGGAGGGTAAACTTGCCAAGTGGCTCGTTGCCGAAGGCAAAATGGTCAAGCCCGGCGACATCATCGCCGAGATTGAAACCGATAAAGCGACCATGGAGGTCGAGGCGGTCGACGAGGGTGTCATCGGGAAGATCCTCATTCCCGCGGGAACCGAGGGCGTGAAGGTCAACACGCCGATCGCCATGATCCTGGCCGAAGGGCAGACAGCGGCCGCTGTCATCACGCCACCGTCGCCCATCGCGGCGCCCGCATCCCTGAAGCCGTCAGAGCCAAAGCCATCTCAATCGATGCCCGCCCCAGCGATCCACGTGTCCCCATCCACCGACGCAGCGGCAATGGGTGACTTTATCACGCAGACCATGCGCGAAGCCTTGCGCGACGCCATGGCCGAGGAAATGCGCCGCGACGCGGACGTTTTCCTGATGGGCGAGGAAGTCGCGCAATATCAGGGCGCCTACAAGATCAGCCAAGGCCTGCTGGAAGAGTTCGGCGCCAAGCGCATCATTGATACGCCCATCACCGAGCAAGGCTTTGCTGGCATCGGCGTCGGCGCAGCATTTGCCGGCTTGAAGCCGATCGTCGAGTTCATGACCTGGAACTTCGCCATGCAGGCGGTTGACCAGATCATCAACTCCGCCGCCAAGACGTTGTACATGGCCGGTGGTCAGCTTGGCTGCCCCATCGTATTCCGCGGCCCCAACGGTGCCGCCGCCCGCGTCGCGGCTCAACACTCGCAATGCTTTGCGTCCTGGTATGCCCACATTCCCGGTTTGAAGGTCGTGGCGCCCTCCAATGCCGCCGACGCCAAAGGCCTGCTTAAGGCCGCCATCCGCGACCCCAACCCTGTGCTGGTGCTGGAAAACGAAATCCTCTACGGCACCTCCGGTCCCGTTCCAAAGGGCGTCGATTGGCTGGTGCCGATCGGCAAGGCTAAGGTCGTGCGTGAGGGGCGCCACTGCACCGTCGTTTCGTATGCGCGCGGGATGCAGTACTCCATCGCCGCCGCTGACATTCTGGCCAAGGACGGCATCGAGTGCGAGGTCATCGACCTACGCACGATCCGCCCCCTCGACATGGCAACCATCATAGCGAGCCTCAAGAAGACCAACCGGCTCGTCACAGTCGAAGAAGCCTGGCCCGTGTGCTCGGTCGGCTCGGAGATCTGCGCACAAGCCGCCATCCAGGCCTTCGACTACCTCGATGCGCCGCCGGCAAAGGTCCACGGCGCGGACGTGCCGATGCCGTATGCGGCGAACCTCGAAAAGCTGGCGCTGCCGAATGCCGACCAGGTCGTCGCGGCGGTGAAGGGCGTGTGCTACGCGTAACGCTGGAGGCGACCATGGCCGAACCCGCAAAGCGCAACGCAACCTACGAGGACTACTGCGCGCTCCCTGACGACGTGCGGGCGGAACTGATCTTCGGCTCGCTGTATGTGCACCCAGCGCCCGCGCCGCCACATGGCAGTTCGCAGTTTTCACTTTCGGTGGAACTCGGTGCCCCATTCCAAAAAGGACGCGGCGGCCCCGGCGGTTGGTGGTTTCTGATCACGCCGGAACTGCATCTTGGCCCCCATGTCGCACAACCGGACCTCGCGGGCTGGCGCCAGGAGCGCATGCCAACCTTGCCAGACTCCGCCTATGTCGACATCGCACCGGACTGGGTTTGCGAAATCCTGTCGCCGTCGACCGAGGGCCTCGATCGCGGTACAAAACGCCGCCTCTACGCGACCTATGGCGTGAAGCACCTCTGGTATCTGCACCCGGTCGCCCGCTATCTCGAAGTTTCCGTTCTGAAGGACGGCGGCTGGCTTCACATCGACACGTTCGATGATGCCGTGGAGTTTCGCGCGCCGCCGTTCGAAGCCGTCGCCTTCCGCCTCGCCGATCTCTGGCCGATGCCGCCAGCGCCTCCGGGCACAGCCTGACCGTCGACCGCGCTCAGCTGCCAGTGGCACTCTCGCTCGCAAATGTGCCATGAGGGGCCATTGCGCGGCTTGGCGCGTCTTACGACGCTCGCAGCGCATTGATCTCTACCGCTCCAGCTGGACGTTCCATGCACCACTTCACCTATCGCAACGGCGCGCTTCATGCCGAGGACGTCGCCTTGGAGGCCATTGCGGCCGAGGTCGGAACGCCCTTTTATTGCTACGCAACAGCAACGCTGCGCCGCCACTACGAGCTGTTCGCCAAAGCCGTCGGGGCATACGGGCCGAAAGCCAAGCATCACGCTTTCTTCGCCATGAAGGCGAACTCGAACTTGGCCGTGCTGAAGACATTGGCAAAACTCGGCGCCGGCGCCGACACGGTGTCAGAGGGTGAGATCCGCCGCGCGCTCGCGGCCGGCATACCAGCTGCCAAGATCGTCTTCTCCGGTGTTGGCAAATCGGCGCGGGAACTGGCCTACGCCATCGACCAGGACATTTACCAAATCAACGTCGAGACCGAGAGCGAACTCGATCTACTGTCAAAAATAGCCAGCGCCAAAGGCCGCCGTCAGGCGGCGGTCATCCGAGTCAATCCTGATGTCGGCGCTGGCGGTCATGCCAAGATCACCACCGGCTCGGACGCCAACAAGTTCGGCGTCTCGATATCAGAAGCCGAGCGCATCTACGTCAAAGCCGCCAATCTGCCAGGGGTGCGCATGCTCGGGCTCGCAACCCACATTGGCAGCCAGATCCTCGAACTCGACGAGCTGGAGGCGGCCTTCAAGCGTCTGCGGTCGACGACCGAGAAACTCCGCGGCCAGGGCCTCTCAGTCGAGCGCATCGATTTGGGCGGCGGCATTGGCGTCGACTATCATTTCGGCGATCACGCCAATGAAGGCCCGGATCGCATCGCAGCCTACGCGGCCATGGTCGACAAGACGCTTGATGGTCTCGATGTCGAGCGCGGCTTTGAGCCGGGCCGCGTCATCGTCGCCAATGCGGGCGTGCTGGTCACCCGCGTCCTGCATCTCAATCCGCGCCCGCACACGACATTCGCCGTCGTCGATGCCGCCATGAACGATCTCATTCGCCCGGCGATGTATGAGTCGCATCACGAGATCTGGCCGGTGCGGCAGCCCGCCAAAGGGGCCGCCAAGCAGCCCTACGATGTCGTCGGCCCCATCTGTGAATCAAGCGATACCTTCGCAACCGCGCGGCCGCTGACCGAGACCGGCATCGGCGACCTCATCGCGTTTATGAGCGCAGGTGCCTACGGGGCGACCATGTCTTCGCAGTACAATTCGCGTTTGCTGGTGCCCGAAGTGCTGGTCGATGGCGGCAAGTTCGCCGTCGTGCGCCCCCGGCCCACATTCGAGGACATGCTCGCCCTGGAGCGCATCCCGACCTGGGTCTAGTTAAACGCCCTCGCGCATCCGTGGGGGCCGCAGGGCCTTGGTCGGCAAACCATGGCCGAGACCTCCAAAGCGAACGTTGAAATCCTGCCGGATGTGACGGGCGAGCTCATCGGCAAGTGGGTTCAAGCCTGACTTAGGGGCGTATAAATTGATCTGATACTCAGGCAGCGGTGGCAGCCCGCTTTCGCTGCCGAGTTCATCAAGAAACTCCGGCACGCTGTCGCGCAGGCTGGCGCCGACCGCGATCCCGGCGCTGACAGTTGCGTCCTGCGCCACCTGGTTTGAGACCTCCAGCACGAAACGCCAGTCGCGACCGATCTTGCGCAACGCCTCGATAACGGACGGCCGAAACCGGCAGCTCGTATCCCCAACGGCAAGCGGCAACGGATCTTCCCGATGGGCCGATCCACCGGGGGCCCCGACCCACACCAGCCGGTCCACGCGCAGCGTCTCGCCGCCGGCGCCGAGCCGCGTGTCCGTTGTCAGCGCGAGGTCCAGGTCGCCATGGCGAAACAGATCGAGCAGATGGAACGAGTTGCCAAGCCGTGGGGCAAGTCGAACGCGCGGCCAGGCCTTCGAGAATCGCCGCAGGATCGGCGGAATGTAGGTCTGCACGATATCGGTCGGCACGCCGAAGCGGATCTCGCCCTCGAACTCGGGTGTGGTCATCTGTGACATGAGTTCGTCGTTCATGGCGACGATGCGCTGGGCCTGGGCGATCAACCGCTCACCGGCTGGCGTGAGAGTCAGGCGCCGATGCCCGCGGTCGAACAGCTGCTGCACGAGCGCATCCTCGAGCCGCTTGATTTGCAGAGACACCGCCGCCTGCGTCCGGTTGAGCAAGCGGGCAGCAGCCGTCACGCTACCCGTCTCCACAACGGCCGAGAAGGCACGCAGCAGTGAAATGTCGAGATCACGAGACATGGCAGTCGCTCACGATGACGGATCGAACGATCGGACGAAACGGCACAGATTTCACTGGGGAGGCATGCTGTGACCTACTTCTGCCGCAGTTCACTTCACTTAAGCAACAGCTATGTGAACCATATCGAACATTCGATATCCTTATGCGACCGGCGCGACTACGGTAACAATATCAAGAAAGGGCGATGTCCTTAATACGCCCCATCGCCAGGATTGTCCTTCGTCCCTGGCCACTCTCGAAGATTGAGCACGATCATGCGCACCACTCTTGACACCCGCCTTGTTTCGGCATCAACCTCAACCCAAGGCCACAAAATTGGCGCATTCGCGCGTCTGCGGGCTGCGTTGCTAGCCCGCCGCCAACGTCGCGCGCTCCTTGCCCTCGACGACCGGATGTTGGCCGATATCGGCATCTCGCGAAGCCAAGCCTACGGCGAGGCCGACCGCCCGTTCTTCGACCTGCCGGCACGTCGCCGCTGAGGTCCAGCCATTCGCTCGACATCAGTCAGGTTGCACAAGCCGCGCGCCGCGACAGCGTCGCGGCTTGAGCGCAGCGGTGCGCCTTAGCCGACGACCGCGCCTGTCGACATCCGTTCGACCAGGCAAACCGGAAACTCGGTGCGCCTTTCGACTGTCTCGCCGCGCAATAAGCGGAGCAGGTGCCGCGCCGTCGCGGCGCCGATTTCAGCCGTTGGCAATTGCACAGACGTGAGCGGCGGGTTCGTAAAGGTGGCGATCTCCATATTCTCGATCCCGACGACCGAAACGTCCTCGGGCACACGCAGCCCACGAGCGGTCAACGCGTGCATCGCCCCTGCAGCAATCATGTCGTTGCCGCCGATGATTGCAGTGGGCGGTGAGGCCAGCGCCATCAAGGCATCAGCCCCCTGCTTGCCCCCCGTGAGTGAGAACGCCTGCTCGGACACGAGTGCACGCGGAAGAGATTGGCCGACCTCAGCCAGGGCCTTGGCCGCACCTTTGATCCGTTGGCTCATGCGATCGTTGCACGAGAGCGGCCCACTTATGAAGCCGATCCGCGTGTGCCCACGTTCGACCAGGTGGCGGGCGGCCAGATAGCCAGCGCGAGCGTTGTCGAAGCCGATCGAGTCGAATTCGGTATGGAACGCGTAGGTCAAGATCACCGGAACACCGCCGCCACGGAGCAGAGACCAGGTGTCTGGCGGTCGTTCGGCGCCGACCAGCACAAGTGCATCGATGCCGCGCGACAGCAGCGAGCGTATCGCCTGCAGTTCCATGCGGCTCGAATACTCGTGCGTCGCCACAACCAGTTGCAAACCGCCCTCAGCAAGACCGGTCTGCAACCGATGTATTGCCCGCGCAAACCCGGCATTTTCCAACGTCGGCACGACCGCGCCGACCATACCGCTGCGCCCGGATGCAAGCGCGCGCGCCGAGGCGTCGGCAACATAACCGAGCGAGTTGATCGCCGTCGTGACCGCAGACAGCGTGTCAGCTTTCAGCAGATGCGGATGCGTCAACGCGCGCGCCGCTGTGGCGCGCGACACGCCCGCCAGTCTCGCAACATCCACCAAGGTCGACCGTCGTGCCATACTCTTTTTAATCATCCCGTCCGCAAAGCCTATGTGCGCGAACTTCACGTTCGCGCACAAGTCGTTACCGCCGCGACGGGCTCCGCAAGAACAAACTGAAGCATGGAAAATCCCTAATGCGCTTCTCTTGGGCACTTGACCGTCGCTGTGCAACCTGAGCCAATGAGACCGCTCTCATCGGGGAGGATGAATGCGTCTCAGTCGGCAAAGCATCGTGATGCTGGTGACCTTGGTCACCGTGCTGTCCGTGTGGTGGCTGTCAACCACGGGTCTGCGCCTGATCAATCCGCTGCGCCTGCCGAGCCCTGAGGATGTCGGGACGGCCGCATGGCAGATTATGACCAAGGGTTTTGCCGGGGGGACGCTGTGGGTCCAGGCTCTGCACAGCCTGCAACTCGTGGCAAAAGGCTTCGCGGTCGCCATCATCACAGGGGTACCGCTCGGCCTGCTGATGGGCTGGAGCCGGCGCGCCGAAATCCTGCTCAATCCGACGTTTCTGCTGCTGCGGCCCATTCCGGCACTGGCCTGGATTCCGCTTGCGATCGTCTGGTTCGGCCTCGGAGACACGGGCAAGATTTTCACACTTTGGCTGACGGCCTTCGTGCCGAATGTGATCAATACATTCACCGGCGTTCGCCAGGTCGATACCGTGCTGATCGCGGCCGCACGCACGCAAGGTGCCTCGACCGGTCAGATCATCCGCCATGTCGTCGTGCCAGGGGCGATGCCGCACATCTTCACGGGGCTCCGCCTGTCGCTCCAGGCGTCGTGGACGACACTGGTCGCAGCTGAGCTGGTCGGCGCATTCTTCGGTCTTGGCCGCGTGCTCAACGTCGCGGGACAGGACATCTATCCCGGCATGATCCTCGTCGGCATGGCCGCGGTCGCGATCTGCGGGGCGGCAACCACGTGGGTCCTCGGCCACGTCGAGCGCAGGGTCATTTCCTGGCGGCCCGCCCTATGATCAAAAACAAAAACTTCCTCGGCCCGTCCGGGACCGTCGTGCCGACAGGCGAGTTCTGGCTGCTGAGCCTGCTCGGTGTGGCGCTCCTGTTTGGCGTCTGGACGGGCGTTGCGGTCAGCGGCGTGATGCCGAAGCATTTCCTGCCAACGCCCCTGGATGTGGCGCTTCGACTGCAGGAGCTGATCGTCGCGCCGTTCGCGGGCTTTCTTTATCACCAGCATATGCTGGCCAGCATCCAGCGGTTCCTGATGGGCTGGGCTATTGCGGTTGGCATTGGCGTGCCACTTGGCTTGCTGATGGGTTGGTATCGGCTGCTCGATGAGATCGTAACGCCGCTGTTTGACGCCGTCCGCTTCGTCGCCCCACTCGCCTGGGTGCCGCTCGCAGCCTTGTGGTTCGGCACCGGCATCGGCGGGCCGCTGCTGATCATCTTCGTCGGTTCGTTTGCGCCCTGCCTGATCAGCGCCTACCGCGGCGCGCGGCTGGTTGAGACGCGCTTTGTCGAAGCCGGGCAAACGCTGGGTGCCAGCAGTGCGCAGATCATGCGCCACGTGCTGATACCCGGCGCGTTTCCGTCGATCATCGCGGGCTTGCGCGTCTCGGCGGGCCTAGGCTGGCAGTCGCTGGTCGGGTCTGAATTGATCGTGGTCGGCGCGGGGCTCGGCTACCTGATGGTGCAGGGCCAGGGCAACATCAGCACGACCACGGTTATGGCCGGTATGCTCGGCATCGGCCTCGTCGGGTTCCTGATCGACGTGGCGCTGCGCGCCGCCGAGGCGGCAGTCAAACGGCGTTGGGGCATGGCCACATGAGCGACATCGTCTTCTCCGCTATCACCAAACGTTTCGGCGATCCCAAGACCGGGTTCCTCGCCCTCGACCACATCGACCTCAAGGTCGAGGAGAAAGAGTTCGTCGCCGTCGTCGGCCCCTCCGGCTGCGGCAAGACCACCTTGATGCGCATGGCCGCCGGCCTCGATTTTCCCTCCACCGGGTCAGTCACAGTCGGCGGCAAGGAGGTCGAGCGGCCCGGCCCCGATCGCTCCGTCGTGTTCCAGCAGTTCGCACTGTTGCCATGGAAGACGGTGCGCCAGAACATCGGCTTTGGCCTGATGTGCAAGGGCACACCGCGCAAGGAGATGGATGAGGCTATCGCGCACTATGTCGAGCTGATGGGATTGCAGGGCCATGAGGAGAGTTTTCCGCATATGCTGTCGGGCGGCATGCAGCAGCGCGTCGCCATTGCACGGGCCTACGTCATGCAGCCCGACGTGTTGCTGATGGACGAGCCCTTCGGTGCGCTCGACGCGCAAACGCGCATCATCATGCAGGAGGAACTCGTGCGTCTTGCACGCAAGAACCCGCGCACCGTGCTGTTCATCACGCACGGCGTCGAGGAAGCGGTCTATCTCGCCGACCGCGTCGTCGTGATGGGCAAAAAACCTGGCCGCCTGCTTGAGGTGATGGACATAAAATCGCACCGCAAAGCGGAGAACTGGGAGGGGATGGCGATCGAGGAGGTCATGGATCTACCAACGTTCGTGCATCTGCGCTCGCACGTCTGGAAGCTTCTCAAGTCCAAAGACGCCGGCGGCACGGGCGACCACTAACTCTACAAGCCTTCAACAGACGGCCAGCCATCATGTGAGCGTTGGACCGTCGCAACAGGGAGACTGAAATGCGCAAGACACTCACAGCAGCGGCCGCGCTGCTCGCTTTTGCCACGGGGGCGAACGCCCAGCAGGCACCGACCAAAATCAATATCTCGGTACAGCCGGCGCTCTACTCGCTGTTCCCGATCTTCCTCGGCACGGAAAAGGGCTGGTGGAAAGAGGTTGGCCTCGAGCCGTCGTTCTCCTCGTTCCCTGCCGGCCCGCCACAGATCGCCGCCTCCGCTGCCAAGACGTGGGACGTCGGCGGTACCGGCTCGGCCCCCGGCGTGCTCGGCGCCGTGCGCTTCAACATCAAGACGATCGGCATCACCAACGACGAGAGCGCCACCAACGCCCTGATGGCGCGTCCGGCCGATGCAGCTGAAATCAAGGCCAATCCCGCAGCAGCCCTCAAGGGCAAGCAGGTGCTGATCACGGTCAACACGACCGTCGACTACGTGCTCAACAGCTGCCTCAAGAAGTGGAATATCCCACGCACCGACCTGCAGGTCGTCAACCTTGCGCAGGCGCAGATCATTTCCGGGATGTCCTCGGGCGAAGGCAAGATGATGGGCCTCTGGGCGCCCAACATCTACACCGTCGAAGAGCGTCTGAAAGCCGAGCCGCTCTGCAACGGCAAAGACGCGGGCGCGATCGTGCCGGGCAACCTCATCGTGCGGGAAGAGTATATGAAGGAGAACCCGGAAGCGGTGGCGAAGTTCCTCGCCGTGTTCCTGCGCGGCGTCACCTGGATCAAGGCGAACCGGGCTGAAGCCGTCACGCTGATGGACAAGTACTACAAGGGCGACGGCGTCACGCTGCCAGCAACGGCGCACAACGCTGAGATCGATCGCCGCCCGATGTTCACGCTCGAAGAACAGGTCAAGATGTTCGACCGCGCCTCCGGCGCCTCGACCGTCGACGGCTGGTTCAAGGGCCTCGGCGAGTTCCTGCAGAGCGTTGGCACCATCCAAGCCGCACCGGACGCGAAGAGCTTCGTCACCGACGAAGTGCTGAAGCGCATCATGGCCGACGAAAAGCTGCGCAACTTCGCCATGGGCAAGTAAAGCACTCTACTTCCCTCTCCCCCTTCTTCAGGGAGAGAGGGCAAAGGTCGACTGCGCGCCGCAGCGCGGTCGACCGCGGGTGAGGGGCAGCTGCTTGCTCCGTCGGAATCCGCCCGCTCGCGAACCACGTGCGGCGCGAAGGATCGAGCAAGCGGCTGCCCCTCACCCACATCGAACCTGCCCCGCAGGGCAGGTTCGATGTCACCCTCTCCCCTCTGAAGTGAGGGGAGAGGGACGTGAGCAGCAATGAGACAGCCATGACCATCACCTACCTGAAACGCGCGGCGAAAACGCCAGAGACAGAAAGCGGCAACGCGCGCGCTGTTGTCGAGGAGATGCTGGCCACCATCGCAAAAGGTGGCGAGCAGGCCGTGCGCGATTATGCGCTCAAGCTGGACAAGTGGTCGGGCGACATCCTCGTCACAAAAGACGAAATCGAGCGCCGCACCAAGGATCTCGCCCCACACCTCAAACGCGACATCGACTATGCCACCGATCGCGTCCGCCGCTTTGCCGATGCGCAGCGTGCCAGCATCCATGACTTTGAACTTGAGCTTTCGCCGGGGGTCATCACCGGCCAGAAAATGGTGCCGATCAACGTCGCCGGTTGCTATGTGCCGACCGGCCGCTACGCGCACATCGCATCCGCCTACATGTCGATTGCCACCGCGCGCGCGGCCGGCGTGAAGACCGTCGTTGCCGGCTCGGCCCCTTATCGCGGCGAAGGCATTCACCCGTTCGTGCTGTATGCCATGCATCGCGCCGGTGCTGACGTGATCCTGACGCTTGGCGGCGTGCAAGCGATCGCGGCCATGGCGCAAGGCCTGTTCACCGGCAAACCGGCCGATGTCATTGTCGGCCCCGGCAACAAGTTCGTCGCCGAAGCCAAGCGCATGCTGTTTGGCCAAGTCGGCATCGACGTATTTGCAGGGCCCTCGGAAGTGGCCGTTATCTGTGATGAAACGGCCGATCCCGAAATTGTCGCTGCCGACATCGTCGGCCAGATCGAGCATGGACATGAAAGCCCAGGCTGGGTGCTGACCACGTCGCGCGCGCTCGCCGACAAGGTCATGCAACGCATTCCTGAGCTGGTCGCAACGCTGCCGCCGACAGCGCGCGACGCCGCCGCCGCGGCCTGGCGCGACTATGGCGAGGTCGTGTTGTGCGACACGCGCGAGGAACTCGTGCAGGTGTCGGACACCTACGCGTGCGAGCATCTGCAGGTGCAGGCGCGCGACCTCGACTGGTGGCTCGCGAACCTGACCAACTACGGTTCGCTATTCCTCGGTGAGGAGACGACGGTTGCCTACGGCGACAAGGCAACGGGGCCTAACCATATTCTGCCAACCAAGGCCGCTGGTCGCTATTCCGCGGGACTATCGGTGCACAAGTTCCTCAAGCCGTTGTCGTGGCAGCGCATGACCCGCGAGGGCTCGCGCGACGTGGCGCTCGCAACCGCACGCATCTCCCGCACGGAAGGCATGGAAGCCCACGCACGCTCGGCCGATGTTCGCCTCGACAAGTACTTCCCAGGCCATAACGACGATCGCGGCACGCCGGTGGAGAGCTGAGCCATGGACGACGATCACGTCCAAATCCGTTTGCAGCGCGACCTCTCGCAGCCGCCCGATATCCCCGAGGCCGGGATCGCGCGCGTGAACGACCTGCTGCGCTCGGGCTGGCTGCATCGCTACGGCGAGACGCTTGACGACGCCTCCGATGTGTCGCTGCTGGAAGACGACTTCGCGACGTTGATCGGCACAAAATACTGCGTCGCCGTCAACTCGTGTGGCAGCGCCATGTATCTGGCGTTGATCTGCTCCGGCGTGAGGCCCGGCGACAAGGTGCTGATGAATGCCTTCACGCTGGCGCCTGTTCCTGGCGCCGTTGCGCACGCGGGCGCGGAACATGTCCTCGTCGAAATCACTGCGGATCTGACCATCGATCTCGCCGATCTCGAACGCAAAGCCGTGGCCAGCGGCGCCAAGCATCTGCTGCTGTCTCATATGCGCGGCCACAGCGCCGACATGACCGCATTGATGGCCCTGGCCGACAAGCACGGCATCACCGTGATCGAGGATTGCGCGCACACGATGGGCGCCACCTGGGCCGGCCAGCCTTCAGGCACGTCAGGCAAGGTCGGCTGCTTCAGCCTGCAGGCCTACAAGCACGCCAACGGCGGCGAAGGTGGGCTGCTCGTCACCAATGACGACGACATCGCCGCCCGCGCCATCCTCTATTCCGGCAGCTACATGCTTTACGGCCAGCATCGCCGGCGGCCGTCCGACGCCGTCTTCGCCCGCTGGAAAAACGTGACGCCCAACTATTCCATGCGCATGTCAAACCTCGTGGCGGCCATCGTCCGCCCGCAGCTGCCGTTGCTCGATGAGCGCGCACGCCTTTGGAATGATCGCCATGATCGGCTCGCGGCACGGCTTGGCAACATCGCGAACATCAGGCTGCCCGCACGCCCCCAAGCCGAGGCCTATGTGCAGAGTTCGATCCAGTTTTCGGTCGATGGCCTCGATGAACAGCCCTTTCGCCGTTTCATGGAGGGGTGCCGCAGCCGGGGCGTGTTCCTGAAGTGGTTCGGCAACAGTGCGCCAACGGGTTACACGTCGCTGTCAGAACACTGGCGCTTTCTAAAAGACGCACACACGCCATCTCAGACCGCCGAAATCCTCGGCCGCCTCTGCGATATGCGCATCCCCCTGAGCTTGACCGTGCCCGACTGCGACGTGATTGCAGCGATCATCGCCGAGGAACTCGCGGCAAGCGCAGCTTAGGCGAAGCGATCGGGTCGATAGGGCGCGGGGTCAGTAAACGGCGTCTCGCCCGTCATCATTTCGGCCAGCAGACGCCCCGTTACGGGCCCCATCGTGAAGCCGAGGTGGTGGTGGCCGAAGTCGGCCCACAGGCCCGTGTTGCCGGGAACCGGCCCGATGGCTGGCAGCATATCCGGCAGGCACGGACGCCGGCCCATCCAGGGCGTTTCCTCAACGCGGTCTTCGAGCGGGAACAGCTTGCGCGCGTTTGGCTCGACGCGATCAAGTTGTACAGGTGTTGGTGGCGCATCACGCTTGGCGAATTCCGCGCCGGTGGTCAGCCGGATGCCTTTGGTCATCGCAACCAGCACATAGCCGTTGTCGGTGTCGAGGACTGGCCGATTGAGCGTCGCATTGCCTTTGGCCTTGTAGTGCATGTGATAGCCACGCTTGACGCCCATCGGCACCTTGAAGCCGAATTTGGCGACCATGTCGTCAGACCACGGGCCCATAGCGATGACGGCCTGTTTTCCAGAGATCGGCCCATCGGCCGTCTGCACGACCCAATCACCACTATTGGAGCGCTCCAGCGTGCGCGCCTCACCCCGATAGAAGGCGCCGCCGTTTTTCTTGAACAACTCGGCATAGGCGCGCCCCACAGCGCCCGGATCCGGCACGCTCACGGGATCAGGCATGAACAGGCCACCTGCAAACTTCTCAAGCAGGTGCGGCTCGATCTCCTCAACGCCACGGCCATCCACCGGCTTGAAATTCACCCCGTATTTCTCCCGGTCGATGGTTTCCTTGGCGACGGCGACATCGATGGCCTCCTGCGTGCGATAAAGCCGCAAATAGCCCGTGCGGCGCAGCATGCTTTCGATGCCGGCTTCCCGCATCAACGCCTCGTGCTCGACGATGCAGCGCTCGACGATCGGCTTGGCGCCGCGCGCGGTCCGCGCCATGCCCTCCTCGCTGGAGGCGAAGTAGTAGCGGATCAACCAAGGCGCGATGCTCGGCAAGGCCGAGTAATGCAAATGTGCCTCGGGCAGCATGTTGAAGGCGTACTTTGCGATTTTGCTGAGCTGCTTTGGAAACGGGTACGGCACCACCCCTTCAACTTGGATAATGCCCGCGTTGCCATAGCTCGTCTCTTCCGCGGGCCCGCGCCGGTCGATGAGGGCGACGCTGCGGCCACGCTTTTGCAGGTGCAACGCTGCTGAGATGCCAATCATGCCGGCGCCGAGGATAATCACGTCATGGGTCATGGAGCTGCTCATACCGGGTGTGTGCACACATCGCACGCCGGACGCGACGGTCAAGGTGGCGGGTTGCCCAGCCATCCGAGCCGCCGGTGAACCCCGTCAATGAGGGCTTGGCAGACCCGGCTGCAGCGACTAAAGAACCCGCACGTGAAACTTTGCCACCTTAGCTCAGTTGGTTAGAGCGCCGGTTTGTGGAACCGGAGGTCCTCGGTTCAAGCCCGAGAGGTGGTACCACGCTGCGTTGAGCTGAGGGCTTGGGCAAACAGATCTCCTCGTCGCGCTGGGACGCCAAGCCCTGAAACGTCGCCGCCCGTGATCTCTCAGCCGTTTTCATAGCGACCAAGTTGCCGTCACTCGCCCTCCGCAGGCACCTTCGGCCGACGCTTCACACCGCCACCGCCCATCCGTTTCAGTCTTTCGGCGTCCAGCGGCTCAGCGCGCTGCCAAAATTGGTGATCGAGCTGAGGGTTATCCGGGGCGCTGGCCACGTCAGTGACCTGGTCGTCAAGCAAGCCATCCTCCGCGAGACCCTCAAGAGCCTTTGCACGGGCTGCTTTTCTCTTTGCGTCAAGATCCATCGGCATATCGCCTCCTTGCCCCGAGCAAGATGAAGACGATCAAGGTCTCACCCCGCCATAAACGTCGGCAGCCAGCCCTCGTGCCGCGCGCGCAATGCGTCGACCTCGACAGCCGTCTCGCCCTTGAGCGACAGGGCTGTGCCGCCGACGACGCCGATGATTCGAGCAGGCAAGCCCAGCAACTTCGCGCGTTCCATGATTTCCTCTGCTCCGTTCGGCGCGACTTCGACGACGTAGCGGCCCTGGTCCTCGCCGAACCAGGCGGCGTGCGCGGGCAGGCGGCCCTCGTAGGGAAACAGCGACACGCCACGCTCGCCGGCCAACGCCATTTCCGCGACCGCGACCAGCAGTCCGCCATCGGAGCAATCGTGCACGGCGGCGACTTTGTCCTCGCGGATCAGCGCGCGCACGAGATTGCCGCCGGTGATTTCGTCGTTGAGGTCTACCGGCGGGGGTGCGCCCTCGACCTTGCCCGTGAAGATCAGCTGATACAGCGATTGGCCGAGATGGCCGTCCTCGCGTCCGATGAGCACCAAGAGATCGCCATCGGCCTTCAATTTGATAGTGGCCGACTTGGTCCAATCGGGGATCAGCCCGACGCCGCCGATGGCAGGTGTCGGCGGGATGCCGATGCCGTTGGTCTCGTTGTAGAGCGAGCAGTTGCCCGAGACCACGGGATACTTCAGTCGCTCGCACGCCTCTTTCATACCCATCACGGACCCGGCGAACTGGCCCATGATCTCCGGCCGTTCGGGGTTGCCGAAGTTCATGTTGTCGGTGATCGCCAAGGGATCGCCGCCGACAGCTGATATGTTGCGATAGGTTTCGACGACCGCCTGAATGGTGCCCATCTTGGGGTCCGCTTTGACGTAGCGCGGTGTCACATCGCAGCTGATTGCAATGGCTTTCTTCGTGCCCTTGATGCGCACCACGGCCGCGTCGCCACCGGGGCGCTGCAGCGTGTGGCCGTTGATCATTGTGTCGTATTGCTCCCAGATCCAGCGGCGCGAGGCCAGATGGTGCGTGCCCATCATGTGGCTGAGCGCGCTGAGGTTCGACGCCTCCGACTTCACCCACTCGGGCAGAATCTTTTTCGGCGCCGGCGTTTCTTTCCACGGGCGCTCATACAGCGGAGCAGAGTTGGCGAGTTTGTCGACGGGCAGGTCGGCTTCGATGACGCCCTTGTGCGTGACGATCATGCGGCCGGTATTGGTGGTTTTGCCGACAACGGCAAAGTCGAGGCCCCATTTCTTGAAAATCTTCTCGGCGTCCGGTTCGCGTCCGGGCTTCAAGATCATCAACATGCGCTCCTGGCTCTCGGAGAGCATCATCTCGTAGGCGGTCATGTTGGCTTCGCGCTGCGGCACGTGGTCGAGATTCATCTCGATGCCGACGCCGCCCTTGTCGGCCATCTCAGATGTCGACGACGTGAGGCCAGCAGCACCCATGTCCTGGATGGCGATGATCATGTCCGTCGCCATCAGTTCGAGACACGCCTCGATCAGAAGCTTCTCGGTGAAGGGGTCGCCGACCTGCACGGTTGGGCGCTGTTCCTCCGTGTTGTCGTCGAATTCCTTCGACGACATGGTGGCGCCGTGGATGCCATCGCGTCCCGTTTTGGAGCCGACATACACGACGGGCAGACCCGCGGTCGTGGCGCCCGAGGAATAGAAGATCTTGTCGGTTCGCGCATGACCGACGCACATGGCGTTGACGAGGATGTTGCCATTGTATCCGGCGTCAAAATTGGTCTCGCCGCCGACGGTCGGTACGCCAACGGAATTGCCGTAGCCGCCAATGCCCGCGACCACGCCCGAGACGAGCCGCCGCGTCTTGGGATGATTGGGATCGCCGAAGCGCAGCGCATTCATGTTGGCGATCGGTCGTGCACCCATCGTGAACACGTCACGCATGATGCCGCCGACGCCCGTCGCCGCGCCCTGGTAGGGCTCAATGAAGCTCGGATGGTTGTGTGATTCCATCTTGAAGATGATCGCATCGCCGTCGCCGATGTCGATCACGCCGGCATTTTCGCCTGGGCCCTGGATCACCCAAGGCTGCTGCGTCGGCAGTTGTTTGAGCCACACCCGCGTGGATTTGTACGAGCAATGTTCCGACCACATGACCGAGAAAATACCGAGTTCGAGGAACGACGGCTCGCGTCCGAGGATCTTTAGCAGCCGGTCATACTCATCGCCCTTGAAGCCATGGGCGGCCACCATTTCGGGCGTGATCTTCTGGTTGTGGCTTTTCGGGGCGGACATCGGTGGGGCCTCGCAGGCGAGAGACGGGAGTCGCGGCGCTTATAGCGAGGCGAGTTCCAATTGTCGCGCAGGGCTGTCAAAGGCTGTCATTCGGCCAACGGATCTGGCTTGCTCTCGATCAAGCGCAGCCTATAACGGCCGGATGCCGACGTCTGAAACATCCGCTGCCGACAGCGCACGCCACGTGGCGGCGTTGCTCGCGTGGTATCGCAACATGGGCGCTGATGCCGCGGTCGGCCACGAGGCGATTGATTGGCTCGCCCGTGGCGAGGTTCGCCCAGGCGCGACATTCGAAATGCCGGATTTTGGTGCAGCCAAACCTGTGGCACCGCCGCGTGCGCGCGCCCCCGCACCTGCGACGCCCTCCGCGCCGCCCGCCCGGCCGCGCGTCGATGTTCAGATGGTGCCGACATCGGCGCCCCCGTCACGACAGTTCCCGACGTCAGGTCCAGATGAGGCAACACTTGCCGCGCGTGAGGCTGCCAAGGCCGCGAACACAATCGAGGAGTTGCAAGCGCGGCTCGCCTCTTTCGATGGCTGTGGGTTAAAGGCGACCGCCAAGTCACTGTGCTTTTACCGCGGCGCGGGCACCGCACGGATCATGGTCATCGGCGAGGCGCCGGGGGCGGAAGACGACAAAGTCGGCAAGCCCTTCGTCGGACCGGCCGGGCAAATGCTCGACAAGATGCTGGCCGCCATTGGGCTCGGCGAGGCCGAGGTGCACATCACCAACATCGTCTATTGGCGCCCGCCCGGCAATCGCACGCCGACCCCGCAAGAAGTTCTTATTTGCAAGCCGTTTTTGGAGCGGCAGGTAGAACTGGTGAAGCCGGAGTTTCTGATCTTGCTCGGTGGTCCGTCCGCCCAGATCATTCTCGCGGAAGCCGAGGGCATCATGAAGCTCCGCGGCAAATGGCACGACGTCACGATCGGAGCCCACGCAGCCCGCGCCATCGCAACTCTGCACCCAACGCAACTGATACGCACACCACTCGCCAAGCGCATGGCGTGGCGTGACATGCTGGCAATCGATGCCGCACTCAAAGGCATCGGCAAAAAGTGATGCGGTGGCATTAGCCCGCGCCAAAAAACCAATCGTAGGCCTTGAGCATGATAATGAAGGCGCCCGCACCTGCCGAAGCGATGGTATAGCCCGGGTTCTCGGCAAGCTTTTGCAGCGTCAATCGTGCCGGACCGCCATAGCGCGCCATGAAACCGGAATCCGTGACCAGTGTCCGCGTGTGCGCGCGCTCGGCGATCTCGGCGATCAGGCGCACCTTGGTCAACGTCGATGCCAGCACGTCGCGATAGCGCCCGGCCGTGACGGCGTCGGCCTCGGCCGCGCCTGGCAGAAAACCGCCCATGGCAAAGCCATTGCGCTCGGCAAGAGCCTGCAGCTTCGCACCGGCCGAAACATAGCTGTCGCCATAGATATCAGGCACCAGTCGCGCGAGATCAATGCGGCTCTCGTCAGGAATGTGCTCCGGCCGCCCTTTCAACACCGCCAGGCGATGCTCGAGAGCTGCAAATCCGAACCGATCATCCCGCATATGCCAATGCACGTACTTCGCCCCGCGGGTGCTGTGCACGAAGGCATAGAATTCGCCGAGCATGGTGCGTTCGAGATAGTCCAGATAGTGCGGAATGTTGTCAGGCGCGATGCGAGCCAGCTCTGCGATCTTGGCGATCGAGAACGTCGTCACCTGCCCCGTATCGAACTGGCGCAGCGCGATGCAGATCGTGCGCAGCGACGAGCCTGCCTCGGGCGCCTCGCCAAAGCTCTGACATGCATAATGGATCGCATACACGGATGGTGGGTGCGCGAGCACGGCAGCGAGCTTGTCGCGCGCCGCTTTTTGACGCGCGGGGTTCGGCAAAGGCATGGCGGGCTGTTCTCACCTCGCGGGACCACCTGGACGACTCGATTTGGCAATCACCCTCAGAGCCAAACGTGGCAGCAACTTGGGCAGCAAGAGCAGTGCGGGCGGTGAATACGATTTGACTGTTGAGAAGTCGCCAGCGCGACTGGCCTCAATGGACGCGGAGCCACATGCTTCCGGTCGAGGCGGCAGGTGCAGACGGTTCGAGATTGTGTACGGCGAAGGCCCGTCGGGCAGCCGAGCCAGAAAGCCACACAAAAATCACCCACATGATCGTGTTGCGCTGCAAGAGCACGCTCTCGGTGAGGCTGGTGAGGGTCAAAAACAGCAAAAACGGCAGTACTAGCGGCAGCAAGGGATCGCGCGGCGCGTTGGGCCGCGCTTCTGCCAGATGCGCTTTGGCAAGCACGCCAACGACATAAACAAGCGCGGCGAGCGTCGCTGCTATGCCAACCATGCCAAGCCCGAGACGCACCTCGATGTAGCTCGAGTGCGCCGACGTCGGCACGAAGAACATGCGCGACTGAAAGAGATCGGCAGGCAAGACGGCAGGGCTCCAGAAGGCGCCGTAACCATAGCCGAGCCACCAGCGGTCCTCCAGGAACGGATCAACGGCGACCCAGATCGGCAACCGGTTCGACAAGGTCGAATCCTTGCCGACCAGCTTTGGTAGCGCCTCGAGCAAGCCCGCCGCAAAGTCTGGCAGGATCATCATGGACGCAATGGCAGCTGTCATGGCAGCCGGAACCACCATGGCCGCAGCGCGCCGGGTCGCATGATTGAGCAGCAAAAACGGGACGCATGACGCGGTGACGAGCCAAGACGTCGTCGACTTGGAGGCCGCAAGCGCCACAGCCCCAATCGCCAAACCCGCGGCACTGCCGAGACTGAGCCGACCTTCGGCCCGCGCAGCTGCCGTGATGATCATGATCGTCAAAGACGATATCGCGCCGAGCCCATTCTTCTGGTCATGCAATCCCTTCCAAGTCCCGACCCATGGCCCGTCCTGATGGACGCCGAGCCGTGGCAACCCCGCCGACACCAGGAAATCAAGGCTCGCCCCGATGACGCACGCAGCCGCAAACACGCGCAACGCCTCGTGCGGCGGCACCGCGACCACAAAACATAGCCCGACCAAGACCGTGCCGAGCAGCGTCGCGGATTGCAGGAGCGTTTCGAGCGGCACCTCAGACCAGGCCGCCGACAACAATGGCAACGCCGAATAGGCGATCAGCAGCGCCTGTGGTGCAAACCATCTGCCGGGCGGAATGCGAGTCGCCAGAATCAAGCTGACCAACCCGTAGATGGCGAAATAGAGCGGCCACAAGGGCGCATTGAGGTTCAGCACATCTCTTATGATCGCGGTCGGCAGCGCTGAATACAGGGTAACAAGCGTCGCGAGCAGAATGGCGAACTCCAATCGGCTGAGCGACGACGGACCATTCGCGCGCACAGTCTCAAAACCACCATCGACCTCAACGTTGTGCATCACACCTGGTCCGCCCTTCAGGCCGTCCTAGCCCGGCAACCACGGCACAGCGCGCGGCATCGCAAGATATGGTTGTCGAATTGAGTTGCATCGACAGGATCAGCGCATTTGCCCTAAATTCCGGTCTCTGCATCACCTGCAACTCTGCTAGGAATAGGCGTCTGATTCGAGAACGAACTGCCGAACAGACTTGGGCACATCGCCACGTGGAACCGCGACCATGAGCAACGCTGCCAAGAAAGCTGGACCGAAGACGGGCTCGAAATCGAGCGCTTCGGGGCTGACTGAGATTCCAACGGCCGCGCCTGAAGCGGTTGCCAGCCGGGCGGCGGCGCCCATCCCCGACCGCGACGAAATCGCGACCTATTTCGCCTTCGACGAGCGCCGCCTCGTCGGCGGATTGATCGAACGCGCAGTCTACACGGAGGACGAGCGCCGTCGCATCACCGACCTCGCCAAGACCTTCGTGCTGAAGGCGCGCGCCAACCGCAACCAGCACGGCGGCATCGATGCCTTCATGCATGAGTATGGCCTGACCTCGGAAGAAGGCGTCATTCTGATGTGCCTCGCCGAAGCGCTCTTGCGCATTCCCGACAAGGAAACCGCCGACGCGTTGATCGCTGAGAAGGTTGGCGAGGGGCAGTGGAACCGCCATTTCGGCACATCGGGCAGCCTGTTCGTGAACGCCTCGACTTTCGGCCTGATGTTGACGGGGCAAGTGGTGCGACTCGGTGGCGACAAATCTACCGGTCCGACGGGCGTTCTGAAGCGCATGGTGGCGCGAACCGGTGAGCCCGTCATCCGCCAGGCCTTGCGGCAGGCGATGAAGATCCTCGGCGACAACTTCGTGCTCGGTCGCAACATCGAGGAGGCGATCCAGCGCGCCGCCCCGCAGGAAAAAAAGGGCTATCGCTTCTCCTACGATATGCTGGGCGAAGGCGCGAAAACGGAAGCCGACGCGAAGGTCTATTTCGACCGCTACATGGATGCGATCAAAGCGGTCGGCAAAGCCGCAGGCACATTCAAGAGCCCGAAGGCCGATGACCTGATGGCGCGACCGGGCTTGTCGGTGAAACTGTCGGCCATTCATCCGCGCTTCGAGGACGGCAAGAGCGCGCATCTGCACAAAGAATTGCTGCCGCGCGTGCTTGCGCTGGCAAAGGCCTCGCGCGAACGGGGCCTGACCTTGACGATAGATGCCGAGGAGCAGGACCGCCTGGATGTCCAGTTGGAGATGTTCGCGGCCACCTATCTCGATACAGCCAACGCCGGATGGACTGGCCTGGGATTGGCCGTGCAGGCCTACTCCCGCCGCGCGGTGCCGGCATTGCGCTGGCTCCGACGCGTTGCGAGCCATGGCGGGCGGCGCATTCCCGTCCGCCTCGTCAAGGGCGCCTATTGGGACAGCGAGATCAAATGGGCGCAGGAACGCGGCCTGCCCGATTACCCCGTGTTCACGCGCAAGATGCACACGGACGTGTCGTATCTGGCTGGCATGCGCTTCATGCTCTCGGACCCGACATCGTTTTATCCCCAGTTTGCGACGCACAATGCGCACTCCGTCGCGAGCGCGCATATTGCCGGCGCCAACAGTGCTTACGAATTCCAACGCCTGCACGGCATGGGCGAAGCGCTCTACGCCGAGGTCGTGGGCCCAGACAAACTGAACCGCCCGTGCCGCATCTATGCGCCCGTCGGTGGCCACGAAGACCTGCTCGCCTATCTCGTCCGGCGTTTGCTTGAGAACGGGGCGAACACATCCTTCGTCAATCGTCTCGCCGATGAAAAAGCACCAGTCGCCGAGATCATCCGTGATCCCGTGCAGGCCGCCGAAGAGGAGCGCTCAGCCGCAACCCCGTCGGCGGCGTTGCCAAAGCCGGTCGAAATCTTCGCCAACGATCCGCGCGCGCCGCGCCTCAACAGCGGCGGCATTCCCCTGGCCGTCGCGGCCGTGCGCGCCGATTTGCTCGCCAAGATACACCGCGAGTTGCAGCCCTCGTTCGCCGTCGGCCCGATTATCGCGGGCATAGCCACGACCGATGTCGACAAGGCCGAACTCGTGCGCTGTCCGCATGATCGTCGCCAACGCATGGGCACGGTGCTGAGCGCCACCGAAGCTGACGTGGATGCAGCCTTCAAAGCATCGCTCGCTGCAGCCCATGCCTGGGACCGTCTCGGCGGCCCGGCGCGCGCGACCATTCTAGAGCGCGCTGCGGATCTGTTCGAGCGCGACCGCGTGCGATTGATGGCGGTGATTGTGCGCGAAGCGGGCAAGACGCTCGATAATGCGCTGGGCGATGTGCGCGAGGCCGTGGATTTCCTGCGCTACTATGCGTGCGAAGCGCGACGCCTGTTTTCAGGTTCGGTCTCGCTGACCGGCGCGACGGGCGAGAAGAACACTCTTGAGCTGCGCGCGCGCGGCCCCATCGTTGCCATCAGCCCGTGGAACTTCCCGCTGGCGATCTTCACTGGCCAGGTCGCAGCCGCACTCGCCGCCGGCAACCCGGTACTGGCCAAGCCCGCGCCTCAGACGCCGACGACGGCGTTCCTCGCGGTGGAATTGCTGCATGAAGCCGGTGTGCCCAAGGACATTCTGCATTTCCTGCCCGGCAAAGGCGATATCGGAGCGGCCCTGGTGCGCGATCGGCGTACAGCCGGCGTCGTGTTCACCGGATCAAACGAGACCGCGTGGGCGATCCAGCGCACGCTGGCTGACCGGCGCGGACCCATTGTACCACTGATTGCCGAGACCGGCGGTATCAACGCCATGATCGTGGATTCATCAGCCCTGCCGGAGCAAGTTGTGCGCGATGCCGTGCGCTCGGCCTTCGACTCGGCCGGCCAGCGCTGCTCGGCTGCCCGCGTGCTCTACGTGCAGCGCGACGTATCGAAAAAGATGCTCGACATGCTCGTCGGTGCAACGCGCGCACTCGAAATCGGCGATCCCATGACGTACGCGACCGATATCGGTCCCGTCATCGACGACCTCGCACAGGATCGCTTGGACGCCCACAAACTCGCGCTGAAGAAGTCCGCCGTCGAATTGCTCGATCTGCCGGTCCCTGCAGAGTGCCGCTCCGGCAGCTACGTCGGCCCGGCCATCTACGAGATCGAGGGCATGTCGGAATTGGAGCGCGAGGTGTTTGGCCCGGTGCTGCACGTCATCCGCTACGATCGCGGACATCTCGACAAAGTCATCGAAGACATCAACTCAAGCGGCTTTGGCCTCACACTCGGAGTGCACAGCCGGATAGCGGCCGTCGCCGACTTCGTCGCCGAGCACGCCAAGGTCGGCAATCTCTACGTCAACCGCAACCAGATCGGCGCCGTCGTCGGCGTGCAGCCGTTCGGTGGCGAAGGCCTGTCCGGCACCGGTCCAAAAGCCGGCGGCCCTGAATATGTCGCCCGTTTCGCGACCGAACGCGTACGCACCACCGACATCACGGCAACCGGCGGGAACGTGCAGCTGCTCGGCATGACGGGTGATGAGTGAGACTGGCGGCCAGAGTTTGTGACTGAAGACTTATCCCACCCACTGTCATGGCCAGGCTTGTCCCGGCCACCCATCGCGCAACGAGCACATTGGTGCTCATGGTGTTGAGACGTCTCAACGTGCTTACACCAGCTGCGTGCTCTGCGCGATGGGTGGCCAGCACGAGTGGCCGGCCATGACAGTTTGGGGAGCACATCCGTCAATAATTCTCGCCGCTGGTGTAATATGAGTTCAGGGCTCGCAATGACTGACCGACCAAACAACAGGTCAGCTTCACACTCACGCCTTGCCCGTCACGCGCCCCGTTTCCCAGCTGATCAACGCGCGCTTGCGCGTGAGGCCCCAATGGTAGCCGGCGAGCTGCCCATCGCCCCGCATGACGCGGTGACAGGGCACGGCAAACGAGATCGGATTGCGGCCAACCGCTGTGCCGACCGCACGTGAGGCCGTCGGCTGGCCGAGATGACGTGCGATATCGCCATAGCTGACCGCACGGCCCATGGGAATTTTCAACAGCGCCTCCCAGACGCGGATCTCGAAGTCCGTGCCAATCAGCACCAGCCGCACCGGTTGGTCCGCGAGCCACGCCTTCGGCTCAAAGACGCGTGCAGACAGCGGCGCCGTTCGGCCGGGTTGCTCGATGAACGTGGCACGCGGCCACCGGCGCGTCATATCGGACAGCGCATCCGCGCGACTCTGGTTGACGTCTTCGTTGACGAAAGCCATGCCGCACACGCCGCGCTCCGTCGCCATGACGAGCGCTTCGCCAAACGGGCACGCGTGAAAACCATAGGCGATGGACAAACCCTCGCCGCGCCGCTTATAGTCTCCAGGTGTCATGGCCTCATGGGTCACGAACAGATCGTGCAGGCGAGAGCCGCCGGACAAGCCGATCTCGTGCGCCGTATCAAGCACGCTGGCTGCCCCCTCCAGCAGCTGTCGCGCGCGGTCGATCGCGATGGCCTGCACGAATTCCTTCGGCGACAGTCCGCACCAGCGCTTGAACAGCTTCTGGCAGTGCGCGGGAGACAGACCCAGATGCTGTGCAAGAGCCTCCAACGGCGGATGCTCTGACCAGTTGTTGCTCAGATACGTGATGGCCGAGCGGATCAAGCCATAGTCGTTCGCCTCGCCAAACGCGGTTGGCGGCGCAGCTGGCGGCAGTGTCGTGGTCTGGAGCATGGCGATCAGTTCCGTTCCGGGCATTTTGCGACACCCTACAGCGGCGACATCTCATGCACGACCCGTTTCCTGATTGCCGATTGTTCAGGCGCAGGCCATGGCACTCTCGCCCACTGCACGCCCTTACTTGCCACCCCGCAGTTGCGTGATGGTGCGCGAGACGGCGATGGCCTCAGGATCGGTCTTGACCTCGATCACCGCGGGTTTGCCGCTCGCCAGCGCGCGCTCCAACGCCGGCTTGAACTCGGCGGTCTTGGTCACCGTTTCGCCATGGGCGCCGAAGGCGCGGGCGAAGGCTGCGAAGTCCGGGTTGACCAGCTGGGTGCCCTCGACGCGTGACGGATACTCGCGCTCCTGATGCATGCGGATGGTGCCGTACATGCCGTTGTTGACCACCACCGTGACGATCGCCAAGTTGTATTGCATGCACGTCGCCAGCTCCTGCGACGTCATCATGAAACAGCCGTCGCCTGCGAAGTTGACGACCGTGCGCTCGGGCATGGCGACCTTGGCGGCGATGGCAGCCGGCAATCCATAACCCATCGAACCCGACGTCGGCGCCAGGCCTGAACGCCAGCCACGATAGGAATAATACCGATGCAGGAACGCCGCGTAGTTACCAGCGCCGTTGGTCACGATCGCATCATCCGGCAGCATGTCTGAGACGGTCAGCATCACCTGCTCGAGTTTGACATCGCCGGGCGTTGGGATCGCCTTGCGATAAGCCGTCGCCGCCTCGCGCAGCGCGGCGCTGCGCGAGCTCCACGATGGCTTCGGCGCCATGTTCAAGCCCGCGAGCGCCTTCGAGAAATTCTCCGCGCTCGATGCAATTGGTAGGCTCGCACGGTACACGCGCTGCAGCTCGTCCGGCGACGGATGGACATGAACAAACGTCTGCTTGGGATTGGGGATATCGAGCAGCGTGTAACCCGATGTCGTCATTTCGCCCATGCGTGCGCCGACCACGACCAGCAGATCAGCATCCTTGATGGCCGCCGACAGCTTCGGGTCGATGCCGATGCCCGCACAGCCCGCATATTGCGGGTGGCGGTTGTCGAAATAGTCCTGATAACGAAACGCGGCGGCAACGGGCATGTGCGTGCGCGCCGCAAAAGCTTCGACCCGTTCGCGCGTGGCCTTGCTCCAGCCGGGGCCGCCGACGATCATCAGCGGACGCTCAGCCTTGGCAAGCAAGCTCGCAAACGCGGCGCTGTCATCGGACGACGGCGCGAGATGCGGAATGATCGCGGGCTTGGCGTCGACGACATCCGCTTCAGACGCCAGCATGTCCTCGGGCAGGCCGAGCACGACCGGTCCCGGGCGGCCGGAGAGCGCCACGTGATAGGCGCGGCTGACGTATTCCGGAATGCGCTTGACGTCGCGGATGACAGCGACCCATTTCACGAACGTGCCGAGCACGCTCTTGGTTTCCATCTCCTGGAACGCCTCACGATCCTCCGTATCGGAGGCGGGCAAACCGAGGAATAGGATCATCGGCGTCGAATCCTGCTGTGCGACGTGCAGGCCCGACATGGCATTGGCGAGTCCTGGCCCGCGGGTGACGAAGCACAAGCCCGGCGTGCCCGTCAGCTTGCCAAAAGCCTCCGCCATCATGGCAGCCCCGCCTTCCTGGCGGCAGATGATGGTTTTCACACCAGCACCATGAAGGCCATCCAGCGCGGCAAGGAAACTCTCACCTGGTACCGTGAACGCAGCCTTGGCGCCGTTCAGTTCGAGTTGGTCGATCAGGATCTTGCCGCCGTGGCGCATAGGAGTCTCCGGTGTGATTCCGGCGTGATGCCCGAATTCAGTGCTGACGCAAAGGGTGCGCCAAGAAATCATCCAACCTGGGGCTTCAGCGAATGAGGCAGTCCTTTCATAAGCTGTGCGACCTCTCGGCGTGACCGAAGCGTCAGCGAGGATACATGCGGCGGCATCGCACGCATCAGCGCCAGCTGCTTTGGCCGTCCTCGTGTCGGGTACGTCCAGACCCAATCGCGAAAGAAAGCGATGTCAAAGCGTTCAGGGCACCCGGGGCCGATATCGCCGCGTTCTCGGCCGTAGTTCTTGAGCATGCGCCAGACGGCGGCTGAGAAATACACACGACGAGGCAGATCGAGCCAGATCAGGACATCCGCCCGTGGCAGCCTCAGATCGACTTGCCGCGAGTAGTTGCCTTCAATGATCCAGGTTTCCCCGGCCGCAGCCTTGGCAATCTTGGCGCGGAATGATGGTTCGTCAGGCTCCACCCAACCGGGCTGCCAGAATAGCCGATCCAGATGCATGACGGGCAAACCAAGACGAGCCCCGAGCGCACGCGCCAGAGTGGATTTACCGGAGCCACTTGGCCCCATGATCATGATCCGGCGCGGTGTCTCGATCAAAGAACCCATAGCGTTCCACCATGCAACCCGAACCAATAATGGGAACTGTTCCCACCGGAACAGCGGCGCCTCAAACGACGTGAGAGACAAGGGAACGTCATCCAAACTGGAGTCGATCCATGCGTGTCCTCATCCTCGCCTTTGCCTCTATCACGGCCCTCGTGACAGCCGCGATTGCCGATCCCAAAACGCCGGAGCAGTCACCGCGTAAGTCGTCGCAGCAACAGCTTGACAGTGGCATCCGTTGCATCCAGGCACCGTGTCCTCAAGCCAAGCCGAAGCGCGTCATCTATTGCGTCAAAGCACCTTGCCCGCAACCGAAGTGACACCGGCCCAAATGCGCGCCCCAAATGCGCGCACTGAGGCCATTGCAACACGCGCAAAATCGGTTGATCTTGGAGGCCCTCCCACCCCAACGACGGAGCCCCCCCATGGCCAAAGCCGCCACCAAAACCGCGCCCAGGGCAACCAAGTCTGCCGCTGACACGACACGGCAAACCGCTGAGGCTTTCACCGCCATGCTGAAAGCCGATGACCACGCAGGCGCGGCCAAAAAGTTCAATGCCAAGTCGATCGTCTCGATCGAGGCGATGGAAGGGCCAATGGCGCGTGTCGAAGGCGCGGCCGCGGTCAAGAAGAAGTCCGATTGGTGGTATGCGAACCATACAGTGCATAGCGTTACGACCGAAGGCCCCTACATCAACGGCAACCAGTTCGCCGTCCGCTTCGCCATGGACGTGACCACGAAAGAAACAGGCCAGCGCATGCAGATGCAAGAGGTTGCGCTCTACACGATCGAAAAGGGTAAGATCGTCGAGGAGCGGTTCTTGTATTGAGCCGCCTCCGTGACAATCGTCAGCGCGGCTTCAACAGAAGCGCCACCAGCGGCGAAAGCAGGCGATGCGGCAGCACCCGCATCGCCGGCATCATGGCAGTCGCAACGATCCCCGGAATGATCACGCGCTGGCCGAGCCGGAACCGGCGGTAGGCCGAGCGCGCAATCGCCTCGGGCGTCGCAACCGGCATAAGCCGCAGATACAGTCCGGTTTCACCGTGCATGCGCTTGTGAAAGTCCGTGCGCACCGGTCCAGGGCAGACCACGGCGATGCGCACGCCCCCTCCGGCGCACTCGTGCGCCAATGCCTCTGTGAGGCTGATCACATAGGCCTTGCTGGCATAATAGGCTGCTTGCCATGGTCCCGGCGCGTAGCCACCGAGCGAGGCAATGTTGAGGATCCCGCCGCGTTTGCGCGCAAGCATGTCAGGAAGATAGTGCCGCGTCAGTGTCGTCAACGCGCGGGTGTTGAGATCGACCAGGCGATCGAGTGCCGCGGGATCATGCTCTGCAAAAGCTCCCGCGAGGCCAACCCCGGCCGCGTTGACGAGCACATCACAATAGCCATCGAGCGATGCAAGGTGTGCATCGAGACGCTGCGTTGCGTCAGCCGATGTGACATCGAGCGCGAGCGTCGAGACCAACCGACCGGGCGTCGCCATGGCTGCAACCGCCTCGCTCAGTCGAGCAGCGTCCCGGGCGACCAGCAGCACGTCGTTGCTAGCGGCGACGAAGCGCGCAGCGAGCGCACGGCCAATACCGTCCGAGCCGCCGGTGATGACGACGATCGGCCTCACGAGGTCCGCGCGATCGCGACAAGCGTTGCGATCTCAAACAGCATCTGCGCGCCTGCATGCGCTGTGTTCGTCGTCGCGTCGTATTGCGGCGCCACTTCTACGACATCGCCGCCGATGATGTTCAAGCCCGCACACGCGCGCAAAAGTGCCATCGCTTCGCGCGTCGAGAGGCCGCCGATCTCGGGCGTTCCGGTGCCGGGGGCAAAGGCCGGGTCGAGACTGTCGATGTCGAAGGTCACATAGGTCGGCCCGCGACCGACGACGTCGCGGATTTTGGCCGCCACTGTCTCCAACCCAAGCGTGTCGAGGTCTTCCGCATGAATGACGGTCATGCCGCTATCGTAGGAGAACTCCCACAGGAATTCCGAGTTGCCGCGGATGCCGATCTGGATCGTGCGCGCGGGATCGAGAACGCCCGCCAGAACCGCCTCGCGGAACGGCCCGCCATGATGAAACTTCGAGCCCTCGAACGGGCCGGACGTATCGCAGTGCGCGTCGATGTGGATCAGGCCGACGGGGGCTTTGGCGCCAATGGCCTTGAGGATCGGCAGCGTGATGGAGTGGTCGCCGCCAACGGCTATCGGCGCGACGCCAGCCTTCACGACTTTGCCGAAATAGGCCTCGATATCCTCATGGCTGTCCGACAGGCTGTATCGAGATCTGAACGACACGTCGCCGACATCGGCCATCCTGACCATGCTGGCAGGCACTTTTTTGAGCATGTGGTGATAAGGCCCGATGCGCTCGACCTGACGCACCGCGCGGGGGCCGAGGCGTGTACCGGCGCGGTTGGTGACGCCGAGGTCCATCGGCACGCCGATCAGTGCCACATCAAGACCTCCGAAGTTGGCTGTATCGGGCGCATCAAGGCGGAGCGGCGCGTCGAGGAATGTCGCGACGCCCTCGTAGGGCTTGGTGCGCTTGCCCCCGGTGAACAGCTTGTCGGCCACCTGCTTGAACAACGGGTCGTGCACTTCACCAGCTTGCGCGTTGCCGTACTTGGCGCGCAGGGCCTTGAGTTTCTCAGCTGGAGATTTGGGGGACTTGACCATAGCGGATTCCGTTGCGGCGAATGCTGCACTTAGCCACATCAGGACCAGGTTGCGCTATAGGCCAATGCTCGACCTGGGCCACGCCTAGGCCGGACCCATTTCCCAAGGGCAACCTCTTGCTCTACGGTCCGGCGTCTTTCAGCTCGACCTTGCGATCACCATCATGACCGAACCCTGCCATCTCTCTGCCGTTGAGGCGCGCCGCCTGATCGGACAAAAGAAACTCTCGCCCGTCGAACTCATGCAGAGCTGCCTGCAACGCATTGCGGCCGTGAACCCGGCCGTCAATGCCGTCACGGTGCTCGATGAGCCGCGCGCTCTGGAGGAGGCGAAAGCCGCCGAGCGGCGCGTTATGGGAGGCGGCCAGCTTGATTGCCTCGATGGCCTACCGGTCGGCATCAAAGACCTGCACGCCGTTGGTGGCATGCGCTCCACGTGGGGCTCGCTGTTGTTCAAGGACTACGTGCCGGAGAACGACGACGGCATGGTTGCCAACATCCGGGCGGCGGGCGGCAATGCGTTCTGTAAGACCAATGTGCCGGAATTCGGAGCGGGTGGAAATTCCACCAACAAGGTTTTCGGCACCACCGGCAATCCGTTCGATCCCACATTGACGGCCGCCGGTTCGTCCGGCGGTTCTGCGTGCGCGCTCGCCCTCGACATGATGCCTCTTGCCACCGGCTCGGACTATGGCGGCTCACTGCGCACGCCGGCTCATTTCTGCGGCGTGGTCGGGTTTCGCACGTCGACCGGCTTGATCCCGTCCGTTGAGAAGATGGCGGGCCTCGTGCCGTGGGGCGTGCTTGGCCCGATGGCGCGCACGGTTGAAGACGCGTATCTGCTCATGCGCGCCATGCTGACGTGCAACCGGATCGATCCGTTCTCGTCGTCGGATGGCCTCGACTGGCCGGAGCGCCTGGAGCCTGCTGATCTTGCCAGCTTGCGCATGGCGTTTACGCCCGACTTCGGCCAGGCGCCGGTATCGAAGGCCATCCGCCGCGTGTTCTCCGAGCGCGTGAAGCGCTTCGGCTCGGCCTTCCTCGGTGCCGACGAGACGACGCCGGATTTCTCGGGCGTTCACGAGACCTTCGACATTCACCGCGGCCTCGCCTTCGTGATCGGCCACCAGGACAAGTACCGCGATCATAAAGACAAGCTCGGCCCGAATGTCAGGGCTAACGTCGAGCACGGGCTGACGCTGACGGTTGAGCAGATCGGTCGTGGTTTCGTCGAACAACAGAAGCTGATGCGCCGATTCCATGACTTCTTCGACGACTACGACGTGCTGATCGCGCCGGCCTCGTCCGTGTCGCCGTTCCCGCACACGCAGCTCTACGTCAACGATATCGACGGAGTCGCCATGGACAGCTACATGCGCTGGCTCGCGATTTCTTATGCTCCGACCATGGCGCTGTGCTGCTCGCTGGCCCTGCCCTGTGGTCGCGACGAAAACGGTCTGCCGTTCGCCATCCAGATCATCGGGCCGAAGGGCGCAGACCGCCGCGTGCTCGAAGTGGCGCTGGCGCTGGAGCAGATCTTCTCAGGTGACGATGTCATGCGCCGTCCCATACCTGGCACGCCGGTGGCCTCCGCGAAAGCACCAGCGAAGAAGGCTCCAGGCAAGAGCGCCAAGAAATGACCCGCGCCATGACCTCGGCCGATCTCGAAGCCCGTTATGCCTTCGCGCGCGAGCTCGTGAAGGAAGCAGGGCGTCTTGCAGTCGACATGCGCAAGAGCGCATCGGTGCATGACATCGAGACCAAGGGCCCGCGCGACTTCGCAACGGCCGCCGACAAGGCCGTCGAAGAGCTGATCGTCAAACGCCTGACCGAGCGCTTCGGCGACGCTGTTCTCGGAGAAGAATTCGGCTTTGACAGAGAAGCGGGGGCGCTCAACACCAACACGCTTTGGATCGTCGACCCCATCGACGGCACCTATAACTACATGCACGGCAATCCGCGCTGGTGCGTGTCGCTCGGCCTCGTTGTCGACGGCGTCGCAACGCTTGGGTTTCTCGATGCGCCGCAGAGCGGGCATTTTTACGAGGCACGGCGCGGCACAGGGTCGTTCCGCAACGGGGAACGCCTGCAGGTCAGCGGCCCAGCCATGGCCCACGCGCCGTTGGTTGAATCAGGCACATCCAGCCGCAAGCCCCTGCAGCATTATCTCGACACGGTCCGCCGGCTGATGGAGGCCGGCATCGAAACCCGCCGACTCGGTTCAGGTGCCTTGGGTCTGGCACAGGTGGCAACCGGCGAAATCGACGGCTACTTGGAAGACCACATCAACTCGTGGGACGTGGCGGCAGCACTCGTCATCGTGACGGAAGCTGGCGGGCAGGTGAACGATTTCCTCTCAGGCGACGGCATCCGATCTGGCGGGCCGATCCTGGCGGCGGCGCCTTGGTTGGTGGGAAGGCTGTCTGACATATCTGGGGTTGCGGTTTGACGGTTGCCGTCAGGCGTCTTTTTGTGTTATACAAAGCGTATAACATGAGATGATGACTATGAAGCTCGAACTCAAAAAGATCGGCAACTCCACAGGCTTGATCCTGCCCAAAGAACTGCTCGCGCGCCTCGGCCTGCAGCAGGGCGACGCTGTGTTCCTAACCGAGGGACCGGATAAAACTGTTGCTCTATCTGCTCATGATCCGCACCACGAAGAAGTTATGCGCATCGGTCGCGAAGTGTTCCGGGAGTACCGTGAAACTTTCAAGGCGCTGGCCAAATGAGCGAGCCGATCTGGCTCACCGCGCAGGATGTGCTCGCCCTGCACGATGAACAGCTAGCGATCTTTGGCGGCCCACCAGGATTGCGCGATCCCGGCATGCTGGAGTCGGCAGTCGGCCGCCCACGTCACAAGTGGACTTATGGCGAGACCGACCTCGTCGCGCTCGCTGCCGCGTATGGGTTTGGCGTCGCCCGGAACCATCCCGTTGTTGACGGCAACAAACGCGCAGCCTTCGCCGCAGTCATCGTCTTTTTACGCATCAACGGTGTGCCGTTTGCACCCGGGCCCGCGCTCGCCACAGCCGCCATGCAATCCCTCGCCGCCGGCGAGATCGACGAGGACAACTTCGCCCAATGGATCCGCGACACGTGGCCGAAAGCCTGACCCAACCGCATGTCAAATCGTGCCAAACCCAAGTCCGGCGCGGAAGCGGTTTTTGACGGCGACACCATCGCGCGGCGGCAGGGCCCGTGGTGGATTTTCGGCCGAGATCTTGATGGTCGCGAACGACAAGCCGGCGCGCTGATGCGCACGCGTGCGCAACTCTTCGACCCCGGCCATATCGGAGACGCGACGCGTCCACGGCACCGTGAACGACGCGGCGACCTCGTCGAGTTCGACACCCCGGCCGGCATGGCTCAGCTGCATGCCGGTTTCGCCGTAGTGGCCGTTGTCGAGCACGGCGATGGTGAGGTTCTTCGGCGCCTTGAGAGCAACCGTCGCAAGCGCGCCGACGCCCATCAGCATTTCGCCGTCGCCCGTCAGCACGAGCACAGGCCGCTGACGCTGCGCCATGGCGATGCCAAAGCCAACCGTCGTGGCGCTCCCCATGGCGGCCCACAGGTAGTAGTTGCCGGGATGATCGCCTGCGGCGAACGCGTCGTAGGAGGGCGAGCCGAGACCCGTCACGACGAGCAGGTCCTTGCGATCCTTGAGCAGCGCGACAACGGCTGAGCGGCGTTCCAGGACCTTGGCCGGGGCTTTGGGTTTCGTGCTCACTTCACCCACTCCTTGGCGCCGATCATCCGCTGGCCGAGCAATACGGCGCACGCGTGATCGCCATCGAAGGCCATCGTTGCGGCCCCGCGCAGCAGCGGTTCCACGTCCTCGGGTTTGTCAGCCCGCCACGTCAGCACGCCCATCAGGTTGAGCGACGTCTCGGTCGCTTGCCCCATGGGGTTCTGCCACGGATTGAACTCGTTCCACTCGCCGCGCATGGTGACCACCATCAACAGCGGAAAGCGCGTCATGGTCTGCAAAGCAAGGGTGTTGATGCAGTTGCCAACGCCGCTCGACTGCATGAGTAGCGCGCCGCGTTCGCCGCCGAGCCAGGCGCCGGCCAGATAGCCGATGCCCTCCTGCTCCGACGTCAGCACGACGGAGGTGACGTCGTTGTCAGCCTCCGCCATGCGGATGGCCGTGGCATGGCCGGCATCGGGCACATACGCCACGTGCTTTACACCTGAGTCCTTGAGCGCGCGATAGACGGCCTCGCGCCAGGGCGTGTTGTCGGTGTCGGCCATGGTCACGGCATCCCATCATCACTGCATGTGCTGGCCGCCGTTGATGGCGATGTTGGCGCCGGTGAGGAACGCGGCTTCGTCAGACGACAAATACGCGACCAGTCCTGCGACTTCATCGGGCTTGCCAAGACGACCCATCGGGATCTGCGGCAGGATCTTGGTCTCGAGCACGGTCTTATCGATCGCCGTCACCATCTTGGTGCCGATGTAGCCTGGCGAGATCGTGTTCACCGTCACGCCGCGGCGCGCCACTTCAAGCGCCAGTGCCTTTGTGAAACCGTGCATGCCGGCCTTGGCGGCCGAGTAATTTGTCTGCCCAAACGCGCCTTTCTGGCCATTGACGGACGAGATGTTGATGACGCGACCCCAGCCACGGTCAACCATGCCATCGATCACCGGCTTGGTCATGTTGAAGACGCTGTCGAGGTTGGTGTGCATGACAGCGTCCCAATCGACCTTGGTCATCTTCTTGAAGGTCATGTCGCGGGTGATGCCGGCATTGTTCACGATGACGTCGATCGGTCCGTGTTCTTTTGCAATCTGCGCGCATTTCACAGCGCAATCCTCAGGATTGGTCACGTCGACGGGATAGGCAAAGAACGTGAAGCCATCCTTTTTCATTTCCGCGAGCCAGTCGCCCGACGTCTTGTTCGACGGCGAATAGGTCGTGACGACGGTATTGCCCATGGCGGCCATCTTTTTGCAGATGGCCTCACCCAGGCCGCCCATGCCGCCAGTGACGAGTACGACGCGCTTTGCGGTCATGGTTCGTTCCCTTTTTCCGTAATTGTTCTTAAGGCGCGGCGCGATCGCCGCACGCAAGCAACTCTCATCTGGTTAAAGCCAAATTGCAAGTTTCGAGTTGCAGATCATCGAACCGGCTGACGGACACGCAGCGACACGGTGGCAGGACGACGCGCCGTGTCACATCACCGATCGCCGCCCTCGTTGGTCGACAATAACGAAGTTAAACCAAGCGTTTGCACTGTCACACAGGTGTCGCGTCTCTCCTATAGGAGGCGCACCACTGCACCAATCGCCGTGTGGAGGATCAGTCGCATGACCTACCTAGCCCGCCCCATCGCCGCTATCGCGGCCCTCGCCGCCTCAGCAGCCGTAACCCCCGCCTGGTCGCAGGCCAAGACGATCGCCATCGACGGCTCGTCTACCGTGTTTCCGGTCATGGAAGCCGTCGCTGAAGAGTTCCAGAAGAGCACCAAAGGTGCGGTGCGCGTCACGGTCGGCATCTCAGGGACCGGCGGCGGCTTCAAGAAGTTCTGCCGCGGAGAGACTGACATCTCCAACGGCTCGCGCCCGATCCTGAAGGAAGAAATCGAAGCCTGCAAGAAAGCCGGCATCTCGTTCTACGAACTGCCCATTGCATATGATGCGCTCACCGTCGTCGTGCATCCGGAAAACAAGCTGGAGTGCATCAAGACATCTGAACTCAAGACGATGTGGGAACCGGCTGCGCAGGGCAAAGTGAAGACCTGGAAGGACGTGAACCCGGAATGGCCCGACACACCACTGAAGCTCTTCGGCGCCGGATCAGATAGCGGCACGTTCGACTACTTCACCGAGGCGACCGTCGGCAAAGCCAAGTCGAGCCGCGGCGACTACACCGCCAGCGAAGACGACAACGTCCTGGTCAAGGGCGTCCAGGGCGACAAGGGCTCGATCGGCTACTTCGGCTTCGCCTATTATGCGGCCAACCCGAAGGCCCTGAAAGCGCTCGCCATCGATTGGGGCAAAGGTCAGGGCTGCGTAAAGCCGTCGCTCGAAAACGTGCTGGCCGGCACTTATAATCCGATGTCGCGCCCGCTGTTCGTCTATGTCTCAGACAAGGCGGCGGCAAAGCCCGAGGTGCAGCAGTTGGTCGACTTCGTGATGACCAAGGGGCCGGCTCTGATCAAAGAGGTCAAATACATTCCGCTGCCGGAGAAATACTACGGGCCTGCCTACGAACGCTTCACCAAGCGTGAAGCCGGCTCGGCCTTTGGCGGCGTGCCTGAAGTTGGTGTCTATATCGGCGACATCATCAAGAAAAAGCCGGTGATGTAACAGTCGCCGTGCTGTGAGTTGCACTCAAAAGGGGACGCCGGGTCTGGCATGAGCCTGATCCGGTGTTTCTTGTGCGGGTTGACTGCAGGTTTGGGAGTTTTGCCATGTCGGGGGCGTTATGGCGTCGAGATTGACAGCTGCGGAGCGTGATCGACAACGGTTGCGGGAGACGGTGATACGCGGCGCGCTGTTCGCTGCCGCGGCGTCGTCCGTGCTCATCACACTCGGCATCGTTGGCACGCTCGTTTATGAGTCAACGGTGTTTTTCCGGACAGTGTCCCTGTGGTCGTTTCTGACCGACACGGTCTGGACGCCGCTGTTCGACAATCCGAGATATGGCGTTCTCCCGCTGCTGACGGGGACATTGGTCTCGACTGTCGTCGCCTTGCTGGTTGCCGCACCACTTGGACTGGTCTCGGCGATCTATCTGAGCGAGTTCGCACCCAACCGTTTGCGCGAAACGGTCAAGCCGGCGCTGGAGCTTCTCTCTGGCGTGCCTACAATCGTCTATGGCTTCTTCGCCCTGCTGTTCGTCACGCCGCTGCTGCAGAAACTTGTTCCGGGCCTGCCAGGCTTCAACATCCTCGCAGCGGGGATCGTGATTGGCATCATGATTTTGCCCATCATCGTGTCATTGAGTGAAGATGCCATGCGCGCGGTGCCGCAGGCATTACGGGACGGCTCACTCGCAATCGGTGCCACAAAATACGAAACGGCGACCAAGGTGGTGTTGCCCGCGGCCTTCTCGGGTATCGCTGCAGCGTTCGTGCTCGCGCTGTCGCGCGCGGTCGGAGAAACGATGGTCGTTGCCATTGCCGCGGGGCAGCAGCCCAATCTCACCTTCGACCCCCGTGAACCCGCTGCAACCATCACGGCTTACATCGTGCAGGTTGCGCTTGGTGACTTGCCCCACGGCTCGATCGGGTACCAGTCGATCTTTGCGGCCGGGCTCGTGCTGTTCGCCATGACCTTTGCCTTCAACTTACTCGCCTTCTGGCTCCGTCGCCGCTATCGCGAGGCCTACTGATGACGATGCCCGCTGACATCAGCTCCAATGAGTTCGTTCGTGCCTACGAGCGCGCGGAGGACCGCAAGTCTCGCAATGCTGCGCGCGCGCGGCGCGAACGCGTGTTTCGTGCCGTGGGCCTCGCGGCCACGTTGCTAGGCCTCGTGGCGCTCGGCGCATTGATCGTCGACCTCATGCTTGTTGGCCTGCCGAGACTGTCACTCGATTTCCTGACCAATTTCCCGTCGCGCCGGGCGTCGCAGGCCGGAATTCTGTCGGCCTGGGTCGGGTCGCTTCTGGTGATCCTCGTCACCGGCTTCATCGCAGTACCTGTTGGGGTCGCTGCTGGGATCTACCTCGAAGAATACGCGCCGAAGAACCGGTTTTCAGACTTCATCGAGATCAATGTCTCGAACCTCGCAGGCGTCCCGTCCATTATTTATGGGCTGCTTGCGCTTGGTCTGTTCGTCTACGGTCTGGGCACAGGTCGATCGATCTTCACGGCTGGCCTCACGCTCGCGCTGCTGATCCTGCCGATCATCATCGTCGCCACGCGTGAATCGATCCGTGCTGTGCCGCAGAGTTTGCGTGAAGCCGCCCGCGGCGTCGGGGCAACGGAGTGGCAGGTAACGCGCGATCACGTGCTGCCAGCCGCCGCACCTGGAGTCATGACCGGCATTATCCTCGGCATCTCGCGGGCGCTCGGTGAGACAGCTCCGCTGATTACCATAGGCGCGCTCACCTTCATTGCATTCCTGCCGACGCCGCCGATCCAGGCCACTGCGCCCTACGTCAACATGCATTGGCTGTGGGATGGGTTCACGGTGCTGCCAATCCAGGCGTTCAACTGGATATCGCGTCCGGGCGACGACTTCGTCGGCAACGCCGCCGCTGCGAGCCTTGTGCTGATCGCGATCACGCTTGGGCTCAACGGCGTCGCGATTTGGTTGCGCGCGCGCCTGCGTAAGAAACTGAAGTGGTGAGGGGGGGTAACTCATGGATGCGATGCCAACAACGATGCCATCCGGCAGCGCACGCCCGTCCCGCGCCGCGGACGAGGGCAAGATCGTCGCGCGCGCGGTCAACGTTCACTATGGCGAGAAGCATGCCCTCAAGGACGTCAACGTCAACATCGGCTCCAACGCCGTGACCTCGTTCATTGGCCCATCGGGCTGTGGCAAGTCGACGTTCCTGCGTTGCATAAACCGCATGAATGACACGATCGAGGGCTGCCGCGTTTCGGGCTCGTTAAGGATCGATGATGCCGATATATATGCCGCCACTGTTGATCCGGTGGAACTGCGCGCGCGCGTCGGCATGGTGTTCCAGAAGCCGAACCCGTTTCCGAAATCGATCTTTGAAAACATCGCCTACGGCCCGCGCATTCATGGCTTTGGCAAGTCGCGCGCGGACCTCGAACCCATCGTTCAGCGCAGTCTGGAAAAGGCGGGCCTGTGGGGTGAGGTGAAGGACCGCCTCAACGATGCGGCCACAGGGCTCTCAGGCGGTCAGCAGCAGCGCCTGTGCATTGCGCGCGCCATTGCTATCGACCCCGAAATCATCCTGATGGACGAGCCGTGCTCGGCGCTTGATCCGATCGCGACCGCGCGCATCGAGGAACTGATCGACGAACTCCGCCGCACGTTCTGCATTGTCATTGTTACCCACTCGTTCGCGCAGGCGGCCCGCGTGTCGCAACGCACGGCGTTTTTTCACCTCGGTGATCTCGTCGAGGAGGGACCGACGGAGCAAATTTTCTCGGCTCCTGTTGACAGGCGGACCCAGGATTACATCACCGGTCGGTTCGGCTGACGCGCTGCATCTGAGGAGGAGGTTGCCATGCCCCAACATATCGTTCGCTCCTATGACGCTGAGTTTGCCGAACTCGACCGCCTCGTGGCGGAGATGGGCGGGCACGCGGAAAAGCTGCTGGCTGATGCGTTCCAGGCCTTGGAGAAGCGCGATGCGGCGCTTGGAGAGACGGCGGCGGCGAATGATCGTCGGATCGACGAGTTCGAACGGCGCGTGCAAGAGCGGGCGATCTACATGATCGCCAAGCGCCAGCCGATGGCCAACGACCTCAGGCACATCATGACGGTGCTCAAAATTGCGGGTGATCTTGAACGTGTCGGTGATCTCGCCAAGAACATCGCCAAGCGCGCCATTGCTCTGGCCGGTGAGAGCCATCCGCGCACGCTGATGAATGGCCTCAAGCACATGACGGAGCTGGCGCATCGCCAACTGAAAGACGTGCTGGATGCGCTGGCGGCAAACGACGCTGAACGTGCGCTGGCAGTGTGGCGGAGCGACGAACGTCTCGATGCCCTCTACAATTCCGTGTTTCGAGAACTGCTGACGTACATGATGGAAGATCCACGCAACATCGGCGTGTGCACGCATCTGCTGTTTGCAGCGAAGAACCTCGAGCGTATCGGCGACCACACGACCAATATTGCCGAGAACATCGTTTATCTGGTCACCGGGCAGCCTGTCGCCGACGCGCGGCCGAAGGGGGAGGATACAAGCCGCGTCATGATCACTCCGGCACCTCGGACGGAGTGCTGACATGCCGGCGCGCGTCCTTGTCATCGAAGACGATGCGGCAGTCAGCACGCTGCTGCAGTACAATTTGCAAGCCGCCGGCTACGAGGTGGTCGCCGCCATGACGGCCGAGGACGGCCGCGTGCAACTGGAGACCGAGCTGTTCGACTTGCTCATCCTCGATTGGATGTTGCCCGAAATGTCGGGCATTGATCTGTGCGGCCAGATCCGCCGCTCCAAGACCATTCCGCAGATCCCGATCCTCATGCTGACGGCGCGCAGCGAGGAAATCGATCGTGTTCGCGGCCTGAAGACCGGAGCCGACGACTATGTGGTGAAGCCGTTCTCGGTGCCCGAACTCATGGCCCGGGTCGGAGCCATCATCCGACGCTCCGCGCCCGAACGGGTGGCGGAGACGCTGGACGCGGGTGATGTCGTGCTCTCGCGCGCCTCCCATCGGGTCACGCGCGGCATGCGTGAGGTCAAGCTTGGGCCAACAGAGTATCGCCTTCTCGAAGTGCTGCTCGAGGCTAAGGGGCGTGTGCTGACACGCAATCAGTTGATTGATCGCGTCTGGAGCAACACGGCAGAGATCGACGAACGCACCGTCGACGTACACATCGGTCGCCTGCGTCGATCCCTCATTCGTGGAGATGAAGGCGACCCGATCCGGACGGTGCGCGGCAGTGGCTATAGCATCGGCGGCTGAGGGAGGGGTTTACACCAGCGGTCAGAATATTGACTGTCCAACCATCATCGTCATCCCGGAATACCTGTCGCGCCGCGGCGCGGTAGGTATATCCGGAATCCTTACTTCTCGCGTATTGGCACTCTTGCGTTACGGACAGAGGTAAATAGGGGTAGGAATCGGCTTGCACCGACCCCTCCCTCCGAACCGGACGGGCGGTTTTCCCGCATACGGCTCTCCAGTTGGTGGTTTCTTCATCGAGACTGTCTCGCTGATTGCCAGTTCGTGTGAAGCGCGAAC
>JANMGQ010000175.1:0-8232 GCA_031374735.1 Hyphomicrobiaceae bacterium | reverse complement strand
CTATTGCGATCGGCCACGATCGCATTCAGCCGCTCCCTATTGGCAGGGCTGACGAAAAGGCAGATGTCATCGCGTCTCATAACCGCTTACTGACTGATTTGCGGCCAGATGGGAATCATCTGATTGAAGTGGAACACTAGGATGAAGGCCGGTACGTCAACAAAGGGCAGAGCCGCATGGTGCCGCTTGTCGGTCCGCTCGCGGCCAAGAACATCGGAGACGCCGGTCGTCGGGTTCGCAGTGATCCGGTCTCCCTGAACAATCGCTGCGTCGAACACATTGCGCAGATGCTGCAGCACGCGGCGCGCGGTCTCAGGCAGCGTTTCCCAGATCGGCTCAAGCAGCTTGATCACCTCGCGCGGCGTGACCTCGGCCACGGGACGATCCTTGATGTGTGGATACACGTAGTCACGCATGGTCGAACGCCACTGAGCCGCGTGCTTCGGATTGCTCAGCCGCCGCACCTTGAACTTGAAGTAGGCCTCAAACGCCTGCTCGAATGTCGGGCCAGAGAATGTCGGGCTGGTCGACGGATTGGTCACGCTCGTCCCCTTGGCCGGCGCTGCCGTCTCGTTCCAGTTCGGCGGGGGCAAGCCGTTCTTCAGGGCGCGCCGCAAGTCGATGGCGCGATCACGCGCTTTGGCCAGAGTGACGGAGACAGGGCTGCCAAGGCCGTAGTCTTTCCTAACTCCAGCGATCATGATCCGTAGCGCCCACCAGCGCGAGCCGGCGACGTTGGCGACCAGACGTAAACCAGCGCCATCTTCAAGGACGCCAGGCCCCTTGAAATTCTTGATCTGCAGTGGCTTGAGGCGGTTCGATCCAGCATTTCTCGGCATGGCGGAGGCTCCGGCAATCGCACTAACTAAAGCTCTCCCACACCTCTCCCACAAAACAATGCGCTGCAATGCTGCGACGTGAGGCTTCGTGAGATCCTTGCTGTGCCTAAGTTTCTTCGGTATATCTAAATATCTCAGTTACTTGCGCAGTATTGTGATGGATCAAAACGTCTCATCTCGACGCTCGGCGTCCCTAGAAGATGCTGCCTCCCCATCCGCCAATGACCTGTCTCAGCAGGTCTCCGCCCGTCTCAAATCGCCGAAGAAACGCTGTAACGCCCGTTGATTAGCCGCTGGGCTCGTCTTATCCTGATCCGTCGCGTTTCCCCGCTTCTCAGCACAAGTGGGGGATAAATTGGGGGATAGGCGGAGACCTTCAAATGGCTGGCGGACATGTCGCAAAGAAGCTTTCGGCCGTAAAGGTCAAAGCGTTGAAATCACCCGGCAAATACGAGGACGGCGGCGGACTGCGTGTCGTCGTCGGCCCGAAAGGTGCCAAGCGGTGGGTCATGAGGGTCACCATAGCAGGCAAACGCATCGAGCGAGGGCTGGGGTCGTATCCGGAAGTCTCACTCGATGCCGCACGTGATGCAGCCGAAAAGGTGCGCAAGGCGGCCGAGGTCGATGTCGATATTCGCGAGGAAGAGCGTCAGGAAGTTTTGGCCGGCACGCCGTTCCGCGAGATGTTCAAGACGACGCTGGTACAGCGCGAGCAGCAGCTGTCCAACGCCAAGCACCTGAAGCAATGGACCTCGACCATGGAGACCTACGTGTTCCCGAAAATCGGGGACTTACCGGTAGCCACCGTCTCGACCGGGCAAGTGCTCGAAGTGCTGACACCGATCTGGTTCGAGAAGCCCGAGACGGCCAAGCGCGTGCTCCAGCGCATGGAGTTGGTGTTCAAGTCCGCCATTGTCCGCGGCGTCCGGAAAACGGCGTCGCCGTGCATGGGCGTCGCCGACGAACTCGGCACCAAGCACCGCGCGCCCAATCACCACGCCTCGATGCCCTGGAAGGACGTCCCCGCATTCATCGAGCAATTGCATAACGTGCCGGCGTCACGTCGCCTACCGGTCACGGCCCTCGCGTTGGAGTTCCTGATCTTGACCGCCACCCGCAGCGGCGAGACGAGAGGTGCGGTCTGGTCCGAATTTGACACTTCCGGCGCAACCTGGGCGATACCGCGCGAGCGTATGAAGGCACGCGAGGCGCACCGCATCCCCTTGAGTAAACGCTGCCTCGAAATCCTGGCGCACGCCCGTGCCCTGAACCCGAACAGCGATCTCGTGTTCCCGTCACGCTTCGGCTTGCCGTTGTCCGATATGACCTTCACGAAACTGCTGCGCGACGCCAAGCTCGACTCCACCGCCCACGGCTTCCGCGCCAGCTCCAAGGTCTGGGCATCAGAGTGCGCCAAAGCACCGCACGAAGTCTCCGAAGCCGCCCTCGCCCACAGCATCGGCAACAAGGTCGTCGCCGCGTACCTGCGCACGGATTTCCTGGAGGAGCGGCGGGCGTTGATGGAGAAGTGGGCGGGGCATTGCACGGGAACAACACGGGCGTGAGGTAACGGCGGACGAGATGCAGAGAAAGCCGTCATTCGTCACCTCGACAATCGGGGCGTCGGCCGCGCGGAGATCGCGTCCGCTGTCCCTCCTGGACCGACCGGTGAGCACAAAAGGGGACTGGGCCAGAAGGGTGCATCGAACATCGCCTCACGCGCGTCCCAAGGTGGTCTGCTCTCCAACGTACAACAGACCCGCAGGAACATTGCACCGAGCTTGAAGCGCATTTACTCAGGCTTGATCTTCAAGTCCTTGATGAGAATTGCGAAACGCGCGCTGTCGACCGCGATCATATTGGCGAGTACCTCTGGGGTGCCGCCTGCGGGCGTGAGCCCTGACTTCATCAACACTGCCTGAACGTCTGCTGCCGCGAGGGCACGATTAAGTTCGGCATTCAATCTCGCAACGATCGTCGCTGGAGTACCGCGCGGCGCGGCCATGGCAAACGCAGCCGGCGCCAAAACGTGGGTCGGCAAGTTTACTTCTGCGAGCGTCGGCACGTCTGGCGCCTGTGAGAGCCGCCTCTCAGCCCCGACCACGAGCGCGATGACTTTACCGTCGCTTATGAACCCTTGCGCATTCGGCGGCGTCGAAATCGAGAAGCCGACATCGCCGCTGACAACTGCCTGCAACGCAGGCGGGCCGCCACGGAACGGCACATGCAGGAAAGTGACGCCGGCATGCTTTGCCAGAGCTTCAGGATTGAGATGGGCCATGCTGCCAATGCCGAAGCTCGAATAGGTCAGCTCCCGCGTTCGTGCGAGCGCCAGAAACTCGGCCATGGTTTTGATGCCGAGCGAGGGGTGCACGATCAGCAGGTATGGCCCCTCCGTGGCGACTCCGATGGGAGCAAAATCCTTCAGCGGATCGTAACCGGGCGATGCCTGGAGGCTCTGGTTGACGCTGAACACTTCGCGCGGGGCAAACAGCAACGTATGTCCATCGGCCTCAGAACGCACAACGGCCGTCGCACCAATGCTGCCATTTGCGCCCGGTCGGTTCTCAATCACGATCGGCTGGCCGAGCCCATCTGACATTTTCGGCCCGATCAGTCGCATGGTGATATCGGCTGCTCCACCTGCGGGAAACGGCACGATCACCTTGATGGGACGCGACGGATACGCAGTCGATTGGGCACGCACCAGCGACGTCGCGCCGATCAAGCTCAGCGACAGACCGGAGAGAAGAATACGTCGATTGGTGGCGGGCATGGATCTTGTCCTTGGTGAGGGCGACTTCTCGTTGGGCTTCAGGCGATGCGCGCGGCCCGTCGGCGCCACCGTTCCCAGTTGCGATCGAGCGCAATGGGTTTCAGGTTGAACTCTTCGGCTGCGAGCGCCTCTGCGGGCGGCAGGGCAGGTGCCTTTCCCAGTGCCAAGGCTTGGCGCTGAACCTCGGCGTTGCGGGCCCCGTAAATCGAACGGAAGACGAGTTCGCGAACCGAGCGACCCGCAACTGTTGCGCCGTGCCGCCGCAGCAGCAGAGTCCAATAGGGACCGAGGGCCCGCGCCATCGACTCGCCTTGCTCCGCTGTCGCAATGAGGAGGTTCGTATCGCCGAACTCATCCTGACTGTCCCAGAACGGCACCGAGGTGCCCATGGTGGCGCCGAGGTGGACCACCGGCACCAATGGTATGCCTGAAACGCAGAACGGCAGAATGGCCGGAGCGTGATGGTGGCATACCGCCATGACGTCGGGCCGCGCCGCGTAGACGGCGGCATGAACAAATCGCTCTGTAAAGAGGCGGCCATCGCAGGGCGGCACGGCGTCCCCATTGAAGTCCACTTCAACGAGATCTTCGACGGACGCGAGTTCCGGCGCGATAACTGTGGAAATCACAAACCGATCTGGGCGACTTGGATGACGGGCGCTCACATGGCCGAAGCCGTCGAGAATGTTCTCATGTGCCAGGACGTGGCTTGCCAGCACGAGTTCCCGGCGCAAGCCGGTGTCATCCAAAGCCATGGGGAGCATCCTTCGGGTACGTTGGTGCCGACAGATGGCAACATCTGGAACCGGAAATCCAACATGGATGTATGATGGCAGCGCGCGCGATATCCGCTGGCAAGGGTCAGTCCTGCCCGCCCTTCAACGGGTGTGCGAGCCGACCGAGCAAGGCGACGAGATTGCCGAGGGATGCCTCGACTGCAGCCAACAGAGCTGCATCGCAGCGCCGTGGTGTGCGCTGCGCCGGTGACACAAGATACAGCATGCGCCGGATCGGCGGCTGCACGATCGGTAGCGCGACGAGTTCACCAACTTTGACTTCGGCAACAACCGACGCCAGCGGAAGGACGCAGGACGCACTGCCGCGCTGTGCAAGGCTCTTCATGGCAGCGATGGATCGAACTTCGTATGTGACAGTCAACTCCCGCCCAAGGTCACGCGCTGCCCTGGCAACGGCCCGGCGGACGGTGTCTGCCGCATCCGGCATCGCCAGCGTTTCGTCCAGGACATCGGAAAGACTGACTTGCCGGCGCTTCACCGCGTCAGGGCGCGTTACGAAGACCAGGTCCTCTTGCAGAAGCGCACGCCGTACAATTTGCGACTGGTCCGGAGCATCGTAACACAGCGCATCATCGATCTCGCCCGCCAGCAGATTGGCGATGAGGACGTGGCTCATCGCTTCGACAACTCTGAACGAGACATGCGGAACGGTTTCGCGGACCAGGTCGATCAAGTCGGCGCCGATTGCCAGCATAAGGGCCGGCGTGATGCCGAATCGGACGGTTTCCACACGATCCGCTGCAAGTTTTGTGACTTCGCTTCTGACGTCCTCGACCTGGCGCAAAAGTGCTTGACCGCGTGCGAACAACAACCGGCCCGCTTCGGTTGGTTCGATTCCGCGCGAATGTCGCACCAACAATGGCACGCCCAGATCATCCTCCAGCAGCCTGATCTGTGTGCTCAAGGCTGTCTGCGCCACGTGCAGAGTCTCAGCCGCCCGTGTCATGTTGCCGGCTTCTACGATTCCGACAAAATACTTGAGCTGTCTGAGGTTCATCGCGAGCCTCAATGAGCGGGCGGATCGGACTGATCGTTCGAACTCTATCGTGCACCAGCCGATTGCGCACGTGATCAATTCGAAAGGCCATACAGCGACTGCGCCTGCTCCTCCTGTCCGCTTTCCCACTGTTTGCAGCCTTCGAGTGTGCCGCAAGAACGAAGACGGCCTGGGTTAGCATGGTGAGCGGGGCGATGACGCGCGTCGGCAGCACGAGCTCCGGAACCGTCCGGTCGCAGCACGAACATCGAACGCTGACGAGATGCAGAGTTGTCGGCCGGCCGACGCGATAGGGGTGGCTGCCGATCCAGGCCGCTGGTCAATTCACTGGGCCGATAGGCGTCAAGTTGAGGAGGCTGCGCGGATCGCGAGCAGCAAGACGTTGCCTTGCGACGGCGATCGCTTCTTGTTCGCCAACCTTCGCAATGAGGTTCCGCCACACCGGCACGTCTCGGTTCATCGCGATGAAGTCCATCGCGAACCTGTCGAGTTCTGCGTCTGTGTCGGGCGTCTTGCGATCATTCGCCGGGTTCAGCCAGTCCGGCTCTGTGGGCGTGTTCGTCTTCTGCGACATGCTTGTTCAATCTGTCTGCCGAGAGTCTGTCGAACCTTCACGGAACTGCGACAGCTTGTCAACGTCAGCAACGATCACGTCAGCAACGATCTGATACTGACTGTGAGCCCGCATTCGAGATTGCCAATTCCGGAAATTTGGCGACACAACTCATGTATTTCGCTTTTTCCCTGATCGCGATGCACCAGAAGCTGTGCGAGAGTACCCGAAACATTTGACGTCGCGTGCACTTTCGACCCACTAAGACCCATACCGCTTGAAATAAATAGCATGCTCCACCGAATAAAGTATACGACTACGAATATAATCAGGAACGATTGAAAGGACTGGATGAATGCTGACCAGGAAAATCCGTCAATCGACAGATACGCCAGGGCACATGACATTAACCCGGAGGAGCCGATCCAAGCCACCAGGAACATCCCGAATTCAAAGACTTTGACAAGTATTTTGGCACGCTTCGTCATGGATCGAACTTCCCCTGAAAATTTGCGTCCTTGTCGTAGAGCGCGCGCTGAATTCCGAGCGGCGGCAATCCTGCCGGCAGCACCAGCAGGCGGCGCGTGTCGCGGCCGAAGTGGATCGCGATTTCGTGGGGCGCGAGCAGCGGATCATCGCGAGACTGCTTTTGCGTCAATGCCGCGCCGGCCCGCATCTGCGCCGCTGACGCGCCGCTGTCCTTGGCGATGTCCATCGTCAACCTCCCGAGCGCCTCGGAAAGATATTTCAAGGTCGTGGCATCAGTGTTGGCGAAAGCCGTGACAACACCGGAATTGGCGACGAACGTCTCCCAGGTGTCGCGGTAAAGCCGCTGCAGCTGGGTGATGTCCTGGACGATGGTCCACAGCTTCACGCCGAACCCGGCAATCTGGCCAGCGGCCGCCTCGATGGTGCGCATATAGCCGAGCACCGGGAACTCATCGAGGACCATCAGCACAGGGATTTTCGTTTCTGTGATATCGTCCTCGAACTGGTACATGGCGAGATCGATGATCGTACGCAGCCAGTTGGCGTGCGACAGCATCCTCCCGGCCGGCAGGCACAGAAACACAGTCACAGCGCCGCGTTTGAGGTCGCTCAGACTGAAGTCGCTCTTGCGTAGGGTTTTACGCAGGCGTGGACTGTCGAGGAAGGCCGTCTCGGTGCGCGCCGTCGACAACACTGACGAGATGCCGTTGTCGTGCATCTCGCCGAACGTGTTGCCGGCCGATGAGACGCTGCCTTCAAACGCGTCGCCGGTACTCATCATCAAGCGCCAGAGTGCTGCCTGAGGCTTCATCTCGAGCCGGCGCGCGGCGTCTGTCAGAAACGCGCCTTTGAGAGCCAGCAGATCCCGGACCATACAGAGATTGCGGTCGTCTTTCGGTAGGGTGAAGACGAACAGGATGATCGCATGCAGGAGCACCTTTGCGCTGTCGGCCCAGAAGCGATCGCTAGACCGGCTGTCCTTGATCAGCGCGTTGGCGATGACGGCCGCGTCGTCGATGAACGTGTCCGAAGTCGGGTCCAGCGCGTCGAGCGGATTGTAGTGACCAAGGCGTGCCTTCAGCGCTTCGCGCTGTCCCTCGGACTTGCAGCCCTTGAGGCTGGCACCGAACGGATCGAGCACGACAACGCGCTGGCCCATCTCGGCGCGTGTCCGGCTGGTGATGCGCGCCAGCTCCCCCTTCGGATCGATGGCCAGAACCGAGCCTTCGTACATCAGCATGTTGGGAATGATCAGAGATCGGCCCTTGCCGGCGCGCGAACCGGCGATCGTCATGACATGCCGGTCGTCGGTGAACCCGACCGGCCGCCCTTGAGCACCTTCGCCATCGTAACCGAGGAACACGCCGCGACGGCCGTTGACGGTGTCCTTGCCGTACGGAAATTTGTCGCCCGAAGCCCATACGTCGCCCCACCCGGCCGAGACCGGGGCGTGGTCCTTGCCCGCGATCCCGCGCGGCAAGCTCGCACGCAGGGCGTCTTTGAAGGTCGTTGAACTCATGGGAGCCCTACCGGACGAAGCCCCATTTTACGGGCTGACCGCGACGATCGTTCGTCGAGTTCCACGCCGAGATCGACGATGCCGCCTGTTCACTCCGAACGCGGTACAAGTCATTTGATAAGCGATCCGCCGCAGCAACTGCCGTCATGGACCCAGTCAAGGCGGTGACATCGGCTGCACAAAGTTCCAGCTTCATGGTAGGTCTCTTCCGGCGAAAGTGCCTAACTCTCCTTGGCTAGCGAGGGTGCGTTGTTTTGTAATC
>JANMGQ010000139.1:0-43134 GCA_031374735.1 Hyphomicrobiaceae bacterium | reverse complement strand
TCGGCTTCACCGTCGAGTTCAGCCGCGCCGCATGATACAACCCAACCCGGCACCGCGATCCCGGCCCGTGCTTCTTTCAGAGTAGGATCCCGGATATTTGTCGTGCGAAGGGCACGCCAAATTCCGGGACACCGTTGAATTTGGATGGCGTGGCCGCGTCCGAATCTGGCCCAAAGCAGGCATCGTCCTATCCACCCATCAAACCCTTCGGCTCTGCGACCTCGTCGGCTTCCCGTGTTTCGCCGTGTACTTCCTCGCGGATGACCTTGTCCGTGACCTCGTCGAGGTAGGCCGTCAGGGCGCCGGACAGCTCGACGAACTGCGGCCACAGGATGCGTTCGAGGAACGTGCGCGGGCCTTTGACCACAAGTGTCTGCCGCTTCATGCGCACATAGCGGAACGGTTTCAGGCCGTAGCGACGGCAGAGCGCGATGAACAACCGCCGCTGCCATTGATCGGGGATACTGTAGCGAAGCTCGATGACTGGTTCGGTGCGCCCGGCGTCCTGCAGCTGGCTGCGGATGCGTTCGGCCGCGGCGCCGGCGGCTTGTTTTTCGCCGGGTGTGCCGGCGCCCGCAAACAGGGCCTCGATCTTGCGCAGCTTCTCGCGCAGCTGTTGTTCATTGCTCATGAGATGCGCCTCCGCCCGCCTGAGACGGCCCTATGGCATAGCTCGCGCGGACAAGCCCAGCGCCCACGGCGCAACTCGCCTGCAGGTGTTGCGGTCCGGCCCCGCTGGTTCGGCCCGGTTGCCATTCTCGCCACAGCCGCTAGTGTCTACTTGAACCCCCGACCAAAGCGACCTGAGGTCCCCATGCGCTATGAAGCTCCGGATACGGCTGAACAGGCCTCCAAACTGCTTGCCGCTGAGGCGGGCCTCGCGCGCGTGCTCGCGGGCGGAACCGATCTGCTGGTGCAGATGCGCACGGACGTTCTCGATCCTGTCTTGGTCGTCGACATCAAGCGCATCACCGAAACCCGCACAATCAAGGAAGAAGCCGGCGGCTATCGCATCGGTGCGGCCGTGACGGGTGCCGAGTTGAAAGAGCATGCGACGCTGAAGAAGATCTGGCCCGGCCTTGTCGAGGGCGCAAACCTGATCGGCTCGACGCAGATCCAGGGCCGCGCGACGCTCGGCGGCAACCTGTGCAACGCCTCGCCCGCGGCCGATAGCGTCCCAGCGCTGATTGCCGCCGGCGCGAAAGCCACCATCGTCGGCCCGAACGGTCGCCGTGATGTCGCTGTCGAAGAGGTCGTCACGGGTGTGCGTAAACTCTCGCTTGCCAAGGGCGAGTTCGTCATTTCGTTCTTGTTGCCACCGCGTGGCGCGCATGGCGGCGACGCTTACCTGCGCTTTATCCCGCGCACGGAGATGGACATTGCCGTCGTCGGCTGCGGCGTCTCGCTCAACCTCGATGCGGCGGGCAAATGCACACATGCGCGCATCTCACTAGGCGCCGTTGCCGCCACGGCACTGGTGGTGAAAGATGCGGCTGCGGCTCTCATTGGCACCACTGTCGATGCTGCGGCGATCGACAAAGCTGCTGCCGCCTGCGCGGATGCGTGCAAGCCCATCGACGACAAGCGTGGTACCAAAGAATTCCGCATCAAGATCGCGGCCGTGCTCGCACGCCGAACCATCGCCAACGCGCTCGCGCGCGCCCAGGGCAAGACCGTGAAAGGGCTCTACTGATGGCCAAGCATCATGTGCATCTGAAAGTGAACGGCGATCCGATCGAGGTGCTCGTTGCGCCCGACGAGACGCTGCTCGATGTGCTACGCAACCAGCTCGGCCTCATGGGCACAAAGGAAGGTTGCTCGACGGGCGATTGCGGCGCCTGCTCTGTCACCGTCGACGGCCGGTTGATCTGCTCGTGCCTGATGCTCGGCGTCGAAGCCGGCGGCAAATCTGTGGGCACGATCGAGGGCCTGGCGTCGGGCGATAAGTTGCATCCACTGCAGGAGAAGTTCCTGGAGCATGCAGCGCTGCAATGCGGCATCTGCACGCCGGGCGTTCTGGTGGCGGCCAAGGCCCTGCTGGAGAAGAACCCGGATCCGAGCGAGACGGAGGTCCGCTATTGGCTTGCGGGCAACCTCTGCCGCTGCACCGGCTACGACAAGATCGTGCGCGCCGTGATGGCGGCTGCGGCGGACATCCGCAAGATGCCAGCGCGGGTGTAAGGTTGACTGCGGCGGGGCCGGGATCGGTTTCGCCGCATTAAGCAGGTTGGAGCTGAACCATGAGCAAGTTGGGTAAGGGTTTCGAGGAACAGGTCACGGCGCCCTATCAAGCCGATGGTACGGCTCATTCTACCCGTCAAAGCATCACCCTTTCGCCCGATCATCAGCGCTGGGTGGAACAAGCCATCGCGGACGGCCGCTTCGAGTCAGCTGACGATGCGGTGATGTTTGCGCTTGATCATGTTTTGCCTTCACATCACCCTGCCGGTGACGAACCGAAGCGTGCCTTCACCCGCGACGACTATGTCCGCGCCGCCGGACCCTACGCTGACTTGGTCTGCGAACTCGTCGAAAGTGGTGCGTTTGAGCATCCTGCTGACGTCGTTCTCGAAGGTCTTGCCCTACTCGATGAACATGAACAGACGCGCAGGGCGATGGACGCCAAGCTGAAAGCCGCGATCCAGGTTGGGATCGACCAAGCGGATCGCGGAGAACTCATTCCAGCTGAAGAGGTGTTCGCACGTCTTCGGGCCAGACTGGTCTCGAAAGCCGGGACATGAAGGTCGTTCTGACACCGATTGCTGAGACCGATCTGGTGTCGGTGTTCGACTGGCTCGCTCAGCGCGACAAGGCCTTCGCTTGCGCGTACGTGGACAAGTTGCAGGCTGCAGTAATGAAGTTTGGAGAATTCCCGAGACTTGGCGTGCCACGGCCGGAATGGGGTACGGGCGTGCGCGCTCGCTTCGTTGACAGCTACTGTTTCGCCTACAGGGTCGGTGACGGACAAATCGAAATTCTGCGGATCATTCACACATCGAGAGATCTCAATCACCTCTTCTCTCGCACCACGACTTGAAGCCTGATCAGACTGACACTTTCGCAAGGACACCCACCATGCAAGACGCCCCTCCATCCTCATCCGCCTTCAAAGTCATCGGCACGCGGCCTGTGCGTCCTGACGGCATCGACAAAGTCACAGGACGCGCACGTTTCGGCGCGGATCTGCACATGCCCGGCCAGATCACAGGCCGCGTGTTGCGCTCGCCGCATCCGCACGCGCGCATCAAGAGCATCGACACGACGGCCGCTGCCGCGCTCGAAGGCGTAAAAGCCATCGTCACGGCGGCTGATTTCCCTGACCATGCCAGTGTCGAATTCGGCGCTGGCGAAGGCTCTGCCAACTTCCACTTCATGACGCGCAACGTGCTTGCCCGCGACAAGGTGTTTTACGAGGGCCATGCCGTCGCAGCCGTCGCCGCCACCAGCGACGCCGTCGCCAAGCGCGCGCTGAAACTGATCAAGGTAGAGTACGAAATCCTACCCCACGTCATCGAGGTCGAAGCCGCCATGGCGGCGAACGCGCCGATCCTGCATGCGGGCATGAAGACGGGCGGCGTGAAGCCGGCGCCGACGACAGACTCGAACGTCGCCGCTCGCGCCGAGTTCGCGCTGGGCGATATTGCGGCCGGTTTCAAAGACGCCGACCACGTCATCGAGCGCACGTTCCACACGCAGTCTGTGCACCAGGGCTACATCGAGCCACATGCCTGCGTCGCCAGCGTCTCTGAAGATGGCAAAGGCGAACTGTGGGTGTCGACGCAAGGGCACTGGGTCGTGCGCTCCTATTGCGCGCGCCTGCTCGGCTGGGACGTGTCCAAGATCAAGGTTTCCGCGGCCGAAATCGGCGGCGGTTTTGGCGGCAAGACCGTCGTCTATCTTGAGCCGCTGGCTCTCGCGCTGTCGCGCAAATCCCGCAAGCCTGTGCGGATGGTCATGACGCGCGAAGAGGTGTTCCGCGCCACGGGCCCGACCTCGGGCGGCGTCGTGCGCGTCAAGATGGGCATCAAGAAGGATGGCACATTCACGGCCGGCGAAGCCGAGATCAAGCTGATGGCTGGCGCCTTCCCGGGCTCGCCGCTCGGACCGGCATGCATGACCGCCTTCGCGCCGTACAACATGGCGAACGTCAAAGCGTTCGGCTACGACGTCTGCGTCAACCGGCCGAAAGTGGCTGCTTATCGCGCACCGGGTGCGCCGATCTCGGAATACGCGGTCGAGTGCGTGATCGATGAACTCGCTAAGACCGTGGGCATGGATCCGCTGGAGCTGCGCCTCAAGAACGCCGCGAAACAAGGCACCAAGGCCGCCTATGGCCCGACATTCGGCCCGATCGGCATGGTCGAGACGCTGAACAAGGCCAAGGCCAGCGCGCACTACGCGATCCCCTTGAAAAAGAACCAAGGACGCGGCGTTGCCTCGGGCTTCTGGTTCAACATCGGTGGCGAAACATCGGTGTCGCTGGCGCTCAACGAGGATGGCACGCTGGCGCTCTCGGCCGGTACGCCCGACATCGGCGGCTTGCGCGCGTCGCTCGCCATGATGGCGTCGGAGGAGATGTCTGTTCCCCTCGACAAGATCCGCGTGCAGATCTCCGACACGGAAGTGCTCGGCTATAACTTCCTCACCGGCGGCAGCCGCGCCACGTTCTCGTCGGGCATGGCAACCGTTGAGGCCGCACGCGACATCAAGCGCGAGGCCATCAAGCGCGCCAGCAAGCTCTGGGAACTGCCGGAGGAAGCCATCGAGTGGGAAGGCGGCAGCGTGCGGCCAGCTGGCCCCAACGCTGGCAAGCACAAGCCTATGACATTGGCGGATATTGCCAAAGCCGCGGGCAAAACGGGTGGGCCGATCGTTGGATATTCCAAGATCAACGCCCACGGCGCGGCGCCGTCGCTGTCGACGCACGTCGTGGACGTCGAAGTCGACCCCGAGACCGGCAAGGTCTCGATCATCCGCTACACGGCCATCCAGGACGCAGGCCGCGCGATCCACCCGAGCTACGTCGAGGGCCAGTTCCAGGGCGGCGCCGCGCAGGGCATCGGCTGGGCGCTGAACGAGGAGTATGTCTACGGCGCCGACGGCCGCCTGCAGAACGCGGGCTTCCTCGACTACCGCATCCCCGTGGCGTCGGACTTACCGATGATCGACACCATCATCGTGGAAGTGCCGAATCCGAACCACCCGTATGGCGTGCGCGGCGTCGGCGAGACGGGCATCGTACCGCCGCTTGCGGCCATCGCCAACGCGGTTGCGGCTGCGACTGGTGTGCGCTTCTACGCGCTGCCCATGTCACCACCGAAGGTGCTGGCGGCGCTGGATGCGGCGCGAAAGGCTGGGACGGCGAAGATTTGAGGGTTGGGCCTGCGGCTCGGCCCAGTCGGGGTCGGGCTGCAGGTTGACGGTTGGACAATCATTTATCTGAAAACAGCTCATCGTGACCCGGTCAGCCGTCGCATGCGCGTTCGTCCAGGTTCGACATTCAAGAAGCCGCCGACCAGTTCCAGCGCATGCGTTAGCAACGCTGCCAGGACGATCGGCCCGTGCAGCGTTGTTCGCAGGCGATTGAGCGCGACCACGACGATGCCGAGCTCGGGTTTTCGGTCGCGAAAGCTGAGATCGCCGAAGTCGTAGTCCGCGGTGATCAGCACTCTCTGGCGCTGCAGCGCTTCCAGCAGAACAACAACATCGGTCGCGCTCGGAGTGATGTCGACGATGCTCACGATGTCGATGGCATTAGCCCTCAGGTAGCTGACGGTCTCGCTCCGCAAGCATTCGCCAGCGAAGACTGGCGGCATGGTCATACAGACCTACTCTGCCGCGTCCGGCAAACGCGTTGGCCGCAAGGCATCTGCGGCATAGGAGAGAGCGGCGGCAATGTCGTCTCGCGTCAAACGAAGGTAGCCGCTGATGATCTCGTCAGCACTTTCCCCGACCGACAATTGGTCCAACAGGATATCAACGGGAATGCGTGTCCCTTTGATGCATGGTTTACCGGTCATCACGGTCGGATCGATCACGATGCGTGGATGGCCGTCTACCGCCGGATATCTGGAATTCAGCATCCGCCGAAGTTACGAAAGGGTGCTTCGGAGTGCAATGAAACATCTAAACCGCACCCCAAGATCGTGCGGCGCAATCGCCACGTTTCGGCATATTTGGCATGCGCAACCCAACCGGAAATGCGCTCGCGCATTTTCGCCTCCTGCAGGGTCCCGGCGCAATGCGCGGCTCGCATCCCGCGCAATCGATTGCGGAAGCGTTGCACGCTCTGATCCGGCAGCCGGCGACGACCGTTTGGCGAAAGTTCCAAACCGAGGCCCCGCGTTCCCTCTCCCCGTCCTTCACGGGGCTTCACGGGCAGAGGGTTAGGGCGAGGGGCGGCATCCGCACAGGCGGTGATCGAGCCACTGGCAGGGTGTCCATTGCGTGCCCACGGAGCGATCTCCATTGGCGCAAGCAGCCGCCCCTCGCCCCGACCCTCTCCCCGTTGAATAACGGGGAGAGGGAGCAGGACCGCGTTCACCCGATTGCCTCGCCCTTACCCTTCCCCACATCAGCCGGTTCAAACAGGTAGGCCATCGAGCAGAACTCGCATGTGACCTCGATCTTGCCGTCGGGCGTGGTCATGTCGGCGAGTTCGTTGCGCTCGAATGTGTCGAGGAACGCGGCGATGCGCTCGCGCGAGCAGGTGCATTTGGCGGCCAGAGGCACAGCCGGCAATACGGCGACGCCTTCCTCCTGAAACAGCCGATACAGCAGCCGCTCCGGCGGCAGCAGCGGATCAAGCAACTCGTGATCCTCGACCGTCTCGGCGAGCATGCGGGCGCGCCGCCAATCCTCGTCGTCCTCGCCATAGAGGCTGGCGTCGCGTTCGTCGGCCTCGGCGGGTGTCAACGGGCGCGCATCGCCGCCCGCCTTCGGCACGTATTGGAGCATCAGGCCACCGACGCGCCAATGCCATTGTCCCCCAGCAAAATGCCGCGCGACCGCCATGCGGATAAACGTGGGCAATTGCTCTGACTGACGGAAATACGTGTGCGTTGCCTCCGTCAATGTGACGCCACCGAGCGGCACGATACCTTGGTAGGTCTCGAGATTGCCGCCGGGCAGAATGGTCATGGCGAGGTGGCCGTCGCCGAGCAAGGCGGGTTGGTCGCCGCGGCCTTGAGCCGGGATCTCGGAGGCGTGCGTCTTTGACACGCGGGCGTGCGCACGCAGATGGCCAGGCCAATCGAAGTGCACGACCAGAAAGCCGAGCGGGCCATCGGATTTGGTCTGCATGATGAAGCGACCGTCGGTGAAGCGGCTGTCGAACTTCAGCCCCGTCGAAAACAACGCCGTCAGTCCGATAGCTTCGCCCAGCGTATGGCTGACGGGCTCGGCCAGCGTGTGACGTGTGAGGATATGATCAACCGCTGGGCCAAGCCGCAGCAGGCGCCCGGACATGCGCGAGGCCAGCAAATGGAAGGGAAGCACGATGTCATCGACGATATCAGACATGAGGCGGGACCTGAGGCGCAAGCGCGGGAAAGCCGCAATTTCGGCTGCGCATAGACGGTTTTGCAGCGCTTGGCGACGCGGCAAGCATCTCAACGACGCAACCCGACATCGTGCTCGCTCAAAAGGCCTCGCGGCTCCGCAGTGCAACAAAATGCCCGCGCGCTGGCGTCCAGTGTCAAATGTCGAAGAATACCGTCTCTGCGCCGCCTTGGATGCGGATATCGAAGGTGTAGCTGCCATCGGCACTGCGGGCGGCGATCAACGTGGCGCGACGGTCTTGCGGAACCAGGTTCAGGATCGGGTCTGCGGCATTGGCGGCAGCTTGATCCGCAAAGTAGATGCGCGTGTGAAGGTGGCGCAACATACCGCGTGCAAAGACGGTCACGAGGATATGCGGCGCCTGCGGCTTGCCGCCAGGTCCAGGCACGAGGCCCGGCCGAATGGTCTCGAAGCGAAAGTGGCCGTCATTCACCGTGTCGGCGCGGGCGAAGCCCTTGAACGACGCATTGGCGCCGCCGCCCTGCAGCGGGTGGGCGAAGCGGCCGGCGCTGTCGGCCTGCCAGATCTCGACCAAAGCGTCGACAATGCCCGCGCCGTCGCCATCGAGCACGCGGCCGGCAATGACGATGCGTTCGCCCGCCACATCTGGCGTGATCGTCGACGGGCTGAACGCATCATTCCAGGCGTAGGCGCCTTGCGGCGTCAGCCCGTATTTAAAGAATGGGCCAACGGTTGCTGACGGGGTTATGCCCGCAGGTTTCTTGGGCGCAGCGTCAGTCATGGTGCGGCTCTTCCGTGGGTGTCGCGTTGCGGCCGCGCAGGACGATGTCGTATTGGTATGCCAGCGCCCATTCGGGCCGCGTCGCCTCGATGTCGAAGCGGCAGATCATGCGCTCGCGATCACGCGGGTCGGTGACCGATTGGAAGATCGGGTCGTAAGCAAACAGCGGATCACCCGGGAAATACATCTGCGTGACGATGCGCGAGAGGAAACTTGCGCCGAACACGGAGAAATGCATGTGCGCGGGCCGCCAGGCGTTGTGGTGGTTGCCCCAGGGATACGCGCCGGGCTTGATGGTGATGAACTGATAGCGGCCGTCGGCGTCCGTCATGGCGCGGCCGGCACCGGTGAAATTCGGGTCGAGCGGTGCGTCGTGCACCTCGATCACGTGCACATAGCGGCCGGCGGAATTGGCCTGCCAGATCTCGAGTAGCGTGTTGGGAACCGGGCGGCCGTCCTCGTCGAGCACGCGGCCGTGGACAACAATGCGCTCGCCAATCGGCTCGCCCGGATGCATTTTGGTCAGGTCGCTATCGCCGGGTCTTACGGTTTCGTGGCCGTAGACAGGACCGGTCAGCTCGCCCAACGTATGCGGCATGATGACGAGCGGCTGCTTGGGATGGCGCTTCGCGGTCGAACGGTAGGGCGCGTAGTCATGCGCCGGATGCGCCGCCGTGCTGGCCTTCGGAAAAATCACCGCCACGTTTCTACTCCAGCTGCGCCGATGCGCCCGCACAAGCGCGAGTGACACGTCCCTGTCAAGCCGCTACCGCCTTCCATGGCCGTCCTTGAGCCGGACGCATCAGGCTTCACGCGGTCGCGCAATCGTGGTTGATGCGGCCGAGGTCTCGAGTGAGATTTGCCCCGTCACCAGCCCCGGCCGTTGCCATGCGCTTTGCCTCTTGGAACATCAACGGCGTCAAGGCCCGCATCGACGGGCTTGTCACCTGGCTCAAAGAGACGAGCCCGGATGTCGTTGCCTTGCAGGAGATCAAGTCGGTCGATGAGGGGTTTCCCGCGGCCGAGATCGAGGCTCTTGGCTATAACGTGGCCGTCCACGGGCAGAAGGGTTTCAACGGTGTGGCGCTGCTCTCGAAGGCGCCGCTCGAAGATGTCAGGCGCGGTCTGCCAGGTGACGATACGGACGTGCAGTCGCGCTACATCGAGGCTGTCGTGCCGGCGGGTCGCCGCGTGGTGCGCGTCGGCGGGCTGTATCTGCCGAACGGCAATCCGCTCGGGACCGAGAAATTCACCTACAAGCTCGCCTGGATGCAGCGGCTCGAAGCCCATGCACGGACGCTGCTGGCGCACGAAGAACCGCTGATCCTGATGGGCGACTACAACATTATTCCGACGCCCCTCGATTGCAAGACGCCAGCGAACTGGGCCGAGGATGCGCTTTATCAGCCCGAGAGCCGCTCAGCCTTCCGCCGCCTGCTGCATCTCGGTTTCACGGATGCGATCCGCACGGGACATCCTGGGGCTGAGGTTTACACGTTCTGGGACTATCAGGCCGGCGCGTTCCAAAAGAACAATGGCATACGGATCGATCACCTATTGCTCTCGCCGCAAGCCGCTGACCTGTTGAAGGCAAGCGGCATCGATACCTTCACCCGCGGCTGGGAAAAGCCGTCTGACCATGTGCCGGTCTGGGTGGATCTGGACGTCGATGCGTAGAGAGTTGCATAGGCCAGGATCTCAGCGGGCTACGCCGCCCGGTTGAGCCGGCCGCCGCACTCCGCTAGAGAGCGGCGCAGAGGAACGAGCAACTTTGCCGCGTTCCGTTCCCGAGGGGGATCGGACAAGGCTCAGCCTGCCGTCCGACATCTCCAAGGGCACCCCATGGCCGTCCGCCGCCTGCATCCCGACCAGCCCGCCAATTTTGCCTTCACGCCTGAAAACGCGGCGTGGGTCGAGGCAACCATCAAGAAGTACCCAGACGGCAAGCAGGCCTCGGCCGTCATTCCCCTGCTGATGCGCGCGCAGGAGCAACATGCGGGCTGGCTGCCGGAACCCGCGATCCGCAAGGTCGCAGATCGCTTGGGCATGGCCTACATCCGCGTCTACGAGATCGCGACGTTCTATACCCAGTTCCAGTTATCGCCGGTCGGCAAGAAGGCGCACGTGCAGGTGTGCGGCACGACGCCCTGCATGCTGCGTGGCGCCGAGGCCCTCAAGGAAGTGTGCCGCAACCGCATCCACCACGACCAGCAGCATTTGTCCGAGGATGGCAACTTCTCGTGGGAAGAGGTCGAGTGTGCCGGCGCCTGCGCGAATGCGCCGATGGTGCAGATTTTTGCTGACACGTACGAGGATCTGACGCCTGACTTGCTTGAAAAAGTTCTGGACGGCTATGCCGCCGGCAAAATTGTCAAAACCGGCTCGCAGATCGGGCGCAAGGCTTCGGCACCCGCCGGTGGTGCAACAACGTTGAAGGATCCGAGCCTGTATGATGGCTCCGTCATTGGCTCCTGGCGCCAGCGTTTTGCGGAGGCTGAAGCCGCGGCAAAGGCTGCCGCAGCTGCAGCACCTCCAGCTGCTGCTGCTGCGGCCGCAGGTGCGCCTGCAGCAAAGCCAGCATCCCCGACGCCTGCACCGACGGCGCCAGCGTCGCCTGCGGCCACTACGACTGGCGTGACTGCCGGTGCCGCGGCGACAGCCGCCGTTGGCCTCATGTCGGGCGGTAAAGTTGTATCACCGCCACCGCCAATCGGCATGCCGCCGACTGCCACTGCAAAATCTTCCGTCGCAACAGCTGGACCTGGCGTAAAACCGCCCGCACTTGCCGCCCCACGCGGTGGCAAAGGCGATGACCTGAAGCTGCTCTGGGGCGTCGCCGACAAGCTCGAGGCGAAGCTGAACGCGTCGGGCATCTGGCACTTTGACCAGATCGCCAAATGGACACCGCTCGAGTGCTTGTGGATCGAGACCCATATCGAAGGCATGCACGGCCGCATCGACCGCGACCGCTGGATCGAGCAGGCGGGCAAGCTCGCAGCCGGCTGGCGTCCGGACGCAACCCACCAGCACGGCGAACGCCCCAAGGGATGAACGGGTGAACGCAACCGCGTCGGCAGGCGCCCGATTGCGTCAGGCCCAAGCGTCAGGCCCAAGCGTCAGGCCTCGTCCTCGTCCACGTCGTCCTCGATGGGGCGATGCGCGATCAAGCGCACGACGGCAGAAGCCCCCTTGTGGCGCTTGCCCTCGTCTAGGTTGACGCGCTCCTCTTCGAGATACTCGATGTCGAGATCGAGGAAATCCTCCTCGATGTCCTCGGGCTCGAACAGCATGCTTGGATCACCGGGACCGCCGACGCTGCCGGCCGCGCGGAACACCAGCTGGCGCAGCGCATAGCCCTCCAGGATCAGCACACCACCTGGCTTCAGGGCCTGCACCATGCGATCGTGCATCTCGGCGCGGGTATCTTCGGGCCAGTGCAGATAGATCGAGACGATCACGTCATAGCTGCGCTCCGGCCACTCCCAGGCGGCGAGGTCGGCGACGTGGGCGTCGATGGTCACGCCGCGCTCGGCGGCCAGCAGATTGGCCTTGTGCACGCCGATGCGCGAGGCATCGACGGTGGTGACGTTGAGGCCGAGTTCGGCCAGCCACACGCCATTGCGTCCCTCGCCGTCGCCCGGCACAAGCGCGCGTTGGCCGACCTTGAAGCGTGGCCGTTGTGCAGCCAGCCAGGCATTCGGGCGCTCCCCGAACGAGAAGCCCGCCTCGGTGTATCTTTGGTCCCAGAACTCCCCTTGCGGGGATGTGGTCGGAACCAATGTCTTCCCAGTCGGTTTCTTACTCATGAAACTGGACCCTCGATCTGAAAGCGCGTTTGCAGGGCGGCAGGCCGGAGGCTGAAAGTTTCGAGCCACCGGCGCACGGCCGGCGCGCGCGAAATGGCGGCCCGTCCCTCTGCCGTGAGATCGAATAGTGTGAACATAGGTGCCGCCCACAGGTCTGCAAGTGAGACGTTCGCACCAGCAAGCCACGGATTTATGGCAAGCGCGCGCGACATCTCGGCCAACAGGGTCTCGGCCGTCTCAAGGCCTGCGGCCACCAGCGCTTCATCCGCCACGGGTTTGCGCCGCCGCTCGACAAACACATTCCACACGATGCCGCGAAACGCATAGTTGTCCATCAGCGAGATCATCAGGTCCATGCGATAGCGCGCCTCGGCATCGCTCGGTTGCAGGGACGGCGCGGGACAGCGCTCGTCGAGATAGCGCGCGATGGCTGAGGTTTCGTAGAGCACGTGCCCATCGATCGTGAGGGCGGGAATGCGCATGAACGGATGCCGTGCCCGATGCGCCGCAGAGCCGCGATCCGCGCCGAAGATGTCGACCATGTCGAAGCGGTAGTCGAGAGCCTTTTCAGCCAGCACCAGTCGGATGATGCGCGTGTAAACGCTGTAGGGCGCGCCGTGGAGCACGATGTCGGGGCGCACGATGTCGGGTTGGGGCATGAAGAAGTCTAGCGCGACGCCCCGCGCTGTAAAGCCCTCTATGTGCAGCCGAAACAGGAGTTGAGCTGCGCTTGCGACGCTAGGGACAAGCTATCGCATGAGCTCTGACCTACTGCCTATCCGTCCTTCACGGCCGGTTGGACACCGGGTCACACGCGCTTGGCCATCTTGGGATCGAGGGTGTCGCGCAGGCCGTCGCCGAGGATGTTCACGGCGAGCACCGTCAATCCGAGCAGGATGCCGGGATAGAGGATCGAGTGCTGGAACAGGCGGAAGACGCTGCGGCCTTCAGCCATGATGTTGCCCCACGTCGGCGTCTCCGGCGGAATGCCGATGCCGAGGAACGACAACGTCGCCTCGATCAGGATGGCCGACGCGCAAATGAATGTGCCCTGCACGATCAGGGGCGCGATGGTGTTGGGCAGAATGTGCCGCCAGATGAGCTTTGAGGTGGGGGTGCCAACCGTGATGGCGGCCTCCACATAGGGCTCCTCGCGCACGGACAGCACGACAGAGCGCACGAGGCGCACCACACGCGGAATCTCAGGCACGGTGATCGCGAGCACGACGACATCGAGGCCGCGCGGGATGGGTGGGAAGATCGCATCGATCCAGCTGCCGGTCAGCATGGTGCCGATCCAGGTGCCGGAGAACCCCGTAGGGAACAGCGACACAAGTGCGATCGCGAGCAGGATCGCCGGGATCGCCATGAGCCCATCCATGATGCGCATGATTATGGGGTCGAGGCGGCGGAAATAGCCGGACATCAGGCCGATGAAGAGGCCGATGAAGACGGACAGCGTCGCGACGGACAGGCCGATGATCACGGACACGCGCGCCCCATAGATGACGCGGCTGTAGACATCGCGACCGAGCGTATCAGTGCCCATGTGATAGGTGACTTTGACCTGTTCGCCCTTGTCGTTGCGCACCGTGCGCTCGAAGCCGGGCGCTTTGTTGCGCGCGACGGGGTTGATCTCGGTCGGGCTCATGGTCGCAAGCATCGGCGCAAACAGCCCGATGATGACCATGGCGAGCACGATCACACCGCCGAAGATCACCGACGGGTTGCGAACGGCGCGCCGGAACGCGCTCGGTGGCGCACGGCGTACGGCGGGCGCTTCGACGGCAACACCGGCTGCGAGCACAATTTGACCATCCTGGCTCATCAGTACCGGATCCTCGGATCGAGCAGGGTGTAGATGATATCGACGAGCAGGTTGATCATCACATAGACCAACGAGAACAACAGGATCACAGCCTGGATGACGGGGTAATCGCGTGCCAGCACGGCATCGACGGTTAGGCGGCCGAGGCCCGGCAGTGTGTAGACACTCTCTGTGACGACAGCGCCGCCGATCAGCAGCCCAATGCCGCTGCCGATGATGGTCACGATCGGGATCGAGGCGTTGCGGAGCGCATGGCGGAACAGCACCTTGCGCTCAACCTGGCCTTTGGCGCGTGCCGTGCGCACGTAATCTTCCGAGAGCACCTCGAGCATGCTGGTGCGCGTCATGCGGGCGATCAGCGCGACGTAGATCACCGACAGCGTCAGCGACGGCAGGATCAAGCGCCGCGCCCACTCGCCGACGCCGAGCTCGATGCGCGTGTACCCCTGCACGGGCAGCCAATTCAGCGTGATCGCGAACACATAGATGAGCAGATAGCCGATCACGAACACTGGCACGGAAAAACCTGCAACCGAGAAACCCATCACCATCCGGTCGATCCAGGTGCCTTGCTTGGCGGCCGCCAGCACGCCCAGCGGAACCGCGATACAGATGGCCAGGATAATCGTGAAGGAGGCGAGGGACAATGTCGCCTGGACACGGTCGCCGATCAACGAGGCGACGGTCTTCTTGAAGAAGAAGCTCTCGCCCAGATCACCCTGGAGGATCTTGCCGGACCAGATGAAAAACTGCGTGTGCAGCGGCTGATCGAGCCCGAGCTGCGTGCGAATCGCCGCCACCTGTTCGGCGTTGGCGTTATCGCCCGCGATGATCGCGGCCGGGTCAGCTGGCGTCAGCCGCAGCATCAGGAACACGAACACGGCGACCACGAGGATGACCGGGATCGTCGCCAGCAGACGGCGCAGAATGAATGCCCACATCGACTTCCGCCGACCTCCTCAAGCTCAGCCGTCCGCACTGTGATCGGAAAGAACACCATCACGGTGGCTCTGGCAATGGGCCGTTCGCCCAATCCGGAGGCAATCGCACACGATCGTGCTTCGGAGGGCGCATGTGCCGGTCACGCACCAGCGCCAAGGCCGGGCGCGCTCGCAGATAAGCGAACGAGTCGGGTGCAAAGGTCCGGCTTCAAGAGGCGCTACGCCCTAGAAGTTCACCGACACTTTGCCGGTCACCGCATGCTGGTCGGTGTTGCGGCTCATGAGGCCTTCATAGTTGATCTTGAATGCGGTGCCGCCAAATTGCAGCGTCGCGCCGGTGTCGATGAGCAGGAACGCCTTGTCGGACTTTTGCTGCAGCGAGAAGGGCGCGAGCCCAGCAGGGCCTTCAGCAAAGGCACCGGTCAGGACGAGGTCGTTGCTCGACAGGAACATCGCGCCGACGCGGGCATAGGGCCGCACGATCACGCCTCCACTGCCGATCTGCCCGCCGATCTGGAGGGCGGGCGTGATGGCCGACTGCCAGATACTTGCGCGCTCGACCACAAGATTGGCCGCGCCGCCGCCAGTCTCGGTGTAGCCGCCGAGGCTGGTGTATGTGGTACCAACATCAACCATGGGGCGGACATACCAGGCGCCGTTATCAAACGTGTAAGCGACGCGCCCCTTCACACCGGCGGATGAAATGTCCTGTGATGAGTTGGCGACGGCGCCAACGCCTGCAAGACCGATCTGGCGGGTGTGGTCGAAGCGGCCTTGTGAGCCAACCAGCGACAGGTACGCGTTCCACGGTCCCCACTGGTTCTTCAGGGTCAGGCCGCCAACAAGCCGTCCACCCGAGGTATTGCCCAGCGCCTGTGTCTCATCCTTGTGGCTGGCTCGAACCTCCTCGTGGCCAAGGGCCACGCCGAAGCGCCAGTTGTCCCACATCCGCAGCTGTACGCCAGCCATGAACTCCTGGCCGGTTTCAACGCCCCCGGTCTGATTCGACGTCGCATCGCTATTGAGCTGACGATACTTGGCCGTCGCATAGAGGCATTGTTCCTCGCGCGCAAACTTGCCGTCGCCGCCCTCAGGTGAGGAACAGCTCAACATGGCGTTGGCGAACGCGCCGACACTGCGTTGCGCGCTCTGCTGATCGGCCGCGCCCGAAATCGGCGCTAAGCGCGCCATCGACTGCGCCGCCGCGGTATCATCGGACTGCAGCCGGACGGCATCTGTGATCGTCCGCCAGCCCGAGTTGCCGGTCCGCGCGGCTGCATCCTCGACGGCGGTCAGCTGTGCGGCCATGGCTCGTGCCGAACCCGTATCGGCGGCGACGGCCATGGTGGCCAGCGTGCCCATGCGGGTCGTCGTCAGTTCGAGGCTGTGGCCGTTGCCGGCGACCGCCATCGCGAAGCGGAAGCCGGCCGTTGAGCTGATCGACGCGCCAGTAATCGAGATCGACCCTGACGCGGTAGCAATCGTGAACCGGTCGCCGACACCATTTGGGCCGCTGATGACGTTTGCAATGACCCTGCCGCCGCCGAGCGAGATGTTACCGACGACATTGAGCAGATCGGCCCGTTGGCCGCTCGATTTCCCGTCGATGTCGAAAATCACACGGCCGCCCTGCGCCATGACAAAATTGCCGATCAGCGTCGTGGTGGCCACCTGCCCCTTGTAGCCAATACTGAGGATGCCTGAATTCAACAGCGTGCCGCTGCCGAGAGCAAGCGCTGCGCCTGAGTAGATCGTGCCCGAGTTGAACACGTTGATGGCAGCCGCGCTGTTGCTCAAGATCGAGCCGTCGATGCGGCCGGAGTTGTTGATCGTCGTGGATGAAAGACCGCCGAAGTCGTAGACGAAGACCGCCAGCCCGTTGTCGCCCCATATGCGACCTGCGTTGTTCAGTGTTCGATGCGCGCCGCCAGCCAGCACTACGGCAGCGGAGCCGCCGCCCTCCGGTCCGACATCGAGCGAGCCTGCCCCACCGCGTACGCGGCCGAGTGTGCCGATATCGACGGTGACGCTGCCCGAGCCGTTGACCTGGTAGGTATCATCAGCGCTCCGCCGCGACGACGCCGCAAGTATGCCTATTGTTGAACTTGCGCCAAGCATACGCACATCGGCGTTGTTGCTGACATAGGTCGAACCACCAGTCCCATTGTATGCAAACAAGCCCATGCCACCGGCCGCGTTGACGGCGACATAGCCACCGTTGACCACGGAAACCGTCCCCGCCGTGGTGTTTGGCCCAGCCCCGTCGAGAACGGCGCGCACGCCAGTCGAACCATCGCCACCGACGACAGCGACGCGGCCGTTATTCACAATCGAAACGCTGCCCGCCGTTTCGGCTGATGCCGTAACTGCAGCACTCACACCTACCGCCCGCCCTTCGATCGAGGTCGTGGCGAAGACCCGGGCATTGTTTTCGACGGTCGCCGACGTGATGCTTTGGGCGTACATACCCACAGCGTTGTATGTCTCAACGCCACCAACCCTGATGTTGCCGGTGTTTTCGATCCTTGCGCTGCCACCGAGGCCGTTGGCGAACAGACCGAAGGCGTTGTAGCCGTTGACCTGAAGAGTTCCAGTGTTCGTGATCGCCGCCCGGCCGCCGCCAGTGGCGCCTGGCACCAGAGCGGCGTAGACTGCCACGGAATTCGAGCCGTAAGTGTACGTTCCGTCGACAGAGATGGCTCCCGAGTTTATCACGTTCACGCGCGCTGATCCGGCGCCATCAGCATAGATGCCCATACCGTTGTAGCCATAAATCAGCACGCTTCCAGAATTCTCGACACTGACGTTGCCGCTCGCGCCGCCGCTGGTTACCGCCGTGGTGTTGGCGCGCACGCCGATGCCGCGATCTCCAATGACCCGCAGGTCGCCGCTGTTCATGATCTGCACGGTCAGTCCGATCGAGGGCCCGCCGATGACGCCGACGCTGATGGCGCGGCCGTCTGTGCCGGCGACACTGATGTCGCCTGAATTGGTGACCACCGCTGAACCGCCGGCGATGGCAGCGGTACCGCCCGATGCGGGTTGGCCGCTGCTGACGCGGATGCCCGCATTGCGATCGCCCTGCATGTAGATGCCGGCCGCATTGTTCAGCGTGGCGACCCCGCTGCGCGAGTAAACCGAGATGCCGCGGCTGTCGCTCGCATACACACTGAACATCGCGTCAGTCGCGATCGTGTCGTAATAGCGGCGGTTGTACATGAAGCTGAACAGCAGCGCATCCGCGCTGTTGACGTTGACAGTGCCATTTGCGTCCGGCCGCAGGCGCGTGATGAGCGCCTGCATCGCCTCCGGCGTGGTGCCCGGCGGGAGCGATGCTATGAACTGCGCGACGGTGACCCGGCCATTGACGGCCTGTACCTTCAGATCATCTGCATGACCGTACGCTGATCCAACCCGATAGAAGTCGGTCATCAGGATCGAACCATCGGCCGCGACCAAGCCGCGCGCAGCAGCATAGGCCCGGATCTTCGCCAAATTGGCTTGCAAATTGGGTAGGTCACTTGATGGAATCATGGCGCTGAAGTGCGCCAATAACGCTACAAACGTCGTCCGGCCATCTGGACCGGCAAGGCTCGCAAGGTTGAACCGGTCGCCGCTGATGTTGGCCGTGGCATTGCCGTTGTTGCTGCCAACATGGACGGCGTACGCCTTGCCTGGGTAGGTGCTCAGTGAGACACTTTCGGTGCCGGCCGCCTTGGTCAGGACAACGTTGCCGGATTGATCAATCGAGACCGTTGCTTCGCGCTGATACCTCGACCAGCAGCCGAACGAGCCGTTGTTCAGTGACGGCACACTGATGCAGCCGAGGTAACCCCACGCGCCGTTGGTGTTGATCAGCGGTTGCATGCCCGGCGGGTAGGTCTGAGCCAGCATCGGCCCGGACCAAAGACAGCTGACGGCAAGCACAGAGCAGGACGCAGCGAGGCGCGTGATGAAACGGCTCATAATGTTTCCCCAAAATTGAAATGTGGCGGGATCGTCTGTAAGCAACATGCCGGCGAACGGGACGCAAGAGCGCGCGCAATTTTAGTGTAGACGCTTGCGCCGCGAACTTTGGTCGAGTGACAAAAATAGCACTCAATGTGCACGCAGATGATTTAGTAGACAGCACAAAGCCCGGCGAAGGGGTTCGCCGGGCTTTGTGCTGTGTTCAGATGTGATCAGGTCTTCGCGCCAATCAACCGGTAGCGCTCAAGTTGTGACGTCGACCTGTTCGGGTCGAGCGGCTCGGTGCCGGGATCATCCGGCGGCTTGATATAGGCATCCGCCTTCTGGGTGGAAGCCGATGCCGGCACAACGGAGACTGTCGGCGCAGCTGTCGGCCGCTTTGCCGGGTGACTGCCGTTGCCACGGCCGCCGTCCTTCGGGGCGTCGTCGTCATCATGCAGCCAATCGTCGGGCGACTTCCCCTTCACTGCGACGACCGGCGGCGTACGCAATGTGCGCACGACGTCAACGGCAGGTCGCTCGTCACGTGCCGTCGCGGTGGTCGGCTCGGGCAACATGGCGGTTGCGCCGAGTTTGGCGAGGTCGTCCATACGCTGCGTGATCAGTGCCGCCTCAGGTTTCTCAAGAGCCTCGACGGGTACGCGCCACTCGAATGCGTCCAGGCGCCCGGACACGGGGGAGACAGGCGCCCAGTTTTCTGACACGACGCCGTCGGCGGTCCAGGCAGCGTCGCGCTGGGCATGCACGGAGCGGGCGAACCACTCGCGCACCTTGCCGGCGTTGTTGAAGCCCTCGCCCTCGATGCGCGCCATCAACGTGGCGATGCGGTGGGTGAGGTCCTTCTGCGCCGTCAGCGGCTCCAGCGCGGCCTTGGCCGTGTCCCAATCGCGGTTCTCGATCGCTGTCGTGGCAATCGCAATCGGCCCTTCGAGGCTCTGCGGCGTGGTTTGGGCCAACTGGCGCAGGCGGGTCATGCGATCGCTCGGGCTGTCGCCCGCACGCGCATAGGCATAGGCGGCAGCGAGGTCGGGATGTGGCGCGATCTTCCAGGTGCGTTGCAGGATCTTGGCGGCCTTCGGCGTCTGCCCGCGGGCAGCAAGCACGCGACCAGCGATGGCCGCGGCGGGCACGAGATCCGGGGCGAGGGCGTGTGCCTCAGAGGCAAGCGTCATGGCCTCGTCCGGACGCGCCTCTTCGAGCGCCTGCGCCTGGGCCGTCAGCAACACGGCGCGACGGCGGTCGGCGATCTTGCGGTCAACGTGGCCGTGCTTCTTGGCGGCGGCCAGAGTTTCGAGCGCGCCCTCCCAGTTCTTGTGCTTGCACTGCAGATCAAACAGCGATTGGGCGGGCCATTCGAGCTTTGGGTTGAGACCCAGAGCGCGAGACGCAAACTGCTCGGCGGCAACGTCTTCGTTGACGCGCTTGGCCTCCAAGTAGAGGCCGCGCAGGCCCAACTGCTCCGTATCGGGCGAGGCCAGCATGCCCTCGAAAATGCGGCGCGCCGTGGCGCTATCGCCCTGCAACTGCGCGGCTTGCGCTCGCAGCAGATGTGTCAGCGGCTCGTTCGGCAGCGACTTGCGCGCCTGCACGGCGGCGCGCGTCGCAAGCGCTTTGTCGCCCGAGCCGATGGCAATCATGCCGCTCGAAATGGCGTCGAGACCGCGACGTTCGCGGCGGCGCGTGACGATCTGGCCGATGCTGGCCGGTGTGCGCCACAGACGACGGACGAGACCCCAGGCGAGCACTGTCAGGGCCATGAGGGCTGCAAGCAGCAAGACGCCCTGGAAAAACGACGTCTCGACGCGGTAGCCCTTCCAATTGAGGGCGATGTCACCGGGAACTTCACCGAGCCAATGCAGGCCGATAGTGACCGCCAGAATGCCGGCGAGGAAGAGAACCAGACGGAGCATCAGTTTGTTCCCTTCTTCGGCTGTGCGCCACCGGCGAGCGACGTCTTCAAGCTGGCGTCGAGGTCGCCGAGAGCCTTGTCGATCTGGGCGCGCTGCTCGATGCGGGCGAGCCACTGGGTGGCGGCCGGCGTCAGCGCTTTTGGTGGCAATGTCTTGGCGATCTCGATCACGTCGGCGACGCGGCCTTCCTTGAGGCCTGCCTCCATGCGTGCGATCTGCGCTTCTGTGCCCTTGTCACCCGGTGCATGATCGAATTTGCGGACACGCACCACCGACTTGATGCCCGAGAGCATGCGGTCGCCAATCGAGGCATCGGCGGGTTCGGCTTCGGCGTCGAGCATGCCGTGCGCGATGCGGGCAAGTTCCTTGCCGAGCAGTTCGAGGCCGGGCACGCCCTCGTTGGCTTGTTTTTCGAGCACGGCGAGATCGAGCTTGCCACCGGCCAGTTTCTGTACGGCCGCCAACTCCGACGCATATTTGCCGCCACGATCGAGCGCGCGTTTCAGGTTGGCGAGTTCAAGGCTGAGCAAAATGTTGCCGGCCGTCGCGTTGCGGTCCTGCTCGCTCTTGACCACGTTCTGCACATTGGTTTCGAGCTGCGTCAGCTTCGTTGTGACCGGGGCAATGGCGGCCTGCACGTCGGCCGGTTTTGCAGCCTCCTTGAGGCGCGTATCCACGTTGGTTTTCAACGCATCCATGCCCGAGCGCAGCGCGGTTGTTTCTTCCGTGATCGATTTAACCGACTGCTCGACGGACTGGGTGCGCTGGGCCAGCAAAGAGCGTGCGCTTTCGGTCTGCTCGGTCGACTTGGCGAGACGCTGGTCGAGTTGCTGAACCATTTCGGTTTTTAACTGCGCAGTCCGCGTTGCAAGCTGCGTTTCGACCTCGCGCACCTTGCCGGTCAATTCGGCGAGCTGCTGCAGACGCGTGCCGCCGCGTGGATCGGCTGCCGCGGCGGCGGCCATGGCCGTCAGCTGCTCCTCGAGTTTGGCCACGCGGGCTGCGGCATCGCCTCCACCCTGACCAGCGAGGCGCTGCTCGATTTGCAGTGCCTCCGTCGCAATTTTCACCTGCCCGCTGGCGAGCGCCTTGGCTTCGTCCTCAAGCTTGGCGAGGCGGGCCTCAGCGGCGGCCAATTTCTGTGCGTCGCCCGTCGGTGCAGGCTTGGCGACGGCCTGCTCGAGTTGGGCGAGGCGCTTGGTGAGGTCGGCCGGAACGCCGGCATTGCCCCCGAGACCCAAGTCCAGGAACTGCGACCCGCCGATGGCCAGGATAGCGCCAGCGAGGCCGGCGGCCATATGCGTGAAGAAGCCGCCGCTGGTTTTAGCGGGGGTAATAGGTTGTGCAGACGGCTTCGTAGTGGCCGCAGCACTCGCCGTTGAGGCCTTTGGATCGGCCGGTTTGGCAGCTGCGCCCTTAAAATCGGACGGCTTGGTATCGGACGACTTCGCGCCAGCGGGTGTGCTCGTGGCTGTTCCGGACGCGGCACCAGGAACCGACGTTGCCGCAAACGTCGCGGCGGCTGACTTGGCAGCATCTGACGCAGCCGACGCCACGGTCTTCGCGAGCTCGGCCTTGGTCGCGTCCGAGGCCGTTTTGGCTGTTTCGACGACGGTTGCCTTCAAATCGATGATCGGCGCCGGCTTTTTGGGGCCAGCTGGATTTGCCCCGCCCTGCGCACCCTGCGCCGGGCCCTGAGAGCCTTTCCCGTCATTCTTGTTGTCGGCCATGCTCACTCAACTCCACAGACCTTCCATTGGCGGCGCGTCCGGGGACACCCTGCACCAACGTCCGGCGAAACAACCGAAGCAAATTTGGATGCCGTGACATACACATGACGCAGTTAAGACCTCGTCATGGCACGTCCCAGTTTTCGTCGCGCCTCGTTGCGTCGATGTCACACTCTCTAGCAAAAATTCTGGCCGCTTCAAATAATTAACGCCAGAATTTCTTCGAGGTTCGGGGCCGCCGCCGTCTCGATCCGGATAGCGCCAAGGGGCGCAAGCCGCCGCGCGATCGTCGGGGACAGGCACAAATGCAGCATGCGCTTGGCCTGCTCGGCTAGCCCCTGCGAAGTCACGAGCGAGACCCAGACGTCGGCCGTGCGCGGCGACAACAGCATGACCGCTTCCGCCTCGCCCGAGACGATGTCGTAGGCCGCCGGCGCACTGAAGCGCTTGGCGGCACGCATGCGATAGACGACAGGCGAGACCACGCGAAAACCATGCTGCGCCGCTTCGCCCGCGAGATCGAAAGCCAGCGTGTCGCCGGCCAGATGCACGATGTGGCCTGCGTGTGGATCGAGAACACCCATGATTTCAGTCAGCAGGTCGCGCCCCGTGCCTTTGCCAGCCATGATCGTCTCGAAGCCGAGCTTTTGCGCCGCGCCAGCTGTGCCCGGCCCAACGGCGAAGATCGGCAACGCCAACGCGGCCTCAACCACGCGCTGATGCTCAAGCGCTCGCAACCCATTGCGGCTGGTTGCGATCAAGGCTTGCGCGTCGGCGAGCTCGATCGGCTCGGCCTTGTCGAAGGAGAGCTTCAACAGCGGCTCAAGGACGACATCATGGCCCAGCGCTTCGAGCCTCTGCTGAAGCGTCGTGGCATCGCTTTGCGGCCGCGTGACGATGATGCGCATGCGTGGTGACGTCTCTAAGCTCAAGATCTGCCAATCTGTACCACACTGCTGTCCGGCGCGCATTGGCCGCGTGAGGTCTATCCAAACGCACGTTGGTCTAAGCGCCAAGCAGATGCGGCAGCGCCGCGAGGCTCTCGATCGTGTGCTGCGGCGCGCCGCCGTCCGGGGCTTGGCCAAGCGGGTGGATGCGCGTCGCCCGCCACACCGGCCGATCCACCAGCACGGTTGTCCAGCCCATCGCGTTCGGCGCAAGGAAATCCTTCTTCGGGTTGTCGCCGATGTAGACGAAATGATCGCCAGCGCTCTTGCGCTGGGTCGCCTCGACGATCTCGTAGGCGCGGCGATGCGGCTTGTGCATCTCGCCTTTGGGTGCGAGCGCTCCTGTCAGAACGATCTTGGCGAAACGCGGCGTCAGCCCGAGCGCCGCCACCTTCGAGCCTTGCGTTTTCGGATTGCCGTCCGTGATCAACCCGAGGGAGTGTCCGGCCCAATAGTCGAGCGCTTCAGCTGCGTCATCAAACAGCGCGAGTGACGGCGTGTGGTCAGCGTAGGCCTTCATCGCCGCGCGCAAATGGATGTCGTTGAGATCAGGGATCTGCTCGGCGAGCGCGATCCGGAAGGCTGCCCCGAGATGCCCTTGATCGAGCAGCTGGGTCAGCCGCGCGGCAATCCCCTGTGCGTCAAACGCGCGCGCGGCCCAGTCGCCAACGGCCGCAAAACCGCCAACGGCATACTGCCGCTCTGGATAGAGCGTGTCGTCGAGATCGAAGATGACGTGCAAGGTCATATTCAGGCCTTTTGGCAGACGGGACAATAGAACGTCGAGCGGTTCGACTGCACGATGCGCGTGATGACAGCGGTGCACCCAGGCGTCCGGCACGGCTCGCCCTCGCGGCCATAGACCGCGAATGCATGTTGGAAATAGCCGAGACTGCCGTCGGTGTGCTGATAATCCCGCAGCGTCGAGCCGCCCGCGCCAATGGCCTCAGACAGCACCTCGCGGATATGCGGCACCAGCCGCTCGGCGCCCGGCCGCGGCTTGCCGCCAGCGGTCGCAATGCGCGACGCGGGTTTGGTCGGCGATAAGCGCGCCCGATACAAGGTCTCGCAAACATAGATATTGCCCAGCCCACAAACAATGCGCTGGTCCATCAGGAACGCCTTCAAATCGGCCCGTTTGCCCTGTGCGGCGTCCGCGACGAACTCCGGCGTCAACAGTGGCCCGAGCGGCTCAATGCCGATGTCGCGGATCAGCGCATGCGCACCGAGTGCCGCCGACCGCGTCAACTCCATGAACCCGAAGCGGCGGGCATCGTTGTAAGTGACGATCGTGCCGGCGTCTGTCTCGAACACGACATGATCATGCTTGGTGTCTCCGCCCGCCGCATGCTCGAATTCGCCGAGTTGCTCCGCGCGTGCACCCGATGTGATCGTGAAACGCCCGGTCATGCCGAGATGCATGATGAGCGCCTCGCCACCGCTGAGATGCGCCACGAGATACTTGGCCCGCCGATCAAGCCGCTCGATCATCTGGCCTTCGAGCCGCGCGACGAACCGCTCCGGAAACGGAAACCGCAGGTCCGGCCGCCGTTGTTCGACGCGTGTGATGCGGTGGCCCGCAAGCACAGGCTCAAGGCCGCGCCGGACCGTCTCGACTTCGGGCAGTTCGGGCATAGGCAGGGTGCCGTTTCGTTCGCATGTGTCGGGCCGCTATAGTCGACGGATGCCGACAGCCGTCAATGTGGCGACTATCCCTCTCGGCGGTCGCCCGCTATGGAACCCGCGACCCGCAGTTTCCGACGGCACCGATGGCCGATAGCCGACCCAAGCGTGACAATGCGCGACTGATAGACCGCGCCGCGGGCCGTATGGCGTCGGGCTACATTTCGCTCGTCTATAACTCGTCGACGCCACCGCCTATGTGGGACGAGTACATCGACACATTTCGGTCTTTGCACCCCTTCATTCTTGCGCTGTGGCATGGCCAATTCATGCTGCTGCCGGCGCTGCCGCGCGAGGACATTCCGACCAAGGTGATGCTGGCGTTGCATCGCGATGCCGAGTTGATGGGGGTTGCGCTGAAGCAGCATGACCTCGAATTGATCCGCGGCGCTGGTGCCGGCATCAAGGGGCGCGACCGTGGCGGGGCAAATGCTTTCCGTTCAGCCATTACAGCGCTTGCCCAGGGCTACACGGTCGCCATGACGGCCGATGTGCCGCCTGGCCCGGCGCGGCGTGTTGGCAACGGCATTATTACGCTCGCGCGCGTGTCCGGCCGCCCGATCCTGCCGGTGGCGCTGGCATCATCACATTACGTGTCGCTCAACACCTGGAGCCGCATGACCATCAACCTGCCGTTCTCGCGTCTTGGCGGCTCGATCGGCGATCCCATCCGCGTGCCGCCGGAACTGGATGACACACAGCTCGAACATTATCGCGCCTTGGTCGAGCGTCAGCTCGATATCGCAACGGCGGATGCTTACGCGCGCGCCGGCGTCAGCGCGCGACGCGCCACGCCGGCCCAGGCCATGGAGCCCGGGACAGCCAAGCCCGGCACAGGCCTCAAGTTGTATCGCGGACTAACGAACCTGGCGCGACCGGCGATGCCCATCATCCTCGCCCGGCGCGCCCGGCGCGGGAAGGAAGATCCGGCACGCCGTGACGAGCGTTTCGGCATGGCCTCGCAGCCACGGCCCTTGGGCAAGCTGGCCTGGCTGCATGCCGCAAGTGTCGGCGAGACCAACACGATCCTGCCCGTGATCAACGAGCTGAAGCGCCGACGCCCAGACCTCGCCATCTTGCTCACCACGGGCACCGTGACGTCAGCCGGCATCGCCGCAACCCGGCTCGAAGACGGCGCGATCCACCAATATCTGCCTCTCGATGTGCCCGACTATGTCGGCCGCTTTCTCGATCACTGGAAGCCCGATCTCGGCGTGTTCATCGAGAGCGAGATCTGGCCCAATCTGATCCTCGCGGCCGCAACGCGCGACATCCCGTTGGCCCTGATCAATGGGCGCATGTCGAAGGGGTCGTTCAAGCGGTGGCGCGGCCAACCCGGCGTGGCCCTGCCGTTGTTTTCACGTTTTCGCGCAACGCTCGCCCAAAACAAGCTGTCGGCACTCCGCCTCTCGCAGCTTGGCGCGCCCAACGTTGTCACGTCTGGCAACATCAAAGTCGATGCGCCGCCGCCCGCCGTCGATGAACCGCTGCGCGCTCGTCTTGCAGCTGACATCGGCACGCGTCCCGTCTGGCTCGCCGCTTCCACGCATGCCGACGAAGAGGCCATCATCGGCGCCGCTCACCGTGACATCGCAAAAACCTGTCCCGGCCTGCTGACGATCATCGCGCCCCGCCATCCCGAGCGCTGCGACGAGATCGCGACGCAGCTGCATAGCGCGGGCATAACGTTGCAGCGCCTCTCGGTCGATGCACCGCTTAAGGCGGACACCGACATTCTCCTCGTCGATGGCCTCGGCCACCTCGGCACCATGTTCCGGCTTGCGCCTGTCACGTTCATGGGCAAGTCGCTCGCGCGCGAGGGCGGCGGACATAACCCGATCGAGCCCGTGCGGCTTGGTTCAGCTGTCGTCACGGGGCCGTCGTGGGCGAACTTCGAGGACGAGTTCAAAGCGCTGCTGGCGGCGAAAGGTGCCATCGAGGTCAAAGCCGCTGGTGAGCTTGCACCCGCTATCATCCGACTGCTGACATCGCCGGATGACCTTGCCGCGCTGAAGCGCAACGCCGATACCGCCCTGGCTGGGCTATCCGGTGCGCTCGCCATGAGTGTCGAGGCTCTGCTGGCACTGCTGCCTGCTGCGCATCACGCGTTCTCAGGTGTGGATACGCCAGACCATGCCCGTGCGTGAGCCGTCGTGGTGGTACGCGCCGGAGCGGCGGCTGGTCAGGCTCGCATTGATGCCGCTTGCTGTCGCCTACGGCCAACTCGCCCGTCGCCGCATGGAGCGCCCGCCACGCTATCAGTCGCCACTGCCGGTCATCTGCGTCGGCAACTTCACGGCAGGCGGCACCGGCAAGACACCGCTGACAGCTTTCATCGCAGCGCATCTTACAGCCCGCGGCGCGGCGCCGGCCATCCTGACACGTGGGTATGGCGGTCGCACTGCCGGCCCCCATTGGGTCGATCTCGCCGTGGATCGTGCCGCCGATGTGGGGGATGAGCCCCTGCAGCACGCAGCCATTGCGCCGACACTGGTGGCACGCAATCGAGCCGCAGGCGCACAGCTCATCGAGCACGATTTGCGTGCGTTCACCCACATTCTGATGGACGACGGCCTGCAAAACCCCTCGCTCGCCAAGTCGCTGCGCATTGCCCTCATCGACGGCCAACGCGGCGTCGGCAACGGCGCCGTTATGCCAGCAGGCCCGTTGCGAGCGCCTCTCGTCACGCAATTGCGCCAGACCGACGTCGTGGTCATCAATCGCGGATTTTCGCTGATGCCCGGCGAGGTGGAACGGCCGGCGGCCCTGGCGGCGTTCACTGACCAGGTGTTTGACGGCACCATCGCGCCCGCGGGGAAAACAACGTGGCTCTCGAGCACGCCCGTGATCGCGTTCGCCGGTATCGGTGCGCCGGCGAAGTTCTTCCGCATGCTCCGTGACCTTGGCGCGACCGTCGCCGAAGAGGTCGCCTATGCCGATCATCATCTCCTGAGTGACGCCGATGCCAGACACCTGCTGGCCCGCGCCGAGGCAGCGTCAGCGATGCTCGTGACCACCGAGAAGGACATGGCACGACTGGCCGGGACGGAGGACACACGGGCCGCACTACGCAAGGCCGCGCGCGCCGTGCCGATCCGCATGAGCGTGGCTGACGCGACTTTCCTGCGCCTGATCGACCAAGCGATGCCAGTGCTCTAAGCCAGTGTCGCCAGCCGAACACCTGTTTGCGCTTTTGCAAATGCGACCGCAGCCGCGACGAGCCGACAACACCGGCGGAGTTGGTGCGTGACGATGTTGACCCTGAGGGGAAGCGGGCGCTCACAGAACGCTCGCGGCTCCCTCTCCCCTCACTTCTGAGGGGAGAGGGCTGGGGGCAGCCGCTTGCTGTGTCGGAAATCGATCCGCGGGCACACTATCAACGATTTGCCAGCTGTCCGATCATGGCCTGCGCAGATGCCGCCCCTAACTCTCTCCCCGTGAAGAACGGGGAGAGGGAATCGGTTCAATTTTTAAGTCAGCACCTGGGCCCTAAGCGGCCCCGTCCAGGAGCGAAAAGCGCGCCAAAAACGGGCTGGTTAAAGCTGCCGATCGCGCGGGGCATGGGCGCCCTGTGTTCACCACGTGGGCGCTCGCCTAGCGGTCCAGCGAACGGTCCGTCTCTGGCCACGCAATCGCAGCCTCGCTCGACAGCGACGGCACATGCTCTGCAGTTGCGTGCCGCCCAGTGATGGCGCGATCGAGCCGGCCGAGAAATCGGCCGACCTGGCGACGCGCCTCCGTGAAGAATTCGCGGTGCGTTGCCCCGACCGCGCGCGGGCATCGATGATGGCTCGCCCACAGGACGCTGGCCGCGGCGAGGCCTGCCAGCCTGAATTGCAAACGGTAGAGCGCATAGAGCCATGGTCGGCGGGTCACGGTGGCCGACAGGCGCTCCAGATGGAATGCGAGATGGCCGGCTTCGTCGCGCAGGATCAAGCCGAGGCCGTCCTGCAAGGCTGGATCGCGATAGTGCCGACGCAACAGCGTGTAGTAGGCGGTGCTGGTCAATTCCGTCACGGTCAGGATCTGCAATTCGAAGCGGACACCGCACAGCCAACGCACAAAACAGAACAGCCGGAAACTCCAGCACATCGAGATCCGCCCGCCGCCAAGTCGATCGACGAGTTGCCCGAGGATGCGGGCATGGCCCTTCTCCTCCTCGAACCACGCCTCGACCACATGACGCAGATCATCAGAGCCGTCTGTAAACGCCTTCGCATTGTGGGCGATCAGCGACGCAGGTCCGCCGCCATCGCCGAGTTGGAACTCGATCAGGCTGCGCCTCAAGGCCGGTCGCGCGTGCGCGGGAACATCGAGAGGCATGTGCCACGGTGGTTCAGGCCGGTTGGCGCGGTTGGAGTCAAAGTGCGCCAGCCATCGCTTGAGGTTGAGGGGCGGCACCTTGGGGCGGGTCATGATCGGCTCCGATCGGCTTCACGAACGATGACCCACTGTCGTCCAGTCTCCGCACCAGAACGCCCGCAAGAGTTGGCCAATTTCCGGGCGCCCACAGCACGCACGGCATAGCGTGTGCGCTGGCGTGCGCGGTTGTCCGGCCACTGCCTCGGGCTTGGGCAGACTGCGACCAATGTGTGGAGGCAGGGTTGCTGACAACGCGGGACAGGCCGTGCAAAGTGCATGGGGCCAGGACGCTTGGCCGCGTTCTCTTGCCGGATGCCCGCATGACCGCAGATGTCGAGCTCAACAACGTCACCATCCGCTTCGGGGCGTTCACGGCGGTAGAGTCCGCCACCTTCAAGATCAACAGCGGCGAGTTTTTCTCGATCCTAGGGCCTTCAGGCTGCGGCAAGACCACACTCCTGCGCGCCATTTCCGGTTTTCTGGAGCCGTCTGAAGGCACGATCCGCATCGGCGGCCAGGACATGAAGGGCAAGGGCGCGAACCAGCGACCCACAGCGTTGATCTTCCAGAACCTCGCCTTGTTCCCACTCATGAGTGTGGCCGAAAACGTCGCCTACGGCTTGCGCGTCCGAGGCATAGGCAAAGACGACCGGCTCAAAAAGGCGACTGAGCTGCTGAAACTGGTGGCCCTGCCGGACCAGGGCCACAAACGCATCTCGGAACTCTCGGGCGGACAGAAGCAGCGCGTCGCCATTGCGCGCGCACTCGCCGTCGAGCCGAAGGTGCTGCTTCTGGACGAGCCACTCTCGGCGCTTGATTTGCGCCTGCGCCAGCATATGCGCAACGAACTACGGGCCATCCAACGGCGGGTCGGCATCACCTTCATCTACATCACCCACGATCAGGGTGAGGCGCTGACCATGTCGGATCGGGTTGCGGTCATGAATGCGGGCGTGGTCGAGCAGATCGGCGACGGGCGCACGGTTTATGACGCGCCCGCCACATCGTTTGTCGCGGGCTTCGTCGGCGAGAACAACGGCATCGAAGGCACGGTCATTGTCAGCGACGGCGCAACGGCCGAGATCGACACGCCACTGGGCCGGCTCAAGGGCCGCGCCAATGGTGGGCTGACAGCGGGCGCAAAAGTGAGCCTATTCGTTCGACCCGAGGCCTTGCATCTGGCCACCAACGGGACGCCACCTGCCATGCAGGCGGAGGTGACGGCGTCCGCCTTCGAGGGCAACGCCACGCACGTGTTCCTGACCGGCGCCGGCGGCCGTAAAATCACCATGACACTATCGCGTCGCGATGATGCAACGGATCTCAACACGGGCAAGACAGTCGGGCTCACGTACGACCCGCGGCTTGCTGTCGTGCTGCCGGTGAGCGAGGGTCGGCTATGAGGTTGATCCGGCCCCCAACCCTTGTCATGGCCGGCCTTGTTCCGGCCGCCCATAGTGCAAATGCAAATGGGGACACCCACCATTTAGGTCCCTCTGCTTCCGTTCGCTCACGATGGTTTAAATGGTGGGTGGCCCCATTTTCGGAGGCACACCCATGAAACCGCTGTCCGCCTTCTTCATCTTTGTTATGCCGCTGCTGATCATCGCCGCCTATTGGATCGCGTCAATCCGCGAACGGCGCGCGATGCCCGAGCCGCGCCCGCAAACGTTCTTTCAGCGCAACGGCACGCCGGTGTCGCTGTATCTGCTGATTGCCGTTGGCTTCTGGGCGCTGGTCCTCATCATCTTCCCGCTGCTTTACATGGTCGACTACTCGTTCCACCCGAAACTGCCACCGTCCGCCAAAGGCGGGCCGCGCGACGTCTACACGCTGGAAAGTTACCAATACTTCCTGTTCGGCTCGACGCGTTCGACGGCCAATTGGAACGTCACGCACCTCTGGGCGTTCTGGATCACGATCGCCATGAGCGTTCTGATCACGATCCTCAACTTCGTGGTCTGCTATCCGATCGCGTTCTACATGGCGCAGGTGGCCTCGCCTTCGACGCTGCGCAAATACACGCTGCTGCTGATCACGCCCTATTGGGTCAACGAGATCTTGCGCGCGTTCGCGTTCTTCCTGCTGTTTGGCACCTCAGGGTTCTTGAACAAGGCGCTGCTCGGCCTTGGCGTCTTGAGCCAGCCCATCGACTTTATCGGCAAAGACGTGGCGCTCTATGCGGGGCTCACCTACGCCTATCTGCTGTTGATGCTGCTGCCGCTCTACAATGCCATCGAGGCGCTCGACCGCAACCAGATCGAGGCCGCGCGGGATCTCGGCGCGCCCACTTGGCGCATCCACAAGGACATCGTGATGCCCTTCGCCAAACCCGGCATCGCCTCGGGGTGCACGCTGGTGTTCATGCTCTCAGCGGGCGCGCTGGCGGCACCGTTGCTGCTCGGCGGACCGAAGACGCTGTGGTTCACGCCGATCGTCTACGACCGCTTTTATCAGGCTTTCAACTGGAACCAGGGCTCTGCCTACGCGATCATCCTGCTGCTGGCGTGCGTTGCCTTCGTGCTGCTGGTCATGCGCCTGTTCAAGGTCAGCCTGTCGGAGATCACGCGATGAGGTGCGAATTGCGTGTTGTGAGTTGCGAGTTGGGTGACGGGTCTCCCGACCCGATGGGCCGGGGCGTCTTCTCTATTCGCAACTCGCAACTCGCAATTCGCAAGATGCGGAGCACCCCATGACCTCCCGCTCCATCGGCCGCTTCATGTACGGCTTCTATGCCTGCATCTTCTTCGCGTTCCTGTTCGGGCCGCTGATCCTGATGGGCATCACGGCGTTCAACACCGAGGCCTATCCGTCGGTCACGCCGTGGTCGGGCTTTACGTTCAAATGGTTCGGCGATTTGTGGAATGACCGCGGCTTGAACGAGGGCTTTCGCAACAGCCTGATCATCGGCTTCTTCGTTGTCTGCCTCGCCGTGCCGATCGCGCTCGCCGGCGCCATCGTCATGACCCAAGTGTATGCGCGCGCGCGATCGCTCTACTATCTCGTGGTCGTCTCGCCCGTTCTCACCCCTGGGGTGATCCTCGGCATCTCAACCGTCATCTTCTGGCGCGACGTCGCCGACATCGCGGGCACCGAGGTGTTCTACAAGGGCATGTTCCTCGCCGTGCTCGGCCAGTGCACGTTCATTTCGGCTTATTGCATGCTCATTTTCATGGCGCGCATCCAGCGCTATGATCGCGCCCAAGAGGAAGCAGCACTCGACCTCGGCGCAACGCCGACGCAGGTGTTTCGCCACGTGTTCCTGCCCTACATGATGCCAGCGATCGTCTCGGCGGCCGCAATCGCGTTCCTGTCGTCGTTTGAAAACTACAACACGACGACGTTCGCCATCCTGGCCGACAAGACGCTGACCACGGTTTTAGCGGGCCGCGTGCGCCAAGGCACAACGCCCGCCATCTCAGCCCTCGCCGTGGTGATCATTGTGGTGACGGTGCTCGGCGCGTTTCTGTTCGAGTTCCTGCGCATGCGCGAGGCCAAACGCGAGGAGGAACGCGCGCGCACCGCGGCAGCAGCAGAGCGCGGTGAGGCACTGGCGTAAGGGCACCCATTTGTCCTGCGCTGGCGGGGTTGCGCACACGGGCCGTCGACCGTACCAGAGCGCGTCGCTGAAGCCGGATCGAGGTCATCGTGAGCACGCTGCCGTATCGCCGCAATGTCGGATTGATGGTGATCAATCGCGCCGGTCTCGTGTGGCTCGGGCGGCGCATCGCAACCGACGTCGTGCGCCAGGAAAACCGGCCCGCGCCCGTGACTGGCGGCTGGTGGCAGATGCCGCAAGGCGGCATCGACGATGGCGAGGATCCGCGCGCGGCCGCCCTGCGCGAGCTTGAAGAAGAAACCGGCATGCGGTCTGCCACCGTCATTGCCGAAAGCGCCCATTGGTACGCCTATGACCTGCCACCGCAACTGCTGGGCCGCGCCCTTGGCGGACGCTATCGCGGGCAGACACAGAAGTGGTTTCTCCTCCGCTTTGACGGCGCGGACGACGAGGTGAACATCACGCCCGACGGCCACGACGCCGAGTTCGACATCTGGCGCTGGGCGCGCCTCGACGAGTTGCCCGATCTGATCGTCGCCTTCAAACGCGACGTCTACGTCAAGGTGATCGAGGAATTCAGAGTGGCAGTAAAACCGATATGACCGACGCGTTTTCAAGGCAGCAGGTACGCGCCATGGAGCAGGCCGCCGCCCGCGCTTGGCCAGCTGGAGGCATCACCGACGTCGCCGGCTGGCAGGTGCGCCTGTCAGGTGGCGGCTCGCGGCGGGCGAACTCGGTGTTGCCGCTGCAATACACAGGCAGTGATCTCGCAACCGACATCACAGCGGTCGAGGCACATTACCGTGTCCAGAACACGCGCAGCTATTTTCTGGTGACGTCGATCGCAGAGCCGCCGCAGCTCGACGCGGAACTCGAACGGCGCGGCTACACCTACGAAGAGCCGTGCCTGCTGCTCGCTAAACCGTTGCAGCCATCGGCGATGCCTGACGGCGTTGTGCTCAGCGAGCATCCGACCGAGGCGTGGCTGTCGGTCTATGGCGAAAGTATCGATCCGGTCCGCTATGCAGCTTTGCCGGCCGTGCTCGCCGCCGTGCCGTCGCCACGCGCGTTCCTGCTCGTCATGCGTGACGGTGCGCCGCTGTCATCCGCCCTCGCTGTCGCCTCGCCGGACGGATTCGTTCTGGTCGAATGCGTTGCGACGCGTCAGGCGGCCCGTAAGTCCGGTGGCGGCACTCTCGTCATGGATGCGCTCGAATCGTGGGCCGCCGCGCGCGGTGTGCACACGTCAGTCCTGCAGGTCATCGAGGGCAATACGCCGGCCCGCGCCCTCTACGGAACCCGCGGCTACGCCGAGGCCGGCCGCTATCACTACAGGTGGCGCGATGTCGTCTGAGCTTCTGCTGGCGATTGAACACGCCGCCGTTCGTGGCTGGCCAGCACTGGAGCAGCGCGAAATTGACGGCTGGGTGTGGCGCCATGCATCGGGCGGCTCAATCCGCGCCAACACGGTTGCAGCGCTCGCCTGGACCGGCGTTGATCTCGATCGCACGATCGACGCGTGCGAGACCCTGTACCGCGCGAAGGCCGCGCCGTGCGTGTTCACGGTGTCTGACGCGTCCGCCCCACCCACTCTGGATCGCGCGTTGGAACGCCGCGGATACGATCGAGGCGACGATCATGTGACGATGGCCAAAGTTGTATCCGCAGAACCCATGTGCCCCACAGATGCAAGCGCTGCCGCACAGCCGAGCGAAGCGTGGATGCGCACGTACCTGTCGGGCCTGTCGGAGGATCGTCGCGGCATCGCGCGGCGGTTGATCGCCAACCTACCGAGACAGGCGCAGTTCGTTGGTCTATCGCCGGACAACGATGCAATGCGCAGCGTCTCATCGACCGGCCTCACGATCGTCGACGGCACGCTCGCGTCCGTGCAGTGCATGGCAACACTGCCAGATCATCGGCGCCAAGGCGGCGCCTGGCGTGTGCTCGCGGCCATCGAAACGCTCGCGCAGCGACAGGGTGCAACGCACCTGTATCTGCAGACCGGCGGCGACAACGTCGCGGCGCAAGCGCTCTATTCGGGATTTGGCTTCAGCGTCGTCGGCCGATATCACACGCGATCGAAGCGCGTGTGATATTGCACAATAACTTGACGCCTTGCGGAGCACACACATGACCAGCCGCCTGTGGGACGTGGCCATCATCGGCGGCGGGCATAACGGGCTTGTCACCGCGGCATATCTGGCAGGCAAAGGCCTGCATGTCGTGGTGCTCGAGAAAAACGCCGTCGTCGGTGGCGCGGCGATGACGGAAGAGTTCCATCCGGGTTTTCGCAATTCTGTCGCCGCCTACACCGTCAGCCTGCTGTCACCAAAGGTGATCGCCGATCTCGATCTACATCGACACGGGCTCAAGATCGTCGAGCGGCCGGTCGCCAACTTCTGGCCCGTGGATGCGACGCGCGGCCTCGTCATGCCCTACGGCTTGGCCAACCGACAGAAAGCCATTGCCGCATTCTCGAGAGCCGACGCGGAGCGCCTGCCCGCCTACGACGCCGCTCTCGATCGCGCGGCAGCGCATTTGCGTGATCTCACAACGCGCACGCCGCCAAATGCCGGCGCGAGCATTGCCGAAACGCTGCGCAATGCGCCGCTGGGCAAGCGGCTCTACGGCCTCTCGCTCGATGACAAACGCCTGCTGCTTGATCTCTTCACCAAGAGCGCGGCGCAGTTTCTCGACCCGTGGTTCGAGAGCGACATCGTCAAGGGCGCGTTCGCCTTCGACGGCATCGTTGGCGCCTACGCCTCGCCCTATACGCCGGGCACGGCCTATGTGTTGCTGCACCACTGCTTCGGCGAGGTGAACGGCAAGGCCGGTGTGTGGGGCCACGCCATCGGCGGCATGGGCGCCATCACTAAGGCCATGGCAAAAGCGGCCGAGGCGCACGGCGCTGTCATCCGCACCAACGCGCCTGTCGCGATGCTGCGAACGACGGAGCAAACCGCCACCGGCGTCATCCTCGCCGACGGCGAGGAGATCCGCGCCAAGGTCGTCGCCTCGAACATTCAGCCAAAGCTGCTGTTTCGCTCGTACGTTCCGCAGGACGCTGTCGATGACGCAACGCGTCGCCGCTTCGCATCCATCGAAACGGGCTCGGGCACATTCCGCATGAACGTTGCGCTGTCATCGTTGCCGGACTTCCGCAGCCGCCCCGGCACGAACTTCCAGCCGCATCACGCCAGCGGCATCGTCATCGGCCCGACGCTCGATTATCTCGACCGCGCCTACCTCGACTCGCGCCGTGACGGCTGGTCCGCTGAGCCCGTGGTCGAGATGCTGATCCCGTCCACACTCGATGACAGCCTCGCGCCCAAGGGCCAGCATGTCGCGAGCCTGTTCGTGCAACACGTGGCGCCGCGCTTGCCCGCCGGTCGCAGTTGGGCCGATGTGTCAGAGAAAGCGCGCTTCGCCGACCTGGTCATCGATACCGTGACGAAACACGCGCCGAACTTCCGCGCGAGCATCCTCGGCCGGCAAGTGCTCTCACCGCTCGATCTCGAAACGCGCTTCGGGCTCGTCGACGGGGACATTTTCCACGGCCAGCTGTCACTTGGGCAACTGTTCAGCGCACGCCCGGTGCTGGGGCATGCCGATTATCGGATGCCAGTGAAAGGCTTGTATCTGTGCGGCTCGGGCGCGCATCCCGGCGGCGGCGTCACAGGCTTGCCGGGGCACAATGCAGCGCGCGAGATCTTGCGGGATTTCAAGCGCTGAGCGGCTGTTGCGGTGGGCAATCGGGCCAACGCGACAGAACACCGCCGCCATCCCGGGCCAATTGTCGGGCCACCAGCATGGGCCTTTCGCAGCAGCTGCACAATTCAGCGCACCTCGGCATCTGAGACATGCGTCAGCACACGATAGCCGAGAGACCATTGCGATCCGAGCGCCGCTGCCGCTAGTGTGGGGCCAGTCCGCTCCCCACATCGAGACCCGCCAGATGGCCAAGTCGCCGAAGTCCACCGCATCTGCCAGCAACGGCACAGCCAAGCGCAAGCTGCGCAGCCAGGCCTGGTTCGATAATCCCGCCAATGCGGACATGACCGCGCTGTATCTCGAGCGCACGATGAACTTCGGACTGACGCTGGACGAGTTGCAGAGCGGACGGCCGATCATCGGCATTGCCCAGACCGGCTCTGACATTGCGCCCTGCAACCGGCATCACCTCGTCCTTGCCGAGCGTACGCGCGAGGGCATCCGCGAGATGGGCGGCATCGTGTTCGAGTTCCCGATCCATCCGATCCAGGAAACCTGCAAGCGCCCGACCGCGTCGCTGGATCGGAACCTGCAATATCTCTCTCTGGTCGAGATTCTGTATGGCTATCCCATCGACGGCGTCGTGCTGACGACCGGCTGCGATAAGACCACGCCGGCGCAGATCATGGCGGCGGCGACCGTCGATATTCCCGCCATCGCGCTGTCCGGCGGGCCGATGCTCAACGGCTGGCACAAGGGTGAGCGCACGGGCTCGGGCACGATCGTATGGAAGGCGCGCGAGATGATGGCGCGTGGCGAGATCGACTACAAAGGCTTTGCCGAGTTGGTCGCATCATCTGCGCCGTCCGCCGGCCACTGCAATACCATGGGCACGGCCTCGACCATGAACTCGCTGGCTGAGGCGCTGGGCATGAGCCTGCCCGGTTGCGCGGCCATTCCGGCGCCGTATCGCGAACGCCAGCAGATGGCCTATCTGACGGGAAAACGCATCGTCGAAATGGTGCACGAAGATTTGCGGCCGTCGAAGATCCTGACGCGCGAAGCGTTTGAGAATGCCATCGTCGTCAACACGGCCATCGGCGGTTCGACCAACGCGCCGATCCATTTGAATGCGATTGCACGCCACATCGGCGTCGAGCTCAACAACGATGACTGGGAGAAGATCGGCTACGACGTCCCGCTGCTGGTCAATATGCAGCCGGCGGGCGAATATCTCGGCGAAGAATATCACCGGGCGGGTGGTGTGCCGGCCGTCGCCGCCGAACTGATCGCCAAGAACAAGATCAACAAGGTCGCCATCACCGTCAACGGCAAGACCTTCTACGACAACAACAAGGGCAAGCAGAGCTGGGACCGCAAGGTTATCAAGGCCTACGACGAGCCGATGAAGACGCAGGCGGGCTTCCTGAACTTCAAGGGCAACCTGTTTGACTCGGCCATCATGAAAGCGAGCGTGATTTCGGAGGAATTCCGCAAGCGCTACTTGTCGAACCCCAAGGACCCGATGGCGTTTGAAGGCCGCGCGATCGTGTTCGACGGCCCCGAGGATTACCACGCCCGCATCGACGACCCGAAACTTGAGATTGATGCGTCGTGCCTGCTGTTCATGCGCGGCACCGGACCGATCGGCTATCCGGGCGCCGCCGAAGTGGTGAACATGCGTGCGCCGGATTATCTGCTCAAGAAGGGTATCACGTCGCTGCCGTGCATCGGCGATGGCCGCCAATCGGGGACATCGGGTTCGCCGTCGATCCTCAACGCGTCGCCTGAGGCGGCGACAGGCGGCGGGCTTGCGCTGCTGAAGACGGGTGACATGGTGCGCATCGACCTGAAGAAGCGCACCGCGAATATGCTGATCGGCGACACTGAGCTGAAAAAGCGTCGCGACGCGTTGGTGAAGGCGGGCGGCTACAAATACCCCGACAGCCAGACGCCGTGGCAGGAAATCCAACGCGCCATTGTCGGAGAGCTCTCTGATGGCATGGTGCTGAAGCCGGCGGTCAAGTATCAGCGCATCGCTGAGACGAAGGGCATCCCGCGGGATAACCATTGAGGCAACCATGGCCGGGGACGAAATCAATACGGATAAGATCGACGAAGCCGTGTTGGCCTTGCTGATTCTTGGACTGCACGGGCAGCATGAAGAGGATCGGGCGTGGAAGAGTTTTGATTGGGGCGCGCTCGATCGGCTCCACGAACGCGGCCTGATCTCCGACCCCGTCGGCAAGGCAAAGTCTGTCCGCTTCACTCAGGAAGGCCGACAAGCCGCCGAGAGTGCCTTCGCGAAGCTCTTCAAGAAGGGCGGCACGGCGTAGTCGGCTGCCGCATGCACAGGGAACAGCGCCAGCCCGATCCGATCCGCGGCATCGAGCATGATATCGGTCGCCCCGACAACCATCCGACACGCCGCGCTGGTTGACCCCCTTTGGCGGCGGACTTAAAGCAGCGGCTCCCTCGAAACGTGAAGACGAACCATGTCGATCCCTGCAGCCGACATCGCCGCCAGCGCTGACGCCCGCGCGTGGCCCTTCGAGGAAGCGCGCCGCCTGATCGCGCGTCTCGACAAAATGCCCGGCGGCAAAGACAAAACTGTGATCTTCGAGACCGGTTACGGCCCCTCGGGCTTGCCGCACATCGGCACGTTCGGCGAAGTCGCGCGTACGAGCATGGTGCGGCATGCCTTCCACGTGCTGACCGAGGGCAAGCGCAAGACGCGCCTGATCTGTTTCTCGGATGATATGGACGGCATGCGCAAGGTGCCGGAAAACATGCCGAACCAGGACATGTTGAAGGCCAACCTCGGCAAGCCGCTATCGAAAGTGCCGGATCCCCACTCCAATGAGTATCCGAGCTTTGCGGCGCACAACAACGCACGCCTGCGCGCGTTCCTCGATCAGTTCGGTTTCGAATACGAGTTCATGAGCGCGACGGAGTGTTATGCCTCAGGCAGGTTCGATCCGATGCTGATCCGCGCGCTTGAAAAGTACGACGACATCATGGGCGTGATGCTGCCGACCCTCGGCGCGGAGCGGCAGGCGACCTACAGCCCGTTCCTGCCGATCTCGCCCAAATCCGGCCGTGTGCTGTACGTGCCGATGAAGCGCATCGACGCCAAGGCCGGCACGATCACCTTCGATGACGAGGACGGCACCGAAGTCACGATGCCTGTCGGCGGCGGCCGCACCAAGCTTCAGTGGAAGCCCGACTTCGGCATGCGCTTTGCGGCGCTTGGCGTCGACTACGAGATGTTTGGCAAGGATCATCAATCCAACGCGCCGATCTATGACAAGATCTGCGAGATCCTGGGCGTGCCCGCGCCCCTGCACTACGTGTTCGAGCTGTTTCTCGACGAGAACGGCGAGAAGATCTCCAAGACCAAGGGCAACGGCATCACCATCGAGCAGTGGCTGTCGTACGCATCGCCTGAGTCGCTGTCGCTGTTCATGTACTCAAAGCCGCGGGCGGCCAAGAAGCTGCACTTCGACGTCATTCCACGCGCCGTCGACGATTACCTGACGTTCCTCTCTAAGGTTGGTTCCGAGGACGGCAAGGCGCGGCTCGACAATCCCGTCTGGCACATCCATTCGGGCACGCCGCCGGCGGCGTCGCTGCCGATCTCGTTCGCGCTGTTGCTGAACCTCGTGTCGGTCTCAAACACCGAGGACAAGAGCGTGCTGTGGGGCTTCATCCGCCGCTATGCGCCGGACGCGACGCCCGAGACGCAGCCGATCCTCGACAAGCTCGCGGGCTATGCGATCAACTACTATCGCGATTTCGAAATGCCGCTGAAAAAGTATCGCGCGGCAACCGGCATCGAGATCGACGCCTTGAAGGCCCTCGACGCGGCGTTCGCGGCAGCGCCTCCAACGGCGACGGCGGGCGAGTTGCAGGACCTTGTCTACGCCGCTGGCAAAGAAAACGGCTATACGAAGGAAACGCTGCGCGCTTGGTTCCAGGCCATTTATGAAGTGCTGCTCGGCACCAGTCAGGGCCCGCGCTTTGGCTCGTTCGTACAGCTCTATGGCATCCAGGAAACGCGCGCGCTGATCGCCAAGGGGTTGGCGGGCGGTCTGTTGGGGTAGATTGCCTCGGTCATCATTCAGAGATTGAGGGCCATCCGTAGACCAAGATCGATATCGCCCATGACCGACAGAGGAACCGCACCTATGCGGCGCAAAAGTTGCTGTCGGTCAAACGTGCCGACCTGCGTAACGTTGGCAATCGAGTCTTGAACCAGTCCGGTATCTCGGGCGACCAATAGAACATTGCCGGGATACCGGCCGAGGTTCAGATTGGAGTAGAGGAGGACGACTGTTACTGTGTCGATGTCCGTCCGATTGTATCGATCCGAGGACACGATGATGCACGGGCGGTCATGTCCCGGTGCGGATCCAACGGGCTCGCCAAGATCAAGCCACCAGATCTCGCCGCGGCTCACCATTTGCCGCCATCGCGTTCTAGCACACGACGCGCCGCGCGGAGAAATCCTGGCTCCGCACGGATCGGCGCGTCCTTGAGTGCTTCGTTGATCTGCGCCGTAATTGCCTCGTCGCGCAGTCTTTCAATCATCTCGCGCAGCGCTTTGGCATAGAGCGCACTGCGCGATAGATCGAGTTCCTCGGCGAGCTCCTCGGCTTGCTGGAACAGGTCGTCAGGGATCGAAATGGCCGTTTTCATACTCACAGTATAACTTTTGTCGTCTCTTTTGTCAAAGAACCGACAAGAACCGACGTTCTGGTCTTGTCGATGGCTGCACCTGTGGCTCTGCCCAAGCGCTGCAGTTCAGACCATCACCGGGCACACCCCGTTTGCACTGGGCGCGCCCGATTGCTAGGTCGGCCGTGCGCGTCCGCGCACCCAGTTTTCGTGAAAGGTCCCCCATGACGATAAAACGTCACGAGTCATCAAAAATCCTCTCGTCCGCCGTCGAAGCCAACGGCTTCGCCTTCCTCGCCGGTATCACGCCGAAGGATACAAGCCAGGACATCCGCGGCCAGACCATGCAGGTGCTCGCCGAGATCGACCGCCTGCTGAAGGTGTGCGGCACCGACAAGACCAAGCTGGTCTCGGCCACCATCTGGGTGTCCGACATCCGTTTCCGCGACGGGATGAACGAGGAATGGATCCCTTGGATCGGTTCACACCTGCCCGTGCGTGCCTGCATCGAGGCTAAACTCGCCGATCCCAAGATGCTGGTCGAAATCCAGGTCACAGCGGTGAAGTGACGTGTGCCGCTTGCGCTCCTGCGCGGCATCCCGGCTGGCGCAGGAGCGCGTCGTCACCGTTACATCCCGACCACTTCACACCGGGTTCAACGCCCCTCAATCCCGCAGCAACTCATTGATCGCCGTCTTCGAGCGCGTTTGCGCGTCGACGGTTTTGACGATCACGGCGCAATAGAGCGACGGGCCCCAGTTGGCGCCGGGCATGGCGACGTTGGCGGGCATAGAGCCGGGCACGACGACGGAATAGGGCGGCACATAGCCGACGTGGATCTTGCCTGTTTGACGGTCGACCACCTTGGTCGAGGCGCTGATAAACACGCCCATCGAGAGCACAGCGCCCTCGCCGACGATGACGCCCTCGACCACTTCCGAACGCGCGCCGATGAAGCAGTTGTCCTCGATGATGGTCGGGTTGGCTTGCAGTGGCTCGAGGACGCCGCCGATGCCGACGCCGCCCGAGAGGTGCACGTTCTTGCCGATCTGCGCGCAACTGCCGACGGTCGCCCACGTGTCGACCATCGTGCCGGTATCGACATAAGCGCCGACATTGACGAATGACGGCATCAATACGACATTCTTGGCGATAAACGCCGACTTGCGCACGACAGCACCGGGTACCGCGCGGAAGCCCGCGGCGGCGAATTCGCTCGCGTTCCAATCGGCATATTTGAGCAGCACCTTGTCGTAGCCGTAGGCTTTGTCGCCCGGGCCGAACGGCATCGGTGCGTTGTCGTTCAAGCGGAACGACAGCAGCACCGCCTTCTTCGCCCACTGGTGCACGACCCAGCCTTCGCCCGGCTTCGCGCCTGCGGTCTTTTCGGCAACGCGCAGCTTGCCGCAATCGAGCATAGTGAGCGTCGTTTCGACGGCCTCTCGCACGGCACCTTTGGTCTGCGCGTTGAGCGTTTCGCGCTTGTCCCAGGCCGCTTCGATGGTGGCTTTGAGTTCGGCGGCGCTCATGGCTGTTATCCCGGTGTTGTGCTGGTGTTCGGGCCTTCTGGCGGCAGGCCGTCAGGCTGTCAATGTTGCGGCTTCGGGGGCGTGGTGCCTGTCCCCGGTCCCAAACCCAACCCCCCCCACCGCGTCACCCCCCACAGCACCCCCGCGGGCGGTGGCCGCGCCAACCCCGCCCGGCAC
>JANMGQ010000123.1:0-55467 GCA_031374735.1 Hyphomicrobiaceae bacterium | reverse complement strand
CGACGGCTCTGACCGCCTGTCTATTGCGTTTCTCGTCGTGGTCGACCGATGCCCCCGGACGACCACGGCGTTTTCGTTCCACGCAACGTCAAAAGTGGATTGGTCCGCCGTGCTCGCTCTGACGCAGCGCACCGCCTTAAGGACACCGACGGGTTATGCCGTGGCTGGCAGGGCGCTGCCCTAATCTGTCGCCGCCGTCTACATCGCGCTCGCCCCTGTAGAGACATCGCGTTTGGAGCCGGCAGACGCCGGGCCCTTTGCGGGCGCGTTGGCTCCGGTATAGTGTGATCTCACGCGCGGAGATCCACCATGCAGCTCGGCCGCTTTGATCACGTCAACGTCCGCACGGCCAATGTCGCGCGCATGGTCGAGTGGTACGAACGCGTGCTCGGCATGAAAAACGGCAAGCGCCCGCCGTTCTCATTTCCGGGTGCCTGGCTCTATGTCGGTGATCATCCGAGCGTGCACCTCGTTGGTGTCGCGATGCAGCCCGATGTGACGGGCATGCGGCTCGAACATTTCGCCTTCCAGGCGACGGGCCTCAAGGAGTTCGTGACACGGCTGAAGGCGACCGGCGAACGCTATGATCTCGGCGTGGTCCCCGATTTCGGCATTGTGCAGATCAACGTCTGGGACCCCGACGGCAACCACATTCACATCGACTTCAGCCCGGAGGAAGGCCGTTCCCTCCAAGGCGACGAAGTGTTTGGCGATGTGAAGCTGTATTGAGGCTTGAAGCGTCGACGGTATCGACAACGCTTATCGCCCAAGTCCAAGCGCCATCGCCATCACGCGGAACAGGCCCACGTTCGGCATATGCCCGCGCACCAACTCCGAGCCCGGACCCATCGCCGTCGCGATGACGTCGTCGCCAGAGTGGATGCCGAGATTTGCCCCGAACGGCAGGTTGCCCGTGATACGCGCCGCACCGGGCTTGCAGTTGGCCTCGTTGGCGACGAAGCTCTTGCCATCCGAACCCTGTTGCGCCGGCACGAAGGGATCATCGAGGCTCGGCTTGCCCGTCGCGCAGTAATCGGGTGTGGCCGCAAACACGAACGCCAGCCGGCGCTTCACATCCACGCTGGCAGGATATCCCTCGGCATCCGGCGTGCCATAGGTCGGAAAGCCTGCCCCCGAATAGATGCCAAGTTTTTCGCGCAGTTGCGTACCCGGACGGTCATCGTCGTAGGTGCCGATGATGGCTGTGCCGTGAGCGTGGTCGGGCACCACAATGATCAGCGTGTCGTTGGCGCGCGCGGCGAACTCCTTGCCGATCTGGATGGCATTGTCGAACATGATCGTGTCGTAAACAGATCGCTCCCAATCCAGCTGGTGTCCGTATTTGTCGATCCGCCCGCTCTCGACCATCAGGAAGAATCCCTTGTCGCTTTTGGACAAGATGCTCAAGGCGGCCTTGGTCTGGTCGACGAGATCGGGCTGGTCAGGATAGCGTGACACGGTGCCCTTTTTGAGGATGCGCCGGTCCAGCGCGCCGTCGATGTTGCCGTTGTTGAACAGCCCGAGCATCTTTAGCGCGCCGCCATCAACGCCCGATCGCATCTCGGCCAGGGTGGTCGCATATTGATATCCCGCGCTTTTGAATTTCTCGACATAGTCGATGGTGTCGGGGCGGCGTCCGCCTTTGTCAGCGGGCAGAAAAAACGGCGTTCCGCCACCCAGCATCACCTCCGGCTGCGCCTCGAAAAACATGCGCACGATGTCGAAGTAATCCCCGCGCCTCCGCGTGTGCGCAACGATGCCGGCGGGCGTGGCGTCTTCTATTTCCGTGTTTGTCACGATGCCAAGCGCGAGCCCGCCTTTGCGCTTGACCAGTTCGCCGATGGTCTCGACCTTCGGGTGGTCGAGCGAGTTCTTGTTGCGCGCGCAATAAACGCCCAGCGCATTGTTGCAGCTTTTATGGCCCGTCGTGTAAGCGCTCATGGAGTTGGCGCTGTCGGTCACGATGCTGTCGGTCGCCGCCGTCGAAATGAGCGCCATGGCGGGCATATCGTCCATGGCAAGTTCGCCGCCGTATTGTCCCTCTTTGATGCCTTTCGACAGCATGCGTGCGGCCGTGCGATGCGCCACCGTCATCCCGTCGCCGATGAACAAGATGACGTTCTTGGCCTTGCGCGCAGGCGTCTCATAGACAGTCCACGTCACGGATTGCTTCGCGTCGCCGGTTGAGGCCTCGACGACATAGCGGCCCGGCTTGGTGATCTCGGCGCCCTTGATCCACAGCGCCGAATGATCGAGCCCGTCTTCTTTTTCGCTGAACGTGGATGCCTTGCCGAGCACAGTCGACGGCTCCGCGCCGTTGATGGTCACCTTGACCTTATCGGCCGCAGGCGAGCCGGCAAACTCGACCTTCATGTCGAAGCGCGATCCCACAACCATGTGCGCGCGATCGAGCGGATAGATGGTTTGCGCCGACGCCGGAAGTGCGCCGACGAAACATGCGAAAACGGCCAAACCTGCGCGCTGCATCGCCATCCCCTGATCTGTTGAACCCCGCTCTCTTGAGTAGCGCATGCGACAGGCCTGTGACGCAAGGGCCGCCGGATCGCAGCTGAGCGCCATGTCGGCCGGGCCAACGGATGCCAGGTCGGTTTAGATCGGGACAAAAGTGTCTCACGGCAACATACAACCTTGACGGACATCTTATCTGCAACTGCACTTCAGCCAGAAAAACCATGAAATCTGAAGTACTTGATTGTGGCCATGGCGTTGCCAAGATCGCCTTGACTTGGGGGCTCAGAGCCATCATTAGCAGCACGCGTTTTGCGTTGAGGCCCTGGCAACGCCCCACCACCACGCGCTTTGGGAGCGCCCTCACGTGGGCAAAGTGCCGAGCACGAGACATGGCCAAGGTTAGACGCGCCAAGGATGCACCCAGCCGAAGCCAAGCCGCAAAAGCGGTCGGCAAAGGGCATGTTTTGAAGTCCAAGCCAAGGCGCGTCGCGGCTGTCCCCGCAAAGTCAACGAAGGCCGCGCGGCCGACAAAGTCTGCGGTCTTGCCCAAGTCCAAGCCGGCATCTGCGGCTAGACCAACTTTAAAATCCGGGGGTCATCGCCCAAACGGCAAGGTTGCCACGGCGTCCGGCAGCGCCAAGGCTGTCGCAAAAGTCCTGCCGAACACGCGATCTAAAGCTCCTGTGGCAAAAACAAAAGCGGCCGTGAAGCAAGCCACGAAGCCACCGGCCAAATTGCTACTCAAGGCTTCCGCGCCCAAGACCAAACCCAAGACTGCAGCAAAATCATCCCGGAGCGCGGCCAAATCATCCGCAGCGCCCATCACCGCTCCGCGGCCGGCTAGCCGCAAGACCGCAGGCCGTACAAATATCGTTCAGACAGATCCGCGGTCATCTGACCAACGTTTCCCTAAGCAGTCTCCGTTTCCTGCGCCTGTGCCTCCCAACGGCACAGCAGCGGTCACGACCAGGTCCAAGGCAGTCATGTCCAAGGCAGCGCGCGGCGATCAAACCATCTCTTTGTCTGAGGGCTATCGTCCGTCAGATGGCGAACCCTTTATGAGCGCCGAACATCGGACGTATTTCCGCAAGAAGCTGCAGCGCTGGAAGGAAGATATCATCAAGGAAACGATGGAGACCCTGCAGGTCTTGCACGATGATACGATCCAGCACGCAGATCTTGCCGACCGCGCCACGCACGAAACAGATCGTGCCCTTGAGCTGCGCGCCCGCGACCGCCAGCGCAAACTGATCTCTAAAATCGACGCGGCATTGCAGCGTATCGACGATGGCTCCTATGGCTACTGCGAGGAAACCGGCGAGCCGATCAGCCTGCGCCGTCTCGATGCCCGCCCGATCGCGACGTTGTCGCTTGAGGCGCAAGAGCGCCACGAACGCCGCGAGCGGGCCTATCGCGAAGACTAAAAACCAGCGACCAAAACTTGTGACTGACCAACCGTGATCGTATTCCGGGATGACGTCGTTGGATGTGATGGGTCAGAAATTTTGCTCGCTGTTACGAGCGGACCGCTACCCGGCCCGTTCCAAGGCGGCGGCGAAGAACCCATCAACGCCTGTCATGGCTACATCTGGTCCGATGGCGAGATGCGGTAGCGTGCGCAGCATGCCGCGAGCGCTGATCACGTCGGCCGGGATGCCCAAGTCGGCTGATATCGGAACGATACGCAACGGCGCGCCAGATGCGAGCACCGCATCGATGACACCCTCGCCTTCCTCAGGCTCCAGCGAGCACGTCGCATACACAAGCCGCCCACCAGGGCGCAGCAAGCCCATCGCCGCCGTCAGCATCTCGCGTTGGCGCTGAGCCAGCCGCGGGATCTCCGTTTCAAGCTTCGTGTGCAACAGATCCGGATGCCGACGGATTGTCCCCGTCGCGCTGCAGGGCGCATCCAGCAGCACCGCATCGAACTGGCCGGCGTGCTCAGCGGCGAAGGCCGCGACATCCGCCGTGACGATCTCAGTCGTAAAGCCGAGGCGGGTCATGTTGTCTTGCAGGCGCACATTGCGCTTCGGCGATGCGTCGACCGATACGACCGTTGCGCCTAGGCTCGCGAGTTGCGCCGACTTGCCCCCTGGTGCCGCACACAGATCTGCGACGCGTTTGCCCGCGATGTCGCCGAGCAGACGCACCGGTAATGCGGCGGCGGCGTCCTGCACCCACCATTGCCCTTCGGCGAAGCCTGGCAAATCCTCGATCCGGCCTGCCTCACGCACACGCACTGTTCCGGTCGGCAATGCGATGCCGGTCAGTTTTTCAGTCCAGGCCGCGGCATCGATTTTTACGCTGATGTCGAGCGGCGCCTCGAGCAGACTGGCCGCACCAATCAGGCGCGCGGTTGCCTCGCCATAGGCCGCGACCCAGCGCTGAAACAGCCAAGGCGGAATGTCCAAAGCAACCGTATCAAGACCGGCGATGATGGCTTTTCCCTCGGCCGCAATACGTCGCAGTACGGCGTTGGCGAGCCGATCGTAGCGGCGCGCGGTGTGATCGATCCGGCAGATGTCGACGGCCTGGCTGATGGCCGCATGCGGGGGCGTGTTGAGATGCACCAGCTGCGCCGCAGCAGTGGCCAGAATAAAGCGCGTGCGGCCTGCATCCTGCGGCAACGGCTTGTCCAGAAAACCGCCGACCAGGACGTCCAGCGAGCCGAGATGGCGCAATGTCGTGGTCGCGATCATGCGGGCAAAACCGCGATCCCGCCCGGCCAGTTGCTCCAGTCCCAGTTTCGCAACGCCCTCGTTGAAGGCCTCTTCCAGTGTGCGGCCGTGGGCCACGACCCGATCGACCGTGTAGATGGCAAGGCGGCGTGCCGCGAGCCCGGCACCAGCGTTCAGCGGGCCAGCATTGAGAGGTGCGTTCACGAGATGGGTCTGTCTGCGCCGTGGCGCCGTTCGGGGAAGAGGGCACCGTTGAGACCGGGATCGGGGGCCCGGACCTGGCCTTGCTGCGCGGCCAGTTCAGCAGCGAACTTTTCCAGCTCCGCGATGCGATTTTCGATACTTGGGTGCGTCGCGAACAGGCTGTCGCCGCCGCGACCGGTCAGTGGGTTGACGATGAACATGTGCGCGCTCGAGCGATGCGCCTCGGCGGTCTGATTGCGGATGCGCCGCGATGCCTCGTGAATCTTGACCAAAGCCGACACCAGCCAGTCGGGCCGCCCTGTGATCATTGCCCCCATGCGGTCGGCCTGATACTCGCGCGAGCGGCTGATGCCAAGCTGAACCAGCGTGGCCGCAAACGGCGCCACGAGGGCTGCAAAGATAAAGCCGAACCATCCAAAGCGGCTGCCGGGCCCGCGCCCGAAGATCGCGCCGAACTGCAGAAACTGCGCGACCATCGACAAGGCGCCGCCGAGCGAAGCGGCAGCCGTCATGGTCAGCGTGTCGCGGTTCTTGATGTGCGCCAGCTCATGGGCGATCACGCCAGCCACCTCTTCCTTGGTCAGCATGTCGATCAGGCCCGTTGAGACGGCGACGGTGCTGTTGCCGGGATTGCGGCCGGTCGCAAAGGCATTCGGCTGTGGGTTCTGCATGACCGCCACCTTCGGCATCGGCAATTCAGCGCGCCGGGCCAGCTCCTGCACGATCTGATACAGCTCACCGCCCGACTGTGCATCGACCTGTTGTGCGCCATGCATGCGCAGCACCAGACTGTCCGACTTGAACAGGCTGAACAAGTTCATGCCGAGCGCGACGACGAATGCGACCACGAGGCCACTCTTGCCGCCGAGCACATAGCCGACGGTCGTGAACAGCAGCGTCATCATCCCGAGCAACAGGGCAGTGCGCGTATAGTTGAGCGGCATATCCGGCCTCCTGCCCCATAAGTAATCTTGGCTAAGGCCCAAATCCAGTGGGAAGGGAGCACGCCCCTCACGCGCGAAGGCCTGACCCAACCTACGCGATCAAGATCTCTGCGCACGCCGCGACGAAGACTTCTGCGCCGGTGATAATGTCGGCGTCGGCGGTGTTCTCGGTCCAGTGGTGCGAGATGCCGCCGATCGAGGGGACGAACAACATGGCCGCCGGCATCACAGTCGACAGCACCTGCGCATCGTGGCCTGCGCCGCTCGGCAGGCGCGTGGATTTGCCGGGGCAGACGTGCGCCACCGCGCGCTCGATGGCGGCTTGGAATCCGCCGTCCATGAGGGCTGGCACGCTGGTGCGCAATTTCCCGACCTGGATCGGGCACGGCCCGTTTGCGGCATGGGCTGCTGCTGTCTCGCGCAGCACGCCTTCGAGGCGATGGAGCGTCGCCAGATCGTCGTCGCGGATTTGGAACAGGATTTCGGCACGACCGGGAATGATGCTCGGCGCACCCGGCTCCAGCGTGATGCGGCCGACCGTCCACACGGTGCGGGGCCCAATGTGGCGCGGAAAGATGTCGTGCAAATCGGCGAGCAGCTTGACGGCCGCTACGCCCGCGTCGCGGCGGATCGCCATGCGCGTCGTGCCGGCATGGTTTTGGACGCCGTCGATCACGATCTTGAACTGCCAGATGCCGACAATCGACGTGACGACGCCGATCTTTTGCCCGGACGCTTCAAGGTTGTCGCCTTGCTCGATGTGGGCCTCGATGAAGCCGCGGTAGCGGCCAGGCTCAACGGTGACGCGCGGCCGGCCCGCGTAGCCCGCATCGGCCAAGGCTTTGCGCATGGTTCTGCCGCTGGTGCGATCGACGGCTGCGTCGATATCGGCGTCGCTCACACCGCCGACGAACGATCGGCTGCCGAGGAAGTGCCCGAAGTGGCCTTCTTCATCGCAGAACGCGACGACGTCGACCGCGGCGCCGCCATAGGCCGCATCACGATTGATGACGCGCGCCGCCTCGAGCGCGTAGACGATGCCGAGCGGCCCATCGAGCCAGCCGGCATAGTTCTGACTTTCGACGTGTGAGCCGGCGAGCAGCCGGGCGCCGGTGCCGCCGGAGCGCCCTAGCACGTTGCCGATGCCGTCTGTTGTGGGCGTCAAGCCCGCCTCGCGCATGCGCCCTTCGAGCCAGGCGAGCGAGGCCACATGCTCGGGCGACAGCGACGGCTTGTGAACGCCGGTCTTGTAGGTGCCGATGGCACGCAGGGCGTTGAGATCAGCAAGAACACGTTGACCGTCGACGTTGGGGCGCATGAGCTGGTGTCCGATGAGTGCATTTGGCTGAGAGTGTCGTGCAACAGGGCGCGGTCGGTCGACTCACGTGCCCGTCTCTTTGTCCACCGATGTGCACAGATCCGCGATGCTGCACAGGCCGCACCGCGGCTTGCGCGCAAGACATGTGTAGCGCCCGTGCAGGATCAGCCAGTGATGGGCGTGAAACAGGAAATCGTCAGGGATGAGGCGCATCAGATCATCTTCGACAGCGTCAGGCGTCTTGCCCTTTGAGAACGAGAGGCGGTGCGCGACGCGAAACACATGCGTGTCGACTGCCATCGTCTTCTGGCCGAAGGCCATGTTGAGCACGACATTGGCGGTCTTGCGCCCGACGCCCGGAAGGGCAACCAGCTTGTCGCGGTCCGCCGGCACGATACCGCCATGCTCGTCCAGCAGCTGCTGTGACAATGCGATGACGTTTTTCGCCTTGTTGCGAAAGAGGCCTATGGTCTTGATATGCTCACGCACCGTATCCTCACCGAGCGTTAGCATTTTCGCGGGCGCGTCGGCCGCTTTGAAGAGGGCTCGCGTCGCCTTGTTCACACCGGCGTCCGTCGCTTGGGCCGACAACACGACGGCGACCAGCAGGGTGTAGGCGTTGACGTGTTCGAGTTCGCCTTTCGGCTCGGGATTGGCTGTCGCGAAGCGGGCAAACATCTCGCGCAACGTGTCGGGCGAGGGACGCACGGACTTGGCCTTGCCAGGCTTTTTTGCTGCCGATGTCGTGCTGGCAGGCTGGCGGGCCGCCTTTGACGGGTCCGCTTTGGCGGAAGGTGTTTTGCGCGGAGCAGATTTGGATTTGGCTTTTGCGGGCATCTCGGGGACACTGATCCACGGGCTAAAGGAGCGAACTGATGAGCGCAGACTTCGAGCGTGCGCAAGGGGCACAGGCCAATGGCAGCATTTTCAGCGCGACGCTGACGCCGCACCGCTCGCTCAGCAAAAAAGGTTTCCTGATCCTGATGGGAGCGCTGAGCGCTCTCAGCTTTGTAACCGGCCTTGCGTTCGCCTGGACGGGAGCGTGGCCGGTGCTCGGCTTCTTCGGTCTTGACGTGGCTTTGATCTATCTGGCGTTCAAACTCAGCTATCGCTCCGGACGCTTGTATGAGCGGGTCGACCTCGATCGAGAGCGGCTGACGGTGGTGCGCGTGCATCCATCCGGCAAGGTCGAACGCTATGAGTTTCCGGCCTACTGGGTGCGGGTGTTGCTGGAGCTTCTGCCGGACGGCCGCAACGACCTCCGACTGACGTCCCATGGCCGCGTCGTGCCGTTGGGCCGCTTTCTCACCAACGAAGAGCGCGACAGCTTCGCGACAGCCTTGCAGACGGCGCTACGCCGCGCGCGTGCCGGCGGCACGCAGCCGACCTAAGCCTTCTTTTCCCACCGGCCGTCTTCGGTTTGTTGCCAGTAGGTGACGGCACAGCCTGCGGCCTTGGCGGCCTTCCATTGGCTGCGTGCGCCAGCGAGTGCCTGCTGATCGCGGCCATCGAACATGAAGACGAGCCGTTGGTAGCCGGCATAGCTGGCAGCCGTCGCCCCATCGACCAGGAAACGCACGACGGCACTGTTGGGGTTTGAGTCAGTGTCGGTCAAGAACACTGGCTGGCGGTCAGAGGCGCCGTCGGCGGCCGTACCGTGGGGCAGGAAGCCCTCCTCACGGTAGGTCCACAACAGCGCATCGAGCGCCTGCACGCGCTCGGGTGATCCGGCTTGGATGACGGCGCGCCAGCCACGCTCGACGGTCTTTTCGACGAGCGTCGGTAAGACCCGGTCGAGCGGCTGACGCTCCAGGTGGTAGAACAGCGCTTCAGGCGCTGCGATGCTGGTCTGAGTGCTCAACTGCGGCTGCGGTAGCGCTGGAGCGTGCCGCGGGGCACGATGCCTTCGGCTTCCAGCGCCAGGATGCAGCCGTGCGACAGTGATCGACCGCGCGACTCCATGCAGTAACGCATCTCCGAACTACCGGCTGCGTATTGCGGGCACAGGCGTTTGGCGTCTGCCGTGCAGGCGGTGCGAACGCGGGAGGACTGCGCGTTCGCGGCTGTGGCCGCGAGGGCCGACAGAGCGATCAGGCCGGCGGTCGATATGGATACGAGACGGGACAACACCTGAGTGGTCTCCATGGCGAAAGTGACAACGATGCATAGGGCCCCAAGTATCTATACGACACAGCGCCCGTTCAGACCACTGCGCACAACGTCCAAAGCGGGTCTCGCGTTTCGATCAGCCATGGTTAACAGGCCCGATCAACAGGCACGCCCTGATTTCCACACCCTCATCTCGCCATCGGGCGGTTGCTATGCCAGAAGGCCCAGCATTGGAACTTACCGCTCGACCGGTGTTCAACGATACGGCGCACAGCAACAGGGCCCCCAATGAAACCCACGACCATTCTAGCGATCATCTTTGTGCCCTTGATCGTTGGGGCGCTGCTGCCGCTGATGTTCGGCACGGCGCTGAAAAATGTCGAAAGCGCGGGCATGGTGTGTGCCGCAGTCGAGCATGCTTCCAAGCGCGGCATCATCGATGCCGCAGGTCGGAAAAAACTGTTCGACGATGCGCTGAAGGCACCCGGACTCGAGGCCCAGACGCGGGCCGCATTTGAAGGCGCCCGGCAAGGCTGCTGAACCTCGTCTTTCAATCCAGGAGAGCGGCTATGCCGGCATTCTTGAAATATCTACTGCTCGGTCTCGTCGGCCTTGTCTGCCTTGGCGTGGGCTTTTTCGGCAGCACCCTTTACTTCGGCACCAAAGGCCGGCTCGAAGGGTTTGCCTACAGTTGCAAAATTCTCGACGTGGCCGAAAAGTCGGGGGCCATGACCAAGCAGCAGCGCGCGTCCGTGGCCGCCGATACCGCCAAGGGCGGCGGCACCGAGCAGCTGACGGCGTATCTCACAAGCGACTGCTCCAAATCGCCGATCCAGGCCATGGCCGACAACAAGAAGTGATGCCGGGTCGAGCAGTGTTTCCAGGGGACTGGTAAGGCGCCTGCTCTGCTCGCCGAATGGCTGCACCTACAACAGCTGACGCAGCACTTCTGCGGCGTCTCCGCGCCGCGTCACTGCGATCTTCGGCAGTCCGAGCCAACGTGCCATCAGACGAAGCTCATCGGCCAGCGGCGAGACGAACACGTCGGCGGGGATGCCCGGTTCGCAGTGCGCCGACAGCACCTGCAACGTTTCCGCCGCTCGGTCAGCCTTCAGGTCAACGCGACCGACGATGCGGTCACCGAACAGAAACGGCAGCACATAATAGCCGTGCGTGCGCTTGTGCTGCGGCGTGTACAGCTCGATGCGGATGTGGGCGCCAAACAGCGCTTCTGCCCGATCACGATGCCAGACCAAGGGATCGAAAGGCGCCAGCAGCGTGCGTGCCGTTATCGCCTTTGGCAGTTTGGCGGCGGCGTGCATATAGGCCGGCTCCCGCCAGCATTCGACGGTCATTTCACGCAGCGTACCAGCTTCGACAAGCGCGCGGATGGCCGGCTTCGCATCTGCAGAACTCAGGCGGTAGTAGTCACGCAAGCAGGCCTCAGTGCCGATACCGAGCGCGCGCGCGGAGATCTCGATCAGCTGCCGCTTGGCCGTCGCCTCATCGGGCGTCGGCGCGTTGACGACAGCCTCCGGCAGCGTGCGTTCGGTCAGATCGTAGATGCGTTCAAACGTTGCCCGCCGCGTGGCGGTGGTGACCGCGCCGCTCCAGAACAACCACTCAAGCGCGGTCTTGGCGTCCGACCAGGTCCACCAGCCGGCACGGCGATTGGCATGGGCTTCAAGGTCAGCCGCGGCCGTCGGCCCGCGCTGCCCAATCTCGCGCATAACATCGCGCAGCAATGGTTTGTTGGCAGCAGCGAATTTCACCAGGCCTCCGTAGACGCCTTTGCCGTCCGCGGCGTTTTTCATCCGCCAGCGGAACAGCGGCTGCATCTCAACCGGCATCAGCGAGGCCGCGTGGCCCCAGTATTCAAACAGGCGCCGCCGTTGGCCGTTGTAGGCGAGATGATCGAGATCCGCGGGATCGTAGACGCCGAGACGCGAATAGAGTGGCAACTGGTGCGCGCGCGCGAGCACATTGACCGAATCGATCTGCAGCACACCGAGTTTATCGACGAGTTTGCGCACGTCGGCCCGCGTCGCCGTCTCGCGTGTGTGGCCGTTGCCGGCCCCTTGCGCTGCGATCGCGATGCGCCGCGCTTCGCCAAGCGAGAGTGTGTCTGAGGGCCGTCGCGTCATGTGCCGAACAATCCCGGCAGCACGGGCATGTCGCTGCCGACGGTGACGCCTTCGAGCGCCAGCAGGCGCTCTTTGGTGGCTGTGCCGCCGGGTGCGGAAAAGCCGCCTATCTTGCGGCCCCCGCCTTTGCTTCCACTGGCGAGCACACGATGACACGGCACGATGATCGGCCATGGGTTGCGCCCCATCGCCATGCCGACGGCACGCGCCGCGCCTGGCGAGCCAACCTGCTTGGCGAGATCACCGTAGGTGACCGTTTCGCCGCGCGGGACAGCGCGCAGCGCGCGGTAGATGGCGGCGTTGAAATCAGTGACGATGCTCTCGTCAAGACGCACCGTGTGCAGGTCGTCGCCCGCTTTGGCGAAATAACGCTGCAGCGCGCTCATCGCCGTCTGTGCGAAGGCGGGCGGATCGCCGTCGCACTTCTGCCGATCATCGCGCGTGATGCAGGCCTCGGTTTCGCCAGGGGTCCGATCCGGCAACTGGACCCGCGTGAGACCGGCCGCGTTCCAGGCGATGGCGCACGGGCCGAAGGCGGTGTCGAACAGCTGGTAGTGTTGGATCATATCCTCCTCCGGGCATACGTTGCGACAGGTTGCAATCTATCCCACGCCGGACGAGATTGCGCCATTGCGACCACACATGCGCGCAGACACTGAATCCGCTCCACGTCCTTCACGGGATGAGGGCGCTGCACACGATTGCCCGGGTGCCATTGGGGGGCTGCGTGTGACCTGGGCCCACGCAGGGCGGTCATTGGCAGCAACATCGCCGGCTAATGTGAGTTTGGGCAAGCTCTATGGTCGCCGTTCTATGGTCCCCGTTCTATGGTCCCTGTTCTATGGTCCCTGTCTGCTGCCTCTCCCCATCACGAAACGGTATGGCGGCGCTGGACCGGAACCGTGGCCCAGCAATGGCGGGCCGGCGCGTACGATGGGACCGCCAGTGCGTTCGCGCCTGCGGCAATTCGGCTGGTGGGTCCCGGTTCCCCCTGCCCTGTCGTATAGGTAACCTTCGACACGAGAAGCCAACGAGCAAGACCATGGCGCCGCCGAAAAAAGAGAGCCCTGTTGAACCCTTCAAGCGGGTTCTCGGCCTCACCGTCCGCGCCATCGCGCAGAACAAGGACGTGCAGGTGACCTACGGGCCGGGCAAACCGGAACTCGATGGCACGAACGTGCAGCTGCCGGAACCCTCGCGCACGCCGACCGCCAAGGAACTTGCGGTGCTGCGTGGCTGGTCCGACAGTCTGGCGCTGACGTCGGCCATGCACAACCCGCGCGTCCATCGGCGCCTTGCGCCGGAGGCGGGGCCCGCCCGCAACGTGTTCGAGGCGGTCGAGCGCGCGCGCGTCGAGAGTATCGGCGCCAATCGGATGCCCGGCATGGCGATGAATCTGACGGCCAAGATCGAGGACGTCTACGGCCACGGCCGTTACGCCGAAATCACCGAGCGCACAGACGCGCCGCTGGAAGACGCGGTCAATCTCATCTTGCGCGAACGTCTGACCGGTCTGCCGCCGCCCGAGACGGCGCAAGCGATGGTCGATCTCTGGCGCCCCTGGGTCGAGGAGAAGGCTGGCAAAACGCTTGATAAACTTGGGAAAGCGGTGCTGAGCCAATCGGCATTCGGCAAAGTCGCGCGCGACCTGCTGAAGGATCTTGAACTGGTCGAGGGCGAAGCCCAAGGCGAGCAATCCGAGGGCGACGATAGCGAGCAGGAACAGTCCGAAGGCGGTGATGCCGAGGCCGAGGAACAGCAGGAGGGTTCCGAAGCCCAGGATCAGCAGACCGACGAACAACGCGCCGAGGGCGAGGAAGGCGAAGCCACCGAGACCGAGCAGCAGGTCGAGACCGACGTCGATTTCGACGATTCCGACGCCGACGACATGGCCGAGGCGCCCGAGAGCTGGCGGCCGAACCAGTCTGTGCTCGAGAACCCGGAACTTTTTGGCTACAAGGTGTTCGCCAAGACCAACGACGAAGAGGTCGATGCCGAGGACCTGTCGACGCCCGACGAGTTGGAGCGCCTGCGCACCTTCCTCGACAAGGAACTCAAGAATCTCTCGTCCGCCGTCGCGCGGCTGGCCAACAAGCTGCAGCGCCAATTGATGGCGCAACAAAACCGCTCGTGGGATTTCGACCTCGAAGAGGGCATGCTCGACCCGGCGCGACTCACGCGCATCATCATGGACCCCATGGCCGCGCTGTCGTTCAAGCGCGAACGCGACACGGACTTCAAGGACACCGTCGTCACGCTGTTGATCGACAACTCCGGCTCCATGCGTGGTCGCCCGATCATGGTGGCAGCCTGCTGCGCTGAGATCCTCGCTCGCACGCTGGAGCGCTGCGGCGTCAAGGTCGAGATCCTCGGCTTTACCACCAAGGCCTGGAAAGGCGGCCAGGCGCGCGAAGCCTGGCTTGCCGCGGGCAAGCCGCCGAACCCCGGTCGCCTCAACGATCTCCGCCACATTATCTACAAAAACGCCGACGCGCCCTGGCGCCGCTCGAAGCGCTCGCTCGCCTTGATGATGCGCGAAGGCCTGCTGAAGGAGAATATCGACGGCGAGGCGCTGGCCTGGGCGCACCGCCGCATGCTGGCGCGCCAAGAGCACCGCCGCATCCTGATGATGATCTCGGACGGCGCGCCGGTCGATGATTCGACGCTGTCGGTGAACTCTGGCTCATACCTGGAGCTGCACCTGCGTCAGGTGATCGACGAGATTGAGAACCGCTCGCCCGTCGAGCTGATCGCCATCGGCATCGGCCACGACGTGACGCGCTATTACAAGCGCGCCGTGACCATCACCGACCCCGGCGAATTGGCAGGCGCCATGACCGACAAGCTGGTGGAGTTGTTCGCCGAGACCGACGGCCGACAAGGCCGCGGTGGCCAGGCGGGCGCACCGAAGACGGCCAGCAAAGCGGCCAAGCGGAAGGCCGGCTGATAAATCGCGCCCTCCCCTCACTCACTCGATTTTCACCAGTTCCAGACAAGATCGACGGAGGGTTCAACCTGCCTTTTGGCCGACGTGCGTTGGTTCCCTTGTGAATGTCTGCTTTAAATGGCGTCCCGACTGCTACCGGCGTCAGCCGGAGGGGGGGGACGGAGTGCGATGAGCGGTAGTGAACTGCTGACGACATTGCTCGGTGCCGTGGCGCTGCTGCTGTGGGGCGTGCGCATGGTGCGCACTGGCATGACGCGCGCCTTTGGCGCCGAGCTGCGGCGGGCCGTCAATCGCGTTGGCACGAGCCGTCTGAAGGCCTTTTCGACCGGCATCGGCGTCACGGCCGTCCTGCAGAGCGCAACGGCGACGGCCTTGCTGCTCGCCTCATTCGCCGGGCAAGGCGTGATCGCACTGCCGGTCGCGCTTGCCCTGATGCTCGGCGCCGATGTCGGCTCCACCTTGGTTGCCCAGGTGTTCGCATTCGACATCAAATGGCTCTGGGCCGTCGGCGTGCTCAGTGGCGTGATCGCGTTTAATGCCTCGGAGAGCCCGCAGATGCGGGCGGCGGGACGCATCGGTATCGGGCTTGGCCTGATGCTTCTGGCCCTCACAGTCATTGGCGGCGTCTCAGGCGCGCTACGCGAAAGCCTGCTGATCCAGAGCATCCTGCGCGGTCTCGCCTTCGAGCCTATCATCGCCGTCATTGTTGCGGCGCTGTTGACCTGGGTGGCCCATTCGAGCCTCGCCATCGTGCTGCTGATCATGTCGCTCGCAGCCTCAGGCGCGGTCTCGCCGAGCCTCGCGATGGCCCTTGTTATCGGCGCCAATCTTGGCGGCGCCTTGGCGCCATACTTTGCGCTGTCGGGTGCGCCGGCGGCGGCCCGCCGCGTGCCACTCGGCAATCTGTTTGCGCGTGGCGCGATTGCGCTCGTGTGCATTCCGCTGCTGGGTCGGATCACCGATGGCGTAACGGCGATTGGTTTTGCGCCCGACCGGCAGGTGCTGATCGCCCACACGTTGTTCAACGTCGCCGTCGCGCTGGTCTGGCTGCCGCTGGTGGCTCAACTGGCCGCGCTCGCAGTCCGGTTTGGCCCGGTGGACGCCCCTGGCACAACGGGCGAGACACCGCAAAGCCTCGACGTGGGTGTCCTTGACACGCCATCGGAAGCACTCGCCTGCGCCATGCGCGAGACGCTCAACGTCGGCGACATCGTGCTCGATATGCTGCGCCGTTCACGCACCGTGATCGAGGGCAACGACACGCAACTTGTGAAGGCAATCGAGCGCGACGACGACCGCGTCGACACGCTGCATAACGCCATCAAGCATTATCTCGTGCGCGCCTCGAAAACGGAAATGACCGACGAGGAAAGCCGCCACTACATTGAGATTTTGGCCTTCAACACCAACCTCGAGCATATCGGCGACATCATCGATCGCAACCTGATGGATCTCGCGCAGAAGCGCATCAAGAAGGGTTTGAAATTTTCGGCGGAGGGCATGGCAGAGCTCAACCGCTTTCATGACCTCGTGGTTGGCAACATGCGCCTCGCGCTGAATGTGTTTGCCACCCGCGACGTGGCGCTCGCCCGCCGTCTGCTGTCGGAAAAGGCCGCCGTGCGCGCCAACGAGTTCGAGGCTGCTGATCGCCACTATGCGCGCCTGCGCGACGGCCGGCCTGAGACGATCGAGACATCGTCCCTGCACCTCGACATCATGCGCGACTTGAAGCGCATCAATTCGCATCTGACGTCCGTGGTCTATCCGATCCTCGAACGCAGCGGCGAACTGGCGGCCAGCCGGCTGAAGCCGAACGGCGACAAAAAGGCCGCAGATTAGGCCTTGAGCCGCACGGCCGCTTTTCCACAGGCTGGAATATCGATGTGCTCAAAGATCAAACGCGCCGTCTCGCATGCTACGTTTTGTCGGACCGATAGTGTTTGCACTGCGATAATCCGCATTCGGCGAAAAGAGTTTCGCGCGTCACATGGCTGGTTTGTATCGCGTTTGCCCTTATGTGTCGCGCATGTCCGTTGGTGTTGCGTTAGACGTTTGAAGTCTCGCGTCTCGAACAGCGAGCGGATCAGCTCCCACGTTGGGTGCCAAAGAGGCCTCGTGTGCCCCCCGCACCGTGCGCCGCCTCTTCGGCTCACCTGTGGGAGCTTTTTTTTGACCTCGCCTTAACCCAGCACAGCAACCCGCTCCAGCTCAGCAGGCACCTCGCCCACTTTGTGGCTGGATCCTGGCGGCTCCTGTACAGCGGGTATAGGTCTTTTGGAGCATAGCCTGCATGACCCGTTCAGGAACGGGCCATATGAGGTCTGACGTAGTGTCGATCCATTCTAACGATATGAAATATCAACATTTAAATTGTGACCATCGCGCCCATGAAGTCGCAAAACCCAAACACCTATGACCGTCCGATGACGCAAGCATACATCTGCCGTTCATGTTCCCAGCGCTAACCCTGCTGCGGTGACGTACCGTGGCGCCCTGCTGCGGCACGTTGCCCCCGATCGGCCTCGGCTGACCGGGACATGCCTGCCACCGCGCGTCACGCCCGCGGCAACAGGTCCAGAGATCGGGCAAGCTTGCTTTCTCGTTCAATGGGTTCGCCGGTTCGGATGCTCTTTTGGGGAAGAGAGCAACATCTCTTAGTGCCTCCGGACCTTGATCTCTCATCCAGAGAGATCGCTTCACAAACCCCAAATCGCCGGTGCATAACGCGTCCGGTTCGCCGTTTGGAGAGTTCTATGCAATCGACTGCGGTCAAGTCCTACGCGCTTGATCTCGACTGGTCAGCACAAACCATGCTGCCGATCGAGCTCGAGGGTGCGGAACTGCAACTGGAGGCTCGCGCCTACCAGGGTTCCGACCCCCGAAATCAAGCGTTCGTCCTGATTAACAGGACGGACCAGGCGTCACCTAAAGATGTTATCAAGGATGCTGCCCAGCTTCCGCTGGTCCGTGTCCACTCGGGATGTATAACGGGAGACATCTTCCACTCGCTCAAATGCGACTGCTATCCACAGCTGCAGGCGTCGTTGAAGAAAATCTGCAATGCCCCGCTCGGGATCCTCATCTACCTGCCCTATCACGAGGGCCGGGGGATCGGTCTCGTGGCCAAAATCCGCGCCTATGCGCTGCAGGAGCAAGGCTACGACACCGTGGATGCCAATGTGGCGGTCGGTGCGCCCATCGAGGCGCGCGAATACGACCTCGCAGCCCACATTCTGTTCGACCTCGGATATCCCGAGATCAAGCTTCTGTCGAACAACCCGGCGAAGTCCGACGCGCTGCGCGCCGAGGGCATCAAGGTCACAGAAACGGTGCCCGTGATTACCAAGCCGAATGTGCACAACGTGCGCTATCTTGAGACCAAACGGGCGCGCATGTCGCACCGCTTGCCGTCGCAGGTCAGTGCCCTCGCGCCGGCTGTCGCGCAACCGGCCGAGTAAGCGCTTATTGAAATTGAAACAAACACCGCCGCGTGGAGCCATCCGCGTGGCGGTTTTGCGTTTGATGGTCCCTGGACTTCCCCCGCTGCCTGCGGCAAGGCACGGCGCACGTTCCCACACCGGATCATCCGCCCATGCCTGCCGCCGCTTCGACGCGCATCGACCATCGCTTTGCCGAATTGAAAGCCGCTAAGCGCCCGGCGCTGGTGACCTTCATTACCGCCGGTGATCCCGATTATGAGACCTCGAAAAAGATCCTGTTCGGCCTGCCGAAAGCCGGCGCCGATGTGATCGAACTCGGTATGCCCTTCTCAGACCCGATGGCCGATGGGCCGGCTATTCAGGCTGCCGGGCTGCGTGCGCTGAAAAACGGCCAGACCATGAAGAAGACCCTTCAGCTCGTGCGTGAGTTCCGTGCTGTCGACGACACGACGCCGATCGTGCTCATGGGCTATCTCAACCCGATCTATATCTATCCCGTCGACGCGTTCCTCAAAGAGGCGAAGGCATCCGGCGTAGACGGCTTGATTATCGTCGATGCCCCGCCCGAAATGGACGACGAACTGTGCACGCCTGCCGTCGAGGCTGGCTTGAACTTCATCCGCCTCGCCACGCCGACAACCGACAAGGCGCGCCTGCCTGCCGTGCTCGCGAACACCTCGGGCTTTGTCTATTACGTGGCCATCGCCGGCATTACCGGCACGGCCTCGGCCGACGCGACGGACGTGCACAAGCACGTGGCGCGCATCAAGGCATCGACCAAGTTGCCGGTCTGCGTCGGCTTCGGCATCAAGACTCCCGCCCAGGCCAAAGCCATGGCCAAGGGCGCGGACGGCGTGGTCGTCGGCTCCGCCCTGGTAACCACGATCGAAAAAAGCTTGGATAAGTCGGGCAAGGCTGGCAAGCAGACGGTGTCCGGAGTACTCGACTTGGTGAAGAGCCTGTCGACGGCCTTGCGTTGATGCGTTGCCCCTGCCACACAGACCAATGGAGGGTTTTCGCACGGCTCCCCCCGAGGCCGACTGCGACTGCGGAGGCTTTGACAGAGCCGTTGACATCGCCGTTGGCACCCCCCACGTGTCACGATCGAGCATGTGTGGACCAGGGCGCGCGGCATTGCCGTTCTGGTCTCCCACGGGAGCATCTGCGTGAACTGGATTAACAACGTCGTCCGGCCGAGAATCAGTGGATTGCTGACCAAACGTCGCGATCCGCCCGAGGATTTTTGGCACAAGTGCCCGGCCTGCGGGCAAATGACCGATAAGAACGCACTGATTGAAAATCAGCATGTGTTCCCCTGCTGCAATCACCATGGCCGCATGACCGCGCCCGAGCGGATGGCGGCCCTGTTCGATGGCGGCACCTATAAGACCATCGCCACCAAGGACGCGCCGCTCGATCCGCTGAAGTTCCGTGACAGCAAGCGCTATACCGACCGCGTCAAGGATGCGAAGACGTCGACGACCATGCCGTGCGCCGTGCTGGTGGCTGAGGGCACTCTCGACACACGCCCGGTCGTCTCCGCGGCCCACGACGCCAGGTTCATGTCGGGATCACTCGCCACATCAGAGGGCGAAGCAATCATCACGGGTATGTTGCGCGCAGTTGAGAAAAAGTGCGCCTTCATCCTGTTCGCGGCTTCCGGTGGCGCGCGCATGCAGGAAGGCATCCTATCTTTGATGCAGATGCCGCGCACGACCATTGCGGTGCAACGCCTGCGAGATGCCGGGTTGCCCTATCTCGTGGTGCTGACCGACCCGACCACCGGTGGCGTCACGGCGTCCTATGCCATGCTGGGCGACATCCACATCGCCGAACCGAACGCACTGATCTGCTTTGCCGGCCCGCGCGTGATCCAGCAGACCATCCGCGAGCAGTTGCCAGACGGGTTCCAGCGCGCCGAATATCTGTTCTCGCACGGCATGATCGATATGGTTACGCATCGCCACGAGCTGCGTGCGACGCTGTCGCGGCTGGTGACTTTGCTCGGGCCACGCCCGTTGGCGCTGGCCGACAAGAAGTCCGCCAAGACACTTGCGACCAAGGCTAACGGCAAGGCACTCAACGGCGCCAACGGTCATGCCAATGGTGCCGTCGCCAACGGCCACGCCGAACCTGAACCGGTCGACGGGGACGAGCGCCTTGACCCAGCCCGCATCGACGCCAAAGAGCGCGCCAAGCGCGAGCTTGAGGCCAAGGCCAAGGGGCGCGCCTTGCCGCCTGGGACAGACGGGCGGGGCTAAGACCCCTCGTCGCCAACGTAGATGGAGCGTTCGCAGATAAGCGCGCGCCATCAGTTCAGGCTTGCTCCAGCAAGTCGACCTGAGCGCGTGCGCCACCAGAAGCGCATCACCAGCATGACAGCGATGACCGCGGTGCCAAGTGAAATGCCTGTCCAGACGCCGAACGGCCCGTAGCCATAGCGGAAGGCGAGCAGCCATGCCGCAACAAAGCCAACCATGAAATAGCTGACGAAGGCACACACCAGCGGCACCCGCGTATCACTGTAGCCGCGCAAGACACCGGCCGCGACCGCCTGGACCCCATCGAACACGGCAAAGCCCGCCCCAAACAGCAACAGTTGAGACGCCAGTTTCGCAGCTTGCGCCTGATCGGCCGTCGAGCCGAGAAACGCCGATGGGATCGCATGTCGAAAGACGATGACACCCACGGCCATGACAGCCATGAACACGGCGGCAACGCCGATGGCAGCCCAGCCTGCTCGCGACGCCGCGCGCGCGTCCCCTCGGCCAACCGCATGACCGACGCGTACGGTCGCCGCCATCGACATGCCGAGCGGCACCATGAACAGGATTGCAGCCGTTTGCAGGGCGATCTGGTGGGCGGCCAGCGCCGGTGTTCCAAACGGGCCAATCAGCAGTGCGGCCGAGCCGAACAATCCGAACTCTAACAGGAATGCGCCCGAAATCGGTAACCCTACAACCACGAGCGCCCACACCCGCGCGGCATCGAAGCGCCAGAAGCGGCCGAGCGGGTGGTATTTGCGATAAGGCCGTTGCACCGTGATGACGGCAAAGGCTGCGGCGCACATGCCGGCATTGACCAGCGCTGTCGCAATGCCCGCGCCCGAAATGCCAAGCCGCGGCAAGCCGAAGGCGCCGTTGATCAACCCATAGGCCAGCAGCGCGTTGGCCGGCACGGCGCCAAGCGTGATCCACAGCGCGGGCTCGGGGCGCTTCACAGCCCCCATGAAGCCGCGCATGGCGATGAACATCCACCCCGGCGCGAGGCACCACGCCATGCCCGCAAGATAGTGCCCAGCGAGCTTGGCGGCTGCCGCATCTTGTCCAAGGCGCACGAGAGCAATCTCAGTCCACAGCAGCAACAGCGACAACGGCAGGCCCAGCAGCAGCGCAATTTGAAGGCCGCTGCGCAGCGCGCGCCTCAGCGCCCGCGGATCACGCGCGCCGTAGGCCTGCGAGGCCAGCGGCGAGACGGCAATGACCAGCCCCATGCCGAGACAGAACACGGCGAAGAACGCCGTATGTCCGAGCGACGCGGCTGCAAGTGCGGCATCCCCAAGCCGCCCGATCAACACGAGGTCGGTCGTCTGCATGGCGATCTGGCCCAGCTGCGTCAGCGCCATGGGCCAGGCGAGCCACACGGTTTCCTTGATCTCGCGCGACCAGTTGGTCGGCGCGCTGTCAGCCAGCGCACGATCTGTCGATGTCAGCGTCATGGACCTCCCATAGACGATCGCCCGCCAAGCGCCAGATCGACATGTCAGCGCGCGGCGCGTTTCAGGTTGTTCACGAGGAGAGTAGGCCCACCTCTCCTCACACCCCGTTACCGAGCCGCGTCAATACCGCCACGGCTGTACCGGACGCGATCAAGGCTCGGTCATTGGCCGATATGTTGGCCGCGGCCAGCTGTTCACGCGGGTTCGGCGGCGGGAAGATCGGATAGTCCGTCCCGAACATGATCCGGTCGGCGCCAATGACGTTGACCGCCAGCTCGATGGCGCGTGGCCCGAGCGATGCGGTGTCGTAGACAAGACGGCGCAGTGTGCTTGTCGTCATGGCAGCCGGCATGTCGCGTGACCGGGCGATCGCCTCCATCCGCTCGATGACGAAGGGCAGTGTGCCGCCGAGATTGACAACTTGAAATGTCACGTTCGGGTAAACATCCAGCAGGTCGCCCGCGAGCAGCGTCAGCGCCATGTGCGACAGCGATGCCTGCAGGTTGAGTGCCGAAGCACGCAGGATGGCATTGTCGGGATAGGGCTCGGGCGGGCGCTCCCTCGCCATCAGCCCCGGATGCACCATCAGCAGCGCCCCGACCTCGTCAGCTGCCGCGAAGACTGGACGCAGCTTGTCGGCATCAGCTGATGTCAGGAAGTAGTTGCCGGGCAGAATGGCACCCGCGAGGCCGAGATCGAGTCGCAATCGGCGCATCTCGCGGGCCGCCTCAGCCATATCGTCGAGTGGCAGACCGCCGAGGCCGACAAACCGACCGGCACTGTCGCGGCAGATCCCGGCGAGGGCGTCATTGAACGCGGTCACGATCTCGCGCGCTTCGCGGATGGGCAGAACGTCGACGCCGAGCGCGCCCGGAAACGTCAGCAGCTGTCTTTCGATGTCGACACGATCGAGATCTGCGAGACGCGCGGCGAGGTCCGTGTACCCGGCCGACATGACTGTAGAGGCCGTCATGGCATTGAGTACCAGACGCCCTCGATCATCAACCGTAATCGTAGGTCGCGTTGTGCGCTGCTTCAGCCCATCAACGAGACCGCCGTAGTAGTGCGCATGCATGTCGGTAATCATGGCGCTGATGCACTCACTCATCGATGCCGATGTCACGAACCGGTGCCTCAAAGAGGCTGGCCACCTCGGGATGGTCTTGAACGATCCGTTGCGCACCGGGGACGGCGTCGAGGTCGACGCGGCCTGCGCACCAGACGGGTCGCCCATCGACCGTGATCGTGGGATCGACAACGTTCCAGCAGATCTCGCCGGGCGCGTAGGCGCCGCAGGTATGGAAATGCAGCAGGCGCGGATTGCCGAATGCGCTGCCGCTCCAGCGTTCGAAGTGCTCAGTGGCCGGCGCGCGATAGGCACACGCCGGATGTATACCGGCATGCCACGAGTGCACGACATCCCCATCAATGCCGTATCGGCTAGCCACGAACGCATAGTGAGCGCGGATCGTCGCCGTCGCTGCTTCTGGGCCTTCCCATGCCGCGACGCGTCCGCCTTTGAGGTCGGCAAACACAGTGTCTGCCAGCGGCACACCGTACGGCTCGTAGTAGCGCGAGCCCGTCCCGACCAGGAAGTGATCGACCGCGACGCGGCCCGAAAAGCCTTTGGCATCGAGCGGCGCGAACACCGACATCGGAAACCGCTTCACTGTCACGTCCGATTTTTTGTGGCCAGTGCCGCCCGGAAGGCGTCCGGCAAAGTCCGTCCCGCGCGGGCAGGTGACATGCACGTGCTCTGCAGCAAGAAACATCTCGTCGAAAGCATCTTTGAGGGCCCCAAATGCCTGGTAGGGCGCCGTCGCAAATGGTGACGCAAGCATGTCCGTGTCGAGTATGTAACTCACAACCGCGCGCGCGCCGCCGGGGGGCTGCAGAAACCGGATTTGGTCGCCGAGCCGTGCGAGAAAGAGGGCGTGATCGGCGTTCTTGAAAGCGGGCTCTAGCACAGTCGGCAGTGCATCTATTTCGGGATAGAGCGGCACATCAACGATTGAAACGGACAATCCGAGGACAGCCGCTGCCCGCGCGATTGCAACGTCAAGGCCGCGACCATAGTAGCCGTGGGCAGGGTCCTCACGCAGGATCAGCAGCCGGTCACCGGCACGCGCACCTGCACAGGCAATCAGCATGTTGCGCACAGCGCTCAGGCAAGCTTGCTCATGGTCCATGCTGGTACGCGTCTCGACTCCGACCGCAACACCGCAGACATTGACAGGTCCCCTGGACCAGTCAATCAATCCAGTTATCAGCCATGGGAGGAAGTCATGAAGCGCCGGGACCTGACTAAAGCGCTGGCACTCGGAGGCGCAGCGATCTCGGCCGTCGTCGCAAGTCACCGCCAAGCCGAAGCACAGACGGTCGCCAAGTCGCGACTGGCGCAAATTCTCGAGCGCGGTAGCGTGCGCATTGGTACCACCGGCGACTTCAATCCGATGTCGTTCCGCGATCCCGGCTCGAATGAATACAAGGGCTTCGACATCGCGGCCATGACCGAGCTCGCCAAGGACATGAACGTCAAGATCGAGTGGGTCGTCACCGAGTGGGCGCAGTTGGTGGCTGGCATTGCATCAAATCGCTTCGACATTTTCTCGGGCGCCTCGGTCAACATGGCGCGCGCGCGTACGGCTGCGTTCTCACTGCCGTATCTTGAGGCCGGCACCGTGCCGCTCTCCTTGAAGACAAACGCGGCAAAATTCGCAACATGGGACAGCATCAATGCCGCTGGCGTTCGCGTTGCAGTGAGCATGGGCACCGTGTTCGATGAACAGGCCAAACGCCATTTCCCGAAGGCCGAGATCAAAGGCGTGCAGGCACCCGCGACTGGTTTTCAGGAGGTACTCGCAGGACGAGCCGACGTCACCATTACGAGCAACGTCGAAGCCTCCACGTTGATTAAGAGGTTCGACCAACTGGCGATTAATATCCCGGGCGCCGAGATGCGCAACCGGCGGCCGTTTGCCTACGTCGTCGCCCAAGACGATCCGACCTGGCTGAACTTCGTTAACACCTGGATCACGCTGAAGAAGAGCGAAGGGTTCTTCGATGCACTCGAGGCCCAGTGGTTGCCGCGGACATGAGCCGGTGACCACGAGGCGATTGTCGAGGACAGCGCTGGCTGCTGGGTTGTGCGTGCTGGCGCCGCTGCTGTCGGGCTGCGGTCAAAGCTCGTACACCTGGGGCTGGCACGTCGTTTCGCCGTTCGATGCGCGCGGGCTCAAGAACCTCGCCTTTCTCGCCGAAGGTCTCTGGCTGACGATCGCAATCTCGCTGATTGCAATCGTCATTTCATTCTTTGTCGGTGCGGCTGTCGCACTGCTGGCTTTGTCGAAGCGGCGATCGGTGCGCGCGTTCAATCGCGTCTATGTCGAGGTTTTCCGAGCGATACCCCTGCTGGTCCTGCTGTTGTGGGTCTACTACGGTTTGCCGGTCGTGCTCGGCATCCAGTTCGGGGTGTTCACTGCCGGTGTCATAGCACTCGCGTTGTCGGACTCGGCCTTCGAGGCCGAAATATTCCGGGCCGGTATTCAATCGATTGAGCGCGGACAACGGGAGGCCGGACAGGCGCTCGGTTTGTCGTCCTGGTACACGATGCGCTTCGTTATCTTACCGCAAGCGTTGCGGCGCATTCTGCCCGCGCTCGGCAACCAATTCGTCTATGTGTTGAAGATGTCGTCGTTGATCTCAGTCGTTGGCCTGCAGGAATTGACCCGGCGCGCGAACGAATTGACGCTCGTCGAGTATCGCCCCCTCGAGATCTACACCGCGCTTGTGGTCGAGTATCTGCTGCTGATACTGGTCGCGTCGTGGCTGGTTCGCAGGCTCGAACGCCGGCTCAGCGCGGGTCAATCAGAGCGTCGTTGACCTACGACGGGCCTTCATACGCCAGCTACGAACGCTGCGAAGTCGGCAGCGAGATCGTCGACCGCAGCAGCGATGAGCCGTTCGCCGTGCTCGGGCGTCGCCAGCGCCGAATGCGAGATGACGCGACCATCCGGATAGCGCGTCTTGAAGTCGGCCGCGTCAAAGTAGTTGTCGCCGGAATGCACCAACTGGTCCGCCGCATCGATCACCGGCGCCGGCCTTGAGAAACGCCGGATGTGTTCTGGGTGTGCGGCCATGGTGATGGCCACCTCGCTCGGCGTGACGTGATAGCCTTCAGACGCACCGTAAAGCTGGCGTCGCAGCGCGTCGACGGTTGGCAATTCCCACCAACTCCGGATGCGACAGTGGACCGGGGATGGTGTTGGCTCCGACGCAAAGGAGCGCGCGGCGTAGAACTCCTGCATCGCGCAGCGCAGTGGGCCAATGTTGCCGCCATGACCGTTCAGGAGATAGATGCGGCGGAACCCTGTTGCGGCAAGCGAGGCGATGATGTCTTGCGCCAATGCCGCCAGCGTCGACGGTCGCAGCGAGATCGTACCTGGAAATGCCAGGTGGAATTGCGACATGCCGTAGGCGACCGTCGGGGCGATCAAGACGCCGTCGCGCGCGCCGAGCCGCTGAGCGATCACCTCAGGGCAGAGGTGGTCGGTCCCAACAAGGCCATCGGGCCCATGCTGTTCCGTCGACCCGACCGGCACGATGATCGCGGGCGAGGCGTGCAGGTGACGCGCGACCGCCTCCGATGTCATCAATTCCAGACGCATGGCTGTCGCCACTCCGCTCAGATGTTCAGGATCACGTCGCCGTCCGGCTTGGAACAACAGATCAGCGCCATGCCCTCTTCCGGCATATCGAGCGGTTCGGTGACGTACGTCAGCGACCCCGACAGCACTTCACATTCACACGTGCGGCAGATGCCCGATCGGCAACTGAAATCTGGTTTCAGGCCTTTGTCCTCTGCGAAATCAAGCAGGCTCGCAAACGCATCGTCCCACTCGAAGGTCTTTTTCGAGAACGCGAAGGTGACTGTGGCCTTGCGAACGGGTGTGGTGCTCTCGGTCAATGCTCTGGTCCTTGTCATGTCCTGCAAGCGGTCAGCTCGGTGATGTCTCTCGGTCGATCAATGCGCTCAGGCCACGGCGGAAACGCAGCGCGCCGCCATCCAGCGCTAAATCGAGGTTCGGTGTGGTCTTGTTGGCCATGCCTGCGTGCACGGCTTCGAGAATGACGCGATCTTCTTCGAATGCCCGTCGCGCACCCGCCGCGATCTGTTCGGTCAGCCCGGCGTTGGCGGCGTCGGTGTTACGGTTCTGGAGCCAGAAGTAGCGCGTGGTCTTGTCGTCGACGGGCGTCAAAAAGTGGAACGACACCATCATGTAGGCCTGCTCATGCAGCGGCTTGCCCGGTCCGCCGGTCCCCGCCGGTGTGAAGATCGACTTGTTGATGCCCAGCGAGGGATAGCGCACTTCGTAATGCTGTAGCCGATCGCATTTGCCTTTGAATTTCAGCAGCGGCGCATAGAACGGCGGCGGGTCGCGATCGAGCATCCAGCGCGACACCACCACACCCTCGGGCGGCGTTGCGATCTGCAGCGGCGTATCTTCGGTTCCGGGCGCTGCAAACGACGTAACGTGCACCCATGCGACGTGTGAGGGGTCCAGCAGGTTGTCGACGAGATAGAGGTAGTTGCAACCGCAGACCATGCTGTCGCCGTTGGAAATCCCCCAGCCTGGCGTCGTTGCATTCTCGATCGCGATGAGCTTGCTCGTGTCGGCCTGTGCCGGATCGCCCATCCACACCCAGACCAAACCCCATTTGTCGGCTGTCGGATAACTCTTCACGCGGGCCGCAGTCGGGATCTTGCTTTGTGTCGGGGCAGCGACGCAGGTGCCTGCGCCATCAAACGTCAGTCCGTGATAGCCACACATGATATGGTCGCCCTGACGGGTCCCCATCGACAGCGGCAGTTTACGATGAGGGCAGGCATCTTCTAAGGCGACCGCCGTGCCATCAGCCTTCCGATACGCGACCAAGCGTTCACCGAGCACCTGATACGGCGTCAGTGCCTCGCCGACCTCGTCTCGCCGCGCCAGAGCGTACCATGTGTTGCGCAGATACATTGCCGGGTCTCCTTGCCCACTCTCAGTGAGACAGAATCTGGCTCAGGAACAGCTTGGTCCGGTCTGACTTCGGGGATTTGAAGAATTCAGCCGGTGGCGACTGCTCGACGATCCGCCCTTTGTCCATGAAGATCATCGTATCGGCAACGCGTCGCGCAAACCCCATCTCATGGGTCACGCACACCATGGTCATTCCGGACTGCGCGAGGTCCGACATGACGTCGAGCACCTCCTTGATCATCTCCGGGTCGAGCGCTGATGTCGGCTCGTCGAACAACATGATCTTCGGCTCCATGCACAACGAGCGGGCGATGGCGACCCGCTGTTGCTGTCCGCCCGACAGTTGGCTCGGGTATTTGTGCGCCTGCTCGGGAATACGCACCTTGGTCAGATATTCCATGGCCCGCGCTTCGGCGTCGACTTGCGAAATGCCGCGCGCGCGTATCTGCGCCAGCGTGCAATTCTGCAGTGCCGTCAGATGCGGGAACAGATTGAATTGCTGGAACACCATCCCGACCTCGCGCCGGATGGCTGCGATGTTGGCGGTATCGTCGTCGAGCACCGCCCCGTCGATGACGATCTCGCCCTCGTCGTGCTGTTCGAGCCGGTTGATGCAGCGGATCAGCGTCGACTTGCCAGACCCGGATGGACCACAGACGACGACCTTCTCGCCACGACGGACATTGAAGTCGATGTCGCACAGCGCCTGGAACGCGCCGAACCATTTGTTCACGCCGCGCATGGTGACGATGGTCGCAACTTCGGTCGTCGATGAAGCTGTCACGACCGACCTCCTCCGCCGAGTTTCATGAAGGTGTCGTCGCTGATCCGCCGCCCCGTATGGCAGATCGTATCTCCGGCAAGGACCAGCGGCGTGGCGCGACGTGCGAGCACCACACCTCCGACGCTGAACTTCAGGTCGACCGGCTCGCGAGACACATCATCCATGGGCCATATGCGGCCGGCGCGCTGACCGGCTTCGACCTCCGCACCGACCTCGACGGCATGTTCAAGCATGCCGTCGATGTGGGCCATCACCGAGGACTGTCGGCTCTCGACATGGATCAGGGACGTCGTGCGACCCGCCACGTCACCTTCCAGCACGCCCGCATGACAGAGCAGCGCTCGCGTCCCATCATAGCCGCGCTCCATGGCCTGCAGGTCGAGTACGCCACAGCCACCGAGTTCCGTCGCGACCATCACCACGTCGTGGCGTTCACACGCTGCCGACAATGAGCCACCCGACGACGTAGCGGCGACGATCGCTGCATGCGGCGCGCCGAAAGCATGTGCGGCGGCCAGTTTGCGTGTGCGGAACGCCTCGCTCCCGAAGGCATAGACGTAACCGCACGGCGTATAGACGGACCGCGTGCCACCGGAATGCAGATCGACCGCAATGTCAGCCCGCGGCAAGATCTCTCGCTCGATGAAATCGGCGATCATTGTCGTCGGACTTTGGACCGGATCGCCAGGGAATGCGCGGTTCATATTGGCATTGTCGATGGGCGAAACCCGTGCCGCGGCCCGCACCGCTGGCAGGTTTACGGCCGGCATGATGATGACCGTACCCGTCACCTGAGCCGGTTCGAGTTCCCTGAGTAGGCGACGGGCAATCACCAGGCCTTCGTACTCGTCGCCATGGACTCCGGCCGTGATCAGCACGACCGGGCCGTCGCCACTCGAAATGACCGCGATGGGCACTGGAATGACGCCATAGGCATGCACGTTGTCTGACCAAGCGAGCTCAAGATGGCCCAGCCGCTTACCTGGACTCGTCAAATCGATGCTGGCCCCAATGGGCGGTGTGCGCGTTACCATGGCTATCGTGATGCCTCCGCCGCGCGTCGTTCCAACGTCGCAAAAATCTGCGAAAGACTGAAGCAGATGAAAAAATAAAGCATCGCGACGAACAAAAGCACCTCGAAGACGCGCTGCGTTGCGACTTGTACGTCCTGGGCCATGAACGACAACTCCTGGATCGAGACGAGCGACACCAACGATGAATCCTTGATCAGTTGGATGAACTGCCCCGCGAGAGGCGGCAGCACGTTGCGCAACGCTTGCGGAAAGACGACGAAGCGCTGCACGTCGCTGCGCGACAGACCAAGGCTCTCACCCGCCTCGATTTGTGAGCGCGAGACCGATTGCAATCCTGCCCGCACGATCTCGGTGACATAGGCGCCCGAGAAGATCGACAGGCACAAGAGGCCGACCACGAAATTCTCGATCATTCTCGGCTCACCGAACAGGATCGAGAGCCACCATTGCGCGGTTGGCCCCAACGTGCGGACGCGATCCCCGATGCCGATGCTCGGCATGATCTGACTGGCGATGAAGAAGACGAAAATGAAAACGAAAACGACTGGCGGAATATTGCGGATCAGCATCACATAGGCACCGGCGATCAGCCGCGGCAGCAGCCGCTTGCTCGCGCGCATGAAGCCCATGACAGCGCCGATGAGGCCAGCCAGAAGGATTCCCCAGATCGCCAGCCGCAGCGTCGTCAGCAGGCCCTGGATGATCAGGTTGGGCTGCCAATGCCCGGTCGTCGGGTCGGTTTTGACCACGAATGGCCAAACGGCGCTCCAGTTCCAGCGGTAGTCGAGCAGGGCGTTGGTGCGCCAAACCATGTAGGCAAGGAGCAGCGCGACGACAGCGGCCACGATGCTATCCAACACTGTCCAACGCAGCACGCGCCGCGCCGATCGCTTCTTCAGCGGCGGCGCGGCGGCAGTGTCTGTCGACAGCGGTGGGTTGGTCATCACGTGTCAGTTCGCGGCATTTCCAGCCCAGTCACGCGTCTTGAACCAATAGGTGTGACGCTCTTCGAGCCAGGTTTTGTTCTTGCCGATCCACTCGTTGAGGTAGGCGATCGCTTCCGGATTGCCTTTGCGGACCCCCATGCCTTCGACGCCTGTTGTCACGTAATCCTTAGTTGGCTGGAACAGTTTGTCGGGATTTTGGATCACGGCGAAGCGGGGACGCGGCTCGCTCGCCATGATGATATGCGCATTGCCGTTGATCACTTCCTGATAAGCGATCGAGTCGTCGTCGAACTGGCGCAGGGTCGCCTTTGGCCACCGCTCCGCGATCGTTTTGCAGGCGGCGACGCCGCGCCGACAGACGAACGTGACCTTGTCGTCGTTGTAGCCTTCCGGCCAATTGAGCTTCTCGGCGAGCGCCTTGTTGGCGGCCACGCCCTGGCCGGAGGTCGAATAGCCTGCTGTGAAATCGATCTGCTCCTGGCGTGCAGGCGTGATGCTGAGACCGCCGACGATGAAGTCATACTTGCTCGCGATCAGCCCTGGGATGATGCCGTCCCATTGGGTCGGCAGCAGCTCGAGTTCGACGCCCATGTCCTTGGATAGTTTCGTCGCGACGTCGATCTCGAACCCCATCCAGTTGCCTTGCTTGTCGCGCACCGCCCATGGCACGAAGGTGCCGAAGGCGACTTGCATGCGGCCGCGCTTTTTGATGCTGTCGATCAGCGTGCCCTGCGCGTCGGCCGGCTCCGAGCTGATAGCCAGCCCGGTCAGCACAACGAGGCAAGCACCTAAAAGTCTACCCATCGAACGCATGATGTCCTCCGTGTGAGATTGCTTCTACCTTAGGCGATTGCTGCGATAGTGCCGCTCGATGCCATTGGCGACAAGCGACAACGCGATCGTAATCACCAGGTACAGGCCCGCCGTCACCAGCCAGATCTCGAACGCCAGGAACGAGTCGGCGATGGCGGTCCTTGCTTCCGTCGCCAGATCGAAGACGGCAATGACGCTGACGATCGCCGAGTGCTTGACCAGATTGACCATCACGCCCGCCATGGGCGGAAGGATTAGTGGCAGCGCCTGCGGCAGGATCACGTCTCGGAACGTGTGGTAGGTCGATAGGCCGAGGCTTCGACTGGCCTCCATCTGACCACGCGGCACTGCAATAATTGCGCCGCGAATGATCTCGGCCGCAAATGCACCTTCGTAAAGCGCCAAGCACAGCACGCCGGACCAGAACCGCGAAAGCCCGAATATCTTCGCGATGATGAAATAGATGATCAGAATCTGGATCAGCATCGGCGTGTTGCGAATCAGCTCGATGTAAACGCGAGCGAGCCCCCGTCCCATGATCGAAGGGGACAGGCGAAGCATGGCAACAGCAAGACCGATCGCCATGGCGAGAAGCATCGACACCCAGCTCAGATTGAGCGTGACCAGAAGTCCCTTCAGCAGAGGCCCCAGGATGAAATCGCCGTCGACGACACGATAGAGATAGCGGGGGATCTTCTGCCACTGCCACGCGTAGCCCATGCTGCGCGCGCCATACACGGTGAGCCAGAGCAGAGCGCCCGCCAGGACTACGAATTGAACGACATCGAACCACGACGACCGATACCAAGGCACGAACCGCGGCCGCTGCAGGCGCACGACCGGACTTGCCGCCTCAAGGGGAGTCATTGCCGGCCCCCTGGCTCATCTGGCGGCGCCGCCCTGCAAGCAGCATTGGGCCCCCATTGGGCTTCGATCGGCGCAATGACGCAGAACTGCGAGGCAACATACCAGCATCTAATTTGGCGCCATGTTCGCGGACGAAGGCTGCAAACAACTCTGCCGTTGGCGTCAGCGCGCGGTGGCGATGCTTGAGTAGGACAACATCGGAAGCAAGCGCGGGCCGCAATGGCAGAAGGCGAAGCCGAGACGAAGGCCCGAGCCTTGGCGCGACTGGCACGATCGTGACCGCATTGAGTGCCATCACCATGTCGCAGGCAGCTGCCGTCGTTCGCACCTCGTAGCGCAGGTCGCGCTCGATCTTCGCGTCACTGAACAATTTATCGAGTTGCCGCCGGAAACGCGATGTCGGCATGAACGAGACGAACCGCTCGCCCGCCAAGTCCTTGAGCAGCAGGACGCGGTTGAGCCGCGCAAGACGATGCTGTCGAGGAACAGCACAGACAGCGGTGTTGCGTGCAATCACCTGGGCATGCAAGCCAGTGGTCTGAACAAGTTCGTTGGTGATGCCGAGGTCGCAGCTGACGCTCTCCAGAAGCTCCGCCGCCTCGAGCGTGGCCAGAATCTCGACCGCGATTGCAACATCCGGATGAGCCTTCGCGAACGGCCCGATCAGTTCGTGTGTCACTTCGGTGACGAGACTTGGGACGACGGCAAGGCGAACCGCGCCATGATCGCTTGCAGCCAGCCTCAGCGCCGTTGCTCGAATGTGGTGCATACCCAAGAAGGACCGCTCGACTTCGCGGGCAAGCTCGCGCGCTTTCCCTGTTGGCGTCAGAGTGCGAGCCGCGCGGAGAAACAGCGGAAACCCAATCGCCGTCTCAAGATCGGCGATCAAGCGGCTGACAGCTGGCTGACCAAGTCCGAGCATGTCGGCGGCCTTGGTGACGCTGCCTGCCGTCATCACCGCCTGAAACGCTTCGATCTGTCGAATGGTCGGCACGCCATCTCCCGACGCCAAAGTGGTTGCTGAAGAAAGCACGCCATGCAAGCATGGGTCAAGCGGATGAATGCCGTGATGCGATACATCGAAACGCGTGATGCAGCGGTACTCCTTCTTCAGTCTGGCGCGCAATGCGATCCATCACCACGAGGGATGGGAACGCGCATGGCGTGCGCCGCCGCTCAGACCAGACTATGATGTCGTCATTGTCGGCGCCGGCGGGCACGGACTGTCGACCGCCTATCATCTTGCCGCCAAGCATGGCGTCACGAACGTCGCGGTCATCGAAAAGGGCTGGCTCGGCGGCGGCAACACGGCGCGCAATACGCACACGATCCGCTCGAACTATCTGCGCGATGTTTCGATCCGTTTCCACGACGTGTCTGTGAAGCTTTATGAAGCGATGACCCGCGAGCTGAACTACAACATTCTGTTCAGCCAGCGCAGTATGGTCGATCTTGTGCAAAGTTGGGGCAAGCTGCGCGATCTCAGGCGCCGATCTATGGCGATGGCGCTGCACGGACCGGCCTATCGCATCGTCGATGTCGACGAAGTGCGCCGGCGCATTCCAGCGATGGGGGACGTCACCAAAATGCGCTTGCCGCCGTTGGCCGGCGTCATACATCCAGAGGCGGCCATGGCGCGGCACGACGCGGTCGCCTGGGCCTATGCCAGAGCTGCTGACTCACGCGGCGTCGAGATCCACCAGCAGACGGAGGTCACGGGCTTTTTGCGCGCGGCGGATGGCCGCGTGACGGGCGTTGAGACATCGCGCGGCACTGTACGCGCCAAGACCGTTGCGCTCGCGACGGCCGGCAGCACGAGCGACGTCGCGGCACGCATCGGGCTTTCTTTGCCGCTGCTCACACGCAATCTGCAGGCGTTCGTCTCTGAGCCGGTCAAGCCCATTATCGACGTTATCGCTAACTTTCCTGACGTCGGGCTCTACGCCATGCAATCTGACAAGGGCGAGATCGTCGTCGGCGGTGGGACGGATCCGATCCCGTCGTATCGTCAAGGCTGCCACTTCCAAACCTTCGAGGACGTTGTCGCGTCGTTGATCGAGATCTTTCCGCGCTTCGGCTCGTTGAAGATGCTTCGCCAGTGGGGCGGCGCCATCGAGTTCGCCTACGATGCCAGTCCGATCATCTCGGGGACGCCGATCCCTGGGTTCTATGTCAGCACCGGTTGGTATGGCGGGTTCAAATCCATTCCAGTCGGCGGGCTGACCTACGCGCACCTGCTTGCGACGGGCCAAGCGCATCCGCTTGCCGAGGCCTTCGGCCTGGACCGGTTCTCCGGGCTCAAGCTGCTGCTCGAAGCTGGAACTGTCGCACAGAGATAGAGAGAGACGGATGCTGCTGATCGAATGTCCGTGGTGTGGGCCGCGCCCTGAGCAGGAGTTTACCTGCGCGGGCGAAGCGCATCCGCCGCGCCCGCACGATCCATCGGCGTTTTCTGATCGGCAATGGTCAGACTATGTCGTCATGCGCGCCAATCTTCGGGGGCTCCATGAAGAACGCTGGTGGCATGTGCGGGGATGCGGAAGCTGGCTCTCAGTCACGCGCGACACGCTCACGCATGACATCCGCACTGTGTCGCTGATCGGCAAGGCGTCATCGTCATGAGCAGCGGATGGCGTCTGCCAGCGGGCGGCTTGATCGATCGCAACAGACCGTTGCAGTTCAAATTCGATGGTACGTCATGCCACGCGTTTGTTGGCGATACGGTTGCCTCGGCCCTGCTCGCCAATGGCGTCCGCATCGTCGGCCGGAGCTTCAAACTGCATCGGCCGCGCGGCATTGTCGGCGCAGGCTTCGAGGACTCTGGCCCGCTTATCGAGAGACGCAGTCCTCGGCAGATGACGAACCTGCAGCCAACCACGACTCCGGTCGAGGATGGCGGCATCTATCGCAGCGTCAATACATGGCCATCCGCAGCCCTGGACATTGGGTCTGTTGCGCAGGCATTTGCACCTCTGCTGCCGGCGGGTTTTTATTACAAAACGTTCATGCGGCCGAGCTGGCATGTGTTCGAGCCGTTCGTGCGGGCGGCGGCTGGCCTCGGCAAGACATCACCAGAAGGGGCGTGGCAGCCAACCAGCGAAAGTCGCTTCGCGCATACGGATGTTTTGATTGCCGGCGCCGGCCCGGCCGGCCTCGTTGCGGCGCTCGCATGTGCTCGCGCCGGTGTACGCACCATGCTGGTCGACGATTCACCTTGGCCCGGCGGCCGCTTGCTTGACGACGACCTCAAACTCGATAGCCGACCCGCCGCAGAGTGGATCGCAACTGTTGTCGCGGAATTGAAATCGCTGCCGCACGTGCGCGTGTTCGCACGATCGAGCGTGTGGGGGTTCCACGAACACAACTCTTTGACGGTGGTCGAACGCGGGCCGATGGATGTTGTGGGACTGGACTACCGCCACTGGAAAATCCGCGCCAAGCACGTGGTCGTCGCGGCTGGCGCGATTGAACGATCTCTGCCGTTCGTCGACAACGACCGGCCTGGCATCATGCAGGCGTCGGCGGTTGCAAGCTATTTGGGACGCTATGGCGTTGTGCCTGGCCGCCGCGTGGTCGTCGTTGCGAACACCGACTCAGCCGTCACGCTGGCGTGCCGTCTCAAGGCGATTGGCGCCCTCACGGCTCTTGTCGATACACGGGCAACGACAGCGAACGATGCGCTCCATGGCGCCGTCGTCGCCGCACATGGCGCACGTGGCATCTCGGCGGTCACGATCCGCGATCAGGATGGGCGCGATCGGAGAGTCGAGTGCGATCTCCTTGCGGTGTCTGGCGGCTGGAGCCCAGCGATTCACCTCGCCTCGCAAAGCCGCAAGGCCCGCACGACCTACGATGACGATCTCGCCGCGTTCAAAGCGCGGTCACACTCGGAGACGCTGCATCTCGTTGGCGCAGCCAACGGGGCCTATGCGACCGCCGCATGCTTTGCGGAGGGGTTGGCCGCAGCTCAGGCCGCGTGCCGCGCATTGGGCCGGCCGGCCGCAGACGTCACACTGCCGATGTCTTCAGAGGAGGCCGTCAGCGTCGGTCGTCCGATCTGGTCAACCAGCGTGCCGTTGCGGCGCGGCAAAGTCTTTGTCGATTTGTCCAACGATGTGACCACGGCTGATCTCGGCCTTGCCGTGCGCGAGGGGTTCGATTCGATCGAGTTGGTCAAACGCTACACAACGGCAGGCATGGGCGTCGACCAAGGCAAGATCGGCAATACGTCTGTCATTGGAGCAGTCGCCGGTCTGCGCGGCATGCCACTCGCAGACATTGGCACGACCACCTTTCGCCCGCCCTTCGTCCCGGTCGAGTTTGCCGCCATCGCCGGTACACGCCGAGGGCCATGCCTCTATCCGTGGCGGCATACGCCCCTGGCCGACTGGCACATGGCCAACGGCGCCGTCATGTACGAGGCTGGGCTGCGCTGGCAGCGGCCAGGCTACTATCTGCGTGCGGGCGAGACTTGGCAGCAGGCGGCGCAGCGCGAGGCCAGAACGGTGCGCGACCAGGTGGGCGTATATGACGGCACGCCTCTCGGCAAATTTCTGCTGGCTGGCCGCGGCGTCACCGCATTGCTCGATCTTCTCTACGTCAATGACTTCGCCAACTTGCGTGTCGGCCGCGGTCGCTACGGCATCATGCTGACGGATGACGGTCTGATTTTGGACGACGGCGTGACCTTCCGTTTCGATGACAACACGTGGCTGCTGCATTCCTCGACAGGCGCTGCCGATCGAGTTCACCAGCACATCGAGATGGTCCTCAATGTGCATCGTCCGGACCTGGACGTAGCGCTCGTGCCGGTGACAAGCGCCTGGGCGAACGCAACGGTGTGCGGTCCGCGTGCACGCGATGTGCTCGCAGCGTTGCAGCCCGACTTCGACGCGTCGGCGCAGGCGTTGCCCTTCATGACGACGCGCGAGGGCCATCTCGCCGGGCTGCCGGCGCGCGTTTTCCGAGTGAGCTGGACGGGCGAGCTCAGCTTCGAGATCAATACGGCACCGCACCAAGCCCAGGAGATGTGGTCGCGTATTCTAGCGGCAGGGGCACCATTCGGCATCGCGCCGATCGGCTCAGAAGCAAACCACATCCTGCGCGTGGAGGCTGGATACATTTCGACCGGTCACGAGGTCGACGGCACGGCCGATGTAATCGATCTGGGCATGGGTGGCATGGTCTCAAAGACCAAACCGGACTTTTTCGGCAAGCGCAGCATGGAGTTGCGGCGCTCTGTCGATCCGGTGCGCGCCGAACTCGTCGGGCTGTTGCCAGACGATCCAGGCGCCGTTCTGCCGGAGGGCGCACCCCTGACGCCCGGTGGAGCGCGCGCAGACCAGGAAGGCTTTGTCTCGGCTTGTGTGCTTTCCCCGGCGCTTGGCCGCGCCATCGCTCTCGGCCTGCTGCGCAATGGGCGCGCGCGCGAAGGTGAAACAGTCCATGCACGCGTCTACGACCGCATCGTGCCGATGAAAGTCGGTGCTCCGATTTTTCATGATGCCGACCGCAAACGGGTGAAGTCATGACCTCGCCCCGCTACCCCGTCACGATTGTACGTGCGCTGCTCACAGCCCGTTTCGAGCTGGTCGGCGACAGGAGCGCGCTGATTGCGGCTCTGACGGCCGCTGGACTGCCAGTTCCCGCAACACCCTTGAGCGCTGCGAGCCGCGCAGACGGTCGGCGCACGGCCTGGTGCGGGCCTCGGCGCATGATCGTCACTGCGGATATAGCGGAGCGAGCACGCGTCGGGACTGCACTGCATGCGGCTGTTCCGATCGGCATGGCTGTCGCGGTGGCGGACATCACTGGAGCGACAGCAACCTTCGTTCTGGACGGCAGCGGCGTGGAAGCTGTTCTTGCCCAGGGCTTCGCTCACGATGTGTCGCTGTTGTCAGCCACGGCGAACCGGCTCATCGTGACGGATGGCTGGGGCGTCGCGGCGATTTTGGAGCGCCTTGCCGGCGGCACCGCGATAACCGTCGATGCGAGCTTCGTTGATTACTTCGAGCACATGCTGCGTACGGCGGCGGGCCTCCCGACCGCGTCCATGCCCGGCGTCATGCGCGCGCCACCGCCACCGATCCGCATTACCGGATAGCCATGCGATCGACGCTGGCCCTTAAAGTCGCTCAACTGTTGCGCCTCGTCTCGACCCAGCCGGTAACGAGGTTCCGATAAGCCTTGAAAGGCGGACCGGTCGTGGGGTCGGAAAGCAATGCGCCGACGACGCGGTCGAAGCGCGGACCTGCAACGACGGCGGGGATCAAGTCAGCTCGCAGGGCGTCGAGCCAGGTCGATGTCGCAGCGATTGCGCAATCCGCCATGGAGACCGATGCATCGATGCCAAACGGCCCCTGCGCATCAAGCGCCCATTCGATGACATCGAGCGCTGCAACGATCCGCTCAGCGGCACGGGCGACGGCATCTTGGTCGCGCTGCGCCAAAGCGATGTGTGCGAACAGCGAACGCACCGCTGCCTCCAGGCGCAGATCAATCAACCGGGACAGCATGCGAATCCGCGCCCTCCGATGGGCGCTGCCGTGCATCAAGCGTGAAGCAGCCAACGTCTCATCGAGGTACTCGATGATGGCGTCGGTTTCTGTGAGCACGCCATCTGGACCGACCAAGGCGGGGATCGTTCCTGGTGGAACGAGGGCCCGATAGGCTTCGTTCCGATAGCTGCCGGCTTGCGGTTCGATCAGAGGGACATCGGCACGCATTGCGACAAGGGCCAGACGAACCTTGAAGCTGTACAGCGAGATGGGTAGTTGAACGAGTTGCAGCTTGCCGCTCCATTTGATCGTGGGAAAATCCGATTCGCAACTCCGAATCCGTCGCGTGCCGCGGTCCTCTTGCCTCAGTCGACAGCCGTGGACGGAATACTCCAAATAGACGCCGCGCTCCAAGACGCAGACACCAACCGCCGAACGTAGCGGGTGGCCGGTTCCGTCGGCAGATAGGATAGCACACGTTTGTGCATGGCAACGCTTTTGCTGTTGAATCGAATATTGAACTGGATTTTGACGTGACCATGCCCGGCCTAACCGCCACGATGGCGACGGCGCTGCTGGTGCCCGTCACTTTCTTCATGCCGCCCGTACCGGCGCTCGGCTGCATCGTCACAGCAACGGCGATGGCGATCTTTGCGGGCGACATTCCCGCCGCCATGTTGCGCATTCCCGGTACGCCTGCGTCCGCCGCCTATACGGACGAGAGCTATGAGATGAGCAAGAAGGGTCTGCTCGATCTCAATCTTGGTGTGAACCTCGTGTTCTCCGTACTCGGCGGCTTGTTCGGCGTCGCGATCCTCATCGTCTGCGCGCCGCTGCTCGCTGAGCTCGCCATCAACTTCTCGTCTTTCGAATACTTTTGGCTGGCGGCGCTCGGCTTGACCTGCGCGATCTTCATCGCAACGGATGACCCGCTGAAGGGCTTCGTGTCGCTGTTCATTGGCCTCGCCATCGGCTGCATCGGCATCGATCCGGCCGCTGGCTACCAGCGCTTCACGTTCGGCTCGATCGAGTTGCTGCAAGGGATTTCCTTCATCCCCGCCATGATCGGCATGTTCGCTATCTCGGAACTGCTGCGCGGCGCTGTCACAGTCGACTCTGCCGGCCTGGTGCTGACCCAGCAGGTCGGCAACATCTTTCGCGGCGTCGGCGGCGTGTTTCGCAAATACTGGTACAACTTCATTCGCGGCTCTCTTATCGGCACGGCCATCGGTGCCCTCCCGGGGGCAGGCGCCGACATTGCCGCCTGGATCAGCTACGCGGTATCGAAGAAGTTTTCCAAGGAACCTGAGAAGTTCGGCACGGGTCATATCGAGGGTATTGTCGACAGCACATAGGCCAACAACTCGGCACTCGCGGGCGCATGGATCCCAGCCCTCGTGTTCGGCATCCCCGGCGACAGCATCACGGCCATCGTCATCGGCGTGCTCTATATGAAAAACATGAACCCGGGCCCGACCGTGTTCCTCCAGAACCCTCAATTCATCTACGCGGTGTTCATTATCTTTGTGCTGGCCAATCTGCTGATGCTGCCGATCGGGTGGGCCGCCATCAAGAGCGCCAAGCAGATCCTGCGCACGCCCAAGAACATCCTGCTGCCGATCATCCTGATGTTCTGCGTCGTCGGCAGCTATGCCATGACCAACTCGGTTTATGGCATCCTGATCATGCTGATCATGGGCATTGTCGGCTGGATCCTGGAGGAAAACGGTTTTCCCGTGTCGCCGATCATCCTCGGCCTCGTGCTCGGCGAAATGTTTGAGCAGAACTTCATGACTTCGATGATCAAGTCCGATGGGAACCTGATCGGCTTCTTCTCGAGGCCCATTGCCGCCACGCTTGGTATCACGACCATTCTGCTCTGGGGCGTGATGTTGTGGCGGATGCGAGGTCAGCGCGCTTGATGCGTCGCGCCGACGCCGATAGGGAGAGGCAAACCACGCGACCTGTCCGGAGCGGCTATGACCAACGATGAAACGCTTGCGCTGTTCAAGGACTGCGGCGCCCTGAAAACCGGCCATTTCGTTTTGACGAGCAGGCGCCATTCGGACACCTATTTCGAAAAGTTCGACGTCATGCGCTGGCCGCAACATGTGGCCCGTCTCGGCGCGGCCCTTGCGACGCGGGCCAAGGCCGCCGGCATCAACGCCGATGTCGTGCTCGGCCCGACCACACTTGGCATCGTGCTCGCCTATGAAGTGGGGCGCCACCTGTCACTGCCTGCGGCCTATGGCGAAAAGGGCGCGGACGGCCAGCGCATGACCCGACGGCCAGATCATCTGACGGCTGGCATGCGCGTGCTGATCGTCGACGATGTGCTGACAACCGGCGGCTCCGTGAGCGAGTGCATGGCACTGGTTGACCGCGTCGGTGCGACACCTGCCGGTGTTGGCGTGCTCGTCGATCGCACGGGCGGCACGGTCGATTTCGGCGTGCCGCTGGTCAGCACGTTGTCCCTTGTCGCCCAAAGCTACGCCGCCAACGACCTGCCAGCCTGGCTCGCGGCGATTCCCGTGACACGGCCCGGTTCGACGGGGAAAAAGTAGACCCATGCTGCTGACCCTCACCACCACGCATCGGCCCGCCACCGACCTCGGCTTCCTGCTGCACAAAAACCCTGCGCGCACGCAGTCGATCGAACTCGCGTTCGGCCACGCCCACATGTTCTATTCGGAGGCAACGGAGACGCGCTGCACGTTTGCGCTCGCCCTCGATCTGGACCCGGTCGCCCTCGTGCGTGGCCACAGCGGCAATGATGGTCTGCTTGATCAGTACGTGAACGATCGCCCCTATGCCGCGTCCTCGTTCCTGTCGGTTGCCATGGCGCGCGGGCTGCGCTCGGCCCTCAATGGCGCATCGGACGAGCGGCCCGATCTGGCGGCATCAGCAATCCCGCTTGAGGCCGTCGTGACACCGCTGCCTGTGCGCGGTGAGCGCGGCTTGGTCGAGCAGCTGTTTGCGCCACTCGGTTATCAGGTGACCGTCGAGCCGATCCCGCTCGATCCGAAATGGCCGGCTTGGGGCGACAGTGCCTATGTCACATTGCGGCTGTCGGCCACCTGCCGGCTCGCGGATCTGCTCAATCATCTCTATGTGCTGATCCCCGTTTTGGATCTGAAGAAGCACTACTACATCGATACCGACGAGGTCGAAAAGCTGCTCGCGCGCGGCGGCGACTGGTTGCCGAAACATCCCGCACGCGAGTTGATCGCGCGGCGCTACCTCTCGCGCCGTCGTGCGCTCGCGCAATCGGCCATCTATCGCCTGGCGGAGAATGATCCGCCGGAGGATGAACCCAACCTGGTGCATGGCGAACCTCAAGCCGATGCGGACGGCATCCTGGCCGCGCCGCGCGCCCGCGGAGAGGAGGGCTTGGAAAAGCCGATGCGTCTGCATGATCTGCGGCTCGACGCCGTTGCCGAGACTTTGAAGGCGCGCGGCTGCAATCGTGTCGTCGATCTTGGGTGCGGTTCAGGCAAACTGCTGAAGCGCCTGCTGGCCGAGCGGCAGTTCACGGAGGTGCTTGGCGTCGATGTCGGCACGGTCGATCTCGATATGGCCGCGCGTCGTCTCAAGCTTGAGACGCTGCCGGAGCGCCAGCGGGCACGCATCAAGCTGGTGCAGGGCGCGTTGACCTATCGCGACAAACGGATCGCTGGCTTCGACGGAGCAGCTCTGGTCGAGGTGATTGAGCACATCGATCCGGATCGCCTGCCCGCCGTCGAGCGCGTCGTGTTCGAGCATGCTCGGCCCGGCGTTGTCGTGGTGACGACACCGAACGTCGAATACAACGCCAAGTTCGAAGCCATGCTGCCGGGGCAACTTCGCCATCCCGACCACCGCTTTGAATGGACGCGCGCCGAATTCGCCGCGTGGGCGACGCGCGTTGCGGATGCTTTTGGGTATGTTGTCGCGCTGTCGCCTCTCGGCCCGCAAGACGCAGCCCTGGGCGCGCCCTCGCAGATGGCCGTATTCGAGCGGCAGGCGGCGTAGCGGTCGGTTGCGGGGTCCCGACAAGTGGTTTGGTGCGACCCCACACAATCGTGTAGGCACCGACCATGCACGACGCGCCAACACCCGCCCCCTGGACGACGCTCACCACCATCAAGGTGCGCGCCGACTTCCTGCGCATTCGCGGCGGCGCCAAATGGAACACGCCCGGCTTCCTGATCGAGACCAAACCGGCGCGCGATGCATCCGGCCCGCCGCGCTTTGGCTTCACGGTGACAAAAAAGCTCGGCAATGCGGTAGTGCGCAATCGCATCCGGCGGCGTCTCAAGGAGGCGGTGCGGAAGGCGCAGGCGACGCTGGCACACCAAGGCTACGACTACGTCATCGTCGGCCGGCCCCCTGCACTCGACTTGCCCTTCGAGCGTTTGGTTGCCGACGTTGAAACCGGCCTCAAGCGGGTCCATGCGGCCCCAAAGTCTCGACCTGCGAAGCCGACGGCATGAGACATTGCCGCGTGACGCGCATGTGCTGCGCACGACGCAACATTGCCGCGGCAGTCATCACGGGCTATCGCTACCTCGCCCTCCGGCGCTCAACTCCCGGGCTTGCGCCGCCCCGTTTGCATCGACCCTGATATGCCGTCTGAGCGCTTTGTCCTGCTGTGGATGTGCGTTCTCGTGAGCGTGAACCAGTTCGGCTTTGGCGCCATGGTGCCGTCGCTGCCTCTCTATGCGCAAACGTTCGGTGTGCCGGTGTCGGCCATCGGCTTGGCCGTCGCCATCTATGGTCTCGCGCGGTTCGTGGCCGCGATCCCGGCCGGACAACTTTCAGATCAGCTTGGCCGACGCCACATGCTTGCCATCGGCGGGCTTATCTCAGCCGTCGGCAGCTTCTGGTGCGCTGTCGCCTATGGTTACGCCGACTTCATCGTCGCGCGCTTCATTGCGGGCGCGGGTGGCGGGATCGTGCTGACCGTCGGCCAGATTGTGCTGGCTGACATCAGCGCGCCCGATCGACGCGGACGCAACATTGCGACCTATCAGGCAGCGTTTCTATTCGGCTTCGGCGTCGGCCCTTACCCAGGCGGGCTGCTGGCCGAGTACTATGGCCTCGCCGCGCCGTTCCTTGCGACGGCGGTCACAGCCCTCATAGTCACAGCCATTGCCTGGTTGGTCGTGCCGGAAACGCGTCCAGCGACCGCCGCTGCGGGTGCGACCGGCAAGGCGCGCGAAAGCTTGTCGACGCTCGATTTCATGCACCAGATGATGGCTCTCCTGCGCGGTCGGGGCCTCCTGCTGGTCAGCCTGATCGGCTTGATGAACGCGGTCGTGCGCACAGGCGGCCTGTTCGCGCTCATCCCCGTGCTGGTCACGGCGACGCTCGGGCTGTCAGTGGCCCAGATCGGTTTTGCCATGATGATCGGCAGCCTCTGCGGCTTCATCACGGCCTATCCCGCGGGCTGGCTGACCGACCGCTTCGGTCGCAAGCCCGTGATCGTGCCATCCACCGTGCTGACGGGCTTGTCGATGGTCGTGTTCTGCTATGCGCCGTCGTACGCGTGGTTCATCGTGGCCGCGATCATCTGGAACATCGGGGCGTCCATCAGCAGTTCGGCGCCAGCCGCCTATGTGGTCGACCAGGCCCCGCCCGGCCAGAACGCCGCCGCCATGAGCAGTTATCGGATGACAGCCGACCTCGGCTACATCGTCGGTCCGATCGGCCTCGGATTGCTTGCCGACCTCACAAGTCCAGCTGCGGCGATCATTGCAGCCTCGGTGGGCCTCGTGCTCACGGGTGTGTTGTTCGGCATGTTGGCGCCAGAGAGCCGGATGTCGGCTGACAAACTCAGCTGATCAGCAACAGACGTGCGGGATCGCCCGGCAGCGTCAGTGGCGCACGATGGATGCAGGGCCGCACGGGGCTGCCAGGATGGGTAATGGCAATGCGCCAGAGATTGCCTATGCCAAAGGTGTACGGCTTGGCTCCCGAGCGCGGCGCGTAGTGCAGATCGAAGTGATGCTCGTGCAGATAGGCAGCGAACGCGGCATCGTCAGCGCCCCCATAGGTTTGCAGCAGTGCGGCGCGAGTTGCGGGATCATCGACGCGGCGGATGGCATCGTCATTGGCAAGCCCCTCGGAACTCGCCCCGATGTAGGTGCACAGATACGTGTCCGCCTGCACCGGCGCGCTGTCGACGTGAAACGAATACACATCCGTCGGGATCGGACCGGCCGCATCGTCGCGCGGGTAACCGGTGATGCAATCGAGTGTCGGCGCAAGGCCATGCTCCCGCAACAGCGCTTGATCTGCGAGCAGCGAGGCGCGGGCCAGGGCACCATCGGGGGAGAGCTTCAGCGCCTTGAGGTCGGCATCGTCGATGGTCGTCATGCCGTCGTCGACGTCAAGGCGATCGACGATCTCTTGGAAGTCACCCGGCAACTGGCGCGGCCAGCACAACGCGTTAGTGGTGCCAGAGAACTGTGTGGCGATCAGCTCGGCGAAACTCTGGACATAGCGGACATGGCGTGACGCAGCCGCGCCAGGCGACGCCGTCACAGCCGGACGTTCGGCTTGTCCTGGAACACCTGGCTCGACGAGGTCGGCGCAAAACTGAAGCCGACGGCCGCGATAACCGTGATGGCGAGCATCAGAGCGATACCTGACAGGAAGGCTTTCATGGGCTTTTCGTCCTTGCGTCGTCAGGGTGTCTTTTGCGGCGACGCGGGCTTGGCGTCAACCGGTGCGTTGCTGTCCTGCGTCGCCCGTTGCAGGAACGCAATGAGATCATCACGCTCGGCCGGATTGCTCATGACCTGCAGCGGCATTTTTGAGCCGGGCGTAAATTTGTCCGGGCCGAGTTCGAACAGCTTCGAGATGGTCTCAGGCGTCCACACGATGTCGAGCGTTTTCAGCTCGGGCGAGTAGGGGTAACCCGGCAGTGTCGCAATGCGGCGGCCGAAGATGTTGTGCAACGTCGGCCCTGCGCGGTTTGCGCTATCCGGCGTCAGCGTGTGGCAGATCGAGCACTTGCGGGCGAACTGGATTTCGCCTTTGGCGATGGCGGAGTCGGGCTTGCCACTGAGCTGGAAGCGGCGCGGGTATTGGCTGGTATCGACATGGTCGAAGGCCGCGCGCGGGGCAAACGGCCAGTATGTGACGAAGTCGTCGAGGCCGGCGTGGTAGAGGGCGGTGGGCTCGTCGACGGTGCCGCGCACAAATGCCAAGGCCCATACGGGGCCGAATGGCGTTTTATGGTCGTGCAGCAGGCGACCATCTCGTGCCGACAAGATGCGGACTCTGCCGTCGCCGCTGCCAAGGGCGACAAGATCCGGACTAGATTCGACGCCGATTTTGTTGAGGCTGCCATAGGCGCTGCCATCTGTGATCGACAGAATCGGCCGATCGACCTCGGGGAACATGCGGAGGACGTCGCCCGTTCGGCCATCCACGATGCCGCTCTGACCGTTGACTGTCCCGAAGACCAAGTCGTCCTTCTTGTGTGCCTGACGCAACCCGTTGGGCGAGACAGTGGTACCGGCCGCGAGGCGCGCGAGCACATTGACGCTCTGGCCGCTCGCGTGAACGCGGCGCTGAAACATCCCGCTCGCGCGATCAAAGGCTCGGACGTCACCGTCATAGCTGGCTGTGAACACGACCTCACTCGAGCCGGAAAACACCGCCGCGTTCACGGGGCCTTTGTGGTCGGAAAGAACGGGGCCAGGTTGCAGCGTTCGCAGGTTCCAAAGACGCGCCGTGCGATCCCATCCCGAAGACACCGCCCATTCGCCGTCGCGCGACACGTCGAGGCCAACGATCTTGCTCTCGTGTCCGACAAAGCGATGCACCAGCTTGCCCGTTGCAAGATCCCATAGGGCAACTTTTCCGTCATCGCTGGCCGTTAGCGCGCGCGGCGATCCGTGCACAAAGGCGACTGCATTGACGGCACCGGCATGGTCAGCAAACCGGACCAGCACCCTTGGTGCAGTGTCAGCCGCCATTTCCCACAAGATGGCTGAGTAGTCGAATGAGCCGGTCAGCACGCGGACATCGGAAGCGAAGAATCCGTTTGAGACAGCAACCGCCTTCACCGGCCCGCCGTGGCCGACGAGGTTGCCGCTCTGGCCGCGCCTAGCGGCTTGTTCCGCCGATTTATCCACCGCCGGCGCCTGGGCAGCCACTGGCGACACAGCCAACAGCGCCAGGCACAGCCCAACAGCTCGGAACGACGTCACCATTGCGTATCGCGTCCAGGATCGAAAGCTGCGCGACTTGTGTCGCACTTCCGGCTACGGCTCAAGGCTTCGCCAACCGCCTCTCCGCTCCCCGCACCAATGTTGCGCATTCACCATGGACAGGCGCAAGTGGGTTTGCTATGCACGCCCCTGGCCGGATCTCGATCATCGGCCCTTTTGTGCATGGGCAAAAGCTGTTTCGACAGCGCTCCCATACCTCGGGGCACAGGTTCAGATCCAGAACTCATCATTCGAGATGAAGGCTTCGTAGTCGAACGCTTCGTTCGATTGAGGAGCCCGATCGATCAACCGCCCCGCGAGGACTCGTGCTCGTTCAGGTTCGTGACAACAACGTCGACCAAGCGCTCAAGGCGCTCAAGAAGAAGATGCAGCGTGAAGGCGTCTTCCGCGAGATGAAGCTTCGCAACTACTTTGAAAAACCGTCAGAAAAGCGGGTTCGCGAGAAGGCAGAGGCCGTGCGCCGCGCCCGCAAGCTGGCCCGCAAGAAGGCCCAGCGTGAAGGTCTGTTGCCAAGCACGCCTAAGGTCGTGCGCGGCGCAGCCGGCGCCAAGGGTGGTCCTGGCCGTGGCGGCCCTGGCCGTGGTGGTCCAGGTGCGGGCGGCATGGGTGGCGGTGGCATGGGCGGCGATCGCTGATCGCTGTCCGTTCCGGTCGACCTGAGCTGATCGATCTGGACTTGAGCGTGACCTGACTTTGTACCGACCTGACTTTGGATACGGGCGGCTATGTGTCGCTCGTCCCGTCACGGAGACGCGCATGAGTGGCGCCACAACCGTATTGCTCGTCATCCACGTGATGATCGCCGCAGCGCTCGTCGGCCTTGTGCTGATGCAGCGCTCGGAGGGCGGCGTTCTGGGCACGGGCGGTGGCGGGTTCATGTCTGGTCGCGGCCAAACGAATTTCTTGACCCGCACGACAGCCTATTTGGCGGCCGCCTTTTTCGCGACATCCATTGCGCTGACGTTGATCGCAAACCAAAAGCCAGCTTCGCGCTCGATCCTGGACACGCCAGCAACCACACAACCGGCCGCGCCCGGTGCGCCTTTAGCCCCTGCTGTGCCGGGTGCACCTGCGGCCAACACAGACGCCCCGGCTGCGCCCGCCGCTCCGGCGCGTGGCGGCATCTTGGACAAGCTGCAACCGCCTGCACCACCGAAGCAGAACTGATTGTCCTCGTCTGATCCCGCCGGCCGGCCCAGCCGGGTTCGTGCCATCGAACCCGGAGTTATTTCGTGTCCCGCAACCGTTTGCTCGACTTCCTCTCCGACACCTCAACGCGCCCGACCCTGGGCATGCGCAAGGCCATGGCCGAGGCCGAAGTTGGCGACGAACAGCGCGGCGAAGACCCGACCACGCGCCGCCTCGAAGAGCGCGTCGCCGAGATGCTCGGCCATGAAGCCGCAGTGTTCCTGCCGTCCGGCACCATGTGCAATCAGATCGCGCTCGCGGTGCACACCACCGCCGGCGACGAGATCATCGGCGCTGAAGGCTGCCACATCCTGACCTACGAGGGCGGCGGCGGCGCCATGCTCGCCCGCCATCAGAGTCGGGCTGTCCAGGGCGTCAACGGCATGTTTACCGGCGCCGATGTGCATGCCGCTGTGCGGGACCCAAGCCGCTATCATCCGCGCACGCGCCTCGTCACCGTCGAGCAGACGTCGAACCTCGGCGGCGGTTCTGTTTGGCCGCTGGCCCAGATGCAAGACGTCGCCACGGCGACGCGCAAACATAATCTGATCCTGCATATGGACGGCGCACGCCTGCCCAACGCCGCCGTGGCGAGCGGCCTGCCCGCCAAAGCCTTCTCAAGCCTCTGCGACAGTGCCTGGCTCGACCTGTCCAAAGGCCTCGGCTGCCCGATCGGTGGCGTGTTGACCGGCTCGAAAGCCTTCATCCAGGAGTGCTGGCGCTGGAAGCAGCGGCTTGGCGGCGCCATGCGCCAGTCCGGCATCATCGCGGCCGCAGGCGTCTACGCGCTCGACCACCACTGGGATCGCCTCGCCGAGGACCACGCCAATGCCAAGCGGCTCGCGCAGCTCGTGGGCAACATCAAGGGAGTCAAAGTCTCCAACCCGTCGGTCGACACCAATCTGGTGTTCTTCGACCTGTCGGGCGTCGGTCGCCCGGGCAAGGACATCGAAGCGACCCTCATGGCCAAGGGCGTGCGCATGGGCTTTGGCTACGGCAATCGCTTGCGCGCCGTCACCCACCTCGACGTCAGCGCCGCCGACGTCGATGCGGCCGCGAAAGCGCTGGCCGAGGCCGTGGCATAGCCAAGTGCGGATCGATGCACACGGGGGGCTCAGCGGTCCTTCGGGTCCAGGGCATCACGCAAGCCGTCGCCGATGAAGTTCAGCGCCGACAGTGTCGCGACCAGGAACAACGCGGGGAAGATCAGCATGTAAGTGCCGCCCTGGATCGAGCGCGCGCCCTCGTTGATCAGCACGCCCCATGACGTATCGGGCTCCTGCACACCGAGGCCGAGAAACGACAGAAAACTCTCGAGCATGATCACGCGCGGGATCAGCAGCGTTGCATAGACGACGACCTGGCCGAGCGTGTTTGGGATCACGTGCCGCCACAGGATGCCGCGCGTGTTGACGCCAAGTGCCTCAGCTGCCGCGATGTACTCCTGCCGCTTGATCGACAACGTCTGCCCGCGCACGATGCGCGCCATATCCAGCCACTCGATGGCGCCGACAGCAAGAAACATCAGCACGAAGTTGCGCCCGAAGAACACCACCAGCATGATGACGAAGAAGATGAACGGCAGCGCATAAAGGATATCGACGATGCGCATCATGATATCGTCCGTGCGCCCTCCGATGTAGCCCGACGTCGCGCCGTAGAGGACCCCGATCACCAGCGCGACTGCTGTCGCCAGCAGCCCGATGGCCAGCGACACGCGACCGGCGATCAAGACGCGGGTCAGCAGATCGCGGCCATTGCCGTCGGTGCCGAACAGAAAGCGCTGACGCTTGATGGGCACATCCAGTTCAAGGCGGCGACCATTGTCGGCCCGCACTTTGATCTCGGCGCGGCCGAACATGTCTGAGCGCTCGAAGTAGACAAGGCCGCGTTCGTCGATCGGCCGCTCTGAGGTCAGCACCACCTTCACGGATGCATCATAGGCGGCGACGATCTCAGCCGTTGCCCGTGCCCGCGCCGCCACCTTTGCAATCCCGACCGGCATTTGCTCAACGGTCGGATAGGCTGTCAGCGACGGTCCGGTCCGCACATAGTCCTGATACACCTTATCGTGCGGGTGGCCCGTCATCAGCGGTCCGAACAGCGATGCCAGGGCGACCAATCCTAGCACAATCAGGCTCGCAACAGCTGCTCTGTTGCGCACAAGGCGGGCCTGCGCATCGCTCCAGAGAGAGCGGGTGACGTCATTTTGATGTTCGACAATCCCCACCGCGCGCTCGCTCAATGACCACAGATGAGCGCCCAAGCGACGCCCTCGGCGCATCGCAACCGATCGGCGTTGTCCGTCAAGACCCTCAGTTGTTGCGCGGCAGCCTCGGTTCCGAATCCTATCCCGGGAAATAGCGACGCACTTCGCGATGGGAGCATGAAGAGACTGTCGGAATTCCGTAGACTTGAACCCGAACCAAACCGGCGATAGATCTGCAAACAGATCGCTATGGGTGCCTCGTGGCAGACGATGATGACATCTTCTACCGGCTGTTGGTAGCGAGTTAACTTGTCGTGTTTTTGTAGCTCGTGATCTATCAGCTTCTTGGGTGTACAGATGATGCCGGAAGCTGTGGACGGCATTATCCGGTACCGGTCTTAAGCGATCGGCCGCTGGTCGTCGCCGGCCAATTTCGAACGCTGCGTTCGACGCGCCGCTTGTTTCCGTCCAGCCGGTGCGGCGTCGCGCGCAGGAGTGGGCGAGGACGCGCTCTTCAGCGCGCCCGCAGACCGCTCCGAGCACGAGGCTGCACCGGCTGGACGGGGCGGCGCTTGTTGATCCGCCGGCTTCAGTTCGCCACCCGCGCTGTAGTCGGCCAGACGATGCGGCCCCAGATGCACACTCACCGTGCCGTCGGGGTACTCATGCACGCGCACCGTCGCGCGCACAAAGTGAGGTCGCAGGCGGCTTTCCGGCAGCTGCAGCCTGAGCCCATTCCAGGCCACAGTATTGTCCTTGGCGACCGTGCGTTCCTCCTGCACGCACAGCGTCTCGCGCCACAGGCCTTTCGTGTCGGGCACGAACGCCGTGCCGGCTTCTTCCGGCTCGATCTCGAACAGCGCGTTGAACTCGGTATCGCGCGACAATCTGGATGAGAACGGCGCGTCAATCAGGATGAGACGCGGTGGCCGAGCGTTTTGATGATCGGCGCTGGCCGCGGTTATGGCAAGTGCTTTGATTGTCGGGCCGCGTCAATCAGTCTTCGGCCGTTTCGGTTTTCTTCGCCGTAGCGTGCGTCGCGGGCCGACCGCGACCGCGCTTGCGGTCGAGGGCTTCGCGACGGCGATAGCTCTCGACGTTCATCTCCAGGATCGTGGCGTGGTGCACGAGGCGGTCGATCGCCGCGAGCGTCATGGCCTGATCGGGGAAGATCTTGCCCCATTCGCCGAACGGCTGGTTGGCCGTGATCAGCATCGACCGCCGCTCGTATCGCGCGGCAATCAACTCGAACAGCACGCTGGTCTCGGCTTGATCCTTGGTGACGTAGGCGAGGTCGTCGAGGATCAGCAGGTCATAGCGGTCGAGCTTGGCGATGGCACTTTCCAAGCCGAACTCGCGCCGCGCGATCTGTAGTCGCTGCACGAGGTCGGTCGTGCGGGCGAAGAACACGCGCCGGCCGTTCTCGATCAGCGCGAGCCCGAGCGCCGCACTGAGATGACTTTTGCCGCCTCCTGGCGGGCCGAACAGCAGAATGTTGGCGCCCGTTGCCAGCCATTCGTTGCCGGCGGCGAGCGTCATCACTTGCGCTTTGGAGATCATCGGCACGGCCTCGAAGTCGAACGTGGCGAGTGTCTTGCCGACCGGTAGGCGTGCTTCGGTCAGATGGCGCTCCATGCGCCGGCGGCCGCGATCGACCATCTCGTGCTCGGCGATCGCGGCGAGGAAGCGGGCCACCGGCCAGCCCACTTTGTCGGACTGCTCGGCGAGCTTCCCCCACATCAGCTTGATGCCGGGCAGCCGCAGTTCGTTGAGCAGGAGTTCGACGTGGGCCGCGTCAACGGTGGTTTTGGTCGTCATGCTGCCACCTCGAAGCCAGAGGTCGCGGCGACCGCGTCGTGATGGCGGCACGACATCACCACCGCCAGTTCGTCGTAACTGCTGAGCGGCACCAGCTTCACTTCGATTGCCGGTACGGAACCGGGGGTTGGCCCGAACCGTTCTCGCAGACGTGCCAGATCCGGCAGCCGGCCAGCATCGAGATCGGCGTCGATCATCTGGGCCAACTCGGCCTCGCACGTGCGATCATGCGCCAACGCCAGCAGCTCGACGGTGACCTTGCACGCGCGCCGATCGCCCTGCTCTGTGCACAGCGTCTCGAAGGCACGGCGGTAGGCCGGGCGCGGGAACAACTGGTCGCGATAGACCAGGTTGTTCAACGCCATCCAAGCGAAGCTTGGCTCCGCCAAGACGGCTTTTTGCGCAGTGCATGGATGACGTGTCGATAATCCACGACGTGGCCACTTTTGTCGGCCGACGGTTGCCGTCCGCGCGGCAGCGTCATCATCGGCGTGCTGCCCAGGAAGCAATCGAGGCGGTCGTCGTAGAGATGCACGCGCAAGCAATGGCCGATCAGCCGCGATGGCGCGGTATAGAATACGCGTCGCAGAATGAAGCCGCCCGACGATGTGACCGTGACGACCTTCTCTTCATAGTCGGCGGTGCGCCGCTTTGGCAGCTCGCCGAGATGCGGCCGCTCCAGATCGATGCGACGGCGGTTGTTGGCATTCTGTCGGCCGACGATCTCATCGACGAAGCGACGATAGGCAACGAGATCGTCGAAGTCTCTGGCGCCACGCAGCAGCAGCGCATCCTCCAGCGCCCGTTTCAGATGGCCATGCGGGCTTTCGATGGAACCGTTCTCGTGCGCGATGCCAGGGTGTGATGCCAGGGTTGTTGCGCGTCGGCGTCATCTCGTAGTGGCGCATGAGGCCCTGGTAGCGCTGCGTCAGGTCTTCCTGGGCATCCGTGTCGAGGTTGCAGAAGGCCGCGGACAGACTATCGCTGCGGTGTTCCTGCGGCACGCCGCCGAGCGCCCACAGCGCGTTCTGCAGGCCCTCGGCCAGCGCCACAAAGCTCTCGCCGCTGAGCACGACGTGGGCGTGCGCGAAGCCCGAGAACGCCAGCCGGAAGTGATAGAGCCGGTGCTCCAGCGCGACGCTGGCGACCATGATGGCCAGTTCGCTCGTGTCGGTGAAGTCCGAGAGCCCCATGCGACCGGGCGGGTGCTCCTGGCGGAACATGACATCCTGCTCGGGGCCGGCCAGCGCGCGCCACGTGCGCATGCGCCGCTCCAGCGTGCGGCGAATGCCAGGGCTGATCTCGGGATGGCGCCGCCTGATCTCCTCGACGACGGCAATGGCCCGAATGCCGGGCGTGGCCTTCAAGATCGGCAGGATCTCGGAGTCCCACACGTCGATCAGCGGATCGGGCCGCCGTCGGCCGCGTGGCGCCTTCTTCTGTGATGGCAGGCGGGGATCGGTCTCGATCCGGTAGCCCGTGGCGGTCGAAAAGCCGGCCTTGGCGGCAGCAATGGCGGTGTCGTCGGTGTGTCGGTTACTCATGTACAGCCTCATCTGGTGGTCTGTGATGTGGAGGCCGGGCACGGTCTGATCCTCCCATTATCGAGACGAATCAGTCAGTTGACCCGGCTGCACTCAGCCACCGGACGGGGTCTTAAAAAATACGCTGCCGGGGGTGGACTGCCGCCGGTCGGGCTCCGCCCTCCCGTCGTCAGCCCACCCCCGGCACAGTCTCATCCTGATTGACGCTGGTTCTCACCTTGATTGTCGCGCGACCCGCAACAGGGGCACGACGGCAGATCATGGCCTACGATGTCGTCGGCTGCCGCAGCATCAGCAGGAGCGTCTGCCGGCATTGCAACGCCCAGCAGGTCGCGGGCACGCTCGATATTCTTTTCACGTTGACCGGTCGCCAGCAGGCCCCCGGCTCGCGTCGGCAAGCCGACTTGGCCGGGGCAGGCTGCGTGGCGGATGCGGTGGAAGCCTTTCGGCAGCACGTGCAACAGGAAGCGGCGGATGAAGTCGTCGATGTCGAGCGTCATCGTCGTGTAACGGGCCGGACCGTTCGCCCGATAGTTCTTGACGCGGAAGGTCAAGCTGGTGTCGTCGGCCTTGATGAGCCGGCTGTTCGAGATTGCGACCCGATGCGTGTAACGCGACAGATAGGCGAGCACCTGTTTGGGTCCCGCGAACGGTTCCTTGGCGTAGACGAACCACTTCTTCTTGGCGGCCGGTGCCAGGAACTTTGCGAACGCCTTCGCACACACGAGATGCGCGTGTGCGCCGAAGAACACGAGCTTGCCGCTTGCATGTGCGGCCGCGAGTTTCTCCAGCATCAGCCGGCGGAACAGGCGCGACAGCACGAACACGGGCAGGAAGAAGTTCGGCTTGGTCGCAATCCAGCGGTCTCCATCGGGCGAGATGCCACCGCCCGGCACGATCATGTGCACGTGCGGATGATGCGTCATCGCTGAGCCCGTCGCGCTCCGCGCGCCTCCGGCACGACGTGTGCAGAACAGCCGTCATGCCGATCTTGGCGCCCAAGTGTTTCGGATCGGCGGCAATACGGAGCATCGTCTCACTGCTCGCCTTGAACAGCGCGTCGTAGATCACAGCCTTGTTCTGGTACGCGATGTCGCTGATCTCGGCCGGCAGCGTGAACACGTCATGCTTCGCGTGCGGGGCACGACATGGAAGTACGGCACGGGCAGCAGATCGGCTTCGCGCGCGGCCATCCACTCACGCGCCTGCGCGCCCTGGCACTTCGGACAGTGCCGGTTTCTGCACGAGTTGTAGGCGATGGAGGTGAAGCCGCACGCCGTGTTCTCACAGCGCGCGACATGCCCGCCGAGGACTGCCGTGCGGCAGTCCTCGATGGCACTCATCACCTTCAACTGCGGCAGGCTCACATGCCCCGCGTTGGCTTGACGCCACGCGGGGCCATGATCGCGGAAGATATCCGCGACCTCCCGAGCCGGACGAGGCACGCGCCGACTACTTCGACGGCTCGTCGTCTTTCGGCTTGGGGCGCAGTGGCGACAGCTGATCGAGCGGGCTCATCACGTCACGGATGATGTTCGTCGCCACCT
>JANMGQ010000119.1:0-14502 GCA_031374735.1 Hyphomicrobiaceae bacterium | reverse complement strand
CAAAAGCGCGAGTATCTGATGAAGCGTTGGCGGCGTGACTGGAAAATCGAGTTGATCGAACAGGTGAATCCAACGTGGGCTGATCTCTATCCCGAAGTCCTTCGCTTGCACGGGCTTGAGCCTTGACGTCGACGGGTGAGTATCCCGGATATTTGTCGTGCGAAGAGCACGCCAAATTCCGGGACACCGTTGAATTTGGATGGCGTGGCCGCGTCAGCTCCTGGCCCATCACGTCGCTCCGCTCTATCGCCCCAACATGGTTAACACCCACCCGCCGGCAAAGCCTGCAAACCTCACCCACGCGCAAAAAGCGGAGAGGCGGGGCGGATGCCCTGATACGACGGGTGGGCAGTCGTGCGACGTTCCAGCCTCGCGGCCAAAACTCACCTGTTCCACGCACGAGCCACCACCCGCACCGCCGTATCCTGGTGTCTGACCCAAGGTCAGACACCCAACACGCACGGTCGCAGGCGCCAATCACGTTGGTGTCTGACCTCTGGTCAGACACCACGCAACCCGCATGGGCACCACGCCCCGTTTCGTCAGCGAAGATCACCCGGTGACAGTGGGACCATCAGTTCCACCGCAGGCACGACCCGATAGCGTCCTGTCATTTTCTTCACGGGTCCGGGCTATGGCCGAGCTGACTCCGCCACACGCTCCACTGACAACAGACCCTGGGAAGCCCGGTCTTGACTACGGTTGGCAGCTACTCCGGACGCGCTCCCCTCCGAGAGATGACGTCGCCGCCACCTCATGTGCCCCGCCAGCGAGGAGAGTGTCTCCCAACCCGGGGCTCGGGTCTTGTATGGGCGCGAAGATGCCGGCAACGCCCAGATCCGTCTACTAGGTAAGTACCTAGTCGGGCAGGCCCGCAGCCTCAACATCTTCGCGGGCGCCGTCGAAATCCAGGTGCAGTAACGGCACAGCCTCAGCGCATCCCGCCTCAACTCGATCCCGGCACAGCCTCACCGACCCTTCATCTGCCCGGCCTTGACCCACGTCGCGTGGAAACCCGCTGGCACGCGCGTCGGGATCGTGATGCGGCAGCGCGGGCCGCGCCCGATCTCGCGCGCGTCGAACACGTGCAATTCGGAGCGATCCTTTGGTTGGTTGTAGGCAAAAGCCACGAGGTAGCCGTCGTCCTCCGCCTTGCTGTTGTCGCAGGGCGCGAACCAGGGCTCGGAGTAATAGACGTCGTGGCCTTCGCTGAAGGCGGTGAACGCGCCCGAGTGCATGTCGTGTTTCACGATCCCTGAGAAGCGCGGCACAGGGTCTTCGACCATCGTCACGCAATAGCTGTAGCGCGTACGCTTACCGTTGAGCCCCGTGGGCGACGTCGGGAACTCCAGGTTCATCGCGCGCTCGATCGGGCCTTCAGTCGTCTTGCCGGTCTTGAGGTCGAAGCGCCATTTGTAGAGCTTGGCATCCATGGCGAGATTGGCAATGGCCTTGGCCACGTTCGCCTTGTCGGTCGACATGCCATAGCGGCAACCGACCATGACCACCGCGTCGTCCTCGTCCCAGCAGTTGACGACATGGTACATGAAGCACGGCTCGGCTTCGAACCAGCGGATGCTCGTGGCATCGCCATAGCGCGGCACGACGGCAAACCGTGACGGAAGATCCGGGTTGAACACGATCTTGTGGCGGCCCGTGCGCCAGGCATCCATGTCCTGGTAGAGCGGCAGATCGTGCAGGATCGAATGCTTCTTGGTGATGCCCATATCGTGGGGCAAGCGCGGGCCGGGCAGGACAATCGGCGTCGAATGCTTCATCTTGCCGTCGGGCCCGACGACGCCGTAGGTCATAAAGGGATGCTCGGCCTCATAGTCGAAGAACAGCAGCTCGTCCGTGTCTTCATCGACCTTGGCGTGGGCTGACACCTTCAAGTTGGCGCGCACGGAAAAGTCCGTCTTGCCGATGGTGTCGAGGGTCAGCGGATCGAACTCGTAGGGGTCACCGGCAAGGTACCAGAGCGCAATGCCTTTGCCGCCATGAAACACGAGGTCGGTGTTGGCGCTGTCCTTGATCGGACGCTTCTTGTTGTCCTTGTTGGTCTCGAACACCGAGTAGTACTTCGCCGCCTGAGCCGCGCGCTCGGCCTCGAATGCGTCAGTTCGGATCCACCGGTTGCGATAGGTGACCTTGCCGCGATCGAAATGGGCGGCGTGGATCATGCCGTCACCGTCGAACCAGTGATAGTTCTTGATCGGCTTGACCTGTTGGTTTGGGCCATTGCGCAGATACACGCCGTTGAGATCGCGCGGCACCTCGCCTTCAACCGGCAGGTCCGTGATGACTTTCTCCTCGAAAATCGGTGCGTGCGCTTTCTCAAGGAACGGCGAAATACCAGCGCCGAAGGGCGCGTCGGGATCCGACGGACGAAACCGCGTCACGCCGTGTCCGCCGTGGCCATGCATGGGATTGTCCATTGGGGTTCCTCAATCCGAATCACTAGCCGCCGTGTGGCGGACATTTACTGCGGCCGCACGTAGATGTCGTCCCCGTCGATCCACGTGGCGTGGAAACCGGCGGAAATGCGGTGCGGGATCTTCACACGTGCAATCGGCCCGCGTGAGATATCGCGCGCATCGAAGATCGCACAGCACGATGACCAATCGTTGGTGTCGGTGAGAAACGAGACGACATAAGCATCGGCCTCATCGCTGACGCCCGCGCGCGTCCCGGACTTCGGTGCCACCGGCGCTTCGTTGCCATAGACGCCATCGCCATAGCGCCAAACCTGCGACGCGCCGCTGTCTGTATCGTAGCGCACCAGCGCATCGAACGTCTGACACTGGCCGTCGATGTGTCCGGCTGCCGCCGTCGGCAGCAGCTGATTAAAGGCCATCCTAGAGCGTCGGCCAAGCGTGTGCGGGCTGACACGCGGGAACTCTGTGTTGAGATCGTCAAGCGGGCCTTCCTTGACGGCTCCCGTCTTCATGTTGAACGACCAGCGATACAGCACGTGCGTGCGCCGCCGGTTGGCCATCATGGCGGCCAGCGGCCCGTCCTTCGGATCACGCGGACAATCAGGATTGGACTGTCGACACCCGATCTGATGCACCCAGTCGCCGTCTTCGTAGCAATTGACCGTGTGCAGCACATAGCACGGCTCCGCCTCGAACCACTTGATCTGATCCGCCGTTCCGTAGCGCGGCAGCACGCCAAAGCGCGCGGGCACATCGGGATGAAAGCGCACAATGCGTTTCTTCGCCGTCTTCAGGGTTTCGGCGTCGTGAAAGAACGGCAGATCATGCAGCACGACATAGTTTTCCGTGAGCCCGAGATCGTGGGGCGAGCGTGGCCCGGGCAGATCGATGGCAATATCAAGCTTGAGCGTGCCGTCGGGCGTCCCGACGCCGTAACGCATGTACGGTGGTTTATCGCCGTAGGTGAAGAAGAACAGCTCGCCCGTGCGCGGATCGGTTTTCGAGTGGGCTGACAGGGTGTGCCGCAGCTTGCCGCCGAAGGTTTCCTTGCCTGTTGTCTCGAGCGTCAGCGGGTCGATCGCATAGGGATTGCCGGCCATGTACCAGAGTGACAGCAGCCGGCCGCCGTAGAACACGAGGTCCGTATTCGACGTGTCCTTGATCGGTGAGCCGGGCAGCCGCGTGTCGTACGGACCGGCGATGCCCGGCCAGATACTTTTCTCGGCCATGTCTTCGACGACGAAGGCCTCGGTGTGAATCCAGCGCTGTCGGAAGGAGGCTTTGCCGCCGCGAAAGTAGATCGCGCGCAGCATCGCATCGCCGTCATAGTAATGATATTTGTTGCGCGGCAAATACCGCTGCGACGGACCGTTGAGGACATAAGCGCCGTTGAGGTCAGCGGGCAGCTCACCCTCAACTTCCAGATCTTCGGCGACATACTCGCGGTTCGTCGGCGCAAACAGACCGTGCAGATAGGGGTGATCAACCCGATAGATCCACTCCGGCGCGTCCGGCGGCAGTTGGCCGTCTGGCGACATCAGGCGCACATTCAGCTGCGTGATTGCCAACTCAGCCGCTTCATCGGCGAGTGTGCGCGCCGTCGCATTGCCCGCTGGGCCTGCTGCCATGGATTGTGCTGCCACGGATCGCTCCTTGAGCAACGGGTCCGGTTGACCAAAGACCCAGCAAAAGTCACCTTGCACACAGTCTCGATTTGCAAGTAATCAATGTGTGTCCGCTCTGGGGGCCGCATGTCAAGTGACCGACAAAGGTGCTGCTGATGGTCGATACAGCCGACATCCGTCGCGGGCTCCGCTTGCCGGTCGTGGCAGCGCCGATGTTCCTGGTGTCGGGCCCGGACATGGTGTTGGCTGCCTGTCGATCCGGCGTCGTTGGCGCTTTTCCCACGCCGAATGCGCGCTCCATTGAAGACCTGGACAACTGGATGGCGACGATTACGGCCGGCCTCGATGCCGCCCGAGCTCAGAGTCCGTCGGGTGTGGTCGGGCGGCGTGAAATTGGGCCATGGGCCGCGAACCTGGTCACGCATTCCTCCAATACGCGTCTTGCCGCGGACCTCGCCTTGGTGCGCAAACATCGCCCGCCGATCGTCATCACCGCGCTTGGTTCCCCCAAGCCTGCTATCGATGTCGTGCACAGCTATGGCGGCATCGTCATTGCTGACGTCGTCAACATGACCCTGGCAAGGAAGGCCGTTGCCGCTGGCGCCGATGGTCTTGCGTGTGTCTGCGCGGGCGCGGGTGGGCACACCGGCACTTTGTCGCCCTTCGCCTTTGTTTCAGCGGTGCGGGAATTCTTCCCCGGTCTCGTGATTGTGGGCGGCGGCATCGGCGACGGCTACGGCATTGCGGGTGCGATGGCCGCGGGTGCCGACCTCGTCTACATGGGCACGCGCTTCATTCCGACCTCGGAGAGCCTTGCGGCGCAGCGCCACAAGGACCTCGTCGTCAGCGCAACAATCGATGATCTCGTTGTCAGTGCTGGCTTGACCGGAACAGCCGCGTCCTGGCTGAAGCAATCCTTGCTCGATGCCGGCCTCGATCCCAATGCCATGCCAGACAAGCCAGAGCGCCACTACGACAGCAGCACACCTCGACCAAAACGCTGGCTTGAAACGTTTGCGGCGGGCCAGGGGGTCGGCGCGTCGAAAGCCATCGAGCCGGTCGCGGCGGTCGTCGATCAGTTGGCTCACGAGTATGCCAAAGCCACCGCGCGCTTTCGCACGCTGACACAGTCCATCTGAAGGAGCCGCTCCATGTCCGCACCTGTCTATGTTCTCGGTGGTCATCAGACCGACTTTGCGCGCGCCTGGTCGCGTGAGGGCAAAGACGTGTCCGATATGATCCGCGAGGCGACGCTTGGCGCGCTCGCCGCCTGCGACCTTGAGCCCGACGCGATCCAATCCATCCATGTCGGCAATGCGTTTGCCGAACTGCAGCGCAATCAGGCGCATCTCGGATCGATGGTCGCACAGGTCGTGCCCGAGTTGTGGGGCGTGCCGGCCATGCGCCACGAGGGCGCCTGCGCATCTGCGTCGCTCGCAATCCTGACAGCGATGGCCGAGATCGAAGCGGGCCGCTACGACTGCGTGCTGGTCATCGGCGCTGAGGAGTTGAAAAATCTCCCGGGCGATGTGTCATCACAGAACCAGAATGCGGCAGGCTGGCAAGGTCGAGAAGACATCGCGTGCAAGTTCATGTGGCCGGCGGCGTTCGGATTGCTGGCGCAGGAATATGAGCAGCGCTACGGCCTCGATCGCCGTCATCTCAATCGCATTGCCGAGATCAACTACACGAACGCCAAGGCCAACCCGAACGCGCAAACACGCAAGTGGGTGTTCAACGACAAGACCTTCACCGATGACGACGCCGTCAATCCCATGATCGAGCCCGGCACGCGCCGGCAAGATTGCGGGCAGATCACGGATGGCGCGTGTGCGGTTGTGTTGTCGTCTGCGGCGTTTGCTGCCGCTCACGCAAAGCGTCGTGGATCGTCGGCTGAGAAGCTGCCGCGCATTCTCGGCTGGGGACACAAGAACGCAAGCCTGCGCTTCCACGACAAGATCGCAAGAAGCCAAGGCCAAACATACGTTTTTCCGCACGTGCGCGATACCATAACGGACGCGTGGCGACGTGCAGGCGTTTCCGACATCGAGGGCATTTCCGCCATCGAAACGCACGATTGCTTCACCTCGACGGAGTACATGGCGATCGATCACTTCGGTATCACCGCACCCGGCGAAAGCTGGAAAGCGGTCGAGGCGGGCGACATCGAAAAGAGCGGGCGCATCCCCGTCAATCCCTCGGGCGGCTTGATTGGCGGAGGACATCCCGTCGGCGCGACCGGCGCGCGCATGCTCCACGATGCCTGTTTGCAGGTGACCGGCGTCGCCGGCGCGTATCAGATTGATGGTGCCAAACGCGTTCAGACGCTCAACATCGGCGGCTCCTGCGCGACCGTCGTCTCGTTCGTAGTCGGACTGTAGGAGATGGCGCGAGCGTTGAGCGCAGCATCGAAAAGCAGAATCCGGGGAGACGCCGAGATCCGGCCAGCCCTCGATCTACCGACCATTCGCGATGCTCTGAACCGGAGCTCGTTCGCTTGGGCTTTGCATGCAACGGGCGATCATTGGTCCGTTGCCGTGCTGAGGTCGGCGTTTCTTGGCGCCAAGACCTTCGAACAATTCCGCGCGCAACTCAGCATTCCGCGCCAGACGTTAAGTGAGCGCCTCCGTCAGATGACGGACAGCGGCCTCTTCGAGCCAACCCTCTATCAGGCAAACCCGCCGCGCCATCTCTACCGCCTGACAGCCAAGGGACGGTCATACTACCCGACCGTCCTGATGACCTGGGCGTGGCGACGCAAATGGGTGACCGGTGTCGACCCTCTGCCGCGCCGTCTGATCCACAAGACATGCTGTGCGCCGTTCACGCCTATATGCGTGTGCGCCACATGCCGACAGGTCGCGCAGCTGCATGATATGACATTGCACCTGCAAAGCGCGACACGGCCGCCGGTGCCGCACGTTCGCTCCCGCCGTTTCGCCTCAGGCAATGGGCACGACCTGCTCGCGGACGACCAACTCGCCCTTGGCCTCGGCGTCGATCGTTGGGCGCAGCTCATTCTTGCTGCCATGATGCTTGGCTGCCGGCGCTTCGATGAGTTGCAGGCCGTACTCGGCATCGGCTCCAACATCTTGTCGAGCCGGCTCGACATGCTGTGCAGTTGCGGCATGGTGGTTGGCGAGGCAGATCGCACGGATGCCCGTCGCTGGCTCTACCGTCCGACGCCCATGAGTGAAGATCTTTCCTCTCGCATGACGACGCTGGCACACTGGCATCGGTCCCATGAACCCAAAGGCGGCGAGCCGATCGTCCTGCGCCATGCCGACTGCGGGAGTGCATTCAAACCGCTTGTGGTCTGCAGTCGTTGTATTCAACCCGTCCGCGCGACCGACGTCCGTTTTGAATACTGATCCCGGCTGGCGCTTTTCGACTTGCAAAACGAGACTGCTGGTTTAGCTTCCATAACGAGACTTGTCGCGACGTCTGCCTGGGGCTGCGGATGATGGACGGCCAGATCGCACAAATCCTGCAGTTGGCGCTGAACGGCGCGGCCATCGGGTCGATCTACGCGCTCGTCGCGCTCGGCCTCGTCATGACCTACAAAGCGACCGAAGTTCTCAACTTCGCCCACGGCGATCTCCTGATGGCATCGGCCTTCATCGGTTGGGGGCTGATCACCTTTGCTGGCATGCCGTTCTGGCTCGCTGTGCTGCTGACCGTGATCATCGCCGCAATCGTCGGCTACTTGCTCGATGCCTATGTGCTGCGCATCATCGTCGGGCAGCCGCAGTTCGCAGGCGTCATGCTGACGATCGCGTTGGCGTTCATGATCCGCGGCGGCGTCAGCATGGCGTTCGGCCCGACATCGCGCACGTACCCGACACCCTGGGACGGCAAGACGACGAAAATCGGGTCGGTGGTTATTACTGATCTCAATCTGGTCATCGTTGCGGCTGCGCTCATTGTAACCGCGCTGTTGTTCGTGTTTCTGCGCCGCACAGCTCTTGGCACGGCCGTGCAGGCAGCATCACAAAATCAGCTCGCGGCCTATCTGTGCGGCATCAAAGTCAAGACGTTGAACTCTCTCGTCTGGGCGATCGCGGGCGGCATCGCAGCTATCTGCGGTTTGCTGTTGGCGCCCATCGCGCTGGTCGACATCGGGCTTTGGTTCGTGGTGCTCAAAGCTCTTGCAGCACTCGTGCTCGGCGGCTTCGGCAGTATGCCCGGCGCGATTGTTGGCGGGCTGACAATCGGCATGATCGAGCAGTTCGCGGGCGTCTATCTGCCCGACGGTTTCAAGGATGTGATGGCCTATCTCGTGCTGATCGTCGTGCTGGTCATCTGGCCGCGCGGACTGATGGCCGAAGCTCACGGGAGGCGCGTCTAAGATGCGCTTCCACTACGATACGTCGTATCTCGATCAGAGCCGGTTGCTGCGCTATCCGCGCGACAAGCTTCTCTATGGCGCGCTGTTTGGAGTGCTGGCGCTCATCCCGTTCCTGCTGCCGCGCTACTATGTCGGCGAGATCACGTACCTCTTCATCCTGTCCATCGCCAGTCTCGGGCTGATGGTGTTGACGGGATTCACCGGGCAGGTCTCGCTCGGACACGCGGCCTTCGTCGCCATCGGCGCCTATGCACACACGTACTTGTTGACCCTTGGAGTGCCGTTCGCGGTGTCAGCCTTTGGCGCGTGCAGTCTTGCGGCGCTGATCGGGTTTTGCATCGGCCTGCCGGCGATCCGTGTGTCGGGGCTTTATCTGGCCATGGTCACGCTCGCGTTTTCGATCGTCGTTGAGCACGTGCTCGGCCGATGGACCTCTGTCACCGGCGGCTATAGCGGATTGACGGTGCCAAGCCCGGTGATCTTCGGCGTCAATCTCGGCGGCTTGGTGCCGTTCTACTTTCTCTGCCTGACGTTTCTTGCTGTGACAGTACTCTTGCTCCACAACCTCTTGAGTGACCGCACAGGGCGCGCGTTTATCGGCGTGCGCGACTCAGAAGCTGCAGCGAGCGGACTCGGCATCTGGACCGCAGGCTATAAGGTGCTCGCCTTCGTCGTCTCCGCGTTTGTGATGGGGCTCGCGGGCGTCTTGATGGCGCACAAGGTGCAATACCTCACGCCTGAAGGGTTCGGCCTGATCCAATCGATGGAGTTCGTGCTGATGGTCGTCATCGGCGGGCTCGGCTCGTTGCGCGGTGCCATCTTCGGCGCCGTTTTGATTGGTCTGCTGCCGACGGCAATCTCGAAGTTAAAGCCCATGCTGCCAAGCGTCGTATCCGGCCAGTTCGGGCTGGAGACGTTTCTGTTCGGCCTCATTCTCGCGCTGTTCGTGCTGTTTGAACCGGGCGGCATCAATGCCCGCTGGATCAAGCTCAAGGCCTTGCTGCAAACCTTTCCGCTGTATCGCAAGGACACCTACAAGCGCGGCCGCACCTACATGAAATCGGAGCGCTATCGGTGACCAGTCTCACCATCGATAACGTGTCTCTGTCGTTCGGCGGCGTACGCGCCGTGCAGAACCTGTCGTTCGATGTGAAGGCCGGCGAAGTGTTTGCGATCATCGGACCGAATGGCGCCGGCAAGACGTCGGTGTTCAACATCATCACGCGCGTGTTCGCACCCAGCAGCGGCCGCATCCTCGTCGATGGACAAGACATCACCGCCGTGTCGCGTCACCGCATCGTCGGGTATGGTATCGCGCGAACATTTCAGAATATCGAGTTGTTCGAAGGTGCCACAGTGCTCGAAAACCTCATGCTCGGTCGGCATCGCTTTGCGCACGCGGGCTTTGTCCACGAGCTGTTGGGGTCACGCAAAACGCGCCGGTTTGCTGCCGAGGCGAGGGCCAAAGTCGAGGACGTGATCGAACTCCTGGAACTCGCGCCGCACCGCAACAGCCCTGTTGCGGGATTGCCCTATGGCGTCCGCAAGGTCGTTGAGCTGGCACGTGCTCTCACAACGGAGCCGAAGTTGCTCCTGCTCGACGAGCCCGCTTCAGGCCTCAATCCCGAAGAGACGCACGACCTCGCGTTCTGGATCGACGACATCCGCTCGGATCTCGGCATCACCGTGCTGATGGTCGAGCATGACATGTCGCTCGTCTCTGAGGTGGCCGATCGTGTGTTGTGCATGAACCAGGGCCAGCAACTCGCACTGGGCACAGCCACACACGTGCAATCCGATCCGGCCGTTGTCGCCGCCTATCTCGGCACGTGAGGGAGGAGCCCATGAGCACATCCCCGCTTCTCTCGGTGCGCAACATCGAGACCTGGTATGGACCGGTGAACGCCATCAAAGGCGTCAGTCTCGATGTTGCCGAAGGCCGCATCGTCACGGTGCTCGGCGCCAACGGCGCCGGCAAGACCACGCTGCTGCGCACGATCGCGGGCGTGAACGAGCCGTTCAAGGGCACAATCACCTACGACGGCAAAGCCATTCACGGCATGGAACCAGATGCGGTCGCGCGCGCAGGTATCGTTCTCGTGCCCGAAGGACGGCAGGTGTTTCCATTCCTCTCGGTCGAAGATAACTTGCGCATGGGGCTTTTCGCACGTGCTTCGGCGATGGGCGCGAGCGACGATCTCGAGCGCATCTACACGTGGTTTCCGCGCCTCAAGGAGCGGCGCGAACAACATGGCGGGCTTCTCTCCGGCGGCGAGCAACAGATGCTCGCCATTGGCCGTGCGCTGATGGCGAGGCCGCGCATTCTGCTGTTGGACGAGCCCTCACTCGGGTTGGCACCACTGCTGACCAAGGAGATCTTCAGGATCATCATGCGCATCAACGCCGATCTCGGCACGACGATCCTGGTCGTCGAACAGAACGCGGCCATTGCTCTTACCAACGCGCAAGACGGCTACATCATGGAACTCGGTCGCATCGTTGCGGCGGGATCATGTGCAGAGCTGATGCAAAAGCAGGACGTGCAGGATTTCTATCTCGGGTCGCACGCGCCGAAACATGCGGGCGACAGCAAGAAGCAACGCTGGAAGAGGCGCAAGACGTGGCGATAGCCGTTGCACCATCCTTGGCCCACGCGACGCCGGCGCAACTGTTCCGCGAGCGCTGCCGCACGTGGGCGGATCTGCCGGCGCTGCGACACAAGCACAAAGGCATCTGGCACTCGGTCTCATGGCATCAGTATTTCGAGCACGCGCGTGCCATCGGCTTGGCGCTTCTGCACGATGGTCTCCAGCGCGGCGACGTGATCGCCGTGCTGGCCGAAAATCGCCCTGAGTGGCTGTACGCGGATATGGGCGCGCAATGTGTCGGCCTGCTCGGCAACGGCATTTATCCAACATCGTCACCGGAGCAGGTGCGCTACGCGCTCACGGACTCTGGCGCGCGCATCCTGTTCGTCGAGAACGAGGAGCAACTCGACAAGGCGCTTGCTGTGCGTGCGGAGTGCCCGCGTCTGCAAAAGATCGTCGTCATGGACGACAAGGGGTTGCGCACCTTTGCTGATCCAGGCGTCGTGCGTTTTGCCAACTTCATCGCAGCGGGCGAAGCGCTGGTGGACACGCAGGCCGACCTGTTCGATGCGTCGATCGACGCGGGCAAATCAACCGACATCGCGTTCCTCGTCTACACTTCGGGCACGACAGGAGCGCCCAAAGGCGCCATGGTCTCGAATGCCAATCTGACCTACCAGATCGGCGCGGTCCACACCTACGCGCCGCTAGCTGTTGGCGACAAAACCCTGTCGTTCCTGCCGTTGTGTCATATCGCAGAGCGCATGACGTCGATGTTCAATCCGCTCGCGACCGGGCAGATCGTGCACTTTCCCGAAAACAGCAGCACCGTATTCAATGATCTGCGCGAAGTGGCACCGCATCTGGTGTTCGGGCCGCCGCGCTTTTGGGAAAAGCTGTACGCGCAAATCGAGCTGTTCATGCAGGATGCCATTGCGCCAGCACGACACGCTTATCGAATGGCATTTGCCGACGGTACGGCAATTGCGAATGGCCGACTCGAAGGTCGGTCCGTTCCAGCAGCACAATCGCTGCGCTTCTTGCTCCTCGGCCGCTTCGCGCTCGCCAACATCAAAGATGCGCTCGGCCTGCAGAATGTCAAGTTTGCACTGACCGGCGCCGCACCCGTGCCACCAGATTTGCTACGCTGGTACATGGCGATCGGCATTGATCTCAGCGAAGCCTTCGGCATGACGGAGACTTGCGGTTTCTGCACAGCGACACCCGTCAACCGCATCAAGATCGGCTATGCTGGCGTCAAAGCACCAGGCACCGACATCAGAATCGCTGCTGATGGCGAGCTTCTCGTGCGCGGCCCAAATGTCTTCGCTGGCTATTGGAACCTACCCGAAAAAACAGCCGAGACCGTCGACGCGGACGGCTGGCTGCACACCGGCGACGCTGGCGAGATCGACGCTGACGGCTACCTGAAAATCACCGATCGCATGAAGGACATCATCATCACGTCGGGTGGCAAGAATATCTCGCCGAGCAGTATTGAGAGCCAGCTGAAGTTCAGCCCCTACATCTCCGACGCGGTTGTCGTCGGCGAGGGCCGCAATTATCTCACCGCGCTGATCATGATCGACCAGGACACGGTGTCGAAATTCGCGCAAGATGCACACACGCCCTTCACGGATTTCGCCAGCCTGACGCGAACGGAGGCTGTGCGCGATCTGGTGCGCAGAACCATTGAGGAGGTGAACGGAAAGCTTGCCCGCGTCGAGCAGATCAAAGACTTCCGCATCATCGAGGAGTTGCTCACGGCCGAGGATGAAGAGCTGACGCCAACCATGAAACTCAAACGGCGCGTCGTCGCGCGCCGCCACGCCGGACTGATCTCCAGCATGTACGACCCCAACAAAAATGAGACGTCAAAATCGAGCGCGGTCAACGCGCCAGCCTGAAAGACACCAGTCTGACGGAAACGATCAACGGAGGAAACGCATCATGACACGGTTCTACTCACGTCGCGCGGTCACCAGCGCGATCGTCGCACTCACGCTCGCCGGTGGCGCGCAAGCTGCGGGTGTTACCGACACCGAAATCCTGCTCGGCACGCACATGGATCTTTCAGGGCCGGTTGCCGCCGGCATGCCGCAGCTGCGCAATGGCACGCAGATGCGCATCGACGAGGCCAACGAAGCTGGCGGCGTCAACGGTCGCAAGCTGCGCCTCATCGTCGAGGACAACGGCAGTCAACCGCAACTCGCCGGTCGCGTGACCGACAAGTTGATCAATTCCGACGGCGTCTTCGCCATCATCAACCCGTTCGGCTCCGGCCCGAATGCAGCCGTGATCAAGAAGGCCGTGGACGCGAAAGTCGTCTATTTCTCGCCTTGGGGTGCATCGTCAATCTTGCGCAAAGTATCAGGCAATAGCCCACTTCTGTTCACCACCACGCCCGACTACGACGGCACAGTTGGTCCCGCGTTGACGTGGGCCATCGATGAGTTCAAGGCGACAAAGGTCGGCTACATCTACCAGGAAGGTCCCTTCGGCGATCTCGTGCGCGGCGGCGTCAATGTTGCCATGAAGGCGAAGAATATGACCCTCGTCGCCGAAGCCGGATACAAAGCGGGAGACATCGATTTCTCCTCGCAGGTCGCGCGCATGAAAGCGGCCGGCGCCGAGCTGATCATGATCGCGACCATCACGCGCGAGACCGTTGGCATCATGGCCGAGGTCAAGAAACTCGCCTGGAACGAGGTCAAGGTTATGACGGCGATTCCCGGTCGTACCATGATCGTCGCGCAACTCGGCAAGGCGAATGTCGAAGGCCTCTATGGCGTCTCAGCCTGGAACATCTTCAATCCGGGCAGCGAGACACCCGCTGTGAAGGCCTGGAATGAGAGCTTCAAAAAGCGCTTCAATCTTGATCCCGATGAGAACGGCATGCTCGCCTATGCCTATACGGATTGGTTCGTGAAGGCGCTGACCACCGCGGGCAAGACCGTGACGCCGGAAACGGTCGTCGAGGCGCTCGGTAAGACGACGTCGGATCATCCGATCTTCTTTGGACCAAAGGCGTTCAAGGACGGCCACATCAGCCCTGAGAACTCGCAGGTCGAGCAGGTCAAGGGCGGATTGTGGGTGCCCGTGTCAAAGCCGTTGAAGTGACCGGTGTGCAGCGCGTCCCGCGATGAAACGAGGCGCGCCGCTTCCCCAAACATCAAATATGGTTAACACCACATGCCGCGCCAAAGGCCGCAAACCTCGCCTTTCGCTCGAAGAGCAAAACGGAGAGGCGGGGCGGATGCCCGATTCGATGAGCGGCAATCGTGCGACGTTCGGCCTGTTGCTCCGGCCTCGCGGCCAAAGCTCACCTGTTCCACGCACGGGCCACCACCCGCACCGCCGTCAGCGCAGGGTGTCTGACCTCAGGTCAGACACCCACACCGCACGCACGGTCGCAGGCGTCTGGTCCGCATCCGCCGACCGGCTCCCGGTTACGGGAGTCGGCGGATGCAACCAAACATGGGCATCACGCCCCGTTTCGTCAGCGA
>JANMGQ010000013.1:0-2495 GCA_031374735.1 Hyphomicrobiaceae bacterium | reverse complement strand
TATCACATGTTCTACTGCTACAAGTACGGCGTCGACTTTCGCAATTCGGCACGCGGGTACCGAATCGGTTATGCGGTCTCCGATGACCTGGAACACTGGATCCGCGATGACTCATTGGCCGGCATCGACGTATCTCCAGAGGGCTGGGACAGCGAGTCCATCGCCTACCCGCACGTCTTTGAACTCGACGGCGAGGTGTACATGCTCTACCTCGGCAACGAGGTTGGCCGTGGCGGCTTCGGGCTGGCAAAACTTGAAGGCCGACAGGGTTGAGGCCCAGCGATGACGCAGCAACCCACCACGGAGGCACCTTCAATGCATTGGCACAAGCTGGGCAAGATCTTCGACCCCCGCGATCACCTGCTGGTGACCGGCCAAGGCGAGTTCGCGCAGTCACCGCAGGCGCTCGTCTTCGAAGACCGGATCCGGATCTATTTCTCGACCCGCGAACGCGATGGCGTAGGCAAGTTTCTGAGCCACGTGGGCTTCGTCGACATGGACAGGGCCTTCGAGCGCGTGCTCCGGGTGTCGTCACACCAAGTGATCGGCCTGGGAGAGAGAGGCACCTTTGACGAGCATGGCATCTTCCCGTTCAGCCCGCTGCGGGTCAACTCGCGCATCTACGCTTATACGACGGGGTGGACTCGCCGCATGTCGGTGTCGACCGATTCCGGCATCGGCCTGACGATCAGCGACGATGGTGGTGAAACCTTCTCTCGGCACGGCAAGGGGCCTGCGCTGAGTGCCTCTTTGCAGGAGCCTTTCCTGGTCAGTGACGGATTCGTGATCCAGCACGACGGTCGGTTCCACATGTGGTACATCTACGGCCAGCGTTGGATTCGAACCAGCGCAGATGCGGCGCCGGACCGCGTCTACAAGATTGCTCACGCAACGTCGGCCGATGGCATCGAGTGGACGAAATCGGATCGGGGCGTGATTCCTGATCACATCGGCGCCGACGAGTGCCAGGCACTGCCCAGCGTGGTCTTCCACGATGGCCGCTTTCACATGATCTTCTGCTACCGGTACGCCACGGACTTCCGCAAGAATCCGGCGCGGGGCTATCGACTAGCGCACGCGACCAGCGCTGATCTGATCCATTGGGAACGTGGCCAAGGCCCGGTTCTTCCCGAGAGCAGCACCGACGACTGGGATGTCGACATGCAGTGCTATCCGAACCTGGTGCATGTCGACCGCAACCTTTACCTTCTCTATAACGGCAACGAGTTCGGACGGCACGGATTCGGACTGGCGCGACTGGCCCAAACTTAACGGAGTGCATCATGCACATCAAAGGCAAAGTACTCACACTGCGCGCCATCGAACGTGGCGACTTGGTCACGCTGCAGAAGTGGGCCAACGACCCCGTTACGCAAGACGGCATCGGCGAGATCCACTTTCCGAGCTCCCTGGACTTCCACGAGACCTGGTTGGCCGGCCTGAGGACAGACCGCCTCAATCAGCGCTTCGTGGTCGAAACCCCCGAAGGCGCGATCATCGGTCTGTCCAGCATCATCAATATCGATTGGCGAAACAGCCACGCTTGGCACGGCCTCGTGATAGGCGACTCGAGCCACCGTGGCAAGGGCTACGGCATCGACGCGATCATGGCCACGATGCGCTACGCGTTCGACGAAATGAATCTAGAGCGACTGGACGGTTCGATGATCGAATACAACACCCAGTCGCTCGCGACCTACTGCGGCCCCAAGCTCGGCTGGCGCGAAGAAGGGCGAAAGAAGAACTACTTCTACCGCAAGGGCCGCTTCTGGGACCAAGTCATCGTCGGCGTGACGCGTGATGACTATCGGGCCCTGGTCGAAGCCACCCGTTACTGGGGGTGAACGAAGATGGCCAAACCTGAGCGCGACTACAACCACGAGCTGACCGATGCGGCGGGATCGCGTTATGCATACGGCTTTGACCTGGATGTCATTCATCCATTCATGCTCCGGGCATTTGAGCCTTTCTTTCGGCATGGCAGCCTGTTGGAGTTGGGCAGCTCCAAGGGTGACTTCACGCTGCGCCTGCGCCCTCACTTCGACGACCTCACCTGCGTCGAAGCCTCTGACGAGGCGATCACCGAGGCGGGCGGCAAGCTAGACGCGCACGTGAAGTTCGTGAATGCGGTATTCGAGAAGGTGGCGCTCCCAAGGCGCTACGACAACATCGTTCTGACCCACGTGCTCGAGCACCTGGATGATCCGGTCGGCGTGCTGCGCCGGGTCAACGACGAGTGGCTGGCCGACGGTGGCCGCTTCTTTCTCGTCTGCCCGAACGCCAACGCAGCCTCGCGCCAGATCGCGGTCAAGATGGGGCTGATCTCACACAACGCCGCGGTGACGCCCGCCGAAGCGACACATGGCCATCGATGCACCTACAGCCTGGACACGCTGGAGCGAGACGCTGTCGCAGCGGGTCTGCGCGTCGTGCACCGCTCGGGCATCTTCTTCAAGGCGCTGGCCAACTTCCAGTGGGATCGTCTGCTGCAAACG
>JANMGQ010000011.1:0-9651 GCA_031374735.1 Hyphomicrobiaceae bacterium | reverse complement strand
CCGAGACGAAACGAACCGCGCAATACCGCGCTAGTCTGTGTGACCTGTTGGGAGAGTATCCATGACGAACCTTTTCGCACGCTTCGTGTCTGACGAGTCCGGCGCAACCGCCATCGAGTACGGCCTGATCGCCGCCCTCATTTCGGTCGCCATCATCTCGGCTGCTACGACGCTCGGCACAAACATCTCGACGACCTTCAACAAAGTTGCAGCGAACATGAAGTAATGTTCGCAACGGCCTGCGCGGGTATCCGCAAGGGTTGTTGGTTGGGATCAAAGGCTGCCACGCGAACGCGTCGGCGGCCTTTATCTTTTGCAGTCTGCCAGTTCTCAGCTGTTACGTTGCGTGCTGTCTTTGTTGATTCGTTCTGCTATGTTGCTCCGGAGAGGCAGCGATGCAACTCGAACGGAGCTGGACCATGAAGTCTCTGCTTGTTCCCGTCGACACTGGCGAAATGATGCCGGCAGTGTTTGAAATGGCGCGGCAATTCGGACGGCGTTTCGACGCGACGATCGAAGGCGTGGCGCTGCGCCCAGCTTTTGCCGAAATTGTCGCACCCGATCCGATCGTCGCTGTCTCTATTCCGCCCGCCGACTGGGATGAAGGCCAATTCGTCCGCCAGGCGCGGACGGCATTCGACGCCTTCGCGGCTGGTGGTCCGGCACCGCCGGCCTTCCGCTGGCGCGGTGGAGCCGCCATCGAGGATGGGGCGCTCGGCTCCCTCGGCCGGTTGTTCGATATCACAATCATGGCTCGCCCTGGCGGCAAGGGCAGTCGCATGACGGCGTTTGAAGCCGCCCTCTTCGACAGCGGCCGGCCCGTGCTCATGGTCCCACCCAAGGCTGGCGCCACCCTTGGCGATACGGTTCTGATCCACTGGAACTGCTCGACCGAAACCGCGCGTGCCATTTCCATGGGGCTCGCCGTCTTGAAATCCGCCAAACGCGTCCATCTCGTGACCGTTGAGGGCAATACGGTGCCCGGCCCAAGCGCCCGCGATGCGCTCGGCCATCTCGCGGCTCACGGCATCACGGCAACCGAGAAGGTCGTGCCCGCAGGCAAAGGCCCGGGTGAGACAATCATGGCGGAGGCCAGAGCTGTTGGCGCTGACCTGATCCTCAAGGGCGCCTACACCCAGAGCCGCCTGCGCCAAATGATCTTCGGCGGTGCGACGAACCACATCCTCGGCAAATCGGATTTGCCCGTGTTGTTCGTCCACTGACAGAGAGGCACTGGCTATGTCACCAATCGACGACCTTTGACGCCCGCGCGCGCTTTAAGGTCCTGGTGTTGGCTACGATCACCGTCCGTCAAACTAAGAGCTTGGCCGAGCTCCTGGGCAGTCGCCGCGATGAGCATCGTTGACGAGGCTGGTGCTGCGAAGGGCTTCGTCTATCACAGTGCACCTGGCCTCGGGCCACCGCAGGTCAGGTAAAGCTGCGTTCGCTTTATGCCTTCCGCTTGATAAAAGGGATGTCCTCCACGATCTCGGTGATGCGTTCGTTGAAGTCGCGAACCGTCGCGCGCATGATGACCAGCATCGCGGCGCTGTCACCGTTCTGTTTCTTGACCTGCGTTTCGAGCTTGCCGAGGCGGCCGTCCATACCGCTTAATCGCTCGTCGATCTCTCCTAGGCGTTTCATAACTGTCGAAGAATCGGCCTGCAGCCGTTGCAAGATCTCAAGCATCGCTGATTGAACATTTTCCGCCATCTGCTTGGCTCCGCACGCTGCATGACTCAAAAGAACACAGCAGAAACAAGATGGCGATGCAGCAAGATAGTGGGGCGGACTGTTATGTCCGCCCTCATGCGGTCCAACTCAACTCAAGCTGATCAAGCCGGCGTCTCCGGCGCCGGCGCGCCGCCGTCGCCCTCCGCGGCCTCGCCATCGTCTCCGATGCGCTCGACCGAGACGACCTTCTCGGCGCCATCCGTCCGGAAGATGCGCACGCCTTGTGTGTTGCGACCGGCAATGCGCACGTCCTTCACCGGGCAGCGGATCAACTGGCCCGCGTCTGTCACGAGCATGATCTGATCCGTCTGCGAGATCGGGAACGCCGCCACGAGATCGCCGTTGCGGTCATTGACCACCATGGCCGCGATGCCTTTGCCGCCGCGCCCGGAGGTCCGGTACTCGTACGACGACGAGCGCTTGCCAAAGCCACGTTCCGACACGGCGAGCAGGAACTGCTCGCGCGCCTTCAGGGCCTCGTACCGCTCGTCTGTCAGTTCGGTCACCGCCGTTGTTGCTGTTTCGTCGTCAGGCGCTGCTGGCGCTGCTTCGGCCTCATCACCCTCGGCATTCAACGCACGGCGCTCAGCCACCGCGCGCTTCAAGTAAGCCGCACGCTCCTCGGCTGTCGCCTCGGTGTGGTCGAGGATCGCCATCGAGATGAGGCGGTCACCCTCTTCCAGGCGAATGCCGCGCACGCCGGTGGAGTCGCGCCCCTTGAACAGGCGCACTTCTTCTCCAATTAGGAAGCGCACGCTCTGCCCCTTGGCCGATGTCAGGATCACGTCCTGATCCGGTTTGGACAGTGCCACCTGGACGATCTGATCGCCCTCGTCGAGCTTCATGGCGATCTTGCCGTTGCGGTTGATGCTCTCGAAGTCGGCAAGCGCGTTGCGGCGAATGCCGCCGGAGCGCGTCGCGAACATGAGTTCATAATCCGCCCACGTCTTGTCATCTTCCGGCAGCAGCAGGATCGACGTGATCGTCTCGCCGTCCTGCAGCGGCAGCAGGTTGACCAGCGCCTTCCCAGGCGATTGTGGGGTCGCAGCCGGCAGACGCCAGACCTTCATGCGGTAGCACATGCCGCGCGACGAGAAGAACAGCACGGGCGTGTGCGTCGACGCGATGAAGATCTGTGTGACGACATCCTCGTCCTTCGTCGACATACCCGAGCGGCCTTTGCCACCGCGGCGCTGCGCACGATAGGTCGAGAGGGGCACGCGTTTGATGTAGCCGCGCAGAGACACCGTCACGACGCAGTCTTCGCGCTGGATCAGGTCTTCGTCTTCGAGGTCGCCGTCGATCTCGATGATCTCGGTTTTGCGCGGTGTTGCGAACTCGGATTTGATGTCCGTGAGTTCGGTGCGGATGATGTTCATGATCCGAACGCGCGACGACAGGATGTCGAGGAAATCCTTGATTTCCTCGCCGATCTTCATCAACTCGGCGCCGATTTCATCGCGGCCCAGAGCCGTCAACCGAGACAGTGTCAGGGCGAGAATGGCCGTCGCCTGCGCGTCTGACAGTTTGTAGCTGCCGTCGTCCAACACCTTGTGGCGCGGATCCGCGATCAGTTCCACCAGCGGCGCCACGTCCTTGGCGGGCCAGTTGCGCGCCATCAGCTCTTCTTTGGCCACGGCGGGCGACGCGGCACCACGAATGAGCTTGATGACCTCGTCAATGTTGGCAACAGCGATCGCCAATCCAACCAACGTGTGGGCGCGATTGCGCGCCTTGGTCAGCAGGAACTTGATGCGCTTGGAGACAACCTCTTCGCGGAAATTAATGAACGCCGACAGCATATCCTTGAGATTGAGCATCTCCGGCTTGCCGCCGTTGAGCGCGATCATGTTGCAGCCGAACGTGGTCTGCAAATCCGAGTGGCGCCAGAGCTGGTTGAGCACGACATCGCCCACGGCGCCGCGCTTCAATTCGATGACGATGCGAATGCCTTCGCGGTTGCTCTCGTCCCAGACATCAGAGATGCCCTCGAGCACCTTCTCGTTGACCTTGGCTGCGATCTTCTCGATCAGATCGCGCTTGTTGACCTGATAGGGGATCTCGGTGACGATGATGGCTTCCCGGTCTTTGCGCAGCTCTTCGATGTGCGCCTTGGCCCGCATGATCACGGAGCCGCGGCCCTTGTGATAGGCGGCCATGGCGCCGCCACGGCCGAGCATCAGCGCACCCGTTGGAAAATCAGGCCCCGGAATGATCATGCAGAGATCGTCGATCGTCAGCTCCGGATTGTCCATCAGGGCGATGGTGCCGTCGATGACTTCGCCGAGGTTGTGCGGCGGAATGTTGGTTGCCATGCCGACGGCAATGCCGCCTGCGCCGTTGACCAGCAGATTCGGAAATTTTGCCGGGAGAACCGTCGGCTCCTTTTCGGCGCCGTCGTAGTTGTCCTGGAAATCCACGGTCTCGTTGTCGAGATCATCGAGCAGATACTGCGATATCTTGGCCAATCGGCTTTCGGTGTAGCGCATCGCAGCCGGGCTATCGCCGTCGATGGAGCCGAAGTTGCCTTGCCCGTCGATCAACGGCACGCGCAGCGACCAATCCTGGGCCATGCGCACCAGCGCGTCATAGATCGCGAGGTCGCCGTGGGGGTGATACTTGCCCATGACGTCGCCGACGATGCGGGCGCTTTTGACGTACTTGGTGTTCCAGCGCACACCCAACTCGGAGGCGCCGTAGAGAATGCGGCGGTGCACGGGCTTCAAACCGTCGCGCACATCCGGCAGCGCGCGAGACACAATGACGCTCATGGCATAGTCGAGGAACGACTTGCGCATCTCGTCGCCGATCAAGATCGGCTTCACTTCGCCACCCTTGCCGCCACTGGATGGCGGCACAGCGGGTGGCGGCGGGTCTTTGATATCGGCCAAGGTCGGATGTCCGTCTCATTTGCGCCGCGCCATCGCGAGGGATCACGACAGCAGCAGGCATGCGCGCCCCAGTCAGACGCTTCTGCCGCGTGCTATAGCATGTGCAAAAGCCCCGGCAATGCATGGGTTTTCCAGCGCTCCGGTTGTCCACAGCGGGCGTGGTGCAAGTGGAGAAAACGTGCAGTTATGTTTGAGCTTCGTTCGCGCTACAGACCTGCCTCGTCTCACTGGCCGCGCGCGCGCAATCGACATACGCTACGTGCCAAATCAATCGCTCGCCGCCCGGAGCCCAGCATGAACGCGATCCACCATGATTTCGCCGAGGTGAACGGCATCCGCATGCATTACGCGCATGCGGGCAAACCGGGCGGCAAACTGATGCTGTTCGCGCATGGTTTCCCGGAGTTCTGGTATTGCTGGCGCCAGCTGCTGCCAGAGTTCGCGCGCGACCATCACGCTGTTGCGCCTGACATGCGCGGCTACAATCTGACGTCCAAACCGCCGCGGGTCGAGGATTACGACATCAATGTTCTGATCGAGGATCTCGGCGCGCTGGCGAAACATCTCGGCTACGAAAGGTTCACGCTCGTTGCGCATGATTGGGGCGGTGGCGTCGCCTGGTCACTGGCGATCAAGAAGCCGCAGTGGCTGGACCGGCTGATCATCATCAACTCGCCGCATCCGACCGTGTTCGAGCGTGAGCTGAATACCAACCCCGCGCAGCAGAAGGCGAGCATGTACACGCGCCATTTCCAGTCGCCCAAGGTCGAAGGGATGCTGATGGCGAACGACTACAAGGGGCTGCAGGATATCTGCCTCACGGCGGGCCTCAAGGAGGGCCACGTCACAGAGGCCGACCGCCAGGAATACCTGAAGGCATGGTCACAACCTGGCGCCGTCACCGGCATGCTCAACTACTATCGGGCAGCCAAGATGGGGCCGCCGGTCGCGCCCGGTGAAACCGCGCGGAGCTTCGAAACCGGTATTCCAAACCCGGTCGTGAAGGTGCCGACGCTGGTCGTGTGGGCCGAGCAGGATCCGCATCTCATGGTCACCAACCTCGACGGGCTCGAGGCCTACGTGCCGGATCTCACAGTGCGCCGCATCCCCGACAGCGGTCATTGGGTGATCACCGATCAGCCGCAGACGGTGATTAAACACATGCGAGCATGGATGGGCTGATACATATCAGATATCGACCAACGTCATCGCAACAATGAGCGCGAAGATGACCAGCAGCGCGATCGTCGATTTCGGCACGGTTCACCTCGTCGTGGAAATGTCTGTTTCATCTGACGGTGCAAGGGAGTAACGAGCATCCAGCCGTGGCGATGTGCCAAGCGGCACTGCGCAGCATTTCCGACACGCGAGCCCCGTATCCCCATGGCCAAAAAGCGCACTGGTCCGACCGAGCGGACTCGCTACCGCTATCCTGAAGCCGGCGGCGCACCCGAGCCACGCGACGAGCGGCGGCGCCCGCAATCTGGGCCGCGGTCCGGGAGCAGACCACCGCGCCCCGAGGCCGAAGCGCCGACGCGCGCAGTCCCCGGCATTCGCACACCGGCCCGCCCACAGCGTCCACCAGCTCCCCTCACCGAGACGATGCGTATTGCCAAAGCCATGGCGCGCGCCGGTTTGTGCTCACGCCGTGATGCCGAACGCTGGATCGCTGAGGGGCGCGTGGCTGTTAACGGCGAAACGCTGAAATCGCCAGCAAAAGACGTCGGCCCCCGTGATCGTATCGAGGTCGACGGCCAGCCGCTGCCGGGCGTCGAGACGACGAAGCTGTGGCGCTTTCACAAGGAGCGCGGCTGCGTCACGACGCATCGCGACCCCGAAGGACGGCCGACGGTGTTTGAAAAGCTGCCCACGGATCTGCCGCGTGTGATCTCGATCGGCCGGCTGGATTTCAACACCGAGGGTCTGCTGCTGCTGACCAACGATGGCGAACTCGCCCGCCATCTCGAACTACCAGCGACGGGTTGGATGCGCCGTTATCGCGTGCGCGCGTTCGGTAGCGTCACGCAGGCCCAACTCGATGCCCTGAAGGAGGGCCTTGAGATCGAAGGCGTACGCTACGGCCCGATCGAGGCGACGCTTGACCAGGTACGGGGCGACAATGTCTGGCTGACGATAGGACTGCGCGAAGGCAAGAACCGGGAAGTGCGCAACATCCTCGCGTCACTTGAATTGACCGTGAACCGACTGATCCGCATCTCGTTCGGACCATTCCAGCTGTTCGATCTCGAACCAGGCGTCGTCGAAGGCGTGAAGCGCCGTGTGCTGTCAGATCAGCTTGGGCCGGAGTTGACCGAGCGGTTCGGACTTCAGCCCGAAGAAGAAGCGCCGCGCGGCAAGCCACGCACGCCAAAGCGACAGCCGCGCAATGAGTAACGGCGGATGGCGCAAACGCCAGCCGCCGTTACAGATGTGAGGCTCACGTTGTTTATGCGCGCGCTTGTGCATCAGCCGGGCGTGCGGCAGCGCGCGATGCGCCACGACGCAGCAGGCCTGAGCCCGTTGGCGGTGTTGCGGCAGCAATCGCACGGACAACATGGTGGACGGCCATATCGGCAACGTCGAAACCGAGGAACACAGTGCCAGCGCCGTGTGCAGCTGCTGTGTCGGTCACCGAGACGCCCGTGTCGAAGCGACCTTGGGTGGCCTCGAACAAATCGCGTGCAGACGCTTGATCGGCAAACACGATGATGTGCTCAAAGGCTTCGTCCATGGCGTCGAGCACGAGGTTCGCGCGGTCAGCGTCGAAGATCACGCTCTGGTCATTCAAGGCGTCGCCAGCCGGCACAAAGTGCGCCTCTGTGTCGGCCAGTTTCTGGATGACGTCCTCGAACGCGACGTCCCCCTGCACCAGCTGCGCGAGGCCCGGTGTCGGCACGCCTCCCGCAAGCTCAGTGAGCGAAGACGCCACGCTCGACCAATCCACGAGCACAACACTCTTGCCTTCGGCAGCAAGACCCTTGGCGAGTGCGAGGGCTTCAGACGCCGCGTCGATATCAGCGCGTTCGCCTGCGACGAGCGAGCGGCACGCGCCATCGCCATCACGTCCGAGAAGGGCTGCAAGGGCTGCATCCACATTGCCCCGTACATCAGGTTTTTGGGTGACGGACTGTGCAGCGGTGTTCGCGAGTGCAGCTGGTTTTGCTGCAACGGCGCGTGCTGCTGCGGCGGCTGCGCCGGCCGCAGCGGGCGCGGCAACGAGAGCTGCTGACGCGGGGATGGAAATTTGTTCCAGGTCGCGTGTGCCGCTCCGGTTCGATCCACCACCACCCGTGGTGGGCGGACCCATCACAATGGCTTTGGTCACCGACCAGGCGAGGCCGACGAGCAGCATGGCAAGTGTCACCAGCGGCGCGAACATGCCAGGCTTGGGGGCAACTTTTTCGTTCGATGGCTTGGCTTCCTGGACCAGTCGCACTTCGACGGCCTGGCCGGTGCCGCGCTTCGTGCGAGCGGCTTCGTAGTCTTTCTTCACACGCTCGAGTTCGCTGCGCTTGCCCTTGGCGTCGTCGTCGAGTGCCTTCAGCTGCGCATCCGCCGGCGATTGATCCTTGATCGTCACCTTGATGGCGCCCGTCTGCTTGGTCAGGCTTGCTTCTTTGTCAGCAGCAATCTTAGCGTCTTTCTCTAGGCCATCGACGACCTTCTTTACTTCGTCTTTGATCTGGCGCTGCAGGGACGCGAGATCGCCCTGCACCTGCCGCATGCGAGGATGGCCCGGCAACAGCGAGGTCGCCAGTTCCGAGACCTGTCGCTCTTGGCGGATGCGCTGCTCGATCAAGCGCGAAATCATCTGCGACTTCTGTACATCGGGATTGGATTCAGCCGTACCGAGACGCATCTGCTCCTTGGCCGCTGTCGCGCGAGCCTCGGCTTCCGTGCGGGCTGCCGCGGCCTTTGACTGTTCTGCCGTCAATTGACCGAGGCGATCGTCGTTCTGCGTGGTCACCCCTTGCGGTCCCTGGGTCTTGAAGATGTCGACCTTGGCGCGGAAGTCGGTCACGGCCCTGTCTGCAATGCGCAGCTCTTTCTCCAGGCGCTCCATCTGCGTCGAGAGTTTTTTCTCGGTGTCGGAAATTTCCACCTGACGCGACGAGGCGAGGCTGTCGCGATAGAGATCCGCGAGCAGGTTCGCACCTTTGGCGGAGAAGTCCGGGTTCGTCGTGGTGAACTCGATGCTGATGTTGTGCGTGTCGCGCTTGTTGGCGACCTTCATGGCCGAGCGATAGGCGTTCAGCACGCGATCATCATCGGTCTCGCTCTCCTTGGCCTTGCCGATGCCGGCCATGCGCAGCAGCGAGGAGAAAGTGTCCTCAGGATCAAGGCGGGCATTGAACTCCGGGCGTTCCTTGAGCCGGAGCTGTTCGCTCATCTGCTTGGTCAGATCTGTCGACTGAATGTTGATGACGTGCGTGCCGAGGTCTTCCTTGGCGAGCGCACGCGTGCTGGGCGACGTCATCGTATTGTTGTTGGGATTGTTCGGATCGAGCGCCTGTCGCGCAAGAATTTCGATTGTCGCCTGTGACACGTATTGCGGCGCCATGGTCATCATGACGCCGGCTGTCGCGCCGCCCGCGAGGAGGGAAAGAAGTGCGACGCGCGGGAAGGACTTCTTGATTGCGCGGCCGAGTGAGCCGAGATCGATATCGTCGGGAGATGAGCGCATGTGACGGCTTCCGGTGGCTAAACCCTTGTCGGTTGTCCCGGTTTTACACGCAGTCACGTTGCAATTTGCTTAAGCGCCCGATTCGATGTCCGATTCGAGACACACGCCAAGCATTTTTTAACGCATCGTCGCTAAAACCATCAGCACAAGACACGAGTTCGACGGTCAAGGTCGAAGCTCGGCGATGTCGAAGTTCGGCTTCGACAATCGGCATGTTCGTGAGTGCAAGGATCGGTCCAATGGTTCGGCTTACTGCAGTATCCGCTGGCCTACTTATGACGACGCTGCTTGGCGGCTGCGGTCATGGTGGCCATGACGTCGGCGACTTCGCGACTGTCATCG
>JANMGQ010000069.1:0-6336 GCA_031374735.1 Hyphomicrobiaceae bacterium | reverse complement strand
CATGATGGCGACCAGCTCCGTGCGTTGCAGAATGGGTGGCCGGCACAAGGCCGGCCATGACAGTTGAGGGGAGGCGCATCCGTCAATAATTTTGGCCGCTGGTATTATTCCGCGTTGCCTGTCTTATTCCGCGTTGCCTGTCTTATTCCGCGTTGCCTGTCTTATTCCGCGTTGACTGTCCTATCACGTGCGCGACGCGCGCTCACCCGCTGGATCCCGCATCTACGCGCGGCCTGAAGGGGCCGCACTTGTGCGGGATGACGAGGATTTCGTTCAGCCGATTGCCCGTGCCCGATACCGGTGTCACACCAGCTTGCCGCGCGCGGCCACGGGCAGCACATCGACCACCTCGTTGCCGCGCACCGCGATCAACTGATCGACCATGTTGACCACGACGCACACGTGATTGGGGATCACGCGCACGATGTCGCCGACCTTCGGGCGGATGTTGCAGCGCGACAGGTCGAGAAAGCCGTGTTCCTCGGCAAAGCCTTTTATCTTGGCCTCGGGATGCTCGAGCACCAGGCCATAGCCGTCCTGGCCGCCAGCGTCGCTGGTCAGCGTTTTGGAGCCCGCGTCCAGAATGCCGCGCTCGGCGCCAGCGCGCGAAACGACGGTCGAGAAGACGCTCAGCGCGCAATCGTCGAGTGTTGCCACGCCAGCTGCCACCTGCATGCGGTCGTTGAAGATATAGGTGCCCGCGCGATGCTCGGTTGCCCCCTTGAGTTTGCCGACGTTGACGAGATTGGGCGAGCCACCGGTCGAGACCACGTCAGCGGACATACCGAGCACTTTCACGCCCGCATGCGCCTCGTCAAAGAAGCGTTGTGTCTCGGGCCAACTTTGCTCCGTCGGATAGAACAGGAAGCCTTTGAAGGTCAGCCCCGGCGTGTTCATGATCGTCTCGGCCATTTGCACGGCTTCGCGCACCGTCTCAACGCCGGCGCGTTTGCGGCCCGTATCGCATTCGACCATGACGCCGATATCGCATCCGGCCTGCTGGGCGGCTGTTGCGTAGCTCTCCAGCGTAACCGGGTTGTCGGCGCACACCTTCACGTTGGGTGAGCGCTGTATGAGCGCTGCGAGCCGGCCCGCACGCGCCTCGCCGATCAGATTGTAGCTGACGACGATATCGCCGATGCCGGCGTCTGCGAAGATCTCGGCCTCGCCGAGCTTCTGGCATGTGATGCCGCGCGCGCCGGCCGCCACCTGCATGTGGGCGAGTTTCGGCACCTTGTGCGTCTTGATGTGCGGGCGGCTGCCGACGCCGGCCTTGTCGCAGATGGCTTGGACGCGCGCGATGTTGCGCTCGACCCGGTCGAGATCGATCACGACAGCGGGCGTCCCGAACTCCCGGGCGATGGTGCGTTTGAGATCTTCAAGGGTTGGCATGACGGCGGCTCAGTGTGATGGTTCAGCACAGGAGCATAGCGTCGACCATTCGGTGCCCCATGTCGAGTGCAGAGCGACGAGCCCGATGTGGTAAGGCCTGAGGTGGCGCGGGCAGCGTCGTCCATCGGCGTTTGCCTCGCGTCCGTCGCAGTCAGAGCGAACATGCGCCGCATTGCCTTGGCGGCTGGTTTTCGTTGCCTGCTTTTCATACCTTGTCCTGCCGGCCCTCCCCGGTGTAGGTCGTACCATCGAACATGCCCAAAAGCGCGCGTCTTTGCCGCCGGGGCTCATCACATGACAGGTTCACTATGGCTGGCAGAAGCACAGCGCGCACCGGTACGGGCGCGGGCGGGAACGCGACAGCGCTGAAGGCGCATATCCTCGTCATCGAGGCGCGCTATTACGAGGCTGTCGGCGCGGCGTTGATGGCGGGCGCAGCGGCTGAGATGGAGGCGTGCGGGGTTACCTGGGAGGTTGTCTCAGTCCCAGGCGCGCTGGAGATCCCACAGGCCCTGTCGCTGGCCTTCAACAACGGTCTGATCCCTGCGACAGCCGAACAGCCGACCGATTTTGATGGCGCGATCGTACTTGGCTGCGTGATCCGCGGCGAGACATCGCACTATGACATCGTCTGCGAGCAGGCCAACACATGGCTGATGGAGACGGCTGTGACGGGCGGCATTCCCCTCGGCAACGCCATTTTGACGGTCGATACCGAGGCGCAGGCCATGGCGCGCGCCGAAGGCGGCCGCGACGGCAAAGGCGGCGATGCCGTGCGCGCCTGTGTCTCGCTCATCCGTCATGCCCGTGCGTTTGAAAAACGAGGCGCCGATGTCTGACGCATCGGGCAATTCCAAGGGCGACAGCACCAAAGGCGTTCCGCAGGCGGCTCGCAATGTGCAAACAAAGCTCGTCCGCAGCCAGGCGCGGTTGGCCGCCGTGCAGGCCCTCTACCAGATGGACCTCGCCGCGACCGACCTCAACAAGCTGATCAACGAGTTCGTCACCGAGCGCTTCGGCGCCAATGCCGAATTCGACACGGTCGCCATGGCCGACCAGACATTGTTTGAATCAATCGTGCGCGGCGTCGTCGCTCATCAGCTGCAGATCGACCCAGCCGTTGATGCGCAGCTGGCCGTGGGCTGGCGTCTCAACCGTCTCGACGCCACCCTGCGCGCGGTCCTGCGCGGTGCCATGTACGAGATCCTCTATCGCAAGGACGTTCCCGGCCGCGTCGTCATCACCGAATATCTCGACATCGCCAAGGCCTTCTTCGAGGGCGAGGAGCCAAAGGTCGTCAACGCCGTCCTCGATAAGCTCGCGAAAAAGCACCGCCCGAAGGAATTCAGCGGCAGTTGAGACGCCATTGCGCCGACAGGCAAGCTGAACGGGTCGAAACGTAGCACAATGTCCGCCATGACCATCCAAACCACGCACGTCGGTTCCCTGCCACGCCCGCCCCGCGTCGCGGACCTGCTGTTTGCCAGCGAGAAGGGATTGCCGCTCGATGCCGCGACAACGGCACGCGAAATGGCCGAGGCAACACGCGCCATCTTGGCCAAACAGCGCGCAGCTCACGTCGACATCCCCTCTGACGGTGAAACATCCAAGATATCCTATGCAACCTATATCAAGGATCGTCTCAACGGCTTTGACGGCGATGCGCCGCGCCACGCGCCGCAAGATCTGGTTGATTTTCCGGTCTTTCGTGATCGCTTGGCGCGGGCCGGCGGCACACCGCACTATCGGCGGCCAAAGTGCGTCGGCCCGATCAGCGTGAAGTCGCTTGACCCGCTGCATGCCGACATCGCCGCCATGAAAGCCGCCATGGCCGAGGCCGGCTACCAGACGGGCTTCATGAACGCCGCGAGCCCCGGCGTGATCGCGCTGTTTCAGCCGTCCGAGTATCACAAGGATCTCGACAGCTATCTGGGCGATCTCTCCGATGCGATGCGGCACGAATACGAGGCGATCACGGCCGCCGGCCTGATCCTGCAGATCGACGCGCCCGATCTCGGTCTTGGCCGGCACATGATGTATCGTGATTTGGACGAAGCGGGTTTTCTGCGCCGCGCCGCTGTGCATGTCACCGCGATCAACAATGCCCTGCGCAACGTCCCGCGCGACCGCGTGCGCCTGCACATTTGCTGGGGCAACTACGAGGGACCGCACACGCGCGATATCGCGTTGAAAGCTGTGCTGGCGGAATTGCTGCGCGCGAAGGCGGGCGCGATTTTGTTCGAGGGCGCCAACCCGCGTCATCAGCACGAGTGGACCGTCTGGCGCGAGACCAAGCTGCCGGATGATCTCGTGCTCATTCCGGGCTGCATCGACTCGACCACGAACTTCGTCGAGCACCCGGAACTGGTCGCCCAGCGTCTCGCCACGTACATCGGCACCGTCGGCAAGGAGCGCGTGATCGCGGGCACCGACTGCGGCTTCTCGACGTTTGCGGGCTTTGGCGTGGTCGACCCTGATATCGCCTGGGAGAAATTGCGCGCCCTCAAGGCTGGCGCGGAAATCGCAAGTGCGAGATAGCGACCGTTGGGCGGATCACCTTGTGCCGTCGCGGCTGCTAAAGCCAGCGGCCAAAATTTGTGCCTGCCATATCGGCCATGAGCCTGCGCGCCCAGCGCCCTTCTCTCTCGATCATGGCCGCGGATTGGCATTTGTACCGTGCCACGAATTGCGCTCATACTGCGGGACCGAAGATTGCAGGAGCCGCCCGCATGCGCATCGATCTCAACTCCGACATGGGCGAGAGCTATGGCGCGTGGAGCATGGGCGATGACGCCGCCATGCTCGACATCATCACCTCGGCCAACGTTGCGTGCGGCCTGCATGGCGGCGACTGGAACGTGATGCATGAGACGGCGAAAGTCGCCAAAGCCAAGGGCGTCGCCATCGGCGCACATCCAAGCTTCAACGACCGGGACGGCTTCGGCCGGCGCGTCATCCGCGGCGACAGCATGGCCGAGATCGAGCGCATGGTCGCCTATCAGATCGGCGCGCTGCAAGCGCTCGCCACGATGGCCGGCCACACGGTCACGCACGTGAAAGCCCACGGCAGCCTCGGCAACCTGACCAACGAGGAGGACGACTTCGCGCTTGCGATCGGTAACGCTATTCGTGCTGTGGATCGTTCGCTGGTCTACGTCTCCATGCCCGGTCGCAACACGGAGCGCATTGCCGACAAGCTCGGCCTGAAACAGGCGCGCGAGTTCTTTGCCGACCGCACCTATGACGACAACGGACAATTGACCTCGCGCAAAAAGCCCGGCGCGGTCATTCACGACGCGACCTTCGCCGCCGAACGGGTGCTGCAAACGGTATCAGACCGCGCCATCACGACGGTCAACGGCAAGCGATTGCCAGTCGAAATCGACACCATCTGTGTGCACGGCGATACGCCGAGCGCTGTCGCGATGGCACGCGCGGTTCGCGCGAAACTCGAATCGGCCGGCTATGTGTTGAAGCCGTTCGTCGCTTGAGGCCTCGTCTATCGCATCGTTGCCGGTGTCGCGCGTGGCGCCGAACTCAGGCAAGCCGACGGCGGAATTTTGAAATCCGTATCAACACGCGTCATCACGTAAGCCGTGCCGGTATCGCGGCTCGTGTACTTGAGCGACTTGGCTGTGACGTCGGTCAGGTCATAGTAGCTGATGGAGCTGCACGGGAAGACTTGGCCTGCCTCCGTGATGGACTTGCACTTGGTCCAGTACACAGCCCGACTGCCTGTCGCATCGACGCCCCAATCGAGCACGTTCACGAGCTCGCCGACATAGCGGCAGTTGTCATAAAAGCGGAACGTCGCTGTCTTCGTGCCGTCGGGTCGGTTGTCTTCGATCTGTTTGCGGATCGTGTAGGGCTCGCCTTGGAACGTGTCCTTTTCCTCGAGTTCCGTGAACCACTGGCCTACCAGCGCATCAAACGAGAACGCCAAGGCCGAGCCGACGCACGCGGCCGAGAGCACAATGGCGGTGGCGAACAGGCGGTTGAGACGCATCGGCATGGGACTATCTCGCCGTGTGATCGCTCGGGTGCGACCGGACAGGACCACATAAATGATCCTTAATGATCTTCTGCAACCCTTTTACAGTTGGTCTTTCGTGGAGGTATTCGATGTCGAAATCCGCAGTCGCAGTCGCCATGCCGCTCCTGTTGGCGCTCGTGGTGTTAGGATGCAAGGGTCCCGACGAACATGCCTTTGACACCAAGGCGATGGCCGAGGCGGCCGCCGCCTACGACCTCAGGGGCGAAGAGCTTGCGGTGATGAATGAATGCCGCAAATTCAGCGTGGGCTTGCGCCTGTCGGGCCAGCCTGACCTGGCAACCTATTGCGGTTGCATGTCGAAACACGCCACCGAGGACGTGAAGCAAAGCTACAAGGTCAATGCCCTGAAGTTCGCCGACGAGCTGTCGCGCGAGGGCATTGTCGAAGGCAAGGATGTGACGATCTACTTCCCCGTGGGCAGCTTCCGCGGCACGCGCGCCGATGTCGTCAGCAGCGTGAAGTCGGCCATGTCCACCTGTCACGGTGTCGCCAAGGCGAACGCCGATCGCCGCCGCCTCGCCAAGAGCTGAGAGCCTTCATGATGTGGGTTACGTGGTCGCGATGGCGCGGTGACTCTCAAGATCGCGCATCGGGCGCGTTGCTGCATGATTTCGCACACAGTAAAACTAGGTACTTACCCAGTCGACGGATCGTATTGTTCTCGCCATTGTCGCGCCCATACAAGACCCGAGCCCCGGGTTGGGAGATTTTCTCCTCGCTGGCGGGGCACATGGTCGGAGCGCAAGTTTCGACCTCGGAGGGGAGCGCGTCCGGAGTAGCTAACCGGGCTTCCCAGGGTCTGTTGTCAGTGAAGCGTGTGGCGGAGTCAGCTCGGCCATAGCCCGGACCCGTGAAGAAAATGACAGGACGCTATCGGGTCGTGCCTGCGG
>JANMGQ010000067.1:0-28580 GCA_031374735.1 Hyphomicrobiaceae bacterium | reverse complement strand
TCAAATCGCCACGCCCTTCACTGGCAGCAGACCCTGGGAAGCTCGGGAAGCCACTCCGAACGCGCTCCTCTCCGAGGCAGCGGTTTGGACCCGCTGCCATGATACCCCGCTGACTTTCGCCCGGGGCTCGGGCCTTGCATGCCGGGGAAGATGCGCGAAAGCGGCGTGCTCCGTCTACTGGGTAAGTACCTAGTAGACGGAGCCAACCGACCGCTAAACGCTCCCCGACGACGACTGGAACAAGCCGCGCCGCCCGCCATCACCAAGTCGCGGGGCGGACAGGATGAAACTGCGAAAGCCTGTCATCAAGGCTGGATACTCCAGGCTTTGGTCGGCCACGCCAACAAATAAGTCGCGCAAGCAGCTCACTGCCGCATGGGTACATGCTTGCGGCCATCCTCTGTCCTCACCGGTCTCGTTTGTGTCGGGAGACTTTCAAACCCGGTCGAGCAAATACTTTGCCAGCTGCAGGTTGATGCGCTCCTGCTCAAGCCGCACGCCGGGGCCGTGTCGGTCGCGGCGGAGGTCGTCGTAGAGTGCGTTTTCCTGCGGTGTGAGGTTCCCTAGGTCGGCAACATGAGGTGCCGCTTCAAAGCTCCACGCAGCCCGAAATGCAAAGAGCGTGTCGCGGTCCATCAGCGTCGAACGGACCCGTGGAAACAGGGCGCGCAGGCGATCAAGAATGGCGAAACCATGCGTGTCGATGTCGCCCCAATAGACAATCGGACAGGCGTTCAGCCAACCGAGTGCGGCAAGCTGCTCGACGCCATAGCCGCCGCCAAACAGCAGGAGCGCGCCGGTGGCCGGCGGGAAGGCCAGTCCCGTGATCTCGTTCTCGACGATAAAAACGCGGTCGGGGCGCACGTCCAAAGCGGCCAGTTCATCGATCCGCACGGTCAGGTCCGTCAGTCCACCGATGGCCAGTCGGGGATCGAGCGCACGCAGGCGCACGAGGGGTGGCTTTGCCGCGAGACCGTAGCGGGCTTCGAACGCGGCTGCGCCATTGGCTCGGTTGTCGATGGCATCGGGCGGCAAAATCCGGTCGAGCAACTCAGCGAGGATGCGCTTGTGCGTGTCGATGAACTTTGTGTCGATGCCGGTGATGCCGATCTGGCGCGCATAGAGGCCGGAGCGCGGGTGAGCCTTGAACCAACCGATACAATCGAGAAGCTGTGTCCACGCGGCCTGGTGTTCCAGAACGGTGAGCGGGCGCAGGGCAAACCAAGGTGCAAGGTCAGGAAACCGCTCGAGCGTCGCGTCCGTTTGTGCAAGAAACTGCCGGGCGTCGTCCGTCCGACCGGTCAGCGACAGGGCGTCATCGAGACGGGGCAGTGTCAGTGCCAGGGGCACACGATTGCGGCCGAGCTGGCGGGAGTTGATCTCCTCCCACGTGATCTCAAAGCCCGCGCCCGTATGTGCCCGCGAGGCAGCCTCCAGCGCGGCGATCCAGCGACGCACACGCTCGAAGGCGGTGCCAAGTTCGGTACTTGTCGGACGGCGCAGTCGGAGCTTCAGGGGGAAGGTGAGCGTTGCGAGCTTCTGTTCAGGTTCGCACACCGCAGTTGGGTGGGGCCCGTGAGGCAGTGCGATTTTCTCATGCAGCAGCGTTGCAAGCAGCGCACCGCGCCCCCACAGCCGCTCCACATCAAGGCGGATATCGTCAGGCGTGGTCCACGTGATTTTCGCAGGTGTGGCCACCGCTCACGTCCCGACTTTCTTTGAGACCTTGCCGATGCCGGCACGCGCACCAGTCTGGCGCGCGGCGCGCTCGCGTCGGAACTCTTCGATGGTCATGGTTCGCAGCAAAGAGCGCTCGGCCTCGGCGGAGCTCTCCTTGTGTACGTAGCCGACGGCTGAGACAAAAGGTTCGATGACATGGATCTTCTGCAATGGGGTTGCGATCAGCAACTGCAGCCCCATCTTGCGGAACAGGTCGAGGCCGAACTCTGCGGCCTGGTCGGAGCCACGTCCGAAGGCCTCGTCGATCATGACGAAATGGAACGCGCGAGAGGTCTCGGCGCGGGTGTCGATGCCAAACTGATAGGCGAGACTGGCGGCCAGGATCGTATAAGCGAGCTTCTATTTCTGACCACCGGACTTGCCGCCTGAGTCGGAATAGTGCTCTCGCTCGACATCATCGGCCCTCCAGCGCTCGGAGGCTGAGAACTCGAACCAGTTGCGCACGTCTGTCACTTTCAGCGTCCAGCGCCGGTCGAGGTCGGTCAGCCCAGGTCGGCCGCGCAGGCGCTGGATGACTTTGCTGACCTCCAGAAATTTTGCCTCCGCATACGCCTCGTCCTCGCTTCCCGTGAGCGCGTTCTCCGTGCACTTGCGCAGATCCTGCTGGAATTCGCGGATCTCGATGTCGAGTGTCGGTGCGGCCTCCAGCGCGATATAGGTGCCGTCCTGGTAGTCGATCGTGTGCAAGGACTCGTTGATGATCTCGATGCGCTCCTTGATGGTGCGCTCCTCTTCGCGCAGCTTTGATTGGAAGCCGGCAACTTCACGAATGGCGTTCTCATTCAGCAGCTGTTTGAAGCGCGCCTCGAATTTCGGCAGGCCTTCGTCGGTGAGTTGTCTCAGCTTTTTGCGATAGTCATCAGCTGCTTCGACTGCGGCGTCGATATCGCGGGTCAGCGTCACCTGATCATGCTGCTGCAGGGCGTGTCGGATATGGCCTTCGAGCCGCGGCCGGTCGACATGCACGAGGTCGAACAAGGCATCCGCGGGGACATGTTCGCGCGCCAAGCGGGCATTCGTGTGTGCGATCACCGGACGATGCGGCGGACTATAGAGAGGCCGATCCATCGCAAGTGTGATGTCAGGTGCCATGGCGTCGAGCTCCATGAACGCCTCGCCCACCGCCCCTTGCACGCGTGGATCATCGGCGACGGTATGGGCGCGGGCTTCGATATCACGCAGCAGGCTCATAATGCGGCGGTTTTCAAGCCAGGCCTTGTCGTCAAGATAGCGGCGCAACTCTGCCGATAGCTTGGCGACCGTCCCCTGCGTGGTCTCGGCCGCCGTCAGCCAATCATAGTGCACCCGGCGGATGCGCTTGTCGGGTTTAACCCGACGGACGGCGTCGAGCACCAGTGAGCGCTCGAGCAAGCGGGTGAATTCGTCCTGCCGGTCGGTCGACATCAGCAGATCATAGAACGCCTTGAAACTGCGGCCCTGGTCGCTTTCTGCGATGGCATCACGATCGCCGAAGATGCGTTCAAGCAACTCGCCCTTGGTGCCGTCCCAGGTTGCGATTTTGATGCGCGCATCTCGGTCGAGCGTGCGGAAGTTCTCTTCGACGGCCCGGAAATCGCCGAGCAGACTCTGTGCCGTCTCGACAATGAGGTGAAAGCGGTCGCGCACGATGGCGTCGTCCAGGATAGGCACATGACCCGCATCCAGCCGACCGATCTCAGCATCGATCTCGGCGCGCCTGCGCAACAGCTCGGCCTTGCGCACGCCGACGTCTGTCTCCGTATCATTGATCAGCGAGCGCAACAGATCGAAGACCGTGCGCAATCGTGATTCCGTGCCGATGAACGACCGCCCAACGAGGCTTGCCAGGAACGACAGCGCAGCCTCTGTCGACGGCGACAGATCGAACTGCGCTTCGTCCGTGCCCGCAATATAGCGCTTGCGCAGCCAACCGGACTTGTCGTCGGCCCAGTCGGTCAAATAGACTTTGGCCGCTTTCGGGAACCGGTCCTCACCGAACGCGCGCCGCAGGCGAAACAGGTCATCCTCCAGATGACGCGCCAAGTCCTCTTCCGCCATCCGACGGACATTGGTTTTCAGAAACACGCGATGCAGAACGCTCGCAATCAGCGGCCCGTTCTCAGCCCGCAGAAGCCGCCAAGCCGGATGTGAGGAGCGCAGGGATTCGAGTGTGCCGAAATCCATCGCCGTTCACGTCGGCGGCAAATCGATCGACGTGCCGGCCGTCGGCGTCGCCTTCGGCCTCTCGACCGGGCCCGATGGTGTCACCGACGACATCGTCTTCGCCGGCCAGGGCAATGACGCCGACTACGTCGGCAAGGATGTGCGCGGCAAAATCGTGCTGATCACAAAGCTGCCATCGCCCAACAACGCGCTCGCTGCTGCGACGGCCGGCGCCAGGGGGCTGATCTGCATGTCGGCCGGCAAGCAGCGCCACAAGATGATCATCACGCCCCTATGGGGTACGCCCGAGTTCGATCAGACAAGTAGAATTCCGCGCGTACACGTCGTGTCGATCTCCAAAGTTGACGGCGACAAGATCGTCGAGCAACTCAAGACAGCGGCTGTGCGCGCGACACTCGTCGCCGACACGTTCGAGGGCTGGCGCAAGGTACGGCTGCCCATGTGCGAGCTGAAGGGCACGGAGCCCGAGTTCGCCCTCGTCGGCGCGCACTATTGCTCCTGGTTCGATGGCTCGACGGACAACGTCACGGGCGACGCCTGCGTGCTCGAACTGGCGCGCGTGCTGAAGCAGTTCGAAGGCCGCCTGCGCTACGGGTTGAAGTTCTGCTGGTGGCCCGGCCACAGCCACGGCCGCTACTCCGGCTCGACCTGGTTTGCCGACACCCACTGGCATGAGCTGCATGACCACGGCATCGTCTACTTCAACATCGATAGCCCCGGCGTGAAGGGGGCAACGGTGTACGTGCCGCGTCACCAGATGGCAGAAGTGTCCGAGTTCAACGAGGCTATGACGACGGAAGTCACGGGCTGGAGCACGCTCAAGAGTTCGAACGCTCAGCTGGCGCTCGGCAAGCGCGGCGACAAGTATGTGTCATCGACGCGCCCTTCCCGCGCGGCCGATCAATCCTTCTGGGGCATCGGTGTGTCTTCAATGTCTGTCTACGCCATGCTCACGCCCGAGGACCCAAACCGCGACCACAACGTCGGCGGCTCAGGCGGGGCGTGGTGGTGGCACTCCGAGCACGAGACCGTCGACAAGTTTGATCCGGCGGTTTTGGTGCAGGACACAAAGCTCTACGCCTCGATCCTGCTGCGGCTTGCGACAGCGGACGTGCTGCCGTTCAAGCTCGCGGCCATCACAGGCGACTATCTCGACAGACTGCGCGAGTTCGATGAGGAGGCCGGCACCTTTCTGCCGCTGAAGCCGCTGATTGCGGAGGTTAAGGCGCCGCAGGAGACGCTCGCGGCTTTCGACGCTCGCGCCGTCAAACTGAAAACGCCGAAGGACACTGCGGCAGCCAACAAGCAGATCTTGCGGATCGCTCGTTTGCTTAATCCCGTGCTCTATCAGGTCTGTTCGCCGCTCGAACATGACCCGGCTCTCGGCTCTCGCGCGCTGCCGTCGTTGACGCCGGCGCTGAAGCTCAAGTCACTGAACCCGGACGGCGACGCGTTCAAGTTCAGCGTCGTCGGCCTGAGGCGGCGCATCAACCAGATCTCGCACCAGCTCAAGGAAGCGGCTCGGGAAATGGAAACCTGATCAGTCTTGCGCAACGCTTCGCCGCCGTCTCAACGTGGAGACGATGGATATGTCCGCTCGGTGGGGCAACTTCACATCAGCCATCATGAGCACACACATGAGATGTGCATCTGGGGGCCATCAGCGGGCCGGAGGTGTTGACGCCGTCGCCGGACACGTCGATCACGTTGCGCTCGCTTCGATACTCCATTGCCGCGAACAATTTCCGAGCGAACAGGAAGGCGGCTGAGATCGACGTGCGCATCCGCCGGGAGTACGGTTTGCTCGCGAGCGTATCAGCGAAAGCGTTCGCGCTCGTGTCTCCGTCAATGATCTGCCACGGCACCAGGACTTGCTGCACGTCCGGACCGGCCCACTCGAAATAGGCGACGGCGATGCGGCCAGTGGTCAAGCTCCCGGATATGCGATCCGCGGCATCCGCGATCGCATTCCGGGATACCGATCGTTTATGTCATTGGGTCAGTATCTACGTTTGCCGACACAAAAACCCCGGCGGATCGCTCCGCCGGGGCTCCAGGCTCTCGCCTGACCTATCGCTCGATTGGGATAGGGGATCGGGTTACTTCTTGACCGGTGCGGTATCGACCTTCTTGTCGTCCGGCTTGGCGGCGGGTGCCGTCACGGCGGTCGAAGGCTTCACTTCCGGCTTGACGTCGACCTTCGGTGCGCCAACGCCCATCGGCTGGGTCATCGGAACAGTGCCGGCAGCCTTCGGAGCATCAACCTTGGGGGCTTCAGCTTTCGGAGCAACCGGGGTCGCAGCCGGCGTGGTGGCTGGAACGGTGGCAGGTGCGGTGACCTTCGGCGCTTCGACCTTGGCCGGCATCGTGCCAGCAGGTGTCGTCGCAGCAGGAGCTGTCACGGTGGCTTTCGGCGCTTCAACCTTGACGGCCGGAGCGGTCGTGGCAGCAGGCGCTGCGGCGGACGCAGCCGGAACTTTCGGTGCTTCAACCTTCACAGCCGGAGCCGTGGTCGATGCAGCCGGAGCCGTTGTTGCAGCCGGAGCATTTGACGGTGTGGTCGACGGCGCGGTCTGTGCAAACACTGGCGACGCCAGGATGGCAGCGAGAGCGGCGATCGAGATCATGGATTTCATTGGAGCGGTCCTTGGGGTGCGTTCGAACTGGCCTCTCGTTCGAGGCATGACGACATAAAGCGCTTCGATTGCGCCAAGCGTAGGTCGCTCAGCTGACGCCAAGCTAAAGGCGGCATTCAGCCAGCGTTCACTGAGCGGGCATGTGGCGACCATCAGCGCTGTCGTCGGTCCGGCGTGGCGCAAATACAACCCGCAATCCGCGCGATTGCGGCATTCCTTCTGGCGCTACAGACACGTCAGAGGTTCACATGAAAATCGCACTTATCGCTGCCGCCGCGCTCGCGCTCATCTGTGCGCCAGCCTTGGCCCAGAATGCACCGGCGCCGAAGAAATCTTCCCCGGCTGCATCCGTCATCCCAAAAGCCGGCGCAGGCGAGAAAGTCTGCCGCCACAAGTTTCCGTCCGGCGAAGCCCGCGCCTGGGTTTGCAAATCGGAAGAGCCGTGCTGCGCTTGGGACGAGATCACCTACGTCAAATGCGGGTCGACCGTGTTCAAATGCCTGTAGGCATCAGCACAGCTAAAACGCCAGCCGCCAGCACGTGAGCTTGTGTCACGTGCTGGCGCTGGCGGTTTAGATTTCGCGGTACGTCGGATCAATCCGGCTTCTGCGATACGGCGCGTGGTACTGCGCCGCCGTTCATGCGTGCCCAGCTCGACAGCAGGGCATCTGTCGTCACTGACCACAGGCTGAGTGCACCAGAGGGCGTGAACGCCCCATAGGGTAGGAACGGATCAAAAGCGGAGCCGTTGGTGCGGATCGGCGGTGCCGTTGGTGCAGCCGCATCCTTGCCAAACGTGAAGGCCGTTTGCTCGGCGCGGCCGAGCTTCTCGACCTTGCCGCCGACGACCGCAAGCGCCGGTTTGAACTCAGCGGACGTCGTCGCCTTGGTGCGCGGATCGTTGCGGCGCATGAAGTGACGCATGCGCGGCGCGATCTCACTGCGAAAACGCGAGCCGGCAAACACGCCGTAGTGGCCGACCTTGGGGCACTCGAAGTGCTGCTTGCGGGCCGCTGGAATGCCCGAGCAGAGGTCGATGGCAGCGCTGCATTGGCCACGGCCAGTGATATCGTCTTTCTCGCCCTCGACAGTCATCAGCGCGACGCGCTTGATCTTCGACAGATCCACCGATGCGCCGCGATGTTTGTAGAGGCCGCGTGGTAGCTGATGTTCGACGAACACCTTCTCAATCGTCTGCATGTAGAACTCGGCCGTCAGGTCCATCACCGCCAAGTACTCGTCGTAGAATTCCTTGTGCTTCTCGACGCTGTCGCCATCGCCGTCGACGAGGTGCATGAACAGGTCCTTGTGGGCCTTCATGTGCCGGTCGAGGTTCATGGACATGAAACCGGACAGCTGCAGAAAGCCCGGATAGACCTTGCGGCCAAAACCGCGGTTGGGCCACGGCACCGAGTTGATGACGTTGCGTGCGAACCATTCGGTGCCGCGATCAACGGCAAGTTCGTTAACGGCGGTCGGCGTGTTGCGCGTGTCGACTGGACCGCCGGCGAGCGTCATGGAATGCGGTACGCTCGCATCTCCGGTCGCTTCCATACGGGCGATCGCCGCCAACACAGGCACAGCCGGCTGGCAGACGGCGAACACGTGGCAGTCTCCCTTCAGATGACGGAACATATCCATCATGTAGTCGACGTAGTCGTCGAGATCGAAGTTGGCGTCGGCGGCGGGCACATCGCGCGCGTCGATCCAATCGGTGATGTAGACCTCATGATCGGGCAGGAAGGCCTCGACCGTACCGCGCAGCAGCGTGGCGTAGTGGCCGGACATGGGCGCAACGACCAGCACCTTTGGCTGTGCTTTCGAGATGGACGGTTCAACGGCGCGCTTGAAGTGGATCAGGCGGCAGAACGGCTTTTCCCACACGACGTCTTCGGTGACGGCAACCTCGCGATCGGCCACCTTGGTGCTTGGCAGGTCGAACGAGGGCTTGCCGTATCGGCGCGTTGTGCGCTCGAACACTTCGAACGCCGCAAGCGCACTGCGCCCGGCCGTGGTGTGCGACATGGGATTGAGCGGGTTGCCCATCGCAAGCCGCATACCCTCTGTCACCGCACGCAGCGGGCTCATCAGGGCATGGCTGTATTCATAGAGGTGGTAGAACAAGGTTCACCATCGAGTGCATGCCCGCGCAGACCGTTTCTCCTCCGGTCCTAGCAAGCAAAGCGCCTGATCCCCCATCAGGCTGGTGCCGCTCTCGTAAACGTCAGCATTCCCTCAGACCGGTCGCGGCATTCGATACCTGTGACAACCTACGCTATTGGAGTTGACTACACGGTGAACCGATTCGCGCTATGGTTAAAGACGGAGTTTGGTTTTGCTTATCTCGCCAGTTTTTGAAGTTCCCCCGCGAGTGCCCGCACGTCGGTCGTGTAGGGTATCGCGCCTCGAAAACTGCCGTCCTTACCCAAGATATAGTATACGGCGGGGTGATCTAAGCTGTAGCCATTTGGCAACACTGGGTCAGAGACGCGTGTGATGGGGAAGCGAAAGGCCTTGGTGAGGGCCGCTGTCTCGTCCTCAGACCCACGCAGCATGAGCATTTCAGATTCGTAACTTTTTGAAAAATAATAGAAATCCAGATTGCCATCGCGCGCCGGATCAACAGTGATAAAAACTGTAAGGAATCTGTCGTCCTTTGGTCCAAGCAGGCTTTTTGCAGCCATCAAAAGTTGCAACATGGCTGGGGCCACATCCGGATCGCGTGTCCAACCGAACACGAGAACCACGTTTCGGCCGCGCAAATCGGTGTCTGATATGCGCCGGCCGGTTGTGTCGGTCAGGGTGAAGGGTGCACCGACCTTGGCGGTACCGCTCTCAACCACGTTTGGAGTATTTTGCCGGTACCTTGCAATGGCCTGCGCCACGACGATCGCGACGGCGAGGACTACAGCGAACCAACGCAGGATCGGCAGAAGACGCCTCACGGATGCCCTCCTTCAAGCTCGGTGACGCGCCAGGAACGGTAACAGCGCCGCATGGAAGGCCGCCGGGTCTTCGGCTGAAAGCATGTGCGAGACGTCAGGTAGAACAACGAGCTTCGATCCTGGGATGGCCTTTTGGATGGCCTCGGACGCGGCGACAGGCGTGGCTGGGTCTTTATCGCCAACGATGACCTGTGTCGGCAGCGTGATAGCGCCAAGGCGTGCCGTGATGTCGAGGTGCTCGATCGCGCCGCACCAGCCGGCATAGCCCTCCAACGGCGTCGTCGCGATCATGCGCGTAAATCGGCTGATCAGCTCAGGTTTGCGCGTGCGCGTCGTCTCGGCGATCCAGCGCGCCATGGCGGGTTCGACCTGCGAGGCCATGCCTTTCTCGCGGGCGACCTTGACGCGATCCACCCACAGCGAGCGGAACTCCGGCGCGACTCGGCTCGACGAGGAGACGATAGACAGGCAGCTGAAGCGGTCAGGGTGCAGCAGGCCAAGATATTGCCCGACCATGCCGCCCATGGATAAGCCAACAAAGGCCGCTCGCGTGATGCCCGCCTTGTCCATGAGGCCGACGACATCGCCGGCGAGCGTCTCGAACGGGTAGGGGCCTTGCGGCGCGTCCGTCTTGCCATGACCCCGCGCATCGAAACGCAGCACGCGATAGTCCGATACCAGTGCCGCCGTCAGCTCATCCCAATAGGACAGGTTGGTCGCGAGCGGGTGATGCAAGACGATGGCTGGGGCGTCAGGCTTGCCCTCAAGCTGCGCATGGAACGCGAGGCCGTCATGGTGAAGTATCTGGCTCATGTTGGCGTCTTCCCGGGTTCCGCAGGCTCAGCAGGTGGTAAGCCGCCAGGCACCCGCGGGCAATCCTGTGGCTTCATCCGGCGCACGGGCTTTGTAGCAATTTAAGATTGAAAATTCACGCCAACGTGATTGCATTCAGCGTCGAGATGACGTAGTGTTTCAATACTGCAAGGGGGAGTGACGGCGCGCATGAACCAAGTGGTTGGTTCCGGCGTCTCCGGCATTAGGCCACTGCGGCGGAAGATTGTACAATGCGTACCGACCCAAGACATACCACGCCCGATCGATCATTGCGCGTGCCGTCGGCAAAGTTTGCCGCCGATCGCAAGGCCCCTTCATCCGGCGACGGCAGCCCCAAGGTCGGCGCGCCAAATGCCGATCGCGGTGCACGAGGATTTGATACCAAATACGCGACGTGGCGGGGACGCTCAGGCCGGCTCCATGTCGCGCGGATCGAGCTTCTGCTCGACTGCCGGGCGCTGGCGCGGGCAGCCTATGTGCTTGTCACACGCGATGCGCTTGACCGTGCCGTGCCGTTGTTCGTCGGTTTGGCACTCAGCGCCGCAACAACGCTAAATCTGGCACGCATCCGTCATCGCGCGGCCAAGGTCGGCGCCAAAGAGGTGCACATCATCGACCTGACGCACGCGGCGGGCTCCTACGCGGCGCGACGTCTGGTGCGGGATCTGCGCGCCAGTCTTGCGCACGCGGCGTAGCGGACAGGACCGTAGCGGACAGCAATAACGTCCACTTATACATGCCGCGTCGAAAAGTCATTTCGCCGGGGCTCCGACACATGGCAGCGTTCCGCTTCGTGTCATGCCACCGACGGAGCTAAGCCCATGAGTGTTGCCAAAGGCCGCGCCTTTCTTGCGATTCCCGGCCCGACCAACATTCCGGATCGTGTGCTCGCCGCCATGATGCGGCCGGCCGAGGAAATCTACACCGGGCCGATGGTGGCGCTGACGGATAGCCTGATCGGCGACCTCAAGAAGATCTTCCGCACCAAGGCGCGCACCTACATCTACGCCGCCAACGGCCATGGCGGCTGGGAGGCGGCGTTTTCCAACGTGCTCTCGCGCGGCGACAAAGTGCTGGTGCTCGAGTCCGGCCGCTTCGCCATCGGCTGGGGTGACATGGCCGGCTTCATGGGCGCCGACATCGAGGTGCTGCCAGGATCCTGGCGCGCCGCCGTCGATCCGCACAAAGTTGAGGAGCGCCTGCGCCGCGACACCAAAGGCGAGATCAAGGCCATCATGGTCGTGCAGATCGACACGGCCTCCTCGGTGGTCAACGACATCGCCGCCATCCGCAAAGCCATCGACGCCGCCAAGCACCCGGCGCTGCTGATGGTCGATTGCGTCGCCTCGCTCGGCTGCATGCCCTACGAGATGGATGCCTGGGGCGTGGATGTCACCATGTCCGCCTCGCAGAAGGGCATGATGACGCCGCCTGGCCTCGCCTTCGTCGCGGCCAACGAGAAAGCACACCGCGCGCACGCCAAGGCCAACATGAAGACGCTCTACTGGGATTGGACGTTCCGCCAGGGCGAAGAGCACTACATGAAGTATTGCGGCACGCCGCCGGAGCATCTGTTGTTTGCGCTGCGCGCAGCCCTCGACCTAATTCTCGAAGAAGGTCTCGACGCCGTGTTCAAGCGCCACAGGCTGCTGGCTGGTGCGACGCATGCGGCCGTTGCCAAATGGGCCGAGGGGCAAGTGCTGTCATTCAATATCGAAGAGGCCTCGCAGCGCTCAGCGTCCGTCACCAACGTGCTGTTCAACAGCGCTGACGCCAAGGCCGTGCAGGACTATGCGCGCGAGACCTGCAACGTGTTCATCGGCGGCGGCATTGGCGCGCTTTCGGGCAAGGCGCTGCGCATCGCCCACATGGGCCATACCAACGCGCCAATGGTGCTCGCGGCGCTCTCGGCTCTGGAGATGGCGCTGGTCGCAAAGAAGGTGCCTCACGGCGCCGGCGCAGTCGATGCCGCCATTGGGTATCTGGCACGCGAGGCGTAGCCGTTTCGGACGTCGAAACACTCGGCGATGTCGTGTCTCCAGCGTGTCGGAAGATCGCACCACCCACAAACGGCCAGATGGCGCGCGGGCGGCTGATCCGCTATGCGCGCGTGGACATGCCTCCGAAACGCTGCCGTGATGTTGCCCATGACCGATGCCGTCTTGTCCCTCAACGCCGGGTTCGCCGCCGCGAGCCACGCGCAGTGGCGTGCGCTGGTCGATAAGGTGCTGAAGGGTGCCGATTTCGATCGACGGCTGGTGACCAAGACGGCTGATGGCGTGGCGGTGCGGCCGCTGTATGTGCGTGGCGATGCGGCGCCATTCACCGATGCGGCGCGGGCTGCGAACAAGTCGGATGCCAACTGGGATATCCGACAGTTGCATGTCGATCATGATCCGGTGTCGGCGAATACGGCCATTCTCGACGATCTCGCTGGCGGCGTGACGTCGATTGCGCTGCAGATCGCGGCGCCGGGCTGGTTCGGGCTCGACTATCGCGAGGCCGCACTGGAGCGGGCGCTGGCAGGCGTGATGCTCGACGTGTGCCCCGTGTCGCTGACGGCGGGCGAGTATACGCCGGATGCGGCGGGCGGGCTGATGGCGCTGTGGCGCAAGGCGGGTTTGGCGCCAGACGCGTGCCGCGGGGCGTTCAACTATGACCCGCTTGGCACCCTCGCGCTGACGGGCGCACTGTATCATCCGCTCGACAAGGCCTTGGCGATTGCGGCCGAACTTGTGCGGGCGAGCGAGCCCTATCCCCATGTCACGGCGCTGCTGGCGGATGGCGCGATCTGGCACGAAGGCGGGGCCACGGAGGGGCAGGAGATCGCCCTCATCCTCGCCAGCGTCGTGGCGTATCTGCGCGGCTGCGAGGCGGCCGGGTTAGCGCCCGACGTCGCTTGGAGCAGCATCGCTGTGCGCGTCGCGGTCGATGCCGACCAGTTCCTCGGCATCGCCAAGATCCGCGCGCTGCGACTCTGCCTGGCGCGGGTGGCCGAGGCGTGTGGCATCACGAACGGCACAGTGCCGATGACCGCCATCACGTCGCAGCGCATGCTGACGCGGCGCGATCCGTGGGTGAACATGTTGCGCGGCACGATGGCCTGTGCGGCCGCCGCCATGGGTGGCGCGGACGCGATCACCGTGCTGCCGTTCAGCTGGGCTGCGGGTCGGCCGGATGCCTTCGCGCGGCGCATGGCGCGCAACACGCACCTTGTCCTGCAGGAAGAGTCCGCGCTTGGCCGCGTGCAGGACCCGGCGGGCGGCAGCTGGTATGGCGAAACGCTCACCCATGATCTCGCGGCGGCAGCCTGGGCAACATTCCAGGACATCGCGCGCGCCGGTGGGCTCGGGCAGATGCTGTGCGACGGCCATGTGCAGACGATGTTGGCTGCGGCCCAGGCCAAGCGCCGGTCCCTCGTTGCCTGCGGAAAACTCGAGCTGACGGGCACATCGGCTTTTCCCAAGCTCGGCAGCGATGGCGTGACAACTGAGCCGTGGCCTGCGGAAAAGCTGTCAGCGGATTTGAAGGGGCTGCACGTGGCGCCGCTCGTTTGCGAGCGGTTGGCCGAGCCGTTCGAGCGCCTGCGCGATGCAGCCGATGCGGCTGCGGCCGCGGGCAAGCCGATGCGGGTGTTTCTGGCGACACTCGGGCCACTCTCGTTACATGGTCCGCGCGCGCAATGGATGCGCAATTTTCTGGCGGCAGGCGGCATCGAAGCCGTTGGCGATCAACCGCTGTTGACGTCCACCGAAGCCGGTCTCGCCTTTGCCGACAGCGGTTGCACCGTCGCCTGCCTCACCTCGGCAGACACCGTCTATGGCGAACTCGGCGACGCGACAGCAAGCCTGCTCAAAACGGCTGGTGCTGCGGCCGTGTTCGTTGCAGGCCGCCAGAAGGACGACGTCATGGCCGGATTGCAAACGGCAGGCGTCGACGAAGCCATCTTCGCCGGGGCGGACATGATCGCCGCGCTATCAGGATTACAAAAGCGGCTGGCGGGTTAGTGGTCAGACATCGTGGCTGGCATCGACGAGCGGAATTGTCGACCGACGTACATAATCAATCGGTACCTGCACTGCGATGGCGCCGAGAGCTAATCATCACGTTGTAGGTAGGAACCCATCCAGACGCTCGGGTTATCAGGTTGCGGAATGACGACGCGGTGTCGGCTACCGCCCCAGCAGCTTGTTCAGCACATCCCGCGCCTTCGCCTTGGCGGCCTCATCGCCCGCGATGACGCCTTTGACGGTATCCTCGACCTCGCGGCGCGTGGCCGGATCGATGGCCTCAAGTGCCTTCGCAGGGTTCGCGGCCAGCGATTGCAGATCGGCTGAGATGTTGGGCTGGGCCAATGGCCCGGTGATCCTTATCGGCAGATCGAGGGCCGACAGATTGACGCCGGCACCACCGAGGCCCGCAGGGGTTTCAGCCGGCGCCGTCACCTTTGGACGGACCGTAAAGTCGATGGTGCGGGGTCCAAGTGCAATCAGCCCATTGCCGATGGCGCGAGCCTCACGCGTGACAATGCGGAAATCCTTGTTGTCGGCAACGCCCTTGGCGATGGTGAAGGCCGCGCCGAGATCTGTGAACTCGGTCTTGGCCTTTGGATCGGGCTCGGCGCGCGGCAGTTTCATCTGCGCGAGGCCGCGCACAATGGCGCCAACGTCGTAGCCGGTGATGGTGCCGCGCGGCACGGAGATCTCGGCCTTCCCTGCCAGCGTGTCGACGATCTGGCGCTCCGTGTGGCCCATGCCCGAGACGTTGAGCGTAACCTTCGCCCGGCCATCGAGGCCGTCGGCGAAGGCATCCTTCAACAGGGGACCAAGTGCGACACCGTCCAGGGTCAAGGCCAGGGTCAGAACTGGCTTGGCATGAGCGGCATCGAGCATGAGTGTGCCACGCGCCTTGCCCTCGTGCAGCGCGAGGTCGTCGACAGCGAACTTCACTGTGCGGCCGTTGACGACCACATGAACCTGCCCCTGGTTGGTGTTGAGGGCGTTCGATGTCATGCGACCGAAGGCAAGGCGTATGTCGGCGTCAGCAATGCCGAGCGCTGAGAGGTCAAGCGGCGTTTCCTTCCAGCCGTCCCGGCTCAGATAGCCGCGCACTTGCGGCTTTGCTGCGGGTTGCTTCAGCAGGTCCTCGATCGATTGGGCCGCGGGGCCCGCCGCTGCACCGGCTTTGGCTGCCGGCATCGCGGCATGTGCCCGCGGCGTCGGCTCCAGAAGGCGCAGCCGCAGGAAGGCCTCAAGGTTCAGGTCCGCGACGCGGACCGACCCGGACAGTTTGGGCCGTGGCCCAGATTGATCGAGCGTCAGTGCGCCTGTCAGGTTCAGATCAGGTGCGGTCAGGACGGTGTCGGCAACCGCCAGTTTGGTGCCGCCAGCCGTGACGCGACCCTTGAACGTGAACGGCCCGCTGGCCATCTCGCCGACCACGGGGCGGCCCAGCCAATGCGATGCCTTGGCAATCGACGGCGACTTTGCCGTCACCAATCCCTCAAGCTTCGGAGTGCCGCCGCCAGAGGCCGTGCCGGCGAAGGTCACCTGTCCCGCCTGCGACGTGAGCGCGATCGTCGTCTGCGCCGGTGCGCCGGATGCCAGTGCCTGCAAGGGCATCACGCGGGTATCGAGGCGCACAACCTCGCCCTGCCACACGAATGTGCCCGATGCCTGAAGGGGCCCGTTGGCTTCGCCCGCGTCGATCGTCATGTCGATCGATTTGAACTCTTCGCCTGTTTTGGTCCGCTCATCGACCTGCAGCAGCGCGCCGTCGATGATGCGAACGCGGGCGAGGGCGAAGCCGTCGGCCCCGCCCGCCCGCGTGACACGGTTGGCGTCGGTTGCGCCTTTGGCGAAATCGCGCAGGTCTTCCGGCAGATCGTTCAAGTCGAGGGGGCCAGCCTTGGCATATTGGACGCGACGGGGGCCGCTTCGAAACATCTGCGCGTCAGCAAAGTCCCAGTTGCGGCGACCTTGAGTGTCCGTCACCAGCGTGAAGCGTGGGCTCTGCAGGACAACGCGGTCCACCAGCACCTGCTTTGAAAGCAACGGCCACAGCTGGATGGTTGCGTCTAGCCGCGGCATGGTCACCAGCGGCGCTCCCGTCATGCCCGCCGGGTTCGACAGCGTCACGTCCGTGACTGAAACGGCGACGTGCGGCCAGAAGGAGATGGTCGGCTTACCGCCGATGGTGAGGTCCCGCCCGGTGCGCGCCTTCACCTCGGCAATCAGGCGGTCGCGGACAAGATCGACCGGCGTATAGAGCATGAGCGCGATGGCGCCGGACACGGCTACGACGGCCCCGCCCAGGATCGCATAGCCCGTCCACTTCAGCACGCGCGGCAAACCTCGTGGCGCCTCGTCGTCTTCAAGGCTGTCGAGAGAGCGATGTGACGCCTTGGGTTGCGGCGATTGGTTGGGTTGGTAGACGGGGGCCGGTGGAACACCTGCCGGACGGGGGCGCGCTGGCCCCGTGCGGGCGACCCGTGGCAAAGCGTCGATCATATCATCGAAATCTGGCTGACCGACCCGTGGCGGCGGCGGCGCCGGGCGCGGCGCGTTTTGAGGCGAAGCAACAGGGCTTGGTGGTGCGGCTTGGCGGTGCGGGCCCTTCGTAAAGCCGGGTTCGGCTCGGGATTGACCAAGAGACTGCCCGTGGGATTGCCCGTGGGATTGCCCACGCTGAGCCTCCGGCCGCCCCGCATGGGGAGCGTCGTCACGGGTCGGGCGGAAACTGCCGAGATCGTCGCGGTCGGTCATGGTTGTGGGCCGGCGGAACGCAGCACTCGAATGGGCTATAACGGACCCCGCTGCGTGCGCCAAGTTGGCGAATGCCCGCGGGCGCCCATGCCGGCCCAGGTCCTGGAAAAAACCAGCAGCCGCCACGTGCGCGTTAAACTGAATATCGATCAATTGTGACGGTCTCGGGTCGCCTTGCTAGCGTTTCCACTGGCTTGGTGCCCGTCAAGTGCATGTAAATTCATAAGTCATCCGCGTGAATTGGATGGCCGATTTGCTTGCATCCCAAGGGTGGCCCGAACTATACTGCAGGCGTAACGCCGTGAACGCGCCTAAGTTGCCGAACAGAAGGGCCGTGCAATCCACGGCTGATCTTGTGTCCGTTTCGTATCCGAGTTCGTCCGGTCGTGTGTCGCCTTCAGGCGCGACGTCTGCGCGACCCGTCGCTGCCGGCGGGCCGCGGACATGACAGGATCCCAGCGGCTTTCCAGGGACAGCCGGTCCAAACAATTCGGCGCGGCCGAAACGGACGGCATCGTGCGCTGCGATGCGTGCCCGGTTCTGTGCCGCATTCGCCCGGGCCGGCAAGGCGCGTGCGCCCGCTATGCCAACGAGCAGGGTCAACTGGTGCGGACGGACCCTGTTGTATTGCTGGCTGATACGGTCGATCGCAACGGCGCCATGGTGCCGTTCACGGGCGTCGCAGATCCCAGCCATACCTTCGTCACCGGCATCGGCTCGGGCACCACGTATCCCGATTACAAGCCGGCTCCTTTCATCGTCGGCAGTGAACACGATGGCGTTGATACCGTCACCGTCGTGACAGAAGGCATTTTCTCCTACTGCGGCGTGAAGGTCAAAATCGACACCGATCGTCATCTCGGCGCTGAAACGGCGACGATCCGGGCCCAAGGCGAGGCCGTCGGCCATGTGACGACGGCCGAATATGGCTCGCAGATGCTGTCCATCGGTGGCGTGCGCCACCTCACGGGCGGCTCGAAGAAAGAGGGCAACGTCACCTGCGAGACGCTGCTTGCGCTGTGTAACGGCGAAGCCGTCGACCTCGCAATTGACGGCGGTCACCGGGTGCGCGTCCAGGCGGGGCAGGCGCCGGTTGTCGACGACAAGGCCGAGGTTCGCATGCGCGTTGGCTGCGGCTCGGCGACGGTCGGCATCTTCGCCCAGCAATGGGCCGGCATCGTCGACGAAGTCATCGTCGTCGATGACCACATCACCGGCGTTCTGACGGAACACCAGGCGGGGCGCGTGCTGCACATGCGCCCGGCCGGTATCCGCGTGCGCGGGCGCAAATCGACGCCGGGCCGGTACTTCAAAGTGGCCGAACCCGGCCTCGGCTGGGGCGGAACCGACATCACCGATCCCCTGGCGATCATCCAGATCATCGACCCGAAGACGGCCTGGCCAGGCCTGCGCCTGCTGATGACATCCACCACGGGCGAAGACGCCGTTTATCTCGTGCTTGACGATCAACTGAAACCGGTGCCGACCGACATGCCGTCAGCCGTGCGCGCCGTCGTCGATCGCATCGTTGAGAACTGCGAGCCTTCGCTGTGCTCGGTGCTGTTCATGGCCGGCGCCGGCGGCAGCCTGCGCGCCGGCGTGACCGAGAACCCCGTGCTGTTGACCCGTTCCGTCGCGCGTGGCGAAACCCAGGTCACCATGGGCGGCGCGCCTGTTCACGTGTGGGGCGGCGGCGGTATCACCATCATGGCCAACGTGCTCGGCCTGCCGAAGAACGCCTTTGGCTATGTGCCCACCCCGGCCATCGTCGCGCCCATCGAATTCACGCTGCCGAGGGCTCTTTACGCTTCGCTCGGCGGTCACATGTCATCCATCGTGTCCGTTGCCGACGTTGTTGCCGCCTTCGGGGCGACGGCGCGCGTCGAGCCGCGCTCGGCTTCGCCGTCACATCGCCTTTCGAATCACCACTTGTCCGCCCGGTAGAGAAAGAGGAACGCCCCATGCGTGTCACCAAAGTGAAGCCGTCGAAAAACGTCGCCCAGCACCGCGCCGTCACTTCGAAGTCAGGCAAGCCACCGGTGAAGCCGGCTGCCAAGTCGACCAAGCCCGCAAGTCGGTCGCTGCCGCTCGCCGTGTCAGATAAGCCCGCCGTGAAGCGTGGCGCGGCTCAGCCTGCAGCCGTTGATCCATCGCCGGCCACCCTCGACGGGCAGATCAGCTTTCACATGCGCCGTGCCCATCAGCGCACGAGCAGCATTTTTGCCGATCTCATGGGCCGTTTCGATCTCACGCTGTCGCAATATTCAGCCATCGCTCGCATCGACGAGATGGGGCCGATGTCGCAAGGGCGCCTGGAGCGCGAAACTGCGATTGAGGCCAGTGAGTTGCTCAACGTCGTTGGACGGCTCGTGCGCCGCGGCTTGATCCGGCCGCGCCCGGCGCCACTCGATCCGCGCACGATCCAGCTGGAACTGACGGCGGACGCTCATGCCATCATGGCCGACATGAAAGCGGCCATCGCGAAAGTGAATGCCAAGATCGTGGCCCCACTCTCGCCCGCTGAGGCCAAAACGCTGCGCGAGCTGCTTGAGCGGTGTGGCTGATGGTGCTGAGCTTGGCGCGGGTCCAAGTATCGCTCTGCTATGCGCTCGCGCTCCTGGTGCTGTCGTGCATTGGCGTGAGTGGCGGGCGCGCCAAACCGCCAGAGATGATCCGGCTGACCGAGACCCACGTGCTGCGGTTCGTGGCCGCAGCAGAGGCATCGGCGGACTTCGACGCACGCCAGGATGCGGAGTGGCTGCGCTTTGGCAAGTCCGACACAAGCAACGAAAAGGTCGTTGCCGACTTCCAACGCATGATCACCGATATGCACAACACATTTGCCCGGACGCACGGCTTCGCGTCCGGCGACGAGTTCGCCGACGTGATGCACACACTTCGGATCCTGATCAGCAGCACCGACACGAAAACCGGCAAATGGACGGGAGATGCTGAGTTGGTCGCGATGCTCGAGCGCATGATAGGCGAACTTGAAGATCCCAAGCATCCAACCTACCGACGCCAGCCACCGGCGGCGCGGGCTGGCGCCATCGCGCAGAAACGGGAAGCCATCGAAAGTCTGAAGAGGCCGCGCTTTCCAGAAAACCTTGTTCTCTTCGATGCCCATCGCGACAGGATCGTTGCCGCCATGGCCGCCCGGGACGCGCGCGCAGCCATGCTGGTCAAAGCGGCAACTCCATCCAAATAGCGCCAATCGCGTCGCTGATCACAGACGTCGTCACTGACCATAGCGCTTGGCGCTTGCGAGGTACGTCTCTTCGTCGGGTGTGCTGATCCGGCCGAGCGCGGCGTTGCGGTGCGGGAAGCGTCCGAAACGATCGATAATGGCTTTGTGGTCGTGGGCTGCCCGGAGATTGTCTTCAAGGGCAAGAGCCGTGAACAGTTCGACGGAGCGCCCTTGTGCACTGACATCTTCGGCATGCATCAAGGGCATGTAGAGGAATTGCTGCTCGACAGGCGAGAGATCGGCGGCCTGGCCTTTAGCGATCGCGGTTTCAGCCACGCGCAGGGCCTTGGCATCGCTGACGAACGCTTCGGGCGTGCGGCGAAACATGTTGCGCGGGAACTGATCGAGCGCGATCACGGCGGCCAGCGACATGTGCGCCGTTTCTGTCAACCGGCCAATGTCGCCATCTGCGGCGCTGCGCGTCACATGCAGAAAGCGCGCGCGGATGGTCTCGTCCAACTCGGGCGTGCTGGTCCACCATTGCTGCTCTGTCATGGTCTTGAACCAGAAGTGCAGCACCTCCGCGCTCCAATGCTCTGGTGTCGGTACGACCATGGGGCACCTCTCACGCAAGGGGTTGTGCGCCTGTTTAGCACCCTTCTCGCGTCCAAACACGGGCAGTTCTGCCTGTCGTATCACAGCACCCGTCGCGAGGCTTTGGGGGACGGCGTCATACGTTGGCCCGCAAGGCTCAGCGTGCGCCATGTTCCATGTCGCAGAGGCCACGTACGCGGTGGTGTCGGACCCGGTGCGCAGCGAAGCCGACCGCGCCAAGCCGGCGGGCAAGCTGAGACCTGTGCGGCTCGACGATCCCTTCGATGAGGGCCGCCTGCCGCTCGGGCACGATCGTCGGCAGATTGCCTATGTGGGGCAGTGGCGCGGCGACCGCACCGACCCGATGTGGACCGCGCTGCTGACCGAGATCGAAACGCTCGCGACACCCCCCTGGGTGCTGCATCGGATCGAGGCGAAGGAGGCGGAGTTGCGCACGGAGCGGATGCGACGTCAGCAGGCGGAGGCGCGGAGTAACGCGAATGAGACTGAAATCAGCTCGTTGCTTGCAAAGCTTCAAAGCACTGAGCAGCACTGTGGCAATGCCGAAGCGAACATATTGTCATTGCAATGGGATCTTGAAACCAAGCTCGCTGGCAAAGTTGCCAAAATCAATGAACTCATTGCCGTGGTTGAGCTGACTACTACTGAACTTGAATGGATCAAAATAGTGCATGCACTTCCACCCGCACCGACCGAAATGCCAGCCTCTCGACCCACTCAGTTCGTCGAGGAGGCCGAATGAGTCCTGTGACGTGTAAGCGCTGCCACCCGACGTGAATGTATTCGTCGTGCTGGAGTGCAATTGCTGTACGTCGCTGACGGTGTAATCCGAGCGTTCGAGCACGGCGACATGGTTCGCCACTTCGACCCGATAGGTCCGGACGCTCTGGGCAATCATGCTCGCCACCGCTGCAATGTGTCAGATCAAGAAAATTCGGCCACCGGCACCGCCTTCGTCAAGGCGCGGTGTGTGCGCTCCGCCTTTATCCGCTCGATTTCGTGCAGCGTCTTCGCATCGAAATAGCTCGTTCCGCAATGAGGGCAGGCAATGATCGGGATGTTTTCGATCACAAGGAGACTGACGCCCTGGCCGAAGCTGCGCGTCACGCGCTTCTCGACGATGCCTGGCTTGCCGCAATTGTCGCACAGCGTCTCAGTCGAGGTAGACCGTGATGATGTGGAGGCGGCCCGACGGTCCGAATTTGACGACGCACTCAGCTTCGTCGCCTGCGAGCGTGTGGCCGCGGATGACGAACTTGGCTTCACCCGTGACGCGGTCGCGCTGGCGCTCGACAACATCGCCGTTGGAGATGATTTCTTCGAGGTCGAGGATCGAGAGGCCATCGTCTTCCAATTCTTCGGCGGCGTGAACACTGACGGAGTAGTTGAGGTTACGAATGGCTTCGCGTATCCGTGTGATCGTCACGCGGGCCATCGGAGTATCCGAAGATAACACAGGGCATCAGACAAGAAGAAGGCCGAACCTTGCGGTCCGGCCCAACTGAAACGGTGTCAGACCCATGGGACTGAAACCACACACTACAACCTCAGTTCTTGGCTCTGTCCACCATGGCCTTTTCCTTGATCCACGGCATCATGTCGCGCAGCTTGGCGCCGACTTTCTCGATGTCGTGTTCGGCGTGCATGCGGCGCGTGGCCTTGAACGAGGGCTGACCGACCTTGCACTCCTGGATCCAGTCGCGGGTGAATTTGCCGGTCTGGATGTCCTTCAAGATCAACTTCAGTTCCTTGCGGGTCTCGTCGGTGACGATGCGCGGACCCGTCACGTAGGCGCCGTATTCGGCCGTGTTCGAGATCGAGTACAGCATCGTGCCGATGCCGCCTTCATAGATCAGGTCGACGATGAGTTTCACCTCGTGCAAGCACTCGAAGTAGGCCATTTCGGGCGCATAACCGGCATCAACAAGCGTTTCGTACGACGCGCGGATGAGTTCCACGAGGCCGCCGCACAGCACGGTCTGCTCGCCGAACAGGTCGGTCTCGCACTCTTCCTTGAACGAGGTCTCGATCACGCCGGCGCGGCCGCCGCCGATGGCCGAGGCATAGGACAACAGCAGGTCATGCGCGTTGCCGCTCTTGTCGGCATGGATGGCGAGGAGGCACGGCACGCCGCCGCCGCGGGCGTATTCCGAGCGCACCGTGTGGCCGGGGCCCTTGGGGGCGACCATGCCGACGTCGATGTCGCCGCGCGGCTCGATCAGGTTGAAATGCACGTTCAGGCCGTGAGCGAACAACAGGGCTGCGCCCTTCTTCATGTTCTCGTGCAGGCTGTCGCGGTAGATGTCGGCCTGAAGTTCGTCAGGCGTCAGCATCATAATGACGTCGGCCCACTTGGCAGCGGCGGCCACTTCCATGACCTTGAACTTGGCGTCGGTCGCCTTCTTCTCTGACGGCGAGCCCTTGCGCAGCGCAATCACCAGATCTTTGACGCCCGAGTCCCGCAGGTTCTGCGCGTGGGCATGGCCCTGGCTGCCATAGCCGACGATGGCCACTTTCTTGCCCTTGATCAGGTTCACGTCGGCATCGCGGTCATAGAAAACGCGCATCGGATACGTCCTTTGTTCCGGTTGTTCCGGTCGGAGTTGGCGCGGTACAAAGCCCGCCGCTTGTGGATAAATCCGCGCGTTTCCTAGCCGCATCACCGGTGCGGCGGCAAGGGGTGCCGTCGCGCCCGGCTCATCTGCCGCTGCATGGCTCGCTGGCGAATACGCTCTCAATCCTCAGAGTTCCGCGTCGGCGGACCGTACCACCGGTCGAACATGCACGGAATGCACAGGTCGTGGTGATCGGGATCATCTGGGTCAACAAACAGGTGCGGTTCGCTCGTGTTGCAGTCCCGACAGAAATGTCGCCGCGGTGGGAGCGGCGTCTTTTCTGCCGATGCGCGCCGGCTGAAGTCGAGGTCCGGCTGATACCGCCGAGGTGCGGGTGTGAACATGTCCGTGCATTGCCTTCTGCTTGACATTTTGGGGCGTGCAGGGCGCTGTTGCCGAAACCGCAGTGCGGTCGTCGGTCATACAGAACGCGCAAGCGTGATGGGGCAGGCGCTTGTAGCGCCCGTCATGATGACTATGTCTGCCGCACGGGGTGCTCCTTTCGCTTGGCACACCCCTAGGTTCCGGTCCTTCCAAAGAGAGGAACCCAGGGGCACGAGCGAAGACGGTGCGGTCGCAACACTGCGGCCGCACCGGCCCCACTCGGTGGAACGATCGTTACAAGCCGAGCAAACACCCGGCTTGCGAGTAGGCGTTGGTAAAAAAAACAGCGCGTGGGCCTGATCACACCAGTGGTCAGGGATCACTTAAGTAAAACTTCCATTCCAATGTGCGACCGAGCGGATAGCCCGTGGCTACGTGCTCACTCGCGGACAGCGGGCTGAGGCTTGGCCCCCGTCACAAAAACCGGTTGATGTCCGCAGACGCGCTTGTGCGCAGACATCTTGCCGTACTGACATTCCTACTGCAGAACCTCACGCGTGTTCAAGGTTCTCCGAGCCAAATTTTTTGGCGGGACCCTGCGAGTGTTGTTGCCGACGTGCGCATCACGCATGCCCACCAGCCAACCCCACCTGCCAACGGCTGTCGCGCGGTGAGGGGCGGCGATGCAAACGTGTGTCCAGCAATGCGCCCGCCTTGGCGACTTCGCCGCAACGCATCCAGGCGACCAGCAGCATGTCCTCGACCACCTCGCGCTGGGCGTGGCTGCCGCCGATGCGCACGACCTCGTTGGCCAACGGCGCAAGGCGCTCGGCGCAGGCGCGATAGTCGCCGTCGGCAAAGTTCAGGGCGGCGCGACAGATCGCGGGCACAACGGGACCGGCTGGAAGTCTTGCGTCGGCCAGTCGCGCCTCGATCTCATGCACGCGGGTCTCAAGGGCCGCGCGATCGCCGGCTGCCGCCGCAAGCAGGCACATGTGCACATCGACGAAAGCGTTGCCCGCGCGCGGATATAGGCCCTGCCCATAGGCGGAAAGCTCCGCCACAGCGGCGGCAGGCGTGTCGTGCCCATGCAGCTTCAGGCGCCAGAGCAGAGCGGCGCCGTCCGTCATGATGTTGAGCGGAAACGCCTTGCTGGCGCTCGGCTGGATGCGCTCCAGATAAATCGCGAGCGCGCGCGCAGGATCGTCCTGCTCTAGCGCAACCAGCGTCTGGTGCCAGGCGAGATGGCCAAACAGTAAGCCGCTGCGCTCATAGGTCGGCAGCCAGCCCGTGATCAGGGTTTCCGCCTCATCGGCCGATCCGTCCTCGAACATGGCGTGCGCGAGTGCGTGTACGGCGTTGGCGTTCTCGCGCCGGAGCGACAGCGCATGTTCCGTCACGCGGCGGCCATAGGCGACGTTGCCGTTCTCCGTGTGGGACCAGCCGAGATAGGACTGGAACCACCAGTCGCCGCCGTAGTGATGCGTATAGCGCTCGCACAGATCAACGCGCGCCTGATCGTGATCGCTCATGCCTGAAAATGCGAACAGGCCGAACGCGCCGAGTGGCGCTGCCAGAACCAAGGCATCGCGCGGCCAGTGCTCGACGTGGCGTAACACGGCCGGCAGCGACAGGTGTGGCTTGCCCTCGACGCCCAGCGCGAGCGCGTCCACGTGACTGTGCTCGCGGTCTGTGCCGTTGGGAGCAACCAGCTGCCGGGCCTGCGTGGTTTTTGCAATGGCGGCGGCACTCTCGCCATACGTCGCATGGACGCGCGCGCGGGCAAGGTGTGCGAGAGCAAACGCAGGATCAGCAGCAATGGCTGCATCAAAGGCCTCAGCCGCGCCTGACCAGGCCGCCAACACGCGATCCATGCCATCTCGGTAGTGGGCCGCGGCGGCGTCCGACGTGGTCGAGAGTGTGTTGCCGTAGCGGTCTGTGTGCGTCATGGCGATTTGCCTGAGCTGGGGACGACGTGAATTCGATGTCGAAGCGGCTTTTCATCGGCCTGATAATCAACGCGACACCGCAGTCTTTCCACATCGAAGCCAATAGGCAAGTGCGATGCTGCAATGTGCGCCTAACGCCAGCGCGGGCGGACGCGCCAGCGCGCGACCTGCTTCCTATGCGCCAGCGTTTTTCGTGCTACAGCGGGCCGCTGCTTTTGCCCTGAGAAAGCCTCAACTGATGCTGCTAGCCACCGACATGCGTCCGGCCTTCGAAAAAGACGCGGCTCAGATGCTTGCCGAGGCCGCGCGGGCCGGTGCGGGCGTGGAAATCCTGGGCTCCGGATCAAAGCAAGCCATCGGTCGACCGCTGGACACACGACACCGCCTCTCAACTCGCTCGATGAAGGGCATCACCCTCCACGAGCCGAGCGAGATGGTCATGTCGGCGCGGGCCGGCACGCCGATCGCCGAGGTGCTCGGGTTGGTTGCAAAAGCCGGCCAGATGCTGGCCTTCGAGCCTTCGGAATACGCAGGCCTGATCGGCACAGACGCTGTCGCAGCCACCATCGGCGCGGTGTTCGCCATGAACGCGTCAGGGTCGCGGCGCGTGTTTTCCGGGGCCGCTCGGGATCACCTGATCGGCGTGCGCGCCGTCAGTGGTTCGGGCGAGCTGTTCAAGTCGGGCGGCCGGGTCATGAAGAACGTCACAGGCGTTGATCTGGTCAAAGGGCTGTCGGGCAGCTGGGGGACGCTCGCGCTCCTCACGGAAGTCACGTTCAAGACCGTGCCCTTGCCGCCGGCGACCACCACACTCGTGCTGCTCGGCTTGCCCGATGAGATCGCCATCGAGGCCTTGTGCGCGGCCATGGGCACGCCGTTCGAGGTGTCGGGCGCCGTGCACATCCAGCAGCCCCTGGCCTTGACGCTGGATCACGCCGCCGTTCGCTCGCAGGGCAAAGCCGTCACCGCAATCCGGCTGGAGAACTCCCTCGCCTCCCTCGCCTATCGGCGCGACGCGCTTGCGAAACTGCTTGCGCCCTACGGCAAGCTGCACGATCTCGACAACGATTTGTCGCTGTCGTTCTGGGACGAGTTGCGCCGGCTCGGCTTTTTCAGCCAGACCAATGCGCAGATCTGGCGCATCTCGACGGCGCCGACCAAAGGGCCGAAGGTCATTGAAGCCCTGCAACGCTATATGACGGTGCGCGCGTTTTATGATTGGTCCGGTGGGCTCGTGTGGGCGGAAGTGGCGCCGAGCGCCGATGCGGGCGCCGCCGATGTGCGCCGGGTCGTTGCGACCCATGGCGGGCACGCAACATTGATGCGCGCCGAGGAGGCAGTTCGTGCCGCCGTCGATGTGTTCCAGCCGCTCGATCCGGGCCTTGCCAAGCTGTCGCGGCGGATCAAAACTGCGCTTGATCCAGCCGGCATTCTCAATCCCGGGCGCATGACGACGGCGTTCTGAAGCCTCGTGACAAGGCGATCGCATGAACCGTCATCCCGCATCTGCGCGCGGCCTGGAGGGTCGCACGTGTGCGGGATGACGAGGCTCTTGCTCGTGCGATTGCCCGTGCGCCGGGAGACTGGTGGAGAAGCAGAGGATGCAAGGTCGTTACGATCAAGGTCTAGCCAACCAGATCGGCCTCGCCCGGATCGGCCTCGCTCCGTGCGTCGAAGCCCGTGAGGGCCAGGCGAAGCGTCGGAGAGAGGACATGCGGCCTGGGTATCGATGCCCGCGACAACGCACTTCGGGACGCCGACCCAATTGGGTAAGTGGGGAAGGCCACATGGACAGGGACGCTACGGCTTGTCCCGGTCCGGTCCTGCGTGGTCACAGGCCCCATGCACGTATGGACGCTCTTGACCGGGAACCGGGAGATCTCTTGTTCGACCGTTCAGCCCTCGACTTCGGCGTTGGTGCCTGGTCGTCATTGAGCAAAGTGAACTACGAAACATGCGTAACCGTTACTCGGCCACCACCGTGGCAACCGGGAAGCACGACAATCGCGCATACCCCGATATGGCCCCGCATCAGCAATTCTAGAAAGAAAGTAGCTGTAATACACGAGGCATTGCCGTGCATTGCAGCAAGCTCTTTCATCCTCAGTGGGTCGGACATCAGTCCGGTGGCGAACTCAATGTGAAAACGGAGGCACTTTCCCTCTCCCTTTGCTCTTGCAAGGGGAGAGGGTGCCCGACCGCGCGAATGCGCGGGCGGGTAAGGGGCAGCAACGTGCACGGTCGGTGTTGGTCGCATTCTGTATGACTTGAAGGATCAAGCGCTGGTGGCGCAAGCGGCTGCCCCTCATCCGCCCTTCGGGCACCTTCTCCCCTCATGAAGAATGAGGGGAGAAGGGACGTGCCGATCGTTCACATTGAGTTCGCCACCGGACTGATGTCCGACCCACTGAGTATGAAAGAGCTTGCTGCAATGCACGGCAATGCCGCGTGTATTACAGCTACTTTCTTTCTAGAAGTGCTGGCTGTTGGAGGTTCTTCGGGACTGTTCATCCGTGAGCGCTATAGAAGAGCCGGGCTGTCAAGCTGGGTACTTACCCAGTCGACGGATCGGCGCGCTGCCGGCATTTTACGCCCATACAAGACCCGAGCCCCGGGTTGGGCGGAAACGCCTCGCCGGCGGGGCACATGGTTGGAGCTTCAATACTCCGACCTCGGAGGGGAGCGCGTCCGGAGTAGCTAACCGGGCTTCCCAGGGTCTGTTGTCAGTGAAGCGTGTGGCGGAGTCAGCTCGGCCATAGCCCGGACCCGTGAAGAAAATGACAGGACGCTATCGGGTCGTGCCTGCGG
>JANMGQ010000058.1:0-4142 GCA_031374735.1 Hyphomicrobiaceae bacterium | reverse complement strand
GCGGTGGCGATATCGCCGATCACCTCGCGATCATCGTCGAGCCGATCATCGGCCGCAAGTTTCACCAAGCGGTCACCGACCGCCGCCAACGACTTGATGCCCGATTCAAGCGCGATCGTTTTCACCGCCGTGTCCGTCATCTCAACCACTCCCATTATCGCGTAATCGCGCGCGTCTGTTCGACCACAGGCGGCTCGATCACGCGCTCCAGCGCCAACGCGCTCTTCTCTTGGCGGAGCGCAGATTGCAGGACTTGCAGATCGTCGGCGTCACCCGGCGGCCGGCGCAGCACCGCAGCACGCGCGTCGACATCGGCCTCCAGGCCGGCCGCGAGCACGCGCAGATCCGCTTTGATCACCGGCCGCGGTCGATCACCGTGATAATCGTAAGCGGTCCTGAGCGCCGCCACTGCACGCAACCAGGCCGCCGCGTAGCGGTCGGCGCGCTCCTCGGGTGTCCGCTTGGCCTCATTGGCCAAGTGCGCGGCCAAGGCCGCGGCACGCGCCGGTCCCTTCAGACCGGAAACGTCCCTGCGCACTTGAAGATCGCACGCCTGCTGTACCGCCAGCGTCTGCCTTGCCGCTGGCGACAAGGCGTCGATCTTTGCCCGCGCTTTGGTCTGCTCCGTCGCCAGCAGCTTCCGTACATCCGGCGCAGCATCCCATGCGATCGCGTTGGCCTCGGCCGTCAGCCAGCGGTCGAGCGCTTTGCCGATTGCGGCGCTTTCGACGGCCTTCGTGTCTGTGACCCGCGTCACGGCGTCGACCGCCGAACGGACTGCCGGAGTTGGGGCGACGCGCTTCAAACTGACCTGTTGGGCGATCGCAAGGCCTTTGGCACGCTCCCAGAGGGCAATGAGCTGCACCCGGCTCGCCGCCAGCATGGCGGCAAAACCGTCACGCATGTCGGTCAGCGTCTGGAACCCGCGTGACGCCGCGAACGTATCCGCGGCAACGTCGGCGTAATCCAACGTCGATGTTTTCACGCTGACGCGCGAGAGGGTCTGCTCCAGAGAGCGCTGCTCAAAGCCCTCTTTAGGCGCGTAGAGACCGACGCTCTCGCGATGCCGGGACAAGGCCACGTACGTCAGGCTGGCATCCATTGTCGGCGACGCCAGCACGAACGCGCGCTCGACGGTGACGCCCTGGTTCTTGTGGATGGTGGCGGCATAGCCGTGATCGACATTGGCATAGGTTGCAGACGCAAACGCGACCAGCGCGCCGCCATCGAGTTGGACCCGAAGCGTATCGTTCGCCGCGCCAACGACGGTCCCGAGCGTGCCGTTGCGCACCCGCTGACGGCCAAGTTCCGGCGCACTCGGGCACGTGAAGACGCGACCTTCGAGGAAGACCACGCGATCGCCGGCACCGAACTGGCGCGCGCCGCGCGTGGTCAAGAACTCGGCTCCCTCACCGATGACCCCAGCTGTTTGCAAGGCCGACCGTGCCGCCTGGTTGAGCGCGTGCACATCGGCGTTGGTGTGCGCCAGCATCATCACAGCGTTGCCGTCAGGGTTGGCGAACTGAGCGCGGGCCGCGAGGTAGTCGCGCAGCATGGCGTCACGCGCCTGTTCCTTGGTTGCGACCTCGACCACAGCGCCAGCGGCGCGATAGGCGGCCAATGCGGCGACGGTTTCATCACGGGCCAGGTGGCGGGTCGCCTGCTGCTGCCAGGGTTCCCGCTGGCGGCGGACCTCGGTCATTTCGGCCGCACCGATCTGCTGCGCCAATATCCGGAGGGGCGCACCGGCTTCGATAGGTTGCAGCTGCTTGGGATCGCCGACAAGGACCAGTTTGGCGCCAGCGACCTCAACCGCTTTGATGATCAGATGCATGTGCCGCGACGACACCATGCCGGCTTCGTCGACAACGAACACGTCACCAGCTTGCAGCAGATCGCGACCGCGCGACCAGGCGTATTCCCAGGACGCTATGGTACGGGCGGCAATCCCGGACGACGACAGCAATCCGTCCGCCGCCTTCCCGGCGAGCGTGGCGCCGTGGACGCGTTTGCCTGCCCCTTCCCAGGCTTTCCGGGCGACATCCAGCATCGTCGACTTGCCAGCGCCGGCAATGCCGATCACGCAGGCGATGCCGCGCCCATCGGTGATGTGGTGGATGGCGTCGGCCTGTTCCTGCGCCAACTGGAACGCGGGACCACCCTCAGCGCTGCCGCCAACACGCATGGACGCGGCAACGATCGCAGGCGCAACCGCATGGGTCTTCCGCTGCTTCAGCCGGTCGGCCGCCCCGACCATGTCGCGCTCCAGCGCCCGCATCTCGTGGGTCGCATAGACGGCGCGCGCGACCTGTCGACCGGTCACGGGATCGTAGATGTCGGGGCGCACGGTGGAGAGCTTTGGCGACGCCAGCGCCTTCGCCATAATCCCGTTGAAGCGTTCGGGTTGCACCGACTTGTCGAGATACTCGTGTAGGGTTTTGGCGATGGCGCGCGCCCCAAACGTGGCATTCTGCTTGGCGACCCTATCGATCAACAGACCAACGTTCTGTTCGATTTCGAGGACCGCTTGGGCGCGCTCCTCGCGTAAGATGTCGCCGACGACGGAGCCGCCGGAGCTTGCGATCAGCGCCGACACGGCCGGCCCCCGATGCACAGTCGGCATCAGCGCAATGCCCTGCTCGGCGTAGGAGCGCATGTCGACGATCGCGCTGAACCCAGCCTCGGCCAGGTGCTGCGTTGCGTGCGCACCCCAGGCCTGACGCAGGACATGGAAGTCCTCTTTGCCGCCGATGAATGGGCGGTAGATAAGCTTGCCGTTGTGGCGAACCTGTTGCCCGTCCGTGCCGATCAAGGGCACACCGGGCGACCCAAAGCCGTCGGGATCGATGCGCCGGACGGTGTGCATGATGTGGACGTGGGGGTTCCCGACTTTGTCGTGAAAGACCCAGTCGACGATGAAGCCTTTGACGGTCAGCTCGCCAGCGACGAACGCCTGCACGAGGGCAATGTTCTGCGCGCGTGAGAGCTCCTGCGGCAAGGCGATGTTGAATTCGCGGGCGTACTGGCCATTCTTACGCGTAGTCTGATCGACCACCGCATTCCACAACGCCGCGCTCTGATCCGCCGGCTTTTCATGCGCCAACAACGCTTGCACCCACGCTGGCGCGTTGTCCGGCGCGACGACTTCGGCATATACGAGATCGCCCTGATCGACGGCCTTGTGCAGGGTGTTGGTTCCGACTTCCAGCATGGACACGCGATGCCGATAGGCCGCCATCGCGATGGGGCTGCGAGCCGAGCCGATGACCTGAGCGTCGAAGTGAGAGATCGCCATTGCTGTAACAGTGGAGTCGTGACGCGCACTGAGTTCGGCAGGGCCGTGAGGGCAGAAATCAGGATTGCATCGCAATCCTATAATTGCGCCGTCGAATTCTTCTCCGGACCAGGCCCTTCGAGCATGCGCTGATTTGCGCTTGACGGGAATCCCCAAATCACGCGACCCAATCCACCGACATCCGTTCACGGTGCGTGTGAGTTGAGAACGCCACAGTCCTTGAGGAGATCGGCCATGGCCGGCACGCGCGCAGTTTTGAACCGACGGTCGGTGCAGGAGATCGACGAACAGATTGCAGCGTTGAAGGCCAAGCGGGACGAGATGCAGCGCCGCGGTCGCGAGACATTGGGCCGTCTGGCCGAGCGCGCTGGCCTCCTCGACATCGACATCTCAACGGAAGAATTGGAGGCGGCCCTCAAGGAGGTCGCCGCGCGATTTCGCAAACCCCAGGTCACCGCTGTCGATCCTGGAGCGTCGGCTGCATCGGCTGGAACAGGGACGGCGTGACACCATGGAAGATCGGCGCAAGGCGGATGCCCGCCACAAGATTCAACTCGGCGGCATCATCATCAAAGCCGGCCTCGGCAGCATCGATGCCTACGCCCTGCTCGGCCTGTTGTTGGAGCATGCCGACACCATCAAAGACCCGGGCGAGCAACAACGCTTGCGCCAGATCGGACGCGACCATGCAGCCGCAACTGCAACTGTCACAGCACTCACCGACGCCGCCTGATCGATCTCGAACCGTCAGTTCTTTGTTCGACGCCGGCGGCAGCCGCGTCGACTTTTTGACGTTCTTCGTCCCGACACCAACAGGTGCTGCATCGCGCGCAACCCCAGTCACCCG
>JANMGQ010000037.1:0-16876 GCA_031374735.1 Hyphomicrobiaceae bacterium | reverse complement strand
CTGATCTCTATCCCGAAGTCCTTCGCTTGCACGGGCTTGAGCCTTGACGTCGACGGGTGAGGATCCCGGATATTCGTCGTGCGAAGGGCACGCCAAATTCCGGGACACCGTTGAATTTGGATGGCGTGGCCGCGTCAGCACTGTTGGCCCACGACAACACCCGCCGACACGCAGAGCAAGCCCGGTGTCGACGGAACTGCGGACGTTGCCTGCTCCATCAATTCCCCTTCACGCCTGCGGCCTTGATGGCGGTGGCCCATTTGGGCACCTCGGCGGACAGTTGGGCTTTCAACGCGCCAGGTGTTGCCTGTTCGGGTGCGACGGGCTCTGTGCCGAGGCTCGCGAACCGTTCGATGACCTTGGGATCCTTCAACGCCGCTTGCAGTGCCGCGACCAGTTTTTCTGTTGCCGGCTGCGGCAGGCCCTTCGGCGCCCACAGCGCATGCCACGCCGACACGTCGAAGCCCGCCATCCCGGATTGCGCCAGCGTTGGCAGGTCCGGCAGCGATGAAACCTTGGTCTTCGTCGTCACGGCATAACCTTGGATCTTGCCTTCTTTGATCTGGTTGGTGGTGTTGGTCGTCTGGTCGCACATGATATCGAACTGGCCGCCGAGCAGATCGTTCATCGCGGGCCCTGTGCCGCGATAGGCGACGCCGGTCATCGTTGTGCCGAGCTCCTTCATTGGCATGAGCGCGCATAGGTGGGATGCCGAGCCAATGCCGGCATGGCCGTAGGTGACCTTGTCGCCGGTCTGCTTCATCCACGCGATCAGCTCGCTGATCGATTTCGGCGGCAAGCCTGCTTTCGAGACCAGCGTCATGGGCACGTCGGTGATGCGGCCGATGTGGTCGAAGTCGTTGATGACGTCATATTTCATGTTGTCGTAGAGAGCAGGCGCGGTGGCTTGAGCGATGTGCCAGACTGCAATGGTGTAGCCATCGGCGGGCGTCTTCGACACACGCGCCATGCCAACCGTGCCGCCAGCACCGGCGACGTTTTCGACGACCACGGATTGGCCGAGCGTCTTGCCCATGGATTCAGCGATCAGGCGCGCGACGGTGTCGGTCGGCCCGCCTGCCGCCGCCGGTACGATGAGTGCGATGGGTTTTGACGGGAAGGCATCCTGGGCTTGGCCGGCGACAGCGAGCAGAGGCAATAGAACGGCTGACGCGATAGACGCGAGACAGGCGCGGCGTTGGGTCATGGGATCCTCCCGGATGATTTGGTCGCCCGGGTTGGCCCAGGTCGGTTCTCAGGCGTTCACGCGTTGTCGCCGAGCAGAGCAGCACACACGGCATCTGTCACCTGCCGTGTTGTGGCGACGCCGCCGAGATCGGGCGTGTGCAGACGCTTGTCGCCCGTGACGCGCTCGATGGCCTTCATGAGGCGGGTCGCAGCCTTGGGCTCGCCGATGTGCTCAAGCATCATCACGCATGACCAGAACGTGCCGATCGGGTTGGCGATGCCCTTGCCGACGATGTCAAAGGCGGAGCCGTGGATGGGCTCGAACATCGAGGGGAACGTGCGCTCAGGGTTCAGGTTCGCCGTCGGCGCGATGCCAAGCGAGCCGGCGAGCGCCGCCGCCAGATCCGAGAGCACATCGGCATGCAGGTTGGTCGCAACGACAGTGTCGATAGAGGCTGGCTTCATGACCATGCGCATGGTCATGGCATCGACCAGCATCTTATCCCATTTCACATCCTTGAACTCTGTCGCGACCTCGGCGGCGATCTCGTCCCACATGACCATGGCGTGGCGCTGGGCATTGGACTTGGTGACAACGGTCAGCAATTTGCGCGGACGCGACTGCGCAAGCTTGAACGCAAAGCGCATGATGCGCTCGACACCGGGCCGCGTCAGGATCGACACATCGGTCGCGACTTCCAACGGCAAGCCCTTGTGGACGCGCCCGCCGACGCCGGCATACTCGCCCTCGGAATTCTCGCGCACGATCACCCAATCCAACTCGGGACCGGTGACGGCACGCAGCGGGCTGACAATACCCGGCAGAATGCGCGTCGGACGCACATTGGCGTACTGGTCGAACGGTTGGCAGATCGCGAGCCGCAAGCCCCACAGCGTGATGTGATCGGGGATTTCGGGGTGACCAGCCGATCCAAACAGAATGGCGTCATGGCCCTGGATCATCGCGCGGCCATTGTCCGGCATCATCTTGCCGTGCTTCTTATAGTACTCGCCGCCCCAATCGAAGTGATCAAACTTGAACGCAAAAGATCCGTCACGTTTGGCGAGCGCCTGTAGCACTTCGACCCCGGCGCCGATGACTTCGCCGCCAATCCCATCACCCGGAATGGCAGCGATTGTGTAGTGTTTCATAAGTGTTGATCCTGACGCCTGCGTGCCTGCCGGTGAATAGGTACCATGCCGCGTCGAAGACGCGCTACGATTCGACATGATGGCACCGCTTCAGCGGTAGACATAGCCGTAGGCGATCACGCCGTTCTGCAAGGCATCGCTGTTGGCATCTCTAAGCCAAAAGCGGCCGTGGATCTCCAGTCCTTCACCGTCGAACGCGGCGAGTTCGACACCGTCTAGCCATAGGCCCCCGAGGCAGTTCGCGTGTCTCAAGCTCAGGCGGCCCAGGATGGTGGCACTGGCAAACGACAGATTGCCGTGCACGACGGCTTCATCGAAGCACGCATCGGCCTGAAGTCGGCTGCGGTCGAACGTGGCAGCGCCGCGCAACTCGCAAGCGGTAAAATCGAGGAGGCCGACGACGACGGCTCCGTCGAACCTGCAATCGTTTTCAAATAGTGCCCGCGTGAACGTGACCGTGCTGTCGAAGCGGCAGTTGCGAAACCACGTCAGTCCTCGGCACTCGGCGCCCTCAAAGGATACGGCGGCGCGAAAGTGGGTCCCACTGAAATCGACATTTGCGATGGCAATGTCCGCAAGATTCAACGGCGTTTCGATGATGAGGTCACGCAGATCAACGGTCTCGCCGACGATCAACGGTTCTGTTGCGCGCCGCCGTACCTCGTCCGAGCTCATGACCCGCGCAGCCATTCGTGTTCCTCGTCATCTGTTGGCCGTAACCGTGGCGGCCGCCCACGGGTGCGGTTTGCCGCCAAGGTCCATATAGAGCGATTTTTGCTGCTGATAGGCGCGAATGCCGTCGCGGCCTTTTTCGCGGCCGGTGCCGCTGTCCTTCATGCCGCCGAACGGCGTTGCGATCGAGAACTGCTTATAGGTGTTGATCCAGACGGTGCCGGCATCGAGCGCGCGTGCAACCCGCCATGCTCTCGAGAAGTCGCGCGTCCAGATGCCAGCGGCGAGGCCATAGGCGGACGCATTGGCTTCGGCGAGCAGTGCGTCTTCGCTCTCGAACGGCAGCACGGCGAGCACGGGACCAAAGACTTCAGCCTGACACAGTGCGGCGGTGTTTGGCAGGCCTGCGATGATCGTCGGCGCATAGTAGAAGCCCGCGCCGAAAGGATCGCCTGTTAGCCGTGTGCCGCCAGCGAGAACTTCGCCCCCGTCTGCTTGGGCTTGGACCACGTGGCGTTCGACGGCATCGCGATGGGGCGCGCGGATCAACGGCGCCACCTGCGTGCCCGCCGCGAAAGGATGCCCCACCTTCAGGGCCTTCGTCGCGCGCACCAGTCGCTCGACGAAACGATCGTAGATCGGGCGCTCGACGAACAAGCGCGACCCGGCAATGCAAGACTGTCCGCTCGACGAAAAGATGCCGAACAGTACGCCCGCGAGAGCGAGATCTTCGTCGCAATCCGCGAAGACAATGGTCGGAGACTTGCCGCCAAGCTCCAAGGACACGGGCATGAGTTTGTCGGCGGCCTTGCGCGCGATGCCGCGGCCGACCTCGGTACCACCAGTGAAGGCGACTTTGCCAATGTCGGCATGCGACACGAGCACGTCGCCAATCGTTGCGCCGGCCCCTGGCACCACCGAGAACAACCCTCGCGGCAATCCAGCCTCTTCGATAATGCGCGCGAGTTCGAGGGATACGAGCGGGCTCCACGACGCCGGCTTCAAGATGACAGCGTTACCGGCGGCAAGGGCGGGCGCGACTTTTTGCGCATCACTGGCAATCGGGGAGTTCCAGGGCGTGATCGCCGCGACGACCCCGATCGGCTCATGCACCGACATCGTCAGATAATCGCCGCGGGGCGGCGTCAGAGTATCTTCGAGCGTCTCGAGAGCTGCCGCCATGTAGCGGAACGAACCAGACGCACTCATGGCCAAGGCGCGGGTCTCTGTAATGGTCTTGCCGGTGTCGCGGGATTGAATGATCGAAATGCGGTCGATGGTGTTTGCGATCCCCTCGGCGATGCGATGCAGATAGGTCGCGCGCTCATGCGGTTTCAAGTTGCGCCATGCTGGCTGTCGCTGCGCCGTGCGTGCGGCACTGATGGCATCGTTGAGGTCGTCTGTGGAGGCTCCGTTGATCACCGTGTTCGTTGTGCCGTCTGCTGGAAACACAGATGTGATCTCGGGCCCGCGCCCGCGTCGCCATGAACCGGCGATGTAGAGGCGGTTGTCGGGGAGATGAGTACTGCTGTTTGTCACGAATTCACCGTTCGAAGCTCAGATCCATCTTGTCGCTCGGTGCGTTTCGCGCACGTTTGCAAACCTCATATGCGACATCTTCCTGCGGCGCTGGCCAGGACGCGAGCCTGCCAATTCGACCGCAAGCCCCATGGCTTCGAACCTCCCGGCAGGTCGCGCGCTGATGCATGCTTGTCAAGCGAACCACGCATCAATACTATGACCACATATGGACGATGAGTTCATATCTGAACACTTGCGATCTGCACGTCTTGGGCGAGCACTTTCAAGAGGGGCAAGGCCACATGCTGGATCCGAAGCTCACGCATCAGTCACTGGGACGTCCACTGACGGCGTGGGAGCGCGACTTTGCTGCCGCATTGGAAGCGGCGTTTGCTGCCGGGCACAAGGACCCCGCCGCTATTGCCGCGGCGCTGACCGCTGCCGGGATCGTGCGCGCGGATGGAGCGCGGTCCACATGGACGTCCGATGCGCTCGAGGGCCTGCTGAAGTCGCTCAACGCGGACCTCGATCAGGCCTACGCCAAAAACGGGATCGGAGCGTGAACGCATGACGATAGCACCGTCAGCTCTGGCGTTCGATAACGTCACGCGCGCCTTCGCCGGCGCCGACCGGCGCGACGTGATTGCCATCGACGGTATCACCTTCAAGGTCGACCCAAAGGAGTTCGTCGCCATTGTCGGGCCCTCGGGTTGCGGCAAGAGCACGATCCTCAACCTCTCCGCCGGCCTCGACACGCCGTCACACGGCGTCGTCAGCGTCAATGGTGCGCCGGTGAGAGGCCCCAACAGCCATGTCGGCTTCATGCTCCAGAAAGACCTGCTGTTGCCGTGGCGGTCGATCGTGCGCAACGTCGAATTCGGTCTCGAAGCGCGGGGCGTCCCGCGTGCCGAGCGACACGCACGCGCCATGGCGGAACTGGCGCGCTGCAAGCTTACAGGCTTTGAGAATCACTATCCCTATCAGCTCTCCGGCGGCATGCGGCAGCGCGCGGCTCTCGCCCGCACGCTCGCCATCGACCCCGCGATCGTGCTGTTGGATGAGCCGTTTTCGGCCCTCGATGCGCAGACGAAAATGCTGCTGCAGCGCAGCTTTGGCGACACCATCGCGACATCTGGCGTGACAACGCTGTTGATCACACACGATCTCGCCGAGGCTGTCGCCATGTCAGACCGGATCATCGTGCTGTCCGAACGGCCCGGTCGCGTGGTCGAGGAGATCAAGGTGGATCTGCCCGGTCGCAACAACCCAATTCAGCGGCGCGCCCATCCACGCGCTGGGGAATACATCGCTCATCTCTTCAATCTCATGCGCCTCGAAGAGCGCATGATTTGATCCTTAGGGAGGACCTACAATGCTGCAACGCCTGAAGACACTCGGCCTCGCCACCGTTCTTGCAATCGGGGCAACGGCTGCGAGCGCGCAGACCGAAAAAATCACGTATCTCTTCCCTGCGCCGGACTTCCTGCCGGCGTTCTCGCCATTCCAGATCGCCAAAGCGAAAGGCTATTACAAAGCCGAGGGGCTCGAGGTCGAATTTCAGATCGGCAAAGGCGGCGCAGATGTCGCCAAGCAGGTTGCCGTCGGCAACGCCGATATGGGCGGCGGGATCGGTGACACGCCCCTCATCGTGCGCGCCAATGGGCTGACGGTCAAAGGCGTCGCGCTGCTTGGCGGCAAGTCGCTCGGCTCGATCTACGTGCGCAAGGATGCCAACGTCAAAACACCGGCGGACCTGAAGGGCAAGAACATCGGCGTCCTCGCCTTCCAGGATACGACCTACTACAACCTGCTGGCTGTTCTCGCACACCACAAGCTCACCAAAGACGACGCCTCGATCCAGGCGGTTGGTCCGGCTGGCGTCGTGCAGCTCATGATCCAAGGCAGCTTGCAGGCGATCTCGGGGGTGCCCGAATGGGCCGCGGCCATCGAGGCAGCCGGCGTGCCTCTCGACCGCCACGCCGTCGATGCCGTGTTCCCGGCGATGGCACAGGCGATCCTCGCCTCCGACAAGGCCATCACGGAGCGCCCGAAGGCCGTCGGCGGCTTCGTACGCGCGACCTTGAAAGCCCTCGGTGACATCATGGCCGACCCCGAGCAGGCGTCGAAGGATTATGTTGCAGCCGTTCCGCAGCATGCTGGCAAAGAAAAAGCCATGGAGGCGATCATGCGCCGCTACGTCGAGCTCGTGTACGCGCCGGCAGCCGGCTTCAAGCTCGGCCAGTTCGACGCGGCACGCATGACCGCGGTGCAGAAATTTTACATCGACAGCAAGATCGTCGAGACCGCCGTGCCGATTGCCGACACGTTCACGAACCAGTTCGTGAACTGAGCCTCAAGCGTCAGTGATCCCGCTGCAAGACAGTTTGATCACTGACGACAATCCTCAAGCCGCAGATATCTCAACGTCGAGACCGCAATGACGCGCTCGTCTCACATCGCCTCCAGCGCCTCCAGCCTCGCGGTCTTCCTCGCGTTTCTTGTCGCGTGGCAGTTCGGCCCGCCCGCATTTGGCGTGCCGAAGTACATCATCCCGACAGCATCGCAGGTCGGACAAGAGTTTTTGCTGATGATCCCGAGGCATAATCTCGGTCGGCATTTTGTCTCGACGTTGAGCATGACGCTGATCGGGTTCGTCGTCGGCTCCGCCCTCGGTGCGCTCGGCGGTTATCTGCTGGGCATGTCTGAATTCTGGGAGCGCGTTCTCTCGCCCTATCTGCTCGCCCTGCAGATTGCGCCCAAGGTCGCGTTCGCGCCGCTGTTCATCATGTGGTTCGGCTATACGGTTTGGCCGAAGCTGCTGGTGACGATCCTGATCGTGTTCTTCCCGATTCTTGTGAACGTCCTGCAGGCCATGAAGACCGTTGATCGCGACCAGATCAATCTGGCGCGTGCCTACAATCTGTCGCGCTGGCAGATCTTTTGGAAGGTCGAGTTCCCGGCGTCGATGCCCTCGCTGCTGGCTGGCCTTCGGATCGGCGCGACGCTCGCTGTGATCGGCGTCACGGTCGGCGAGCTGGTTGGCGGCAACACAGGCCTCGGTTTCCTCATCACCTACGGCGAGGGCCAGGCCAACGCCGCCATGGTTTTCAACGCCATCATCCTGCTGACGCTGATCGGCATTGCGCTCTACGCGCTGGTGGCCTGGGCCGAGGCGCGCATTCTTCACTACATCCCACGCGTTCAACGTTGAAAGGACACCTCCATGGACGACCCAAAACGCTTTCCCGAGATCAGACCCGAGGCCGTCGCGCTTCCGGCCGGCAAGTCGCTCAGCCAATGGATCGACAGCCGCGTTGCGCGTTATGAGACACGCTCGCCCGATTGGGACGCGCTGAAATTTCAGGCCGATTATGATCCGAAGTATCGTCGCGCGCAGTTGCGTTACATCGGCACGGGCGCAACCGGTGTGTCAGCGGACGATAACGCCATTCCCGCTGGAAACTTCACGCTGACGACGATGATCCTGCCGGCAGGCTGCGAGGGCCCATCGCATCTGCACACGGATGCGGAAGAGGTCTTCTTTATCCTCAGAGGCAACAAGGTGCGCATCTTCGTCGAGCATCAGGGCCAGCGCCACGACGTGGTCCTGCGCGAGCGGGATTGCATCTCGGTGCCACCGGGCGTCTATCGCGGCCTGGTCAATGAGGGCATCGAGGAGGCGCTCATGTGCGTCATGATCGGCAATCCGAAGCCGGTCACACCGAGCTATCCGCCGGATCATCCCGTGGCCCAGATCAAGCGGCCGAAGAAATAGTGCGCAAGCGCGTAGCTGAGCGCATCCCGGCTCGTGCGTCGCAACCCGCCGCGATCGAGCCAACCCACAATGTCTGGTGATCCCATGGCAACCATGTCCGACCTCCCGTCCCGCATCGAGAACCGCGTCAACTCAGGCCTTCTCGGCCAGTGGTACATCGCGGCGAAATCCGTGCAGGTGAAAAACAACGCGCCACACGCGGCTATGCTGCTCGGGCAGTCGATCGTGCTGTGGCGTGACACCGCTGGCAAGGCGCATGCGCTCGAGGATTTCTGCCCGCATCGCGGCGCCAAGCTGTCTCGCGGGGAAGTTCACGAAGGCAACATCGCCTGCCGCTATCACGGCGTGACGCTCGATGGGTCGGGCACGATTGTCCGTGTGCCCGCCATGCCCGATTGCCCGCTGGAAGGTCGGCGCGCGGTCCAGGCTTACGAGACGTTCGAGAGCAACGACGCGGTGTTCGTCTATATGCCGAGCGCCACCAAGCCGAAGGCGCCAACCTTGCCTCTGCCGCCGGAGTTCACTGATCCGGCGTGGACCGGCTTCCTGTGCGCCTCGGCTTGGGATTGCAACTATCGCTATGCCCTCGATAATCTCGCAGACCCCATGCACGGCTGTTATCTGCACGCCAACTCATTTACGCTGGCGTTCGGTTCCAAGCAGGATCTGATGAAGCTGTCGAAGACGCAGGAAGGCTTTCTCGTCAGCCGTGTCGCACAAGTCGGCGACAACTTTGATTGGACCGACATGATCGTGCGCAACGAGACGATGTATTGTCGGCTCGACATTCCCTACCCTGCTGCGGCGGGGCCTGGTGGTCCGTTCCGCATCATCGGCTATGTGACGCCTGCGACTGAGACGTCGTGCCGTGTCTACTTCTGGCGCATGCGCAAGGTTGAGGGCTTTGCCCGCGAGGCCTGGCGCTTCATGTATCGCGCGCGTCTGGAGCCGAGGCACTGGCACGTACTCGAGCAAGACCGCGAGATGCTCGAAAATATGCCCGACGACGCGCGCAAACGCGAAATGCTCTACCAGCACGATGTCGGCGTCTCACGCATTCGCACGATGCTCAAGCAGGCCGCCCGCACACAGATCGAAGCTGAAGACGCTCTGCAGCAGGCGGCCGAATGAGCCAATCACTCGATGGTCATGTCATTGTGGTCACGGGCGCTGCACGCGGCCTTGGCGCTGTGCTCGCGCGTGCAATCGCCGAGGCCGGCGCCCATGTCATCCTCTCTGACGTGTTGGCTGAGGAAGGAGCCGCGACGGCTGACGAATTGAGGGCTGCTGGTTGCACCGCGCGCTTCATGGCCACCGACATTGCCGATCCGGCTTCGATCGATCGTTTTTCAGCGGCTATCGCGGACACTGAAGGCCGCGCCGACGGTCTCGTCAATTGCGCCGCCGTTGCCACCGGGATCGGTGGCAAGATGTTCGATGAAATCGACATCGAGACGTGGGATCGCGTCATGACCGTCAACGTGCGCGGCACGTGGCTCGTCACGCGCGCGCTTGCGCCGATGCTGGCTGCCTCTAGACGCGGCCGCATCGTCAACATCGCCTCCGACACCGCGCTCTGGGGCGCACCACGCTTGCTCGCCTATGTCGCAAGCAAAGGCGCTGTCATCGCGATGACCCGATCACTCGCGCGCGAACTCGGGCCCCGCGGCGTCGGCATCACATGCGTGGCGCCGGGCCTCCTCAAGACCTGGAGTACCGAGTACGTGCCGCAGGACCGTCACACACTGTATGAGACCGGCCGTGCCGTGCCCGGACCGCAGCAACCCCACGACATTGCCGCGACCGTCGTGTTCCTGCTGACACCGGGCGCATTGACGCTGACCGGCCAGACGCTGCCCGTCGACAACGGGTTCGTATTCACATGAGCGCGCCCCTCGATCACCGCCGCATGACGGACGTCGATGTGCTGATCCGCGATGGTGATGCGGCGCGCACCATTGTCCTCTTGCACGGCATTGGCGGACGCGCGGAGTCGTTTGCCGAATTGATGCGGCGCTGGCCGGCGGGCCCGCGATTGGTAGCATGGGATATGCCAGGATACGGCGAGTCGAAACGTTTCTCTAGGGGCGGATGGACAAACGCGACAAACCACTCCGCGGTTCTTGTATCTCTCATCGCGGAACTCGGAGCGTCTCGTGTCGACATCGTGGGCCAATCGCTTGGCGGCCTGATCGCCGCTTACGCGGCCGCGGTCTTTCCAGAGTTTCGCGTGCATCGCCGTCTCGTCCTTCTCTCTCCCGCACTCGGCTACAGCGCGCCGCCCGTTGATCCCTTGCCGCCAGCTCTCGTACAGCGCGTGGCAGATTTCAGAGCCGAAGGCGCCGCGGCGTTTGCAGCCAAGCGCGCACCACGCCTCGTCTTTGATGCGGCGAACCGGCCTGAGATCGTCGAGAAGGTGCGTGCGTCCATGGCGTCGCTCAGCGATGACGGCCACACGGACGCGGTGCAGGTTCTAGCCGGTGGCGACCTCCTGGCGCTTGCGCCGCACATTCCCGGGCGGGTCCTCCTGCTCAGTGGCATCGAGGACGTTGTGACGCCAACCGCCGGCACGCGGGGTTTGCTTGCAGAGTTCGCAAAACGTCAGCGTGCGCCTGATGTGTCAGAGCAGTTGATCGAGATTCCGTCGGCCGGTCACGCGGCGTATCTCGAACGGCCGGACGACGTCATTGGGTCAATTGCCACTTTCCTGGAGGCCCCATGAGCCTCGACGAGAGTGACCACCCCAGCTACGGCGTCCCACCTGTTGAACGCGCGTTCAAGGTGCTGCGCGCGATCGCATCGGGCGACGAGATGCGCAACATCGCCCAGAGCGCGCGCCGCGTCGGCATCAGCCGCACGACGCTCATTCGCTTGCTCGCGACGCTGGAAGCGGAACGCATGGTGGAGCGCACGCGCGACGGCAGTGGCTTTCGTCTTGGCGTTGGCCTTGCCGGATTGGCGGCGCAGGCGCTGTCCTCCTCCGACATCGTTCAATCCGCAGATCCCATCTTGGCCTCGCTCACGGAGACGCTCGGCCTATCGTCGCACCTGGGTATTCTCGAAGGCCGCGACGTTCTTTACGTCGCGCGTCGCACGCCGAACCTGCATCTGATTTCCAACGTGAGGATCGGCAGCCGCCTGCCGGCTCACGCAACGACGATGGGTCGGATCATTCTGGCGTATTTGCCCAAAGACGACGTGGCTCGCATCTTTGCGGGCGCCCGATTGAAGGCCGTGACACCCAAGACCCACACGACCTTGTCCGCTCTGCAGAAGCAACTGGAGCAAGACCGCCACGCCGGTATTGCCTGGAGTTCGTCCCACTTCGAGCCGGGCATTTCGTCTGCGGCGGCGCCGGTGTTCGATCACACGAGCCGCATCGTCGCGGCCATCAACGTCACGGGGCCAAGTGGCAGTTTTGACGTGGACAAGCCACGGCTTGCGTCCATTGAACTGGCGATCCGCGCCGCGACGGCCGAGTTGTCGCGCCGTCTCGGGCACGTTGGCGCCGAAGCGGTGCCGAAAATGAGGAGAGCTAAATGAGCCAAGCTACACCCGCCATCCGCGTCGACCGGCTCTCCGGCATCGTGATGCGCGCGCCGGGCATCGCCGCGACACGCGACTTCTATGTCGACAACTGGGGGCTCGCCCACGTCAGCGACCACAACGGCACGATCTACTTCCGCGGCACGGGCGGCGAGCCCTTCATCTACGGCCTGCGGGAGGATCCGACCTTCGGCATCGACTACATCAGCTTTTCCATGACCAGCCGCGCACGCCTTCTGGCGCTTCATGAGCAAGTGAAGAGTGGTGGCGTCGCAGTTCTGAGTGACCCCGCGCCGCTGGATACCCCGGGCGGCGGCTTCGGCTTCATGATCCGTGATCCGGACAACCGTCGCCTGCGCTTCACTTGCGACGTCACGCAACATGCTGACTTCGACGACGTGACCGGCCGGCCACGCAAGGCCTCGCATGTCGTGTTGAATTCCCCCGACATGGAGCGAACACAACGATTTTACGAGGAACACCTCGGGTTCCGCACGTCGGACTATTCGGCCAACCAAATGGTGTTTCTGCGCTGCAATTCAGATCACCACGCCATTGCGCTCAACCGCAGTCCATATCCAAGCGTCAATCACGTCGCTTTCGAGATGCCGTCGATCGACAGCTTCATGCGCGGCATCGGGCGCATGCGCGTCAAGGGGCAAGCGGCGGCGTGGGGGCCTGGACGCCATGGCCCCGGAAACAATCCGTTCGCCTACTTCGTTTCGCCCTCGGGCTTCGTCATCGAGTTCACCAGCGAGGTGCAGCAGATCGACGAGGTCACGCATGCGCCGCAGGTCTGGCCACGTGACAAGCCCGAGGCCATGGACCAGTGGATGACGGCCGGCCCACCGACGCCGGCCATGCGCGCCGTCATGCAGGGGCGCCCCGATCCGGGGTTTGCAGAGTGATAGACAATTGCGGCAACTGACTGTATCTACTTCGTAGATACATCGCGCGAGGCGACCACATGAAAGCAACCGTCAAAACCTGGGGCAACAGTCTCGCCGTAAGAATTCCGCGCCACGTCTCGGAGCAGTTGGCGCTATCGGACGGATCGGCCGTGGACGTCGTTGTCGAGGCTGGTGAACTGCGCATCCGGGTGGTCGATAAGCCACTCACACTGGACGACCTCATTGCAGCCGAGCCGCCCCTGGAAGACATCGACGGCTCGCGGGAAGTGGGCTGGGGCAAACCGGTTGGAAGAGAAGTATGGTGAAAGCTGCTCGCTATCAGCCGGACAAGGGTGATCTCGTGTTTGTGCAAGTCACGCCGCAATCCGGACGTGAGCAGGCGGGGCACCGCCCGGGCATCGTGTTGTCACCAAAGAAGTTCAATCTTGCTCTCGGTCTGGCGTTTGTCGCGCCGATCACCAGCCGCGTCCGCGGCGGCGCCTTCGAGGTGCCTCTGCCGACGCGTGGCAAACTGAGCGGGGTCGTCCTGTCACAGCAGACCAAGTCGGTGGATTGGACGGCGAGTCAGATCACGTTTCATAGCCGTGCGCCGCAACACGTCCTGGATGCTGTCCTTGAGCGTGTGCGTTTGATCCTGGAGCTTTGACGTGGAATTGGGTCTCGCAGACAAACACGCCCTCGTCACCGGCGGTACATCCGGCATCGGCCTTGAGACCGCGCGGCTGCTGCTCGCCGAGGGCGCCCGCGTTGCCATCTGCGGCCGCGACCCACGCCGGCTCGATGCCGCGTTGACGTCACTCGCGTCGGACAATGTGTTCGGGGCCACGTGTGATGTCCGCGACAAAGCTTCAGTGGCCGCTTTCGCAGACAAGGTTGCCGCTTGGTCTGACGGGCGCCTGGATCTATTGGTCAACAACGCGGGCCAAGGGCGCGTCTCGACATTTGCCGATACGTCGGACGACGCGTGGCGCGATGAACTCGATCTCAAGTTCTTCTCGCAGATCAATCCAATCCGCGCCTTCAAGCCGCTGCTCGACAACAGCCCGCACCCAGCGATCGTGATCGTCAACTCACTGCTCGCCCTTCAGCCGGAGGCACACATGGTCGCGACATCGGCTGCGCGGGCGGGCGTGCAGAACCTCGCGAAGTCACTTGCGACCGAGTTTGCCCCGCACATCCGCTTGAACTCGATCCTGCTCGGCCTCGTCGATAGCGGCCAGTGGCAACGCCGGTACGAGGCACGCGAGAACAAAGCGCAGTCGCGTGATGACTGGTACGCCGACCTCGCGCGCAAGAAAGGCATCCCGCTCGGCCGGTTGGGCGATCCCATCGAAGCGGCGCGCGCGATCGTGTTCCTCGGCTCGCCAGCGGCAAGCTACATCACCGGCGCAAGCCTCGAAGTCTCCGGCGGCGTGTCGCGCCACATCTGAAAGTGCATGCCAGCATGAACCGGGAAGAAATCTCTGTCGCCGATCTGATCGCAGCCGGTCTCGCCACCATGGGCGTGAAAGTTGTGTTCGGGGTCATCTCGATCCACAACATGCCCATCCTCGACGCCATCGCACGACAGGGCAGAATTCGCTTCGTCGCAGCGCGCGGAGAAGCCGGCGCGTTCAACATGGCGGACGCCTATGCGCGCGTCACGCGCCTGCTCGGCGTTGTCATCACCAGCACGGGCACAGGCGCCGGCAACGCGGCAGGTGCTTCGGTGGAAGCCCTGACGGCATGTTCGCCCGTCCTCCACATCACCTCGACCGTCGACCGCAAGTTCGCTGACCGTGATCGGGCTGCTATTCACGACGTTCCGCGGCAGCCGGATATGCTGAAGGCCATCTCGAAAGCGTACTTTCGCATCTGGGATGGCATGGGCGCGGTCGGCACACTGAAGGCCGCCATCCGCACAGCCATGAGCGCGCCAGCCGGTCCCGTTGCACTCGAAATCCCGGTCGATGCCCAGCGTGATCTGTGTACGCCCATGATGTCGTTTGCACCGCCGACGATCGCGAAAGTTCAACCCACGCCGCGACATCTCGAGATGATGGCGCAACTGCTCGTGCAATCTAAGCGGCCGATGCTGTGGCTCGGTGGTGGAGCGCGCGACGCAGGACAAGCGGCACAGGCCTTGGCCGCGCGCGGCGTCGGTATCGTCACATCGACCAACGGCCGGGCGATCGTGCCGGAGGCGCACGGAGGCACACTGGGCGCGTTCAACATGACGCCGCAGGCCTCGAAGATCTACGCCTCGAGTGACTTCATGCTGGTGGTCGGCTCACGCTTGCGCGGCAACGAAACGCGCAACAACGAGATGCCGTTGCCGCGTCCCTTGTTTCAGGTCGACGCCGACGCGTCGCAATCATGCCGCAACTACGCGAGCGACTTCTTCGTGCACGGCGACGCGCAGTTGGTGCTTGAAGGCATCGTTGCGCATCTGCCGGCGACGTGGCGCGCCGATCCCCAATTGCACTACGATATCGCTGTGGCGCGGGCACAAAGCGAAGGCGCGCTCCGCCAGACGCTCGGGCCCTATCAGGTGATCGCCGATACGCTGCTGGCGCGCGTCCCGGGGGGCAATCATCCCTGGGTGCGCGACGTCACGATTTCAAATTCGACGTTTGGCAATCGCTATGTGCAGATCGGGGCGCCGAACCTTGGCGTTCACGCCGCGGGTGGCGGCATCGGCCAAGGCTTGCCCATGGCCATCGGCGCAGCGCTTGCCGGCCAGTCGGCCAAGGCGATTGCACTGACAGGCGATGGCGGTTTGATGCTCTGTCTCGGCGAACTTGTGACCCTGGTCGAGGAGCAAGCGCCCGTCGTGTTGATTGTCATGAATGACCAGGCTTACGGCGTCATCCAGAACATCCAGGACGCGCAATATCAGGGCCGCCGCCATTACTCGGCGCCAAAGACACCGGTGTTCGCGACGCTCGCGCAGTCGATCGGACTCAATCACATGCGCGTCGCGCGCGTCGAGGACTTCGCCGAAACCCTGGAGCGCGCCATCGCCGCTGACGGCCCCGTGATGCTCGAAGTCGACATGCGCGCCATCGGCCCGTTCGCCCACGCGTTCGGCGGCCCACCCGCAGGTGCCGCGGGAGGACAGAAGTGAAAGGCAGCAAGGGTCTGAAAATTATCCGCGCAATAACGTTTGCCGCTGGGCCTGGAAGCGTCACATAAATGGAGCCGCGCCTCATCACGTTGGTGCCAGGCAAGGACAGACCATGACCGAGGAACTTGACCGCGTCACAGCTGGTCGTGGCTGAGCTTGCCCTCGGCGCCGTGGCCGTCTTCCCTCTCGCCCATGCCATGTTCGCCTTGGGGTTGCTGATTGCAACATCATCTGATTGATTACGAGGTGACCAGTCCGGCGCCTCAAGGCATGCAATGAGCCGCCTACCGCATCTCGACCAGCTGGAAATCGCCGAGGCGAAGCTAACGAGCTATTTGCTCAATCCCATCCACCCGGAAGGTGGATCGAAAGCAAAGTTCCTCATGCTCTTTGGGCTCCGGCAAGACGATCCAGATGCGCTACATGCCGCCTTGGTGACACATGCTGGCACAGCCAATCTGCTATCGACGCGCGGTAATGCGCATGGACATTGTACGAACGTGTTGGTGCCCTGCCGTCGCCGGACAACCGCAATCCGGTTGTCCATGTCGTATGGAGATGGCCGTGCATCAGGGCGGCAAAGGCTACACAGTAGAATTTGTATCTTTCGGCGGCGACAGCATCGGCGTGGTCACGCTCGACGCAGCCGACGTGCGGCCGTTGCGCGCGCGAGATTGCGCATGTGCGGCAGATGGGCGTGGAAGCGGCACAGCAATGGAATAGGGGTAGGGCGGTTTTGACCCGTTGCGGTCATCCAATCCCCAACGTCGGTGTCCCGGAATTTGTCACGCCCTTCGCGTGACAAATATCCGGGATCTACCCCGGTCGAAATGGTGTGCTACGCTCACGCGATGACAGACTTTTTCGGCAAACAGTTTCATGTCTACCTGACTGCGAGCGCGCCACGCGGCGTCATCTCTATCGGCATGTCGAGTGACCTCGTCGTGCGTGCCGGGCAACATCGCGATCGCTTGATCGAGGGCTTTACAAAAACCTACTGGGTTG